>JAJZLJ010000010.1 GCA_021850625.1 Microcaldota archaeon | reverse complement strand
ACGAGTGTGTTTAACTTCTATGATGATTTTGCTGGAACTATACTTAATACAAATAAATGGACATTTACAGGTTCAAATGTAGTAGTGAACAATGGTGTAACTATCGGTTCATACTCAACTATGTCTACAACAACTACATTTAACACGCTTATTTCTGCTTTAGATATGTATATTGCATTCAATGGTCTTGCAAGTGGTGGAAATCAAGATTTTGGTTTGGGTTCTGTAGGATTTTATGGAATTGCACCAGAAATTACCAATTTATACTGGGATGGGTCATGGAATGTTCCTGTATATCCAAACGTATATTATTTATTCACTCTTTACGCTCCTACAACAACGACATTAACTGCAGAATTTAATTATGGTTATAGTAAAACCGCATCTCCTGTAACACTATCGGAATTAAATAGCAATTTATATTTTGCAAATCAATATACAGATGCTCCAAATACTATTTTAGTTTCTTGGGCGAGAGCAAGATATATCCCACCAAGCGGCGTTATGCCAACAGTAACTCTAGGCAGTATCAATTGAGGAAGGTGAACCCATCCCACCCGTAAACAGATAAACTGCATGGGCTTTCTGTGCATTCATTTAAATAAATAATTCGAGAAGCTCTTTTTCTGCGAAGCTGGTCTGTGCAGGAACTATCAAACAGGATTTTTTAATTTCTTTTTTATTTTTCTTTTCGGATAGAACGGAAAGCTCTGCATAAGTAATTGAGGATTCTTTGGAGCCTATATTTTCAAGAAGAAGAATCTTTTTTTTGGAAATGATTATTTTTCCAAGTTTTTCCTCTGCTTTAGTTATTATTGATGCTGCTTCTTTTATGGAAAGTGTTCTTTCGCCGTTATTTATTATATCAAAGAGTAGTAGTGTATGCTGTTTGTTTTGAAGATTTCTGTCTATATTTTCTAAAAACGAGGTAGGGGTATAATTCTTACTCCATTGTGTTATGGTTGTAGTAGGACCAAATTTGTATATATCAAGTCCGCTTTCAGCTATTGCTGCTGAAAAGATAGAAGATGAATGAAAAATCGTTACCTTTACACCTAGATTTTTAGCTATTACAAGTAGTAAATGATGCGTCGTGGCTATAAGAGGATCTCCTGGAACTAGAATTGCAATATCCTCAGCTTTTGCTTTTGAGATTAGAGTTTTTGCATTTTCCTCAAGATCTGATCTATTTAAAAGTATAAGTTCTATGTCTTGCTTTTTTAAAAATGAAAGATACTCTTCTGAAATAGGAGTAGTATAGGTCTCAAGAAAAAGTTTTTTGGAATTTTTGAGTGCTTTTAGGCCATTAAGCGAAAGTTCTCCGTTGTCGAGCCCCAAACCAATTAGATATAACATGGTAGAGTACCTTAGTCCTTTATTCCATTTGAAGTTATCTTCATTACTGCTTCGCCTTCAGGCATGTTTGGAGAGTCTACAAGTCGTACTATGCGCTTATCCTCTTTGCTTTTTCTTAAATAAAGGCGGGTAGTTGCAGCATGTGCTATAATATTACCTCCTACAGGGGTCGTAGGATCACCAAAAAGGATTGCTGGATTGTCCATTACCTGATTTGTTATATAAACAGCTAGCGAGTAGGTATCCGCAAGGCTTTGAAGCTTATGAATATGGGCGTTGAGTTTTTGTTGCCTTTCGCCTAGAGCACCTCTTCCTGCAAACTCAGATCTAAAAAGAGACATCATAGAGTCAACAACAATAAGCTTTACATTTTTCTCGCGTATAAGCTTGTCTGCTCTTTCTATTGTAAGTATCTGTTGGCTTGTATTTTCAGCTCTTACTACTAAAATATTGTTAAGCGTTTCAGTAGGATCAAGGCCTGCAGCCTTTGCTATAGACTCTATACGTTCAGGTCTGAAGGTGCCTTCTGTGTCTACAAAAAGAACGGCTCCAGAAAGTCCGCCCTTGCCCATCGGAAGTTGGGCATTGACTGATAATTGAAAACCAAGTTGCGATTTTCCAGATGCAAACTTTCCATAAGCCTCGGTTATGCCTTTTGCCTCAACACCACCGCCAAGAAGTTCATCAAGCTCCTTTGATCCGGTGAGTATACGTCCTATAGCTTTGCGTTCGTCATAAACCTGAGAGCCGGTGTTATATTCTAAAGTGGTTGCCTGCTTTGCTGCTTCTGTAGCCTTCTTTGCGCTTTCAACACTCATTCCTGAGATCTCAGACAGCTCGTGCGCAGAAAGAACTGCTATTTTTTCAAGATCATCATAGCCGGCATCCTTTAACTTCTCTGCAGTAGTTGGACCTATTCCAGGAAGATCCTCTATATTTTTAATACTTTTTTCCTTAGCCATATCAATACCAAAAAAAGTGAAATCAATTATATGTATAATTATTACGGAAAGATATAAATAAACAATTATACATACAACTCTTAAAGTAGGGTTTATTGTGTTTCAAGCTAGGAAGAGGCCAGTGCAATTTAATGCACTGGCAAGGCGACCAGTATACCCTTCCTAATAGAATTCGTAGTATTATAACTCTAGCTAGGTTTATAAACCTTTGTAAATAGTGGAAATTTAAGATTGATAAGAATGGTATCGCTTTTAACGCTCGATAAAGAGGGACTGCTTTCAGCATTGCTTTTAGGCGTCTTTTTGGTAGTTTTAGGTGGGAACTTATGGTGGTTATTTCTGATTTTGATGCTTATTTTTCTTATATTCTCCGCAATTGTTACCAATTTCAACAAAAACAAAAAGAAAGCATACGGCATATATGAAGGCACTAGAGGTTGGAAAAATGTCGCTGCCAATGGTATAATACCATTGTTTATAGTAATTCTTTACGCGTTGCGCAGTTTTCTTGGTATAAATTCAACCGCAGTTATATTTGCATTCGCAGCGGCAGTAGCGGCCATTACCGCAGATAAATTCTCAAGCGAGATAGGAGTATTGCAAAGAAAGGCATTTACGTTATTTGGCATGAGAAAGGTTAATGCTGGAACCTCAGGAGCTGTATCGTTGTTAGGTTTTATTGCCGGTTTTATAGGTGCTTTGATTATAGCTATTTTTGCATATCTTTTGACTGGAAGTTCTGCTCTTTTTGTGATTACAGTTATAGCAGGTTTCTTCGGGGATCTAATAGACTCATTTTTCGGTTATTATGAAGAACAAGGCATAGGAAGTAAATATACTACAAACATTATGTGTGCAGCCTCAGCATGCTTACTTGCCATGCTTTTGATTTCTCTGTAACTGCTAGGATATTTTATATTATTTTATAGAATGCAGTATATCTTTGACCAAAAATGAGCATCCTTTCTGATTTTGCCTTCATTCTATTCCATTCTATTCTAAGGGAGTTTTCAAGATTAGTAAGACATAAGAGTAATTCAAGAGTAATTCAGGAATTATTCAAGCAGTATAGAGTTATCACTGTGGTATATATGCGGCGCAGGCATTTCCTATACTGTTTTGATAGTTATAAGAGTTTTCTATATCTGTGTAGTTCTGGCCTTCGAAGATGCCTGAGAATTTTATATTGGAGATTATTCCAGTTGTGCCATTAAGAATTAAGCTTATTGCAGTGCCCGTAGTTAACTTTGAGTTGGATTTGGAGCTATAAACAACTGTGTAGTTTGAGTATACAGGTCCTGTTATTACTGAGGTTATTGTTGAAGGCGTTATAGCACTTGCATTAGCGTATGAAAAGGCTCCTGTTGCAGACTGTCCGGTTTTTGAGAGCAGTGTTTGATTGTATAAAGAGGGGGTGCACTGGCTCTCTTCTGCATAAAGTGTATCTAGATTTGCGACGAGTTTGCCTATGTCACTATTCTCTGCTGCGGAGACTACTGAAGATGGTATATTTTGATTTGGAGAGGTTGTTGTAACCTGTGAAGTAGAAGCACCGGTTGCAACTGTTGTTACGGAGGTTGTTTTTGAGGTATTTTGATTGGAGATAGTAGTTGTAGTTGAGAGTATAGTAGTACTTTGAGTTGTATTACCAGATACGCCAGTTTGTGGCAATGATGATGGCTGCGAAGATGAAAGACCAGGACTTATTGGTATAGTAAGTCCAGTTGGAACAGGAGTAAGCTGAAGTTTTGCAGTGCTTGCGTTACTTGAAAGAAGTTTTATCTGAAGATTTGCATTATTTGAAGCGTAGGTACTTACATTAAGCGTTTGACCAGATAAAATAGAAAAAGATACTATTGTGCTTAATAGAACAGGAGATTGTGATATTGATATCTCTGCTGAACTTGAAGAAACGCTAGAAAGATACATAGAAAATACAGCAGAAGAAGTAAGTTTTAATTGTGATGCTGTTCCCTGTGTTAATGAAAGAGTTTGTGTCTGTGAAATGGTATTTACACCGCCCATTGAAAATAGTAATATTGCTACCAAAGCTATTACTATTATTACAGGAAGTATGAAACGGTAATATCCGCTATTGCGCTTAAATCCATGATTTTTCTGTTTAAAATTTAAACTGGCCATAAAGATATTTACACAAAGAAGTTTAAAAAGCTTGCTATAAAATTCTGTAAGAATTATTTCAGCTAATCCTCAAAGATTTTATCAAGATCTACATTCTTTGATTCTTCTAACTTTTTCTTTATTCCTACATCTGAGTAATCGGCAAACTCAACGCCTCCTAAAACTACCATTATCTTTATTGCGCTTTTTTGCATTGTAGGATCTATCCTTGCTCCCCACTTCATCATCGCATCCTCGCTTATTCTTCCTGCTACCTCTTGGAAAATCTTTTCTGCTTCTCTTAGAGTAAGATCCTCTCCGCCTATTATATTTACAAGGGCTTTTTTTGCTGTAGAAAGATCAACATCAAGAAGAGGACTGCTTAGGGTATTATTTATTGCTACAGATGCGCGATCATTAGTTTGTGTTGAGTTGGCTTCGCCTATGCCTATAACAGCATAACCAGAGTCTTTTAACACACTGCGTAGATCTGCAAAATCAAGATTTACCATTCCAGGCTTAGTAACCATCTCTATTATACCTTTTGTAGCATTAGCCAGTATCTCATCGCTTATACGAAAAGCCATATTAAGAGGAAGATCTGGAGCAACTGCAAGAAGTTTATCATTAGGTATTATTATTGTAGTATCTGTTACACGTTTTAATCTTGAAAGACCTTCTAATGCATTTCTAAGTCGTGTTTTACCTTCGCTTGAAAAAGGAAGGGTGACTATTGCAACGGTGAGCGCCCCAGCCTCCTTTGCCTCATGTGCTATTATAGGAGCTGAACCGGTTCCTGTGCCGCCGCCCATGCCTCCAGTTATGAAAACAAGCTGCGCATCACTCATTACATGCTTAATCTCATCTTTACTCTCTATAGCTGATTCCTCTCCGAGCTTTGGATCGCTGCCCGCACCAAGCCCCCTGGTTATCTTTTTTCCTATTAAAACCTTCCTGTTTGATTTTATCTTTGCAAGATGAGATGCATCGGTATTCATTGCAATTAAATTTATACCTTCTATATTAATCTCTGAAATACGATTTATTGTATTTGAGCCGCTGCCCCCAGCACCTACAACATAGATTTTTGGTTTTGCAGATTCAATAAATTTAAGCAGTTCTTCATCATCAGGTGAAACAAACTCTTTAGTAGCCATTAATGTCGCCTCTTTTATAGTATATATAAACAAAAACATAAAAAGATTTGCAGGAAAGATATTACCAATATAACAGGTTATTATTTTGAAAAATAAGGTTGTACAGATATTTTATAAATATATCAGGATAGTATAATTAACAAAAATGAATAGAATATCCCAGACTAATTATTGGAATATTAATCATTGCAACGTAAGTGATTTGATGGATATAACTACAAAAATGGAATTAATAAAATCAGAACCTACCGAGGAGATAGTTACAGAAGAAGAACTTAAATTGATACTTGAAACAAATTCAAAACCAGTACATTACTGGGGTTTAGAGATAAGTGGTATGCCACACATAGGCCATATACTTTGTGCTGGAAAAAAGGTTAATGATCTTGCCAAGGCAGGATTTCAAACAAATATACTTTTAGCAGATTGGCATACCGTTGCAAATCAAAAATTAGGTGGAGATTGGGAGCGTATTAGGAAGGCTGGAGAGTTTTATAAAAAATTATTTGCTATAACATGTCCCGAAGCTAAGGTTATGTTTGGCTCGGAACTTTATCATAATAATGATGAGTATTGGAAGGAGGTAATGAAAATTGCAGCAAAAACAACCATTGCAAGAGCAACAAGAACGCTTATAATACAAGGAAGAAGTGAAAAAGATACTTTGTATGTATCACAGTATATTTACCCTATCATGCAGGTTGCGGATATTAAGGCTTATGGCGCTGATGTTGCACATGCTGGGATGGATCAGAGAAAGGTGCACATGCTGGCTAGAGAGGCCTTCAAGGAGCTTAACGAAAAAAGACCCCTTGCTCTGCTGCATACACACCTTATACAATCACTTCTAGAACCTATAAAGGTGGACCAAAACGCTGAAAAAGAGGAAATTGTGACTGCAATGAAGATGAGCAAATCAAAGCCTGGTTCATCGATACCAATACTTGCAAGCGAAGAGGAGATTAAAAAAATAATAAGATCTGGATGGTGTCCCGAAGGGATAACTGAAGAGAATCCAATTTTAGGATTATGTAGATATATAATAATTCCAACATTAGGCAAATTGAATATTGAAAGAGATAGCAAATACGGAGGAGATGTGGAATATAATAACTATGCGCTTCTTGAAAAGGATTATAGAGAGAAAAAACTACATCCAGTTGATCTTAAAAATGCGGTATATAAAAGTATTATTCGAATAATGGAACCGGTAACAAAAAAATTTGCAAATGAAAAGAGTAGTATAGAGGAGTTGTTTAAAAAATAAGCGCCGGGACTGGGATTTTCAAAACCTTTGTTTTTTGGTTAGATATACAAGGGCTTATTTGAACCCAGATGGCCCGAAGGCCACCAGATCTCGAGTTTCGCCTTAAAAAACTGGCGCGTTACCTGGTTCTGCCATCCCGGCAATCGTTTATTTTAAATAAGTTTAATAATATATAACTTCACTTATAATAAGTAATGGTGCATGCCAAATATGCAAGGCATGGACATATAAATAAGGAGAGAATACATGATTAGTAAAGGAATTAAAAAGGATCTTTTAGGCAGGGTGTTTGCAGTTATAGTTTTTGCTTTGCTTACTTTATTTGGATTTGTATTTTCTATTTATCTCATTTATAATGCAAACAATGCATATACATATTTTTTGGCATTTTCTTATCTGATACTATCTATTGTCGCAGGTCTTTTCAATACATTTACAGCCTATTCATATTATCGTTCATATCTTTATGATGAGTATTTAGATAAAATAAAAGACTCTTTATCCCCAATGAATACCTTTCCGAGTGTTGCTGTTGCTATAGCTACCTTTAATGAGGATCCAAAAATAGTCATAAAAAACATGAAACAACTTCGCAAACTTGATTATCCTAAAGACAAAATAGTTTTTTACATGTTAGATGATTCTAATGATAAAACAAAGATAAATCAAATAAAAAAAGCAAGTAAAATTTATAATTATATTTATATAAATAGAGAGGACAGGAGGGGGTACAAAGCCGGGGCTTTGAATAACCTGATGAATATAACTAAGGAGGAGTTCATTGCTGTGTTTGATTATGATGAATATCTTACAAATACAAAATTTCTAAAGGATCTTCTTCCATATTTTCAAGATAAAAAACTTGCATATATACAAACTGAAAAAAGATATAGAAAATATTCATTCTTTTCAGACACTATTGATCTTTTTGATGCTTTCTTCTTCAAATTTATACAGCCAAGCAGAGCATTGAATAACACTGCAATTTTTGCCGGTTCATGTGGCATAATAAAGACCTCGTGCTTGAAGGAAATTGGAGGTTTTCCAGAGTATGTTATTGAAGATACATTTTTTAGCTTTGAATCAGATGTGCATGGCTTTAAGAGTCTCTACGTACCGAAAGTATATGCTTATGGAAAACCAATAAAGACCTTTACAGAGCTCGTTAAACAGCAGTGGAGATATAATTATGGAGATACTCAATTCTTAGGCTACTTTATAGAAAAATTAAGGAGAAAAAATACCAAAAAGGTACTTAGCCCGCTTTCTAATGTAGATTACATGACACATGGCTTTGGACTTAATTACATCTCTGTGATGCTGGTACTTTTCACGTTGATTTCTATATTTATAGTATTTTCACAGCTACCGATAGCAAAAATTAATTTAAGCAATGTACTCAGCGCGCAGTATCTTAGTTTTGATTTGGAGCTTTTAGGAATAGGAGCTTTATTTGTATCGATAATAGCACCGATAATAATAACAAAGGTTTACTTTAACTCAGTCAGAAAAGGTATAATGATCTTTCTTTTAAATTTTGCTCTTGCCTTTATAAGGGCAAAGGCAGCTTTTGCCGCTATATTTAGAAAAAAGTATAGAGTAGTATGGGAAAGAAAAAATAAAAATAATTATAAATATGGAAGAATACTTTATGCGGCAAAAAACTCTATTATGGAGGTTTCGTTTGCCATATTTTTATTTATTTTGGGAGTAATTGCAGTCATAATAAATAATGTATTTGGAGGTATGTGGTTGTTTTGGTATGGAATTTTATATGCATCGACTATTTTTATGTTTTACAAGTATAGATAGGTACTATTTATGATATATTTGAAGATCCATGATACTGACAATGGAGCAATGGTTGCTATTTGTGATGAGAAATTGTTAGGGAATATTTACAAGGATAAAAAAACAGGTATGGTGCTTGATCTTAAAAAATATGCCGATTTTTATAAAGGGGAGCTTGTAAAGCCAGAAAATTTAGTAGATATCCTAAAAAGAATATATATTTATTCAGGAAATATAGTCGGTAATGAGGCTGTAAGTGCGGTCATAAAGGCAGGATTGGCAACTGGTGCGGAAGTTAAAAGGATACAGGATGTGCCTTCATTGCATATATACAAAATTCTGTAAGCTTAAATAGAAAACCCAAATTGAGAAAGTTATTGCATAAAAATATGCATTTATAAAACAAATTGATCGCACTGATGTATAAATAGTGCTGATTTATAGTTCATGGCGCTGAGATTCTCCCACCCGTAAACAGATAAATGGCATGGGCTTTCTGTGCATCAGTTAAATCAAGCATTTTCATTCTCATTTTTTAGCTTAAGAATGGCCTGTGCCATATCACCATTTGATGATTCTAAAGCAGCGCGTGCCTTTTCTTCATCGTTAACGCCTGTTTGCTCCATAACTAGTTTTATGTCTTCATTATTTATCTCTGGTTTTGATTTATCTTTTTCTGATATAATACCTCCAGAAACCTGAAATGTTTTAGAACCTTGCGCTTCTATTATTGAAACCTCCGGACCATCGATTATTATATCCTTGTCATTACATTCTACTATTACACGAACAGCATCGACTGGAATATTCTTTATACCCATACTGTCCATCATCCGCTTTAACATTCTAGGATCCATATTTGGCATCATAAAATCAATAGCTATTTTACAGCAAAAAAATAAATAAGTCTTTGCCTAAAGGTAAATATGCAAAAAACAATTAAGCATAAAATAAAAAATGGAAAGCTCCTTGAAATAAGAATAGAATTTGAAAATACTATAGAGAGCATTAGAATCTTTGGGGATTTTTTTGTTTATCCTGCCGAGGGTTTAGACATTATAGAAAAAGCAATTGTCGGAATGCCCATTGATAAAACTTTACTAAAGAAGGTAATTGATGAATGCATGGAAAAAAATAATATTGAGGTAATAGGTTTTGACTCCGATGCCATAACCTCATTTATAACTGAGGCTGTTTAATGAGATGGAGAGTTATTCCGCTTGATACCTACTCTGGGTATAGAAATATGAGCATTGATGAAGCTATATCAGAAAATGTTGCAAAAAACATCTCAGAGCCTACAATTAGATTTTATAGATGGTCGCCAAGTGCAGTGTCTGTAGGAAGATTTCAGAGTTTAGAAGAAGAGGTAAATATAGAAAACTGCAGATTGCAGAATGTTGATTGTTTAAGAAGAATAACAGGTGGTGGAGCGGTTTATCATGATGAAAATGGAGAGATAACATATAGCATAATTGCACCTCAAATGTTGTTTAGAAATGGAATACGAGAGAGTTATGAAGAGATATGTGGTTATATAATTAATGCGTTAACTTCCTTAAATATTAAATCAGTTTTCGCGCCTATAAATGACATATTAGTAAATAATAGAAAGATTTCAGGAAATGCACAGGCAAGAAAAAATAAGATACTTCTACAGCACGGAACTATATTATATGACACTGATATTAAAAAAATGTTTACATTATTAAATGTAAGTAAAGAAAAAATATCAGACAAAATGATAAAAAACGCCGAAGAAAGGGTCACCTCAATAAAAAGAGAGGTTCCTGGAATAACTATAGAAGAAGTGTATAATGCTCTTCTTAAAGCGTTTACGCAAAACAAAGAATTTAGGTTTGGAACACTTACAAGTGAAGAAATAAAAATGCTTCCGGAGCTTGAAAAAAAATATAAAAGCAAAGAATGGAATTTTTACAGATGAATTGAGTTTTCCTTTATTCTTGTAGTAAAAAACTCTCCGGCTTTATAGGAACTTCTGACAAATGGTCCTGATGCAACATAAAGAAAACCCTTGTTCATTGCTATTGTCTTTAGCTCATCAAATTTTTTAGGAGATATATACTCCTTAACTACTACATGAAATTTGCTAGGTTGAAGATACTGTCCAATAGCAAGAAAATCTACCTTTGCAGTTCTTAAATCATCCATTGCAAAAAGCACTTCGTCTTCTGTTTCTCCCATCCCAAGCATAAGTGCGGATTTTGTATAGATATTTTTATCAAAGAGCTTTGACTGATTAAGAATATTTAACGATTGAAAATAATCAGCCCTTTTATCTCGTATTTGAGGGCTTATGCGCTTTACAGTTTCTATATTATGCCCTATTACATCAGGTTTTGCCTCAGTTATTTTTTTAAGATATGATGCATTTCCGGTAAAATCAGGTATTAAAACCTCTATGATTGTTTTGGGGCTTTCTTTTCTTATTGCAGTTATGCAATCTGCAAAATGTCCTGCTCCCTGATCTTCCAAGTCATCTCTACAAACAGAGGTTATTACTACATAATCTAAATTCCATTCTTTTATGGTTTTTGCAAGCATCAATGGTTCGTTTGGATTTGGCTTTTCTCCTATTGCACTTTTATTTACTGCGCAAAATTTGCAGCCTCTTGTACATAAACCGCCTAAAACCATAAAAGTTGCGGTGCCTAAACTCCAACATTCTGACAGATTAGGACAATGGGCTTCGCTGCACACCGTATGCAACTTTCTTTCTGCAATTGTATTTTTTATAGTATCATATTTAGATGTGGATGCTGGTTTAATTGAAAGCCATTCAGGTAACATAATATCAGCAAAAATTAAGGCGTAGAACTTCCAAAGCCAAGCGCCTGCCATTCATTTTCTATTGTCTGCATTGGATATCCAGATGCAAAATAATTTCCAGAAAAGTAGGAATAGGTAATGTTTTTAGAGTTATAGCAGTTGTATATGCTAGAGGTATAGTTATAACAGTTGTTTACAAGTGGGTACCATGCGACTAGATTTCCTGACAATGGAGAACCGGTTATGCCTTCGTCATAAAGCTGATTAGCTTGTGTAGCAGTTATGGTATTTGAGTATATTTGAAGATTGGATAGAGAGCCATTGAAGAACTCTCCGTAGTTTGAAAGCATCCCTAAAGAAAGATTTGCTATAGTTATTGGCCCCATATTTAATGTATTTCCAGGGTTGTTGTTTGTATATATAGTATAGGTTGAACCAGATTTTGATGCTGCTACATAAACCCATGTTCCAGTGGAAAGGACATTGGCATAAAGCACATTTGAGCCATCTGTAAGTCCAAGCGTTGGAGAGCCCGAAATCGATGATATGATTATACCGTTTGAACCAGAAAGACCAATAGGTATTTCATTATTGGTTATAGTACCATTTAGCCTCAACCAAAATGATAAGGCAAAGTTTCCTGACAATGGCACATTTGCAGTAATGAATGAGTTGGAGTTGAAGGTTACTGTTTCGAATTTACTGCCAGTCTCTAGTGGGAGATTGCTTATATAAACACCACTACTATTTGCATTATAGCAATTAAAGGCATTTGTACAGGAAAGTAGCCCTGGAATCTTTGCCAAGTTGCTTGAACGGTTTTGATATAAGGAGTCTGTTGTTGAAAGATTATAGTATGAAAAAACTACATTATTAGGATATAATGTTGCTTGATTAATATTGATTAGATTATTTATATTCCCAGTTAGTAAGAACCAACCAGTAATGCTGTTCTGAGATATTGGTGCTGCGCCTATTCCAGAATAATACATAGAAAGCTCTTGTTGAGGGGTTATTGCTCCGTCATATATCTGGGCATTTGCAAGCTGCCCATTAAAATAAAACCAATTACTTCCGACATATGGCCATGTAGCGGCATACCCTGTGCCTAATTGATAATAATATTCACTTGAGTATCCGATCTCGGATTGCGATTGTGTCCCTATCTCTTTGCCATCTATGTATAATGTTTCCTGGCCGTTGTTATATGTATCGACAAGAAAATGCCATTGACCATTATTATATGGAGTTGTGGAAACTATTTGATCTGAAACTCCGCCGTGCCAAAAAAGTGAGGCTCGTACATCTCCATTAGTACCTACATAAATAGCAGGTACAAAACCGCTTGGCGTAGCACTTAATGGAGAACTTTCTTGTCCGAGTATCACTCCATCACTTGTTGTTTTAAACCATATTGAAAAGGTAGCCGCATACGAAGTTGTAGTGCCGCCAGTAGGATAATTAGGAAACAATGACGATGAAAGTGGAATTGATGAAGAAGCTCCGTTAAAATAAGAAACATTTGTAGAGACCGTTCCTTGTATATCATGTGTGTACAACACATTGCTTGAAATCACACTACTTCCCTGACCACTTAAATCATTAGCATTACCATTTAGAGTAAACCAACCAACAAGACCATTGTTTGAAATTGGAAGACCTTCAATACCA
>JAJZLJ010000013.1 GCA_021850625.1 Microcaldota archaeon | reverse complement strand
ACAAATTTTTTATATCTATACAGAATCTATATCACCACAATATGGACAGCCTTCAGGGCAAAGTATACTTTCAATATCTAACTTTATGCAAAACATATCCCCTAATCTAAACTTTCTTTTTGGAACGACATCTACATATCCTATTATCTCGTCTATAAATATCCTTATACTTTCGATTTTAGGAATAGTTGTAATAATATTATTTAAAAAAATAAAAAACAAAGCTGGATTGATTATTCTGCCTGGATTAACAATTGCTCTTTACTTTTTATTTTATACATTTTTCTATGCTGGTTCTGTAGGCTATGGAGTTGATGTAAGGTTTATGCTTGAGCTTCTTCCATTTATATCTATACTTTCAAGTTTTGGAATTGTTGGGCTGGCAGATGCAGTGTCAATAATTACTACAAAGGCAATAAAGTTCAAGCATTCATTCTCAATTATACTAATAGTCTTATTACTTATAGTAGTATTATTTCCATTCTTTTCAATATTGCCAAAAATAACAATACCCATATCGCAGATGCCTCAAGAATACTTCAATACTCAAGCTACTTCCTTTATTTATAACAATTATCAAAAGGTTCCTACTAGTTGCTTAGTGTTCTCTTTTACTCCAGATATATGGTATGAATTAAACAGAAGCGCAGCTCAAGTTTCTTATCTGGGGTCTGGAAACATGACTACTAACGAGGAGACATTTAAAAATTATTCCTGTTTTGTATTTGATTATGGATATTGGTGCAGTACTCCAGAGTATAAAAATTCTACATGTGGTTCAGAGCTTCACAGTTATAATATCTCAGTAATAGCTACGCAAAACAGCTCACAAAACTTTAACTTCACCTTATACAAAATAAATAACTTTACGTAATCTTTATTTTTCAATCAGTTCTTTTTTATTATTTGTCTTTTTCTTAACTGCAGCTCTTATTATCAGTGCTATTAAAATTAGGATAACTGCAATAATGCCAATATAAAAAAAGTTTATTCCTCCTGGAATTTTTTGAGTAATCGCCTCCTGTCCTAATACAAAGCTCAAAAATGTTCCATAATTAAGTCCATTATCTGTATACTGCGCAGCTACCGCTCCAGAGTAACTTCCGCCTACGTTATTCTTTACCTTGAAAATATAGTTTTGATGACTTAATCCAGGGATATATGTTTTGTTATAATTCTGATTCAGATAGCTAAAACCTTCTGGGAGTATTATAGAGATGTTAGGGGTGATCCCTATTTTTCCTGCGTTAAATGCTGTTACATTTATATAATAAATTCCGTTAAGATAAGTTATATTTTTAGATAAAAGCACTTGACTGCTTGTTTGAGTGTTAAAACTTGCAGAACATGGAAAAAGTGCACTGAAGACAGATCCTCCCTGTTGATACGCCACCGTCATGTAGTCTATATATGTACCATTAGCTGTTATATTTTGAAGAAGAACATTTGTAACAAATGCATCGTTTGGTCCTATCGATGGAGATACGTAATAGCTGCTATTTGTCTGAGCGTAGTAAATAGTTGGTATAACATGTATGTTGTAAGCGGTGTCATTTCCACTATTACTTAAACTAAAAACTATGTTGTTTTGAGACAATGCCTTTGTGCAAGTGCCTGTAAGTGTAACTGTACCTGCATATGATACACCAAAGATAAAAATTATAACTGATAGCAAAAATAACTTTTTCATAACATATCCTCTTATTATTTATCATAACTTCTACTTTTCTATTATATATATTAATTATTATAAGTGTATACAATATATATCTAACTGAATTAAGGGTAATTAAAATTTAAATTCAAAAAAGGTTTATTAATGTCAAGAAAGCTTAGTAAAAGGAAAAGATCTGAAAGAGAGGTTTATTTAGTAAAAGAAAAGGATAAAATATCAGAAGGAGTTTTTGATAACAGAACACTTTTAAATATAACTAAATTTTTTAATCATAAATTAATTTCGCAGCTTCTTTTTGTAATATCTACGGGCAAAGAAGCAGATGTATATCTTGCAAAATCAGGGCAGGCGGTAGAGGAAAATAACGTTGCGGTAAAGATATTTCGTCTTGAAACATCCAGCTTTCAAAAAAGAATAAATTATATAAATGGCGATCCAAGATTTGGAAAGGTAAACAATAAAATACAAAATGTAGTGAAGATTTGGTGTAAAAAGGAGTTTGGAAATTTAAAGCTTGCCAATGAACTTGGCGTTTACTGCCCAAAACCCTACAAGGCAATAGGGAATGTTCTTGTAATGGAGTTTATAGGTGATAAAGATGGCAATCCTGCTTTTATGTTAAAGGACACGGTTCTTGAAAATCCCAAGGAGATACTAGCAGAAATATTAAAAAACATAAAGCTTATGTATAGAGGAAAAATGGTTCATGCTGACATCAGCGAGTATAATATTTTAATGCACAACAATACTCCATTTTTGATAGATTTTGGACAAGCAGTTGTAAAAGGTCATCCGATGTTTGAAACATTTTTTGAACGTGATGTTGATATAATACTAAATTATTTTAGAAGAAAGTATCAAATAGAAAGTGATATAGACTCTATCTTATCTGATATTCGCAAGGCGTAGTCATTAGTAATTATAAATGATAAGAAATCAAAGCAAAAACTGACTAATGAATATTTTTTTCTATAGTTACTAATAAAATAATTTGAATTTTTATTATATTATGTAGGTACTTCATACCCTTTTTGTTTAAGTAAGCTTTTATCCATGATACTGTATCTCCATATTATATCTCCTCTTTCATTGCCTTGAACTATCCATGGTTTGACAAGCACTATATCGCCTTCTTTAATCCAAAATCTTCTTTTTAACCTGCCAGGTATTGCACAGGTTCTTTCGTTTTTATCCGAACAAAAAACAATAAAATTTGTTGCACCAGAGCACTTAGTGACCACTCCGATTATCTCATTATCTCTAGGTAAAATTAATCTATGTTGCTCCTCTTGTTGTCCAGGTTTTTTATACATACATATCCCTAATAGCTTTTAACGGTATATCTAGCTCCGCAAGCTTCGCATACCAATGTAACATATCCTCTATCTCTCTGTTCAAAATGAGTGTCTGGCTTGCCACACTCTTTGCAGATTACATAAGTTTTGAAGTAAGCCTCTATCTTAGAGTTTAAGCTGCTTGCATTTATTTTTGCGTTTATTTCAAGAACGTGATTATTTACGCTAACCGGAGCAGCTAATTCCTTAGTTAGATACTTTGCAATATCATCTTCACTTCTTCTAGCTTTATCAGCTATCTGCTCAATATTTTTTAAAATAGTTTTGCTTCCTTGGATTAATGTATCTGCTACAGGTATCTGAAAGTCTGATTTTTCTATTGAGAGTGTAGGTAATTCCTTAAATGCACTGTCTAATAACTGCTCATAATTCAAATTAACACCATGTATACTTCTCAGTAAAGCTATTAATACTTAACTTAGATAAATATATGCAGCAGAACGGCGGGAAGCTAGGGGTTTCCCATATCGCAAATCCCCTTTAGGCGGGCCTAATGCCGTATAGTGTCATAAATGTATGCAAAGCCTGTACCGAAGCGTTGAGGCTTTGCCTTCAGTGGTGGTTCTACATATTAAACGGGCCAGGCCGGAAGGAGCAACCCTACGTATATAGCATAAATGGCAATAAGCCATATTGCGTACAAAGGGCTATGCTCTGAAGATACGGGGCTGAGCCAAAGTGCAGATCACTTTGTATATTTTTTATGATGTGAAAACGGTTCTGCTGCTTATATGAGTTAATTAATAAACATTGTGCTTCATATATTAAACTTAATTGTGCCGGGGTCGCCTAGTGGTACAAACTTTGGTTGCAAACAATAAGAGTTGCACTAAATGGCGGCAGCCTGCTAAGCTGTTCGGCTAGTAATGGCCCCTGCGAGTTCGATTCTCGCCCCCGGCGCCTTCTTTTTCAAAGGTTTGATAATAAAAAAGTAAGTAAAAAATACTACAAAATACTACAACATAGACTATTGTGCTAGGCTCTGTAAAACTATATATATCTAAAAAGTGACAATATAATATGGTAAAAAAATGGCAATCAAGATGATGGTTAATACTTGTTCATCTTCAGTTATTGGTACTGCCATAAAACAAAAAAATACGGATTTAAGCGTTTCTCTTTTAGAAGCTGCACGAAAAGGAGTGGATTCTGGTAGGGAAATGGAAACTCATATATCAAAAGTATTAATGTGGAAAGAGTTTGGTTTTACTCCTTTTTTATCAGAGCATCTATCAAAAAAAATAGTTGAGATATTTAATGGAACTTTTAAAATAAATCTAGACGAAGCTGCAAGACTTCCTGTTTTGCTTTTAAAAGCCGCAATAATAAGCAAAAAAGTAAATATAAAAACAAAAAAAGCTTTATTTAACGCTTTGCATTCAACTTCCCAATCTGAAAAACTTAAGTCATTTATAGAAGATAATGATGCTCAAAAGCAAGAAGTTTCTCTAAAAACAAATAAAGTTCCAATAGAAAATAAATTTAAAATACCCTCGCATTCAGCAGCGTTGGAGTTATTTCAAAATACAAAGTTAGTAACTATATATGATGATTTTAAGGTAGTGATACCGCCTAAACTTGCAGAAGAAATAGATCACCAGCTTAACATGGAAAACGGTAAGATGGCCAGTTCAAATAACAGTTTACATACATTACTTAGCAGGCTCTATCTATTAAAGATAAATCCATTTAGAAGATCGGGTTTTGTAAGGGGAGCATTGAAAGGAGAACAGCCATATATAGATGAAAACGGAAAGAAATATCCAATATATCATCTAGGATTAGACAGATCAGATTTAAGGGCAAAGTATATTGTTGATGGTAAAAATATAATCTTGTTAGAGATATATTATCATAAGTGAATAAGTGGATCAAATAATCTAGAGGTAAAAAAGTAAAAAGGTAAAGTAATGGAGAAGAAAAATTTATCAAGAAACATTAGAAGTCTTAAAAGCTATCTTTCTATTAGAACTGAATTAGACAATAATAGTAAGAATAAAATGAACGGCAACTTTTTTGATAATATAAGCAGTGCGTACGGTGTACAAAACAAAGAAGCACAGGAGCTTATCTATAGGTGTCTTACAGTTGAAAATAATACACATGCCGTTGAACTAGCTAAATTTTCATTAAAAAACACTAAGTACTCATATAAATTTCAACATGCACTTCTAGATAATCCTAATCTTTCCGAAGAAGCCGTTCTTGTGTTATTAAAGAGTAGAAACACAGTGATAAGATCGATAGCACTTCAAAAGCTAAAGTTTTCAAAGTCTGAATTGGTAAACGCTGCAAGAAGTGACAATCCAGTAATAAAATCTTCTGCAATATCCAATCAAATAACTCCGAAAACAGTAAGGACAACTGAATTATTATCAAACGATCCATTTAGTTTTTCAGTTACTTCAAGAAAAAAACCGAGAAGATCAAAATAATGTGTTAATATGCAATCACTAAAAGATGTAATGATATATGTGGCTCCTAAACCTGTAAAGATAAGTATGGCATTAAGGAGTGATATGAGTTTTAGAACTCATGAGCTTTTATCACTATCACGAGATGTTTTGGTCATATCTGCCCTATCTCTTTCTACTCCATATGAGAAAATACAAAATTTTATATTTGAGAAAAATAAATCTTCATTCGGCTTATACAACGAAGCATATCCAATTATGGTGAGCCTTTCAAACAATCCTAATCTTTCTGAAACTGTAAAAGTAAAATTACTTAAGATACCAGAAAGGTTAGATGAATCTCTGTTGCATTTCTTAGCAAAGACTGAGTTTGAATTGATGAATTATATATTAACTCAAAATTTACAGTCACATCCTTCTTATTCTGGGGGCTTGGGCTTTACCTCTATAATTGCAGCTTCAAAAAATATCAGTCCCTCATTGCATCAAGCTATAATAAAAATGGCAATGGAGTTTTCAAAGAAGAAAAATACCCATATATATAAACATAGCAATATTGATTCAAACAATGAGCTTGATAAATCGCAGTCTAAGGAAAATATACGGTACTCTTATTCGGCAAGAAATTTGCTTCGCCTGATTTGGGCTTTTGAGTCAAATCCTGATTTAAATCCATACTCAAAAGAAAGACTTGCAATATTGACAGAACGTGTGAACTCATTATTAGAAAATACCCTGCTGTGATTGTTTTTTCCAGGAAAGTTCTAATAATATAAATGTTGATATATTATTGATAAAATGGTAAATAGGATAGGGATAATAGGAGGTTCTGGTTTTTATTCATTGCTTGATTCACCAGAGTCAGTAAACATAGAAACTAAGTATGGTAATCCTAGCGATAAGATTTCATTAGGCAAAATTAGCGGTGTTGATGTTGCGTTTCTTCCAAGGCATGGAACTAAGCATAACATACCTCCACATAAAGTTCCTTATCGTGCAAATATACTTGCATTTGAAGAATTAGGAATAAGCAGAATAATAGCTACTAATGCCGTAGGTTCTTTAAAGTCTAATTACATGCCCGGAGATTTTGTTCTTTTCGATCAATTTGTAAATATGACAAATGGGAGGCACGATACCTTTTTTGATGAAGATAAAGTTGCTCATGTAAGTATGGCAGAACCATACTGCTCTGATCTTAGAACTATTGCAGCTGTAGCGTTATCTAACATGAAAATAAGATATCATGAAAGTGGTTCTGTAATAGTTATAAATGGTCCTAGATTTTCATCAAAAGCAGAATCAAGATTTTTTAGCTCACAAGGCTTTGATGTTATAAACATGACCCAATATCCAGAAGCTGCGCTTGCAAGAGAAAAAGGAATGTGTTATTTAGGTATTGGAATTGTGACTGATTATGATGCTGGGCTTGAAGGAAATCCACAGATAAAAGCAGTAACGGCAGAAGAGGTCAATAGAGTTTTTGGGAAAAGTATATCTGAAGCGAAAAGCCTTATAAATAATATTGTCCCTACTGCATCAAAAATTGTAAATTGCAATTGCAAAAACTCTCTTATTGGCGCGGTAGTTACAAAGTGAAAATCATAATAGAAACCTAACTGTTTCAAAGTTAATAAATACGTACTCGTTAATATTTTATCTTGTTATACATAAACAGAGTTTAGTGTTTAAATGCAGTCAAATAATAATGTAATTATAGCAGAGAATATAGGTAAGACCTATCTCTCAAAAAAAATTCAATATACTGCTCTTAAAGATGTTTCTGTTACGGTGCAGAAGGGTGAATTTCTTGCTATTTTAGGCGCATCTGGAAGTGGAAAGACAACCCTTATGAATATTCTTGGTACACTTGACCGGCAAACTAAAGGAAAGTTAAGAATAGACGGAGTAGACACCGAAACATTAAATGATAATGAGTTATGCCTTATACGAAATAAAAAAATAGGTTTTATATTTCAATCATACAATCTTGTAAATTATCTTTCTGCTTTAGACAATGTTCTCCTTCCACTTATGATATCTAACATGGATACCCAAGAAAAAATAGAGGAGGCAAAACAGCTTCTTTCGGAGCTTGGACTTTCTGGAAAATATCAAAAAAAGCCTCTTGAGTTAAGCGGCGGAGAGCAGCAAAGAGTTGCAATTGCAAGAGCTCTTATAAACTCGCCTTCGATAATACTTGCTGATGAGCCTACAGGAAATCTTGACTCTAAAACTGCAGATACGGTATTAAATATACTGATGAGAATGGCAAAGAAAAGCAATATAACCATAGTTATGGTAACTCATGATCCTGAAATAGCTAAATCTGCAGACAGAGAGATACATATGAAGGACGGCGTCGTATACAAAGAGCTTAGGAGCTATAATAAAAAAACATAAAAAACAAAATAAATTTTAAATAAACTTTAATAGGTTGTTAAATGAGTATAAAAAATATGAGATATGGTCTTGTTCTGTTTGCTATTAGTTTTATTTTTATGTTCTTGGGCACTAGCTCAGCTTCACAAGCGCAGTGTAATTTAATTCCAGCTTCTAATTACTTTAAAATTATAGGCGTAACCTGGGGCAATGCTACCCATATCATCTCTGCAGGACCTGGAATAAATGATGTACCTCTTACAGTTACGCTTGAAAATTATGGTGGCTCATGCAACTTTATAGATCTAAAAGGATACTTGGAACTTTATGGTGGCATATCTGATTTTAACGGCTCCTCTTTCGCAACTTACTATTTAAACAATCTTGCTCCATACTCTATTTTCAATATGGTTTTTAATCTTAATATAGCTAAAAACGTTTCAGCAGGTAACAATACAGTCTTATCCTATCCATTCTATATCTCTTGGAACTATACAAACGATACAATACGTTCAACACAGGAGTATAATTTAAGTATACCTTTATATGGAAGCCCAGATCTTTCATTCTCGGTAAAAAACCAACCTCTTATCGCAGGAGAATTAAATAATGTAACATTACAAGTAAAGAATACCGGATCTGGAAAAGCATCTGATTTATCTCCAGAGATATCAATATCTGGAGCTAGCATTTTAACACAACCTTCTAAGATAAGTGTCATAGAGCCAAACACTACAAAAAATGTTTTTTTCTATGCATATCTTCCTTCAAGTTCTGCAGGACAGCCTGTAACTCTAAATCTTGATTATAACTATATAACGCCTTATGGTTACAATACTTCTATAGCTACTACAGTCGATACATACGCTGTACCTAATTATAATAATGGCGTTTCTATATCAATATTAAATAATAGCATAGAGTCAGGTAACATTCAAAATACGAGTATAGTTGCATATGATACTTCTTCATATCCTATAAAAAACCTTACTATAACTCTTACGCCATCAAGCCCTATAACGTTGCTGGACTCTGATGGAATAATAAACTTCCCAACTATACTGCCCAATTCAAAGGTCAAGATGCCAATATCATTATATCTAACGCCTTCATCAAGCACTGTGGGTAGCATCTCTGCAGCTGTTTCATATATATTAAATGGACAACCTGAGAGTACAACTCTTCTATTGAATGTTCTGACACCAAGCAACATTGAGCTAACAAATATAAATACTGTAATTCTTCCTTCATCTCCAACTGTAGGTTCATCATTTACATTGACCTCAACATTAAACAATATAGGCTCAGAAACAGCATCTGCTGTATCAATAACTCCAGAACCTATAAAGGGAATAAGCATAGAAGGCGAAAATACTACGTCATTAGGAAGCATACCAGTAGATACTCCAACGGCGTTTACGCTAAGCTTTTTAATTTCCCAATCCTTTAAGCCAGGAATATATAATATACCTATAATGGTTTCTTATCTAAACAATCTTAACCAGCAAATTAATCAAACAATTATATTTCCGGTAAATATCTCAAAAAGCACTGCTACATTTATAACAAGTTCTGGCGCATACGTTGCAACATCTCAAGCATCTGGGAACGCAACTGCATACCGTAACTTTAAAGGTGGGGGAGGCGTACCAATAATTTTAATCATAACTATTATTATCATTATAGTAATACTTGTTTACTACTTTTACAAGAGAAGAAAAAATAGCAAAAGAACAAAGGCGCATCAATGAAGTTAAAAGATATACTTACTCTTGGGATAAAGGGTGTTTCTGAAAGAAAGTTCAGAACAGCATTAACAGTCTTAAGTGTAGTTATAGGCATAGCTGCAATAGTTGCCCTTACTTCGTTAGTTAGTGGAATTTCTGCAAGTATTTCGAAGTCATTAGAAAGCATAGGTCCAACAGCAATATTTTTAACTTCCTCCTCTTCTCATATCTTTACAAATGCAGATATAGCAGAAATAGAGTCTCTTCCAAATGTCAGTGTAGCTATACCTATAATAAGATTTCCTGCAAACATAACCACCGGAGGAGTACAACAAACAGTAACGGTTTATGGCATTTCAAACTCAGTTCTTTCTAATGCATTAGGAAGTATAAATCTTTACTCTGGAACTACTTATAATGACTCGTCACTCCCTACCGCATTGATTGGATATGATGTTGCGTTTCCAACCAGTACTCAGAGTACTCCATCAGTAACTATAAATCAGCCTGTATACCTTACAGAACATATTCCAGGAGAAGGCACAAAAAGCATAACTCTTATCTCTACAGGTATACTTAATCAGTATGGTTCATCGCTATTGGTATCTCCAGATACCTCAATCTTTATACCACTACAAAATGCAATAAGTATAACTGGAAAGTACTCATACAACATAATTTTAGTAGAAGCAAAGAACACCTCAAGTGTACCTGCTCTTTCTTCACTTCTAAAAAATATATATGGCAACGGCGTAGGAATACTTTCTGTAGAAGCACTTGCATCTACAGTATCTTCTATAATAGGCTCAATAAGCGTGCTTTTAGGGAGCATAGCTGGAATCTCCTTAATAGTTGCAGGAATAAGCATCTTAAGTATAATGATGGTTTCTGTAACCGAGAGAACAAGAGAGATAGGCATATTAAAGGCAATAGGATTTAAGAAAAAAGATGTACTTATTTTATTTTTATCAGAAGCTCTTATAATCGGTCTTCTTGGCGGTATAGTTGGTGTAGGTATTGGCGCAGGCGCTTCATATATACTACCTAGCCTGCTTTCAGGGGGTGGTGGAACCGGTGCTGGTGCAACATCTGGTGCTCCACAGGCAGCTTCTGGAGGATCTGCATTTGCTGGAAGATCATCTGCTGGAGGAGGCGTTGCAATTGCAAACTCTCCATCAAGAAGTTCATCAAGCTCTTCAATCTCAAGTAGTTCATTTACACCTGTAATAACTCCTGGTATAGTTATAATTGCGATATTTATAGCAGTTATAGTAAGCCTTTTATCAAGTCTTTATCCTGCATGGAAAGCTGCAAGCGTAGATCCTGTAAAGGCTATACGCTCAGAATAATATTTCAAAAAAATAAAGGTTTAAAGAAGAAGGTTTAAAGAAGAGTTTACGGACATGGCGGGATTTGAACCCGCAACCCTCGGCTCCGCAAGCCGATGCGCTATCCAAGTTACGCCACATGTCCAAACAAACATTTTATATATCTTTGTTGATAAAATCTTTTATACATTTATGAGTTAGCTATTATATAGCTTGCTCATGTAACTATAACTATTAATTATTGTGATTTAATGGCAAGACTAGGAAAGATCTGTACATCATGCGGTAAGCTTACTGATAAGTATGTTCTATTTAAATGTCCTTCTTGTTCAGAAGAAGAGATAGTTAGATGCGAAGAGTGCCGTCTTAATCATACTACTTATATATGCAAAGCATGCAAATTTGAGGGACCATAATGGGAGATGTAGCTACAATATTTAAGATATATACAGAAACCGGAAAGGAAACTGAGGTAAGAGATAGCATAATTAAGACCTTAAAGCCAAAGAGTATACAACTTGAAGATGTTGCTTTTGGAATAAAGGTAATAAAGGTAATGTTTGTTCATACTGACGAAGAAGGAAGCACAGCAATAGAAGAAAAACTAAAGGCAGTAAAGGACGTTACCGAAGTTGAGGTAGCTGATCAAACACTACTATAATCTTTGCTTTTTTGTTTTTATTTATCTTTTATCTTATTTTTATTTTTCATGTTTTATTTATCCTTTTTATCTTTGTTTTTAATTTAATAAATTCATTAGTGATAAAAAGCATTGTTACTTGAATAGGAGATGATGCGGAGATGATGTCAAGTAGATGTAAATGAAATACCTATTTGATAGTTATGGTCTCAAGTATTTTTTTGTTTTTGTCGTATCTTCTTATTAAATGGTTGTTTGTGTCTGATATGTAAAGATATCTTCCATCAGATTTAACATCTGATGGTTCGAAAAGTCCAAGTGTATCACATTTAGGATCATTTACTTTGCATACTGAGTGTTCTTCCTTTGAAATTAAATTTACGGAGAGTTTTTTTGAAAGATTTATCTCCTTTATTGAGTTGTTATATGTATCAGCTATGAATAATACTCCATCATCGTAATTTACTCCTAATGGGTGCTGTAGAAGAGTCTCATCAACTCTACCTACACTATCTCCAAAAACAAAAAGCCCAGAACCTACTATGCTGCTCACAAAGTTATTCTTAAGCGAGATATTTCTTATTCCAGAAGCCTCGCTATCAGCAACATAGATATTATTCTTATTTAAAGACAGTCCACTGGGCTGCGCAAAGGAGCAGTGCTTAAAATCACCATCTTCTATGTCCTCATAGCCTATCCCTGCAAAGTAGCTTATTGTATCATCAAGGTCATATGCCAATATCTGGTGTGAGCCTGCCATAGCTATATAAGCGGTATTTTTCCCTACTACTATATCCCAGGGTGAGTTAAGTTTTGCCTTTAATGCTATTTTTTCTTCCAGATATTTTAATGGGGCTCCTTGTAGTCCATTGCCTGCCTTTGTTGTTACCTTATCAGAGTCAAGATCAATCATTCTAATTTTGTGGTTGTAAGTATCCGCAACTAATACTGTATTATTATCAAGCCATGTTATTCCTTGAGGTTTAAAAAATGTAGATTTAGCCATACTACTATCTATTGCACCTTTTGCTCCTGATCCTATTTTATGTATAATTGTTCCTTTTTTATCTATCAGTATTACATTGTTCATATTTGAGTTTGCTATGGCAATTAGCTTTTGGTTAGGTGAAATTGCAATCTTTCCTGGATATCTCAAAATACCTCCTTTTTTGATTAGTTTGGAAGTATATGCAACTGGCTCTTTTTTAAGCATATTTTTATTGTACTTTTTAATAATATCCGAAAGTTTTTTATCAAGATCATCAAAGCTAATTTCTCCTGCAATCTTATCTCTTATAACTCCATCTGGTCCAATGATAACAAACATAGGCCATGCTTCTATGCCATATCTTTTCCATATCTTCATCTCGCTATCAAGTATAATTGGATGTTTTATTTCATATCTCTCTATTGCCTCTTTGACATTTTCTGGAGTTTTTTCAAACTTATACTTGGGAGAGTGAATGCCTATTATAACTACTTTCTTATTTTCATACTTTGACTCTAACATTTCAAGTATCGGCAGCATGTGTATGCAGTTTATACAACAGTATGTCCAGAAATCAAGAAGTACTACTCTACCCCTCAAATCGCTCAATTTAATCTTATTTTTTATATTTAACCAAACTGTATCCTCAGGGAACTCTGGGGCAAGTAGACCTTTAATTGAAAATATTCCTGCCATTATTAAGTATAAATAATAAGCTATTTAGCTCTTTTATTTTTTTATTTATTTACTTATTGGTGTTTTGTTCTATTAAAAAATGAAAAAACAGAGTAAAAATATTAGGGTTTTTCTAATAAAACATGCATTTCCACTATTCATATTTTTATAGATTTGTCGTCTTAAATATTACTTTTAATTATTCTTTATTTACATAAACAGTTCTTTCTGATAAGTATTTAAATTTAACCTGCCTTATTCACTGCGACTTGTTAATCAAGGTGTATTTATATGGTAAA
>JAJZLJ010000012.1 GCA_021850625.1 Microcaldota archaeon | reverse complement strand
AAATTAATATAAAACTTAATATAAAAATTAAAAATAAAAAAAAGATAAAAAAGAATAAGATCAGAGTTCTTATTTGGCCTGTTCTTTGCTTCTTATTTTTCTGTTATAAACTATATTGAATTTATAACATCTTCTAGAGCAGAAATATCTTGCAACACCGCTTTTTCTAACAAATGCGAAGCCAGTGCCGGACTCGATATCTTTTTGACAATATGAACATTTCATAAAATTACCTTGCCATTATCCTCTTATCTTCTCTGCTTGTGTCAGGAAGCCTTATCATATCTCCTTTCTTTATCTTTCCAGAAAGATTTCTTCGTATGACCCTTCCTTTATCCTTACCCTGCATTATCTTGCACATTGCCTGCTTTATTTCGCCATATATGCCGGTCCTTCCTTTTGCCACATCGACTACCTCTGCAAGGTATCCTTCGAATATAGTATTGTCATTCTTTTGCTGAGCTTTCTGAGTTTCTTGAGTGGCAGGTGTTGTCTCTTTCTTCTCTACTTTAACTTCCTTGGTTTTTGCTTCTTCTTCAGTTTTATTTTCTGCCATTAAAATCACTTGAAATTACTCCTTTACCTCTTGCTTTTGCTCCTTCTTCTCTTTCTTTGCATGCTGCTCAGGCTTCTTTTCTTTTTGCTCTGATTCTTTCTTTTCAGGAGCCTTTCCTGTAACTCTAGAGATAACCTCATTTATTGCTGATTGAGCTTCTCCTGCTTTTTCTATTGCTACTGATGAACAAGGTACGCTCATGCCTATTGCTTTTCCAAGCTCGAGTTTTGTAGGAACATATACATAACTTATTTTCTTTTGCTCACATAGAGTAGGTATGTGCATAACTACCTCTTCTGGCTCTATATCTTCTGCTAGTATTACTAGAGTTGATAAGCCGCGCTCTACGCTTTTAGTTACTTCGTTTACTCCTTTCCTTACGGTACCGCTCTGCTTTGCAAGCCTTACAGCTTCAAGCGCTTTTTCAGAAACTTCCTTAGATACTTCGAATTTCACATAAGATTTTGCCATTTTATTACCTCATTTCATTGGTTCAATATAATTTAAATTAATCCATAAACTGCTGTGCCGTAGGTGGTTCTGGAGGCTGTCCTTTTCTCTTTCTTATCTCTCTAACTACCTTATCTTGAAGATCCTTTGGAAGTTTTTCATATCCTGCATACTCTGGATACCATATTGCCCTTCCTGCAGTAAGACCTCTTATTTCATTAGAGAAGCCTTTTATTACCTCTGCTACAGGCATTTTTGCAAGGACAGTTGCCTGTTCTGCTTCTTGTTGTATGTCAACTATCTGTCCTCTCTTTCCTTGTACAAACGTGATTATATCAGATAAGTACTCTTGAGGTATGTTTATGGTAAACTTTTGTTTAGGTTCTAATAATGATACACCTGACATAAGCATACCTGCATATATTGGTCTTCTTATTGCAGGTATTATCTGAGCAGGACCTCTGTGAACAGGATCCTCGTGAATGGTTGCATCTTTTATAAGAACCTTCACACCTGAACATTTTTCTCTTGCGAGTGGTCCATCGTGCATAGCATCCTCAAAACCTTCTATTAAGAGCTCCATTACCTCATCAAGATACTGAACTCCGTGAGTAGCATCTATTAACATATTTCCATTTGCAACATCAACTATTCCACGGGCTTCATCTCTTTGCATTCCTGCTTTTATTAAGTCATCTAAGTACTGCTTGCCTTTTGGTTTTCCATTCTTTATTGTTCCATTTTCTACAAGCTCAAATACCGCAGGATCTAGTGGTTTTACATCGACATAAAAACGTGTATGCCTGTTTGGAGTTTTACCTTCAACATCCTTTGCTTCACCCTCTATTGTTTCTCTATAAACTACAATAGGCTCTGAGGTAGTTATGTCAACTTTATAATCATCCTTTATATGCGTCTCTATTATTTCAAGATGCAACTCTCCCATACCGCTTACCAAATGCTCTCCTGTTTCTTGGTTAAGTTCTACTTGAATTGTTTGATCCTCTTTGGAAAGTTGGCGCAGTGCTTCTATTAACTTCATAAGATCTCTTGTGTCCTTTGCCTCTATTGCTTTAGTAACTACCGGTTGAGAGTAGTGCTTTATCTGTTCAAAAGGTTCTATATTGTTCTCGCTTACTGTATCTCCTATTGAGATATTTTTAAGACCTACTAATGCAGCTATATTTCCAGCTGAGATCTGATCTACAGGGACTCTTTCTGGACCCATATATATTCCTACTTGCTGGACCTTTTGAGGCTCTAGAACTCCGGTGGTATAAAGCATTGTCCCTTTTTTTACAGAACCTGAGAAAACTCTTCCTATTGCTATTTCACCGCTGTGCGGATCATTTGCAATTCCGAATATTACTATATTAACTTTAGCATTAGGATCTACTGTTGTCATTGCCTTTCCATCTACGCTTTCCAAATCTCCATGCCACAGCTTTTGTATTCTGTAAGGCTGAGCTTGTTTTGGATTTGGCAAATGCTCTATCATCATAGATAATGTTGCCTCATCTATTGGTGCAACCTCTTGAAGTTTAGTTTCATTTTGCTCTTGTGTAAGCTTGAATATATCTTTAAAGGTAACTTTATATTTCTCCATTATTCTTGTTGATATTGCCCATTTTTTATAAGCAGAACCAAAACATACGCTTCCGTTTTCAACGCTTACCTGCCATTTATCCCCATACTCTTCTGGAGCAAAACGTTTTATCATTACATTTACATCATTTATTAATTTAAGAAGTCTTTCAAAGGTTTGTTCTGGCGTTAATCTAAGTTCATTTAGAAGTCTGTCTGTTTTATTGACAAAAAGAACAGGTTTTGCCCTTTCTTGAAGTGCTTGTCTTAGTACCGTTTCTGTTTGAGGCATTATTCCTTCTACTGGATCAACCACCAAAACGACTCCGTCAACTGCTCTCATTGATCTTGTTACATGGCCGCCGAAATCTACGTGGCCAGGAGTATCTATAAGATTTATTATATAATCCTTATTATTATAAGTAAATGAAAGAGATATATCAGCTGATTTAATTGTCATTCTTCTGTCCTTTTCTATAGCTTCATAGTTTGTATAAAGAGCATCTCCAGCTACACTTTTTGAGATTATTCCTGCACGCGCAAGTAATGAATCTGTAAGAGTAGTCTTTCCATGGTGAACGTGCGCTATTATAGCCACATTCCTTATTCTCTCCTTATCATGCATTATCTTTGCTACTTCTTCTGCAACGAACTCTTTCCTAACCATAAACTCACAATTTATCTTGCCCTCTTGGCGATTCTTTCTCCCTCAAGTCTCTTCTTTATAGCATAGCTATCTGGGGATTTGTCTGCAGCAAGCACAAGCTCATCTGCCAGAGCATCTGAAAGTTTTTTCTTTTTATTAAACGCGTTTATCAAAGCGGCAAGAGCTATATTTCTCAATGCTACATCTACTCTTCTATTAGAACTAATACCTACAGCAACGTTATATGAAATACCACCATATCTTACTCTGGTAGTATCTTCTATTGGAGCAGCATTTTGAAGAGCATCTACAAAAACCTGTACAGGATTCTTTCCGGTTTTCTTATTTATACTCTCGAATGCACTTTCTACAATTCGCATTACCTTTAGCTTTTTACCTTGAAGCCTTCCTTCTGTTCTTATAACCTTTCCGCCTACCTTCTTACCTGTACCTCCTCTCATCATTTTGTTTACCAATCTTTCTATTATGTCTAGATGTGCGTGGTAATAAGCGTGATATCTTCTTCTCCCATACATGTTAGGAAAAACCTGGCCATTAAATCTTACGTAATTTCTTACGCTTTCGTCTCCTACTACTATGTCATAAGTGCTGTACTTTCCAAATAATAGAGCCTTTCCTTTAGAAGGTTTTACCGAGTCGGTTGTAGATACCTCTGATTCTGATCTAACAGTTCTTCTTGGTTTTCTTTGGGTCTTATTATCTAAAAGTTCAACGTTAGATTGAACCTGTTCTGTTTTAATCTCTTCAGAATCATTGATATCTTTAGTGTTAATTGTTTCTGCCATAACTATTACCTCTTAGGTTTCTCCTTTTTACCTTTTACAACTTGGAATATGTCAGCACCGTTTACTGCTATTACTCTGTATTTTAAACCAGGTATGCAGCCCATCTGACCTCTTTGTGATCCTCCCATACCTTGTATTGTTACTTCGTCGTGCTCCTCTATCATGTTTATAGAACCATCAAAAGGAACGTATGCTCCGACTATCTTTCCATTTTTAATCAACTGAACTCTAACACATTTTATTAAACCGCTGTGAGGTTGCTTTTGCTGCAACACGAACTTTTTAAGTACAAGAGCCTTTGCCATTGGAACTGTTCCTACTGGATCGTATTTTTGCTTAAGCTTGAAGTACTTTCTTTTCCACCACTTATTAAGTAGTCTCTGCTTCTTTCTTTTTCTTACAAGTTCCTTAGCTGAAAACTCTCCATTTGGCAAACATAACACCTATACATATTCCTCTTTTAAAATATTAGAATTTCCTGGCTCATTTATTGCTAATACATTTACTGCGTATGGTTTACCGCATAATGCACCTAGCTCTATTGAATTACCATTATATGATATGACACGTATATCTGCTACTTTACACATATGCAGTATATCTTCAACTATGCTCTTTTTACCTTTAGAAGCAAGCACTATTGCTTTTGCAGTTGATTCGGTTATGCTTCTAACTACCTCACGGTTGCCCAAAGTATACTTACCTGTGTCAATAACAAGTCTAAGATCATTATTAAGATCGCTCATTTAATCAATCTATTTTGGTTTGGCTTAAAAAGCCTCATTACCAAGAGTGTTGCAAAGCAACTCCTCGGAGTATAAAGCACTACTACTTTATACAAAAAAGTATATAAACCTTTATACATATTTCAAGTAAAAAAGATACACCGAAAAGTTAGCAAAATTAGTCGTTGGTGGCTATTGGCAAATAGTATTGACGTAGAATAACGCTTTTTCAATAGTATCGAATCTCATTATATGTTTTTGTCGATGTTTTGTTTTATTTCCTATAAAAATAAACATACCGGCTTTTTTTATCATTGGAACATCGTTTTTGTAATCTCCAATCACTATGACTTCCTGTGTTTTAACATTATGCAGTTTCATTAACCTTTCTAGAGCTAGTCCCTTATCGGAATCTTGATTCCCAACATCGATAAGGTCGGGATAGCATATTATAAGTCCCGTGTAATTAATTGCCATTGCAGTAGATTTGACAAAACGTATTATTTGTGATTTTTTGTTTTTTGTTTGCTTTTCTATATCAATTCTTAATCCATCCCCATGTCCCCAGTAAGATACGTCAAGCTTAGGGAATTTTTCGATTAGCTTTTTTCGCAATGGATTTGGCATTTTTCTTTTTTTGACTAACTTTATTTTTTTGTTATTATAATGTATAGATGAACCATCTCCAGATATTATTATAGTATTTAATCCTAAAGCCCTTGAAAAGCCAGAAAGATAATCATAACTTCTACCAGAGGATAATACCAAATCAATATTTTTTTTGGAGATTGCTTTTAACAATTTTATTGTGGAAATGCTAGGAGAAGAACTATGAGACTTTACAAGTGTGCCGTCTAAATCGCACACTAGCATTTTTATTTTTTGCATGTCTTTTATTTTTTGCATGTCGTCATCTAAGTATTAAATAGATAAAAGAAGTAAAAGAATAAGAATATTTGTTTAGCCGCAAAAACACTTAAGATCTCAAAATAAATTCTTAAAAAGTAATTTTTAATTTCTTAATCAAATGTTAGATCAAGTATGTTTTATTTTTAATATATAACGGCCTTAAGAAGAAGCTGTGAAAGCTGTACTTAAATTCTGTTAAACTTTAATTCTTATTCACTAATATTATATACTAACTATTATTTATAATGGTAGTACAAAGTCGAATTTAAGATAACCATTTATATGCCGCACACAAAGATTTTTATTGTTCTTTGACTGAACTTTTTACTGGCATACCTATGATAACAATAAAATCTGACCTCACTCATGATCTTGTTTTGGGGGAAGAAACAATAGTCGCAGATAAACATAAGTTAGAGGTTAGTTATAACGATAAAATAATATATAGCATAGAAAGTAACAAGATAGATTCTGCATATATTGAAGTTGGAGTAGGTATCTGCAAGCTTATAATAAAAACAACCTATGGAAAAGAGAATGAAATAGCATACTTCACAAAGAAAAAAGAGGAAAATTTCAATAGATTTTCAAATGCAATAAACGAGTATATTAAAAACGAAAAGGATGTAGAGCTCAAATTTGAAGATAAAGAAAAAAAGACTATTAAAAAAATAAGCACAGTGATGTGGTTATACGGATATGTTTCAAAGCACAAGTATCTTTTGATATTTAGTGGAATTGTATCAATGCTTACCGTAATAATAAATTTGATACCGCCATATCTTCTTTCTGTATTGATAGATAATGTATTATTGTCAGGAACGCATTCAAACTCACTGTTCATAGAGTTAACCTTTATTTTAGCCCTCTCTTACGGAGTTAGCGCCCTTCTTGGAATGCTACAAACATATGCTCTTAACATTACTGGAAATAGAATAATTAAAGATATAAGAAGCAGATTGTTCTCACACTCAATAAGATTGCCTTCAGCGTTTATAGAAAAAACAACAACAAGCAGGATACTGTCCAGGCTTATAAATGATGTTGGTAATACGCAGTGGCTTATGGCATATGGGATACCAACCATAGCAATAAATATGCTAACTATAATAGGCATAAGCGCCATACTTTTCAGCCTTTTCCCAGTTCTTGCAGTTTATGTCCTAATACCGATACCGTTTATTGTTTTAATAATAGTCGATTACAGAAAAAAAGCAAGCAAAATTTATCATAAAAACTACCGCCAGGGAGCTGATATGATATCTAAAATATCGGATGTCATGCCAAATTATATGGTAGTAAAGGCAACTGTAAATGAGGATTATGAAAGCAAAAATTTTGACGGAGTATTGAATGAGTATTATAACTCTCAGATGGACGTACTTAAATTAAATTATATACGATGGCCTCTTGTAGGATTTCTTACATCTATGGCAACTATACTTATTTGGTGGATAGGAGGAAACCTTGTAATATCAGGAAATCTTGAATTAGGGATAATAACTGCTTTTATAGCGTACATGAGCATGTTCTACTCGCCAATTAACCAGTTAGGAAATATACTACCCTTTGTTCAACAAGCAATAACATCAGGAGATAGAATAAAGGAGATACTTGAAGTAAAGCAGGTAGTTAATGATGATGGAAGCAAAAAGAGACAGAATATTAAAAACAGCATAGTTTCATTCAAAAATGTCTGGTTTGGATATGAACCATTGCTCCCGGTAATAAAGAACATTACAGCAACTATGCAGGAAGGAAAGCTCACCACAATTGTTGGAAGGAGTGGTTCTGGTAAAACAACCATGGCAAAGTTAATTATGCGCTTTTATGAACCAGATAAAGGAGGTATATATTTAGGAAATGTCGATATAAATAAATTAAGCATTGCTGAGTATAGAAAAAGAATAGCGTATGTTCCGCAGGACGCTGCCTTTTTTGATGACACCTTGATTTATAACATATCCTATTATCTTGAAAATAATGTAGACCCTATAAAAATAATTGCAGCAAGCAAAGCAGCAGAAATTCATGATGACATAATGAGATTTTCTTTAGGATATGACACCATTATTGGAGAGCGTGGAGTTTCATTATCTGGAGGACAACGACAAAAAGTATCTCTTGCAAGAGCTATGATAATAGATCCAGAGATAATAATACTTGATGAAGTTACATCAAATCTTGATGCTTTCAGCGCAAGAGCTGTTAGCAGCACCATACTTAAATTGATAAAAGGAAAAACAGCTATATGGATAACACATAATGTCGATGAGGTGATGAGCTCAAATTATGTGCTAGTCATGAATAAAGGAAAGCTTGTTGAAGAAGGAAGGCCTAGCGTATTATTTGAAAAAAAGAAGGTATTATATAATTTATTTAAAGAAAAAAATATAAATGGTTTGCCTGCAGCTAAGAAAAAACTTGAACTCTCAGATTACTTGAAAATGCTTAAAAATGAAAAAGAAATAAACATATCAGATGGAAAACGAGGCAGTTTTGTAGATATAAAAATAAAGGGTAAGGTATTTAAAGATTTAAGACCAAAACGTCCATTTCCTATTTCTAATCCGAATATAGTTATATTATATGAAAGAGATAAGGACAAAGATTATGAGGGTAAGGAAGCTGCTATAATAAGGGATATTAATAAACTCAACGCACGATCTAAAGAAGTATTGTTAAAATCTATGTTGTTAAATGACTTTAAGCCAATAGTAATAGGAGTTAAACAAATAAGTATGACAGGAGATGGAATAAAGTGGCAGTTAATTACAAGCTTTGGACCATTGAATGTTTTGACAATAACTAGAAAGAATGTAATAAAAAGAAGTGATGGCACCATCATACTTATTGATGAGTTCAATACACCTTATGAAATAAAACTTGCACTTTTGGATCAAAAAAGCTTACTGCTTATTAAAAAGATAATTTAGATTACTAAACACTCAAGGGTGTTAGACAAATAACTAACTAGGACATATGTATATTAATATTCTTAATTAAAAGTTCTACTTGATTTTATGGCAGGTATTATAGGGTACGGAGTTGACATTCCACGATACAGAATAAAGGTAGAGGAGATAGCAAAGGTATGGAATGAGGATCCAGAAAGCATTAAAAAAGGATTAAATATATCTGAGAAGAGCGTTCCATCTATAGATGAAGACGCTGCAACCATAGCTGTAGAGGCAGCAAGGAGAGCGGTCAAACATAGCGGAGTAGATCCAAAAGAAATAGGTGCAATATATGTTGGTTCTGAATCACATCCATATGCAGTTAAACCTACAGCAACAATAGTTTCACAAGCAATTAGAGCTGGAAATAAATTAACCGCAGCTGACCTTGAGTTTGCGTGTAAAGCAGGAACAGCTGGAATACAGATGGTAATGGGAATGGTAGATAGTAAGATGATAAAGTACGGAATGAGTATAGGAAGCGATACCTCCCAGGGAAGGCCAAGCGATGCACTTGAGTATACGGCTAGTGCCGGTGGCGCAGCTTTTATATTAGGAAATGAAAAAAATGAGTATGTAGCACAGATACTTAAAACTACAAGCTTTACATCAGATACGCCAGATTTTTGGAGAAGAGAAGGTGCTTCTTTTCCTTCTCATGGTGGAAGATTTACAGGAGAGCCGGCTTATTTCAAACATGTCATAGGAGCTACAAAACAACTATTCGAAATAACAGGATTCAAACCATCAGACTTTTCATATGCGATATTTCATCAACCTAACGGAAAGTTTCCACTTAATGTTGCTAAGACCTTAGGATTCGAAGAGAAACAGGTAAAGGATGGCCTTTTAACACCGATGATAGGAAATACCTATTCAGGAGCATCCATGCTTGGACTTGCCGCAGTTCTTGACGTAGCTAAACCAGGAGAAAAGATACTTCTTACAAGCTTTGGTTCTGGAGCAGGAAGTGATTCCTTTGCGATAGAGGTATCTGAAGGTATAGAAAACAAAAGAGGCAGATCGGTAAAGGTAAAGGATATAATAGAAACAAGAAAGATATACATTGATTATTCCATATACCTGAAAAATAGGGGAGGAATTAAAAAGTGGTGAGTATATGAGAGATGTAGCAATAATAGGAGTAGGACTTACAAGGTTTGGAGAAAGATGGGAACATGGAATGCGAGAGCTTATGGCAGAAGCAGGAGTTAAAGCAATAACAGATGCAAACATAAGCAGCAAAGATGTAGAGATAGTTTATGGAAGCACAATGGCTTCAGGAAGATTTGTAGGCCAAGAGCACATGGCAGCATTATTATCAGATCAATTAGGATTTAAGAATATACCTGCCGTAAGAATAGAAAATGCATGTGCAAGCGGAGGAAGTGCATTAAGACAGGGATATATGGCGGTTGCAAGCGGAATACATGATATAGTAGTTGTTGGAGGAGTGGAAAAAATGACTGATGTTACAACCTCTGAGGCCACAACTGCATTAGGAGGAGCTGGAGATCAGGAATGGGAGCTTAGCCAAGGAATAACATTTCCAGGACTGTACGCGCTTATGGCAAGAAGACATATGTATGAGTATGGAACTACTGAAGAACAGTTAGCAAGCGTAGCGGTAAAAAACCATGAAAACGCAGCTAAGAATGAGTATGCGCAGTTTAGAAAAACAATAACCATAAGTGATGTTTTAAACTCAAAGATTGTTGCAGAACCTTTAAAGGTCTTTGATTGTTCTCCAATCTCTGATGGAGCAGCAGTTGTAATATTAGCACCATTAGAAAAGGCTAGAAAGTACAATGATACTCCGATAAAGATAATTGCGAGCTCGCAGGCTAGCGACACATTAAGTCTTTCTGAAAGAGACTCTATTACTGAAATTAAGGCAACAAAAATAGCCGCAAACCATGCTTATAAAATGGCAAATGTTACGCCTAAGGATATAAACGTTGTAGAGGTGCATGACTGTTTTACTATTGCAGAGATACTTGCAATGGAGGATCTAGGCTTTTATGAAAAAGGTAAAGCTGCAGCTGCAATATTTAATGGTGAGACAAAACTTAACTCTAAGCTCTCTGTTAACACCAGCGGAGGTCTTAAAGGTTGTGGACATCCAGTAGGAGCAACAGGAATAAAACAGGCAGTGGAGATAACACAGCAGTTAAGAGGCGAAGCAAAAAATAGACAGGTAACTAAAGCGGAGATAGGAATGACCCATAATGTTGGAGGAAGTGGAGCAACTGCAGTTGTCCACATAATGAAAAGAGCTAATTAGTGAGTGATATGGAAAAAGCATCTGCAAGTGCATGGAGAAAATTTAATGCAAGGTATAATCTAGTAGGTAATGTATGCAAAAATTGCAACACCAATTACTTTCCGCCTAGAATAGTATGCAAGAACTGCGGCAGAAACACAAAAATGGAAGAGATGCAGTTCAGCGGAAATGGAAAGATATTTTCATTTACAAAAATACACGTACCTGCGGAAGCATTTAAAGAAAGTGCGCCATATGTGGTTGGAGTTATAAAATTAGATGAAGGACCAATGGTTGAGGGCCATATTGTAGAAAGCGGAAAGGAGGTCGCGATAGGCGTAACGGTTAAACAGGTTTTTAGAAAGATGTATACCGATGGAGAAGAAGGACTTATAAATTATCATTTTAAATTTGAGATAGTTTAAATTTGCCTTTATTCCTTTACTCTTCTTTGAATTAATTCAAGGTTCTTCCAGAAAGCACATAATAGAATATTCCTTCCAATAAAACTCCAGAGATACTTTTTAAATCTCTAAAATGTGCTCTTTGCATATAATCTTCAGAGTCAGAGAGTCCATTAGCATAGTACTTTAACAGCGATATTGCAATGCTAACCTCTGGCAATTCAGAGGAATTTATGCTTGATGAACCAAAAAGCCCTCTTTTGTTTTTTGGTATGCCATTTTCTATCTTCTCTAAAAATAGTTTTGCATTACCAATAGAACCTTTTTGCCCTTCCACTATTCCTTTTATTGCATTTAGATAAGTGTGTTCTATACTTCCATCTATATCACTACAGTAAAGACCTTTTGGACCTCTTTTTGCCCCTTTTAATGAACCTAATCTTTCAGCTTCATTTCTATCCCCTACCATATACTCAAGCATTGATACAAAAAGATTTGACAGATTGCTTTTCTTTTTTTCTGATGTATTAAGCGGATAATTTCCATCTTTATCTTTAGTTGATCGTATTTTTTTGAGCATATCTTCAGATAAAGTTTTATCTCCTGAAATTGCATATAAAACTCCAAGCATTGCGTTCGTATAAATATACTCTTTTTCTTCGACGTTATCAAAAATATAAAGACCAGTTTTACCTTTCTTAACGTTATTTCCTAACGTAGCAAATACTGACTCTGCATATGACAAATAGAGCTTGCTTTTGTCATTGTTTTTATTTTCTGTACTATTTTCTAAATAAGGTCTTTTTATCTGTAAAAATACCCTTTTAGATTCATTTCCACCTACAACTAACATGTTTGTTGCCATTTCTCCCACCAAATAAAAGGCAAATGCCTATTTTCCCCATTCTTACTTCTCAGCAAGAATTTAAATACTTTATGTAAAATTTGTAAAAATAGAGTTTACTGTACTAATTCCTTTTTCTAGTCTTTCTTTTATCAATTAGCTCTTTTAAAAGAGTATTTACATTGGTACCCGGCTGGACTATTATTGCTGCACCGTTTTTTTTAAAATTGATATTTTTTTGTTTCATGTATTCATCAGATATTAATTTATTATATATCTAACTAAATGGAATAATATTTAATTAATAATGGAATGTTATTAAATGCTTCCATCCTGACAATTGGAGCAGAATCCTCTACAAGAGCTTTTATCTGATCATTGCTTAGTAGTAGCTCTACACCGGGCTTTGATGCTAGTGCTGCTCTAATACCTGCATCGTTATCAGAAATTATGGAGGTTATTTCAGATTCAGATAACGTTATAGCCTTGTTTTTAATTATACCAAGTTTAATTTCAATCCATTTCATTGATGATATATTGACTGGAAGATTTGCTTTTTCAAGATAATCTTTTATTTTTTCATCTCCAAATTTTGCAACTATTGCTTCTGATGAAAATAAAGAGTATAATGCTTCTGGAGTATTTGAAAGAGCAGATTTATTTGAATTTATAGATCTTGATAAAAATACTTCATTTACTATAGATATCAGTGTATCGTTACCATTTATAACAGATGGTGTAGCCATCTTTGAAAAGAACATATTTAACTTAGATTTAGGTACAAACGGAATAGCAGTTTTATTTAATAATAAAGTAGAAATTGCACCGTGTGTTTCAGGACTCATATTTTCAAATATAGATAAGGTTATAATTCTCTTTTTTATTGAATCTGGAACTATTATTGACTCAAATAACGCAGAATTTGAAGCCAGCGAAACCTTTACATCCTGGCTTACGTTTTTAAATAAATAATTGTTATTTTTTGGATTTGGATCTAAAAAGGTCTGATTTAGAATAAATAATGAAGGATTTTTAGCTAAGCCATTTTTGTTGATGTTTGGTTCTGCAAACAGCTTTGACAATGTAACTGAATTTAATTTTTTAAGTAGCTCTCCATTTTGCATTACCTTCTCATCAGATAAAAACTTAAAAATAAGTCTTTCTGCAGAACTTGTAGAAAGCTTACTTGCAGCTTCTTTACTTGATGCAATGTTTTTTTCCAAATAATATATTCGAAGGTTTGCTAAACTTTCAATTTGAGCTTTATTTTGTAATTTCCAAAAACTTTCATTTACTGAAATACCGTTCGTTACTGCTAATACGTTAGGTAGTACTACATTTGATTTCTTTTTGCTTGAATCAATAGCAGTAGTTAATAAAGTATACATGTCTTTGCCATTAGATTGCATTGCTTTTATTAGCTCTTCGTTTTTAAGCATTCCATATATACATTCTAAACCGTATTTTCCACCAAGATTTAATGCATTGCCTTTTGC
>JAJZLJ010000006.1 GCA_021850625.1 Microcaldota archaeon | reverse complement strand
GATATTTTTATTATATATGGTACCATTTAATCGCTTTTTTTATCATAATTACGTTCTACTTGATCCTTTATTCTTCTAAGTTCCTGACTTCTTTCTTTATTATATCTTGATTTATTCGTTTTTGTAACCAAATATATTATTAGTATGAATAAAAATAATAAAGTAACGCTCATATAAATTGTTGTTGAATTAATAAGGTATTCAAAAGACGAAGCTGTTGAATTGATTGTATTTTGAGCTTTTTTAGTATTTATTTCAGTGTTATTTATTTTGTTTGTAACTAATATAGGTATAGAATAAGAATAATTAACATTTGTGCCTTTTATAAAAAGGGCTATCAACATTGTTCCTGTGCTTGAGTTAGTTGAAATATTAAAGTTGGTATAAAACAACTTATTTGGAGAGACATTAAATGTTTGTATCGGATTTTCTATGTTTAAAGACCCATAGTTAGACAATATAAAGGATACCTTACTGTCGGTAGTTCCGGTATACAAAGAGGTTATAGTTAGACGATTGGTAGAGTTGGTGTAGAAAGTAGGTACATTTATTTTTAATATGTCAAGACTACTTGATGGAGTTAAGTTTGACTGAGCTGCAAATATATTCTGCGTGTTTTGTAAAAAGGACTGGTCGGATATGTTTTTTATTTGATAATAAGCATATGTGTTTTGGCCTCTTTTTAGATAAGGTATATACCAATTTATATTGTAATATCCATTAGAAATAGTTAAATTGTTTTGAATACCGTATGCAGAGATCTGAGAAATATTTTTTGCTAAAGATAAAGGAAGTTTTGTAATTAAAGTTATATTAGATAATGACTTATTAAAAGGTGCAGAAATATAAATTGTTCCGAATGCGTCAGAGGTATTATTTGTTAATATGACTTGCGTACTGATAGTGGGTTTTAGATATGTGCTATTATAGATATCTAATGTTACAAACTCTTCTTCTGTCTCACTTGAGCCGTTTATTATATGAGTAGTTATGTTTATTGGAATGGTATAAAAACCTGGTGCTAAAATATTACTGCCAATGAAATTCAAGGATATGGAAAGAGAAGATTTAGGATTTATATAAATATTTTTTGAAGAGAAAGATATAATGCTTGAAAATTTTTGTGGAACTGACATGTTTAAAAGCTCTGAAACAGAACCGGTATTAAATATATTTAGAGAAGATGTGGTTTGGGTTCCTTGTTCTGTAGATATGTATATTGGAACTGTTAGTATTGAAAGCTGCGGAAATGAAGTTATAAAGGTTTTTGGTCTAGGAGGTGATGGAGATGATGGTGAACTAGAAGTGCCATACTGATTTTGCAGTATAGTATATGCTATTCTTTTTTTAAAATAGCCTTTTATATTCGGATATCCAGAAGTATTAAAGGTTATTAATACAGTTGCATTATATCTTCCTGGAACAGACGTTAAATTTTCAGGTTCTATTATTGTAATATTTTCATTTTCTCCAGGAGATAACGCAGGCTCATCAAAGGTAAGGTTACTTGAAACTGGACCTGAAATTGATAAGTTCATAAGTATATTATTTGAAGCTAGGTCTCCAATATTTGAAAGATTTATGCTAAAAATAATTTGTGAGTTTACGTTTGTTTGATTTGGAACTGCTACGAAGTTAGATATTACAATATTTGCTGGTAGTATCAATAAAAGCGATTTTTTAGTTGTATTATAAAAATTCTCTCCTGAAAATGAAAGATTAATTGTTAAGTTATCTGGAAAAGAAGAAGTATTTAGCAAAATTGTTGAGTTATAATTCTTGTTTAGACCAGATAAATTTATAACTTTTTCATATTTTATAGAATTTGAGTTTTTAGAGGTTATGTTTAGATAGCCAAAAATATTACCTATGCTGCAATTATATAATGATGTTATAGAGTAATTTAAGGATATTTCAGAGTATTTTATGTATGTAGGAAAAGAGTTTAGTTCTACTTTAAAAGGACATATTACATTTACATTTGCCGATAAGGAGCTGCTTGAAAAAGATAATGGAAATATTAGATACAATAGTGACAATGTAAGCATAACAATAGTAATAATTAATCCTTTAAATTCTTTATGCAAATAATGACCAATAGTTATAGAAAAGAAAAATATAAATTATATTCTAATTTAACAATTAATATGCTTAACTTTTAGAATGGAAGCTATAGTTGACTATACTTTAAATGATACATACTTTTGGTATTTTTCATCAGCTTTTTTCCAGTCTATATTGTCAATAAGCGCAGTTAAGTAAGATGCCCTATCAGGACCATATTTATGATAGTATGCATGCTCAAAAATATCTATTGCTATTATTGGAATGGAGCCTGCTATACCGCCTTGATTATGGAAGTCATACATTACGCACCTTAATTTTCCATCACTAAAAAGATCATATACAAGAACTGCCCATCCTCTGCCTGCCTTTCCTACAGCGGCAAACTCCGTCTTGAAGTTATCAAATGAACCAAAATCTTCATTTATTTTTTTTATTATAGACATAGACTCAATAAACTTTCCATCTCCGCCCATTGTGCTCCAATAGACTTCATGTAAAATTTGGCCATTTGCATTCCAGGTTTCTTCAAGCTTTAATGAACGTAACAAACTATAATTTGCATTTGCCTTTGTTTTATCTGAGGTTTGTAGCTCCTTTTCTATCTCGTTTCTTTTATTCACATATCCGGCATAATGAGTGTCATGATGCCATTTATATGTATCTTGATCCATAAGAGTGCTTACTTTTTCGTATGACACCACCATTTCCTTTATCTTATGTGCTCCATCTTTATTGCTCATATTATCACAAATAACTTTAAACATATAAAAATTAAATTACTTGTGTTTAGAATAGGCAGGTTAATAAACAACGTATAAAAAATTAAATTAAAAAAGTAAATAAAAAAATAAAAAAAATAAAAAACTTAAGTATTTTATGTAGTTGTTGTCTTTGGTTTCTTTAAGAGCAAATATGCGGCTATTATTATAATAATTATAACAACTATAGCAACAATGGTGCCCAGATTATTTGAACTAGATGTTGTAGGGGTTGTTACACCTCCACTTCCATTTTGTGTAGAAACAACAGGTGCAGAAGTAACTGGTGCTGAAGTACTCTTTGAAGAGTTAACCGCAGTTGTTGTTTTTATAGTAGAGTTATTTGATGTGGTATTAGTTTTTGTGGTGTTTACTGTTGTTTTTGTTGAGTTAGTATTTGGAGGAGTTGTTGTAGCTGAACTTGAATTTGAAGATACAGAACCATTTGTTAATGGACGTATTACAATAAAAGACAAACCGTTGCTTATAGAACTTGATGCGTTTACCGCGAAAGGCAAAGCAAAAAATACTAGAGCCATTATCATTGCATAGATTACATTTCTATTTCCCATTTATATCACATTTATTTTTAGAAGTATATGTAGAGCATTAATAAAAACCTTCCTTTAAGCTTTATCAAGCAAATGGCTAAATGTATTTTAATATACTATGAAGCAACCACAGTGCCTGATGCTGAAGCTCCTTCCTCTCCTCCTACCCTTATTGAATAAGTTCTTCCAGGTGAAACTTCAGCAGATATAGCGCTATTTTCATTTCCGAAGACTATTGCTCCATTAAACTGTAATGTTGCTGTTGCACCAGGTTGTATTGTATAACCTACATTTTCGAACTCAGCATAAGCTCTAGGAAGTGTTAGATTTCCATTCTGTGCTATTAAAAAGTTTAGAACCTTAAAGTTTACTAAGCTAACCCCCAAATGTTCTTCTACATTTAATGCGTTATCAGTATTGTTAAGTCCTTCTTTTGATGAAATTGAAGAGTTTTGCTTATCTGAGACTGATGTTTCATTTGTTTTTATTGTACTATTTGAGTTGTCACTTGATCCGATATTTGAGTTATCTTTTGAGTTTGATGTGTTTACAGTTATAGATAAACTAGAACTTACTTCAGAGTTTGATGTTGGACTTGAAGGAGCAGCTGGAGGAGAATTTGTTTGTGCCTTTAACTTTCCAGCGATACCTGTTTTTGATGATATATTTATATTTGAGATATTTACTCCTTCTTTTCCATCTATAGAACCGTTTATCTGTATTATTGGTGTTTGATTTATTGATATCTTTGAAGTTATATTGCCATAAAGTAGTATATGATTAAGGACAACACTCTGGTTCCCATTATTTTTTATTGTAACTGAGAATGAGGTAGATGCATTGTTTTGCGATAATGAGGAGGACAATATAGTTAAATTAGGTACCGAATTTTCTAGATTTACACGCTCTGAAGAGTTAAGCTTAACCCTTGCGCCTATTGTCAAGTTATGAGCATTTGAGTTTACCGCTGTGCTACCTACAATTATTGCTTTTAAAGAAGGTACAAGTACAAATATAGTAGAATTAGAGGTTATTATTGTAGCTATTGTTGGAGATAAATCTAGTAATATACTTGAGTTTGCTGCTGCTTTGGCACTTGAACGAATATTTGTAGTTATTTGACCACTAGGTACTGTAACTGAATAGTTGGTGTTGTTTATTTCTATAGAAGCTGAAGTTACATTGAATCTTATCTGATTTATTGTTGCATTAGCTGGAACATAAACATTTCCTATAACCTGTGATAGATTAATTATTGACATAAGATTTATCTGGCCACTGCCACTTCCATAAATCCATGATGATGAGTTGTTAGCATCGTTTACTTTAATTGCCAATGAAGAGTATGAAATAAGTATTGCTTGTGTGCCATATGGTGCATGTGGAGGATCTGTTAATTGAATTGACATAAGTACTGTATTAGATGAAGAAGATGAAGGCTGTACTGAGGTTTTACTGTTGTTTGTCGCAACAGATTTAACTCCAGAAGTATAAGTAAATGCTACATAAAGCACAGCTATTATCAAGATTGCTACTATAACATATGAGACATTTTTATTCATTAATGCACCGTATTTATAAAAAGACCTAAATATAAAAAGATATAGTATGAAACTAAGTATTAACATAGTAGTATAGCAATAATTTTAATTGCCGTTGGTCGGATTTGAACCGACGACATTTCGGTATCTGCTTTTGATCAAACCTTTTTGAAAAAGTTTGTCTTCAGCCGAACGCTCTCCCGGACTGAGCTACAACGGCACAACATAATAGATATAATGCTAAGTTATTTTATAGCTTTAAATATTATAAAGATATGCTTATAAATATATGGCAGAAGTTATGGACATATTGAGCGAGTTTTCTGGAGTTGCACAGTATATGAATACCGAAGGTCTTGAGGTGCGAGAGTACCAGAAAAATATTATAAACTCCATAAAAAGAAATGAAAATACGTTGGTTGTTTTGCCTACCGGACTAGGAAAAACTTTGATTGGAGCCATTATGATAGCTTCACAGCTTAACGATAATAAACTCTCTATATTTCTTGCCCCTACAAAACCTCTTGCAGAACAGCACTACAATAACTTCAAGAAAATTTTTAAGATTGATGAAAAGGAGCTTCTCTTATTGATAGGTTCTTTATCGAAGAAAAAAAGAGAGAGTATGGAGAACGCAGCTAGAATAATAGTGGCAACGCCGCAAACAGTTGCAAACGATTTAAAGGACGGAACATTGTCTTTAGAAAAAGTAGGTCTTGTTGTTTTTGATGAATGTCATAAAGCAGTAGGAAAGTATGCGTATACATATATTGCCAATGAATGCAACATAAGAGATATTAAGATTTTAGGCCTTACGGCATCTCCAGGAAGCAAAAAGGAAAAGATAATGGGAATTGTAGAGGCTTTGAATATAAAAAATATAGAAGCACGAGTTTCCAGTGATCCTGATGTTTCAAGCTATGTTAAACAAAAACACACAATTACCATACCAGTTGAAATGACTGACACCATAAGAAGCATAGCGAGATTGATAGAACCAGAGGCCGAGGTATCGCTCAGAAGTTTAAACAAGATGGGTTTTCTTAGATTTAAAAGATTTGATAGAATACCAAAAGGTATCTTAATAGACGCAGGAAATCAGATAAGCAAAATTAATGCCGCTAATTATAGAATGGGGGCTATGTTTAGTTATGTTAAGCTGCTCAATCTAAGTCATGCATATGAATTATTAACTACAGAGGGAATTTATCCATTTTTAACATATATGAGGGCTATGCAAAATAAAGAAAAGAAGAGCAGAAGTGTGGAGAACATACTTTCAAATAAAAATATAATGAAGGCAGTATCTACGGCTGAAGAGGCAATGAAAAGAGGAGAGGAGCATGGTAAAGTAATAGCCTTAATAGATATAATTAGAAAATATAGAGGCAGGAGCAGTATAGTTTTTGCGCAGTATAGATCTACAATAAAGATGATAGTAGAGTATCTAAATAATAATGAGCTCTCTGCAAAGGCATTTGTAGGCAAAAAAGAGGGAGTGACACAGGAAATGCAAAAAAACATAATACAGGAGTTTAGGGATAGAAAATTTGATGTTTTAGTAGCTAGTTCAATTGCTGAAGAAGGCTTGGATATACCTAATGTTGACTCTGTTGTTTTCTATGAACCCATACCTAGCGAGATAAGAAATATACAAAGAAAGGGAAGGACAGGTAGATTTAGGGATGGAGAGATTTATATTTTAATAGCAAGCAATACAAAAGATGAGATATATAGTTATATATCAGCAAACAGGGAAAGAAAAATGATCGCCATAATAAATAGGATAAATATTGAGTTGTCTCACAGGACAAAACCTGCTGGGCAATCTACACTGGGTATTTCAAATGCTTGATGTTACTACACTTTTTCTTATCTTTTCAGGCATAGTTTTCCTAGGATTTATACTGAATGCTCTTTTTTATAAACTCAAAATACTTGTAACATTACCTTTGATGATAATAGGGGTTCTAATAGGCCCAATATTTCACCTCATAGTTCCACAAGGCAGCAGCATACTTTTAGATATAGCTTCATTGGTTAGCTCAATAGCAATAGCCTTTATTTTATTTGATGTTGGACTAAGAATAGACATATCAGAGCTTGAACTTTTCAAATCAATTAGATTCTTTCTTCCTCTAGCTATAGCAACAGGACTGGTACTAGGAATAATAATAGGACTGTTAACAGGCTGGAGCCCTTTACTCTCTTTAATAATAGGCTTTGCTCTTGCAGGACCAAGCTCAGCAGTATTTCCAACACTTAGCAAAATAGCAAAAATAAATGTAAGATTGAATAATTTGCTTGTTTTTGAGAGTGTTGCTTCAGACTCTGTCCAGCTTATAATACCTTTAATACTTATAACATTAATACAAACAAATACCATATCATTAAGCGGCGTTGCTACAAGTGTATTCTACTTCTTTGTACTATCAAGCATACTTGGCGTCATTTCAGCTTTTATTTGGACCTTTATATTACAAGCATTTCATGATTATAGTAAAGAGTACTCATGGATGCTTACCATAACATTAGTAATTGCAAATTATGGAGTAGCGCAGTTCTTAGGACTTAATGGAGCCGTAACCGTCTTTGTTTTTGGCATAATGTTCTCAAATCTCCCTAAACTTTTCAAAAGCTTTGATAAGTACTTCTATAATGTCAGGCCTGAATTTAGCCACATAACCGAGTATCAAAAAGAGATAACATTTTTCATAAGCACATTCTTTTTTGTCTATATCGGAGCAATACTAAGTTTTAATACAGGTGCATTCTCATTGTGGTACATATTCCTTATTGGAATAATCATATCTATAACAATACTAATAATAAGAAGGCTTTCTTTGCCCGTACTTGAAGAGTTTTTTGTAAGAAAAGATAAAAAGAGCAGTGAGCGCATACTTTCAACTTTTGATATAGCAAGAGGCTTATCACCAATAATAATAGCGCTTCTTTTAGTATCTAGCTCGATACCAATCGATACAAACGCAGTTTTAGGACTTATATTTATAAGTGTTTTCTTAACCAACGTTATAGAATCGATAGGTATCTTTTTCTATGCTGGAGCTGCAAATAAAGAGCAACGAGATGACACAGTAAACTTTAAGAATGAGTGAAGAGTTTACTAACAATTATTAATGTTGTTTAGAAAAACTTGTTTAGAGCAAATTTAGCATAAAAAATTGATATATAAAATAAGCATTAAAGCTAATTTTATTTTGTTTCCTTCTTGTAAAGATATATCGAGATTATAAGAAGTAAGATGGTTATTATATGAACTGACGTACAGTACTCACAGATATTTCCTATCATATATTCAGAGTATAAAAAGTATACTACTCCACCTAATCCTACCCCGTTTAGAAAAACCTTTGCAAACGGATCCTTTATAAAAAATAAAACAAAAAGCTCAACTATAAAAAATACTATTCCATAGTCTGCAACAGGTATTCCAAGTATGTAACCATATGGACTATTTATAACATTATTACAGTTTATAATTCCAGAAGTTGAACATAGTAGAGGTATACCAAGCATATGATATGCTGCTAGATATATAGAAACAATCAACCCTAGTATAGACAGCACTACCATTGCTCCTTTTAAGCTCTTGAGTTTTATTGTTTCCATTAGGACAACTTTTCTATTTGTTTAACATACTGCTGTGAACATACGCTTTGTGGTGTATTGTTATCTGCTTCACAGATTTTTGTGGTTATAAGATTAGCAGAACCTATTATTGCTTGTGATTGAAGAGTTGAGGTGTTGTATATATTTGAAACTACAGTACTCCAGTTCAATAAATCTAGTACACTTAAAGGATCGTAAGTTGCACCTACAATAGCGCTCTTATTTGCAAAAAGAATAAATGGTATGCTGCCTTGACCGTCATATTGGGACATTAGTGCTTCTTGTGAGCGGGTTATATTTTGAAGAGGAGCGTAACCAGCACCAGAAGAAGATGGTTTGTTTGTTGTTTGTTCAACGCTTACAAAGGATATGTAATTGCTCGTATATGTGGAGTTATAAAATGTGAATGTAGGAGTAGATGGGGAGTAATCACTTGCCGAAGAGGTCATAAAATGTAGATTTGAGAATGTACCAAAACGCGATAACGCTATTATCATTGACCATCTTTGAGCTGCACAGAAAGGACAGTACTCTGCACCTATATAAAGAATCTCTGGCTTGTTATTTAATGTAAGTTCTGTGGAGTTTTGTATTTGAGTTACTCCAGAATAAGACGCTGTTCCTATTCCAATAAGATTGTTTAATGAGTTAGGAGTATTAAGCTTTGAAACAATGCTTTGCGGAACTAATACGTTATCAAAAGACACAAGTTTATTTGAGTTTGATGACTGACTAAACAGTACAAGAGCAGCAAAAACAATTGCTATAACTACAATTAACCCTAAATAAACTAACTTGTTAGTTTTTACTTTCTTCACTGATGAAGGAGCTGTAGAACTCTGATTTGTGCCATTAGATGAAGAACTTTGATTTACGTTATTTTCCATTATATCAACCATAAATAATCATTAAAATGAAAATGAAGTAGTAGCGATATATACATTATAATTATTACCTAACTATTTTATATTACTTATTGAAAGGCACGGCAATAGATATTTGGTATAATAGCACAGACGTAAAAATAATTTTTATATAGATTTCATAAAATAAGTTTTAGCATTAGCAAAAAATAAATATACAAATAACTATGAACTATTCTGCGCTTCACCATTATCCTTTTCTTTTATCATATTTACTATAAGTTTTATGTACTCTTTTTTATCCGCACCTTCCGATACCTTCATACTTGCTGCTGAGATGTGGCCACCTCCTGCCTCTACATCGTCTTCATGTTCTGATTTAATTGTAGTTATTATCTTAAGAATGTCAAGTTTTTCTGCTATTTTTTTGTCAACCCTAATTGAGATGTAAAAACCAAAATAAAGTATTAAAACGCACGGCAAGGTATTTTTAGAAGATAAGTAATCTAGTAGTTTGGATGAAAATCTTCCTGGAAGAGGATATCTGCTCTCCCTATTTCTTGAAAGTGAAAAATCTGATACATAAATGAGTAAGGTTTTAGATTTATACTGGCGTATCTTGTCCATTGCTGCGTGTATAGACTCTTCCATCTTGATTTTTGCCGATGATAATAATGAAGCATAACGTTCCTTATCGTTTAATACAGCTGCTATTTCAGCAGGAGTTAAGTTGTTAGAAACTGAGGATATTATTCGTGGATCACTAGTCACCATATCAAGAAATGCGGACAGCTCAGCTCCGGACTTTTTAAGATCAGCATATATGCTATAATCGCCTATCATTGACGCATTTTCAAGCTCAGCAAGTTCTAACCCAGATAAGTAATACGCAAAAATACAGGATAAGAATCCGGCAGTTATGTTGGAATCTCCACCAAAAAGCCATGGATTTATGTAATTAATTATTTTTTTATAATTAAAACCTTCTTCTATCGGATGATGTTCCAGCCATATTATATCAAACTTTTCTAAAACTTTTTCTACTCCGCCATTGCTTTGTTTAGATGTACCAAAATCGGTTATAAGAAGCAATGGTTTTTCGAGGGAGGAGTATTGAGAAGTTATATATAAATCTGCCATAGAATCTTCAATACCGTAAGAGACTGTTTTTTGCATTGACCAAGTTATATGTGGCTTGTATTGAATATCAAAAAGTTTGATAAGTTCATTTATTGCAAGAAATAATGCATATGCCCCAGAAGAGCCGTCCGCATCGTTATGAAATCTTACTATTATTGGAGAGCCAGTTATAAGTTTTTTTATAAGAAGCTTTGAAGAGTTTAAAAAACTTTGAGACATACTTGAAAGGATCTTTTTAATCTCTTTTATTGAAGTTGTATACTCCTTTTTATGATCCAATATTTTTTCAGCTATTGAGTATATATCAAGAAGTTTTTCTTCAGTTTTTTTATCTGAAGTTATTTTTTTTATTATCTCGTATTTTTCATTTATAGATACATAATCTCCATTTTTTAAATCATGCGTATTTGACAATTCCCTTAATATTAGTTTTTTATCTTTGATTCCAACAAAAACGTATTTTTTATTAGAGGTATTTTTTGTACATGTTATTATTCCTTCTATTACTTCCACAAGATTACCTATTGAGTCAGATTTTGGGTTATTGCAGATATGCAATTGTTATTTTCCGTTGCATTATGTATGTATGAGCAGTATAAAGTATTGTTATAGGCTTTTGCTATAACATAATAGCACTGGTAAAGAATCTGAGTGTTCTGATTAGGACAGTATGAAAGATTCTTGGTGGTTACAGCTTTTATTATAGAGGAAACCTCAGAACAATATCCATAATCTCCTTGAGTATAATTATAACAACTTTTAGAGATTATAGAGTAATTGAAGTTATTTATTTCAGTAGATAGTGTCTTGTTATCTGATATATTTAAGTATGAGGTCTTGTTTGATTCTGTTCCAGAAATTGTCGAGTTATTTTGTGAAATTGATGAAATGCAGATGTTATACGCAGTTTGATTTTCTATTTTATTGCATAGAGATGTATTTTTTGAGGTATCTGCCGCAGAAAAATAACAAAGTCCACTAGGGCTTATTGATAGATTTTGAATAGATTCTAAGTAAGTTATGGGAGATATAAGCTCAAGGCTCAATGAATTATTTGATACTAGCGTGCTTATACTAGAGTAATTTATTAGCTTTGAGGTATAAGAGGTGTTTTCTACATTAGATAGATTTGTGCAGTAAGAGGCATTGCCGGTCTTAGAAGCAAGATAAAGATCAAGCGATGAACTGCACAATGAACTATCAGAGTAATTAGAGGTATAATTGCATGCAGAGTCATTTTCTGTTTTTATTGCAACTGAAGATGCACATAAAGCACTTGAACTGTCGTTAATATAACTACAGTACTTACTCGAATTAGACGAAGCTGCGATAAATGAAACACAACTAGAGTAATATGCAGTACCTGCCTGCTTGCATGCGGTAACATTAGAAGTATTTTCAGCTATGTAAAGCACACATTGAGAGTTTATAGGAGATGGGAGATTATTACATAACTGTATAGAACTCGTATTTTCTGCCAAAAGCAATATACAATTATCTCTATATGAAGACAATACGATACCCATACATCCATCTACGCTATTCGAAGTATTTACAGGCTTTACAGTAACTGTAAGTATTATGACAAGAGCAATAAACGCTATGGCCACTATAAAATAAAGTTCAAGGGAGCGATGATGCTCCATGAAGGCAGATATGCTAATTACCTTTGAATCCTTGTTTGTTTTCAAAAAACAACCAGAATAATATTCTTACCTGTTATATTTATATTCTTTCATTACAAAAGCGTATTGGTGCTCATTTGGATAGAAGAATAGTTATAATAGGTATTATACTAGTAATTTTGAGTTTTTTTATAGCAAGCGCAGTAATACAGCCTGAACTACTGTCGCAACAAAATTATAACAACACATACGTAGAAAAGATAATAGTTGCACCAAATAGCATTGTTTCGGCTAGCATAGATCTAAGTAATGCAAGTGTATTGGTAATTAGTTATACCTCCACAGTACCAATAAATTTTTATTTCGTAAATGAAAGTGCGACATACGCATTCAAGAATGTAAGCTCAAATATAACCAAGGAGTATAACATGCTTTCAAGTATTGAGGGTAATGGACTTTATCTAGCAATAAATGATAGCTTTATGGGAACTACGTACCCTTATAATGCAAACCTTTCAAGTTACGGATACAAAAAACCATTTTATGTTTTTGGAAATAGCATAGCTCAACAAGATAGAATAGAGTATTCTAACGGAACATATTATGCCGAGTTTTATAACCATAATGACAGTTATGCAAATATTACATATAGGTATTATACTTATTCACTCTACAACATTACCAATACAGCAGGATCGTATGAAAATGCCTTTGTTCCTGGAAGCTTAGTGACCTCTATAATATTCATAGTTGGGATAATACTTACAATTTATGGACTCTTAAGTAAAAAAGATAGCAAACAAACTGAAGAAAAGGTAAATAAAGAGGCGTATGAGATATATGCAAAACTCGAAGCCAAAAACAAAAAAACAAGGAAACCTTCAATTAAGAATAAGAAGAAAGGCAAAAGAAAACGACGTTAAACGTCTATTGTCTAAAAGTATTTCGTCAAAACTATTAAAGAGTTTTCCGTTTAAAGTATAAGCATGGATAGTTTGCAAGAAAGAATAGCTGGAGAGATTGCACTTTCAGATACACCTGGCAGCACTATGAAAAAATGGCGTGAGCTTTTTGGTATTTCACAAGTAGAGCTTGCGCGCTACCTTAAGATCTCAACCTCAACAATAAGTGATTATGAAGGTAATCGCAGAGCAAGCCCAGGAGTTGGTATAATAAAAAGATTTGTTGAGGCCCTTTTTACCATAGATAACCAACGTGGAGGAGAGGTAATAAGAAATCTTGAAAAATTCAGCAAAGGAGTCAAAACAACAGATGATCTTTTTTATTACATACATGATTTTTCAGCTCCAATATCAGGTACGGATTTAGTAAGATTAATAGATGCTAAGATAGTCACTAACCCAGGATACCTAGACTCGATGAAGCTTTTTGGATATACACTTCTTGATAGTCTAAGAGTAATCCTTGAGATTTCTCCTTCGGAGTATCCAAGATTGTTTGGCGCAACTAACGAGCGTGCATTTATATTCGACCAGGTAAGCACCGGAAGATCTCCTATGGTAGTAGTAAGAGTAGCTCCAATAAAACCAAAGCTCGTGGTTATACAGAATCTTGATTCTGTAGATAAACTTGCAATAAAAATATCACAGATAGAAAAGATACCTCTTTTGACAACAAAACTAAGCGCCGAAGAGATAAAAATTAGACTTAATAATATCTGATTCTGATCCTAATCTGGAGTATCTACAAATCTCTTTTCAGAGGTATTGAGCAGTAAAATGTTGAAACCTGACGAGGTTATCTCATAGGGTACGGCAGTATACATATGTTCTGTTCCTCTCATCTTTACAATCTCTATAGTAGGAATTCTATTTTCTAAATCATTACCGGTAAAGAAAAGTAGTATCAAACCATCATATATAAACGACTCTGGTTGGAAAAATATATTTGATTTTTCTGAAGCTTCTTGCTCCATTGTTATTAATGAGGTTATACCTTGCCTGCTTAAAACTGAAAGTAAACTCGTAGATAAGGACCTATAATCATAAGGATCTGTTATGAAGAGCCTAATTACCGAGATAGAGTCTATAGCTATTCTTTTTGCGGCATGTGTTTTTGTTACAGAGTCTATTTCAGATATGAATCCTCCAAAGGTATAAGCATTGCCTTCCCTATTTTTTTGTATGTACTGTTTTGTTTCTTCTGAACCTAATATTATTAATTTTCCTTCTTTTATTAATGAATCTATATCTGTAAATGAACTAAAGGCAGTTTTTGCATTTTCGATTATGCTATTTGAATCTTCTTCGAAAGAAAATAGAACGCCGTTTTCTCCTTTTATTGCGCCTTTATATAAAAACTCAAAACATAGTAATGTTTTGCCGGATCCAGGACCTCCCTCTATTATTATTTGATTACCGACAGGAAGTCCCCCGTGTAACATTCTGTCAAGTCCTTTTATCCCTGTCATGTTTTTTTGTCTCATTTTCTTTACCAAATCCAATAGCTATTAACTACAACAGATATCAATAAAGTTATATCTTTTTATAGCTTTTTGTCTATAGGTAGTATGTAACTAATAAGTTCGGTATATTAAAGTTATTGTTGTAATACTAATTGGTAATTATATGGCAGAGTTGTTTGATGTTGCAATAAAGTATGCAGAGAAAAATGTATTGTCATTCCTTTTGATGTTTATTATATTCTTTGCAATAAATCTAATAATAGGCGGCATTATTGCCGTGATACTTGGAATAGTGACGTTATTATCCCCAATATTTATTCTGTTCTTTTCAGGCGTTTCATCTGCAATATCTTTTTTCATCTTAGCATGGTACATCTCATCCTTAGGTGATGTTTCAAAAAGCTTAATTTCTAACACAATGCCAAATTATATTAACTCCATATTTAATAGTTTATCATTAATGATGAACAATCTTTTTCCAACGTTGATTATAGTAATCTTAGGATTCATAGGTGGAGTAGTAGCTGGTGTATTGCCTGGTTTTAGCTTAGGAGCTTCGTATTTTGGCAACTTGTTTATAGAAGGACTTTTTTATGCAGCAGCTACAGGAATAGCATTATCAGAATTGACAGGAAAAAGAAATGGAATTAACTTTACACATATTTTTAATAAAATAAATTCTACCTCTTCAAATGCAGGAGTTACTTTGTATATTTTAGTTTTATTGCCAGTGATACCCGTTTTAGGATTTATACAAGGACTTCTTCTAGGATTGGCTGTTTTGATAATACTGCTATTTGAAACACATAAAAATACACAAGATGGCAAGACTAAGAAACAAGAAGTGCATAAAAAGTAGATCATTATGCAGTATACACTTTTGTGTCTAAGCTGTAATGAAAGATATGAAGAGGATTATGACTCACAGATATGTAAAAAATGTCATGGAGTCCTAGAGGTAGTTTATACATACAACTCAGATCTAGTATCTCTTCAGGCAAAGTCATTTTGGGATTATAAAAACTTCCTTCCAGATTGTAACGAATATAGAAAATACGATGTGGGAGTAACTAGGCTTTTGAAGAGCGATGATAAAAATAATCTTTTTTTGAAGCTAGAACTTCAAAACCCTACAAAATCATTCAAGGATAGAGGTTCTGTAATAGAAATTGCAAAGGCTAAGGAGTATGGATACAAAAATGTAGTGTGTGCATCTACTGGAAATATGGCTTATTCTATAGCATATTATGCAAAGTTGTATGACATTAAAACTACAGTTTATATAAGCGATAACGCAGTAAAGGATAAGATAAGAAATATATTAGAAACAAAAAATGCGCAGATAATAAAGGTCGATGGAGATTTTACAAATGCGCAGAAGCTTGCAGAAATGCATTCAATTAAAAAAAGAACTTTCTTGACAGGAGATTATTGTTATAGAAAAGAAGGACAAAAAACAGTAGTTTATGAAATAATGGAGCAGCTTAAAAATATCAGAAATATAATAGTTCCTATAGGCAATGCCACATTGTTTAGCGGAATGCTTAAATCACTATATGAAATTAAACAGAGCTATCCTAAAATCCGTGTGCCTAAATTGATAGGCGTGCAAGCCTCTTCTTGTTCACCATTATATGATGCAGTAAAATCAGGCGGTACTTTAAGATATAAAAAGCCTAAAACTGCAGCAGATGCTATAGCAGTAGGTTTCCCTACATTTGGAAATCAAGCAATAAAGTATATGAAAGACATAGAGAGCACAATAATAACTGTAACTGACACTGAGATGAAAAACGAGCAGAAGTCATTTTATAAAAGTTATGGAATTATTGCAGAGCTTGCAGGAGTGGCTTCAATAGCTGCATATAAAAAATTAAAGTTAGACAATGAAGAAACAGTAGCAGTTATAACAGGTGGAAATGTCTAATTATTTTTCTAGATTTTTCTTTATCTTTTCTGCAGTTTCTTTCAATTCATCCGTATTTTTTTGTGGACCTAATTGCGTAGTTATATATCCTTGATATTTATCAAAATACACTCTTTCATTAGCCCACAACTCCTCAAATTTCTTATTTATTCCATGTATAGGATAAAGTTTTATGTGAAGGTGATTTATCCCTAATCCTTCCATCACTAGAGCCGTTCTTTTTACATGTAAACCTTTATCTAAAAGTTTACCTACCGTTTTTGCCGCAATCATTGCATTAGAGTACTCTAAATTCGGCATATCGAATGCGTAAGAATCAAAATGAGCTTTTGTAATTATTAACGTCACTCCTTCGGTATTTGGATTTATATCCAATATCGCAATGTGCTTGTCATCCTCCCATATTTTTACAGAAGGAATTTCTCCAGATATTATTTTACAAAATATGCAGTTTTCAGTATTTTCCATAAGAATATACTTTATATTTATAATATATATTTTTCGTAGGAATTGTAGTATAGGATGTTATTTTTTAAAGGTATTTAGAAGTTTTTCAATAGGATATGTATTTATTATGTCATCTTTTTTGAGCCAGCCTCTTTTAGCAGTGCCTATGCCATAACGCATAAGGAACAGATGTTGTGTCCTATGAGAATCGGTACTTATTGAAAACTTTAAACTATACTCCTTTGCCTTTAGAATGTTTTCGTCATTTAAATCTAATCTGTCAGGATATGAATCTATCTCCATTATTACGTTATTATCCTTTGCAGCCTGAAACACCTTATCAAGATCAAGATTGATTGGGGGCCTTTGATTAATAATCCTATCAGTAGGATGACCAAGTATATTTACATAGCCGCTTTCAATAGCTGTTATAATGCGTTTTGTCATCTCATCCTTAGGCATGTTTATATTGGTATGCACACTTGCTAGCACATAATCCATTTTTTCTAAAGACTCATTACTAAAATCAAGAGTCCCATCTTTTAGTATGTCGGTCTCTGCACTTTTTAAGATTTGTATTTTACCGGAAAATTTTTCATTTAGCAAATCTATCTCATTTGAATACTCTGCAAAACGCTTTTCATCCATGCCGTGAGCGATGTACTCAGTTTTTGAATGATCGGTAAAACCAATATATTTTCTGCCAAGTTTATGCGCCTCAATGACCATTTCTTCTATAGTATTTAAGCCATCACTATGTTTTGAATGAACATGTAAATCTCCAATAATATTTTCTAAAGAGACAAGCTTTGGAAGCTTTCCTTCTTGGGCTAGTTCTATCTCCCCCCTATTTTCCCTCATCTCAGGTTCTGGATACTGCATCTCAAGTTTTTTATATATCTCAGCTTCATTTTCATTTGCTATTATCTTGCCATTTGTATCAAAAAGACCATACTCATTTAATTTGTAGCCTTTTTTAATTGCTATCTGACGCACCTTTACATTGTGGTCCTTACTTCCTATAAAGTACTGCATTGCTGCGCCAAAACTTTCAAGAGGAACAACTCTTATATCACAGCTCATTCCTATTTTAAGCCAAAGCGTGGTCTTTGTCGGTCCTTGTGCTATGACACTTTCAGCTTCAGGAATAGTTTTAACATATGCCATTACTGCTTGAGGTTTGTTTGATGTCACTAAGATATCTAAATCTCCTACAGTCTCCTTCATTCTTCTTGTTGAACCGGCAAGCTCTGCTTTTTCTACTAAACCAGAAGCCTTAAGCCGTTTTAATATTGATTCTGCCTCTGGAAGCGCAGTGCCAAGAAGAAGGCGTCCTTTTGAAGACTCGAGCAGTGCCAAGCCATTTTCTATTTCCCTTTCACTTCTTTCTCCAAAACCTTTAAGCTCACGAACCTTATGATTCTTTACCATTATCTTAAGATCTTCTATATTTTTTACACCTAATTCCGTGTAAAGAACAAAAGCACGTTTTGCACCCATTCCTTGAATTCTAGTTAAATTAGAAAAATCTATAGGATACTTTTTTTTAAGTTCAACATACTTCTTAATTTTTCCAGTAGATACGAACTCTTTTATTTTTTCAGCCAGACCTTTTCCGATCCCTTGTATGTCCATTAAGCCGTCTATTCCTTTTTTTTCTAAAATATCAGAAACATCTTCCTGCATGGATTCCAAGGTCAATGCAGCTTTTCTATAAGCCCTTATCTCAAAGATACGTTTTTCTTTTGATAACTCAAGCATATCTGCAATTTCATTGAATAGTTCAGCTATTTTTTTATTATTCATTCAAATACGCCAAAAAAATAAATCATCATATTGAAAGCGTTCTAATGAATTCATAATATGCACTTTCAGAAAGCTCTTTTGGAACTTTATTTTTTAGTATAAGTGCTTTTGAGAGATTTATGTCCTTATGAGAATATATTTGCTTATCTTTTTTTATTTTAATAAGTGCATCTTCTAATGTAGATACATATGAGGTATCTAATGCAAAAAGTCTTGTACCTGAAAATATAAATCCCATTGCAGTTTTATGACTTTTTATAAACTCATCTATGCCTTTTTTATTAAACACATCAGGACCTTTAAAAAATCTGGATCCTAATTTTTGCTTTGGAGCTACAAAAAGTATAACCCCTTTTTTATTGCAAGTCCATTGCAATGAAAAGTATACTGTGAACTCATTTCTCTTTAAATAATCGAGTATTATCCCGGATACTTTTTTAATCTGAGGCCATAATATCTCCTCGCTTTTATCGGGAATATCAAAAATTAATGAGTAAAGCTCAAGATCTGAACGCTTAATGAATTTTTCTATATATGTACGTGACTCTCTTGAATAATATTTTAATCCAAAAAACTGTTCTACAGAAGGATTCTCAAGTAATTTTCTAGATATAAAAATAAACTTTGAAAGAGATTCCTTTGAAACTACCGCTGCAACATTTCTGTTTTTATCTACAGGATCAATTACTACAAAATCAGAGTTGAATTTTTTAAGCACTTCTTCATGATTACTCTCTTCATTATCTTTTGGATATATTACGGTAGGCAGCTCTAATGAACATGCCCAGTTTAATAGTTTTTTTATAGATGAAAAATCATATATAAGCACTTCGCATAAATAGCCTGAAAAGCCAGAGGTTTTTGATTCTGCGCCATATATACCGTGAGACCTTAAAAAATACTTTAGGAGTCGTACTTCGTCCTTCTGTTTAGATGTAAGTTTTTCGTTTATGAAATTAGTGTGGAGCGGTGTTCTATCTACAGCAGTTGCAATCTGTTCTGCATTTTGTATTTTAAGTGCCGGAACTATATCCGCTTTTATACCTAATGCGTTTAAATAAACACGCACATAAGGATGCTCAGCATACTTTATCTCATATCTATCTGTTTTTGATCTCACAAGTGCCTTACCATATTTAAGTCCAAGTTTAGTGAGAGACTCCTTTGTAGTACCAGTCTTAAAAAGAAGAAAGATATCTACATCTGAATTGCCTTTTAAATTTGTACCACGTGATACCGAACCGGTAACCATTATTTCTACATCTTTAGGAACTATTTTTTTTAATAGAGAGGTTACAGTATTTATATTTGATATAATACTCTTATTTTCAATATCGCTTGGCTTTATATCTTTTAGTATTTTATCAAATACTTTGTTTAGTAATATCCCTTTCTTGTCCATACAAACATTATACTATAAAAGTAAACAAATAAAAATTGCTTGGAATAATGAATTTTTCTCATGATACAAAATTACAGGTTGATTTGAGCAATATTAATATATTTTATCTAGGAAAGTAACTAGGTGAAGAGATGGTAAAAAAGGCGTATTATAAATATATCAAAAAAAGTAGCAAAAACAACGCAATTATTGCTGTTGCAGAAACCTTACATGAAGATAAAACTCTTATGGTGCCTTTAACAAAAAAGATACATAAAAAAACAGGCGCACTTCCAGGAGACATAATAGAGATAAGATATAATGAAAAGAGAGTAATGGCCACAGTTATAGAAGGATATGAGGAAGATATAGATAAAGACTACATAAGATTAGATAAGAGCTCTAGAGAGCAATTGGGAATAACGCTTGGAGAATGTGTTAATATATCAAAACTGAAAGTATCTAATGCTACACAGATATTATTAGAGCCTTCAAAGGGCATATCAGGAATTACAACAATGCCAATAGACTGGCAAGGATACTTTAGGGATACACTAAAGAATAAAGGAGTGGTAGAAGGAAGCACTGTAAATGTAAAGGTTTTAGGAATAGGAATGGAATTTAATGTTGTTAGGATACTACCAGAAGAGCTAGGGCGCGTAACCGATGAGACAAATTTTGAATTCGCATCTGAAAAACAAGCTTCTTAAAAAAATACAATTACTTCGAGGTTTTTTTGTCTTTCTCGTCAGATATGTTACTTTTAATATTTATTATAGGTATTGAATTAAGCCTTATTCCAAGATCAGCTATTTTATAGCCTATACTTGCAAAAAGAAAAAGAAGTATTATTTCTATTGTGTAATATATTGGCCCATTTATGCTGTAACTTAACGATGATGCGAATTGATTAAATGAGTTAGTTATGTTATTACCATTTATTTGTGGTGTTTGTTGAGTTATTTGAGCTTGATGAAGAGAAGTATACATCCCATATCCCAAAATAAAAGATAATATTATTAGAAGAACTCCGACAACTATAAAAACATCGCCTTTATATGACATTTTACCACATGAAACAAAATATTAATTAACATCAAGTATTAAATGATTTTGCTTTTTATTCTTATTTCAGAAGATTAAGCTCTTTTTTTATATTATTTGCTATTTCTATTCCAGCAGCATGTACGGCCTCTTTTGTAGAAGCACCTATGTGAGGTGTAATTAAAAGATTTTTATTTCTTAATGCATATTTTACAAATCTATTGTTTTTGCCTAGTAATGGTTCATCTATAAAAACATCCAACGCTGCCCCGGATATAATACATTTTTTTAAAGACAGTAAAAGAGCATCAGAATCTAAGATTTCCCCTCTTGATGTATTAATCAAAAATGCAGTTTTCTTCATTAACTTAAATTCCTTTAATTGTATCATATTCTTTGTTTTATTTGTAAGTGAAGGATGAAGAGATACTATATCAGAATTTTTTAGAAGATAATTTAATGTAACTAGAGTTGCAAGATTGCTTTTTTTAATAAAAGGATCATACGCTATAACGTTCATACCAAACGCTTTTGAGTATTTAGCTACTTGAGATCCTATTCTACCTAATCCTATTATGCCTATGGTCTTTCCGTTTAACTGAGTTCCTATAAATTTATGTCTATCCCACTTTCCTTTCTTAAGATTTTCAAATGCCCAAGGTATCTTTCTTGAAAGAGAAAATATTAAAGCCATAGTATGCTGTGCAGTAGATATAGTGTGTGTTCCGTGTAGGCTTATTATCCTTATTCCTTTTTCTTTTGCATATTTAGTATCTATGTGATTAAGGCCGGTTGTTGCAGATCCTATTAGCCTTAATTTTTTGGCTTTGTCTAGCAATTGTTTTGTAATTTTTGTATCTACCCTTATGATAATTATATCAAAAATTGATATCTTTTCCAAAAGTTCATCATAATCAATGTTTTTTGCTGTTACATTTCCAATACTGCTAAGTATCTTTATTGCATATTTGTCAAAGTATTCTGGATTATTTACTAAGATATGTATATTTTTTTTATTTAACATCAAAACATCTATTTATGCCCCAATAGAAACTTGAGCTTTTCTTGGATCTGTAGCTTTTATAATTTTTGTAACTGAACTTTTATTGAAACCCTTGAAGCCTTTTGTCCTTTCAAGATTTTCCATGTGACTACCTATAGCTCCATTTTTAATAAACATATTATACTGATCTTTAGTTATAAAAGAATTTGAAAGTAAAATATCTGCCCTTGATTTTTCCACCTTCCATATCTCACCAAAAGTAAATGCTTGTTTTAAAAACTCGAAATTTGAAAAAGGAGGCATCACTGTTATGCCAAATTTTGGTAAATCAGATTTAAGACCTTCAAAATCAAATCTAGCCTCTAAATGATGCATGCCGGCTTGAAGTATACTTTCTCCATGAAGACCAACCCATAAACCGACAGTGCCAAGCATTTTTCTCTGTTCTAATCCTTTGTGTGGAAAGTCAATTTTTGTTTCTTCAGGATAAAGATCAACGTCAGTAAATACAACTATATCACAAACATCATGCTCCATTATCTGAGCTCCCCATCTGGCCTGATCTCCAGCGTAGTATTTTTCCCTACAATTATAACCCATCAACTCGAATATATGTATCATCTTTGAAAAGTTTTTCCTTGAAGATCGATACGTATGATGGTCCTGATTACCCCATCCAAGGCCTAGCTTATCCTGCCTTGCTTTCTGTATTTGTCCAGCCAGATTTCTTCTTTGCCAATAAGCCCTTTCAGATCTGAAGAATGCATCTGATACTCTTGCATTATCTAAAAGTTTAAGTGCAGATGAAATTAGTTTTTCTGTGAATATAATGCCTTCTTCGTCACTATTAAATATACGTTGCCTTGAAAAAAACATACTTAGGACATCTAAGTATTCTAAGATATCATTTTTGGAATCTGTTGAAAACCCATTATACCCTCTTCGTTCTACAGCGGAAAGTACATAGTTTTTTTCTACTGAAATGACAGCCTTCCTAAATCGTGAAAATGGTTTACCATCTATAACCGCATTAATGCCAAAAGCTTGTATGAAACTGTCAAGCTCTTCTGGTTTTAACGCTATTTCAATTTTATCCTCTTTCCCAAGTATAATAGGGAAAAAATAAGATCTGCTGTGCTTGAAAAGCTTACCGTATTTACATTTTTTATCTACTGGAGCAAATAATGTAAAACCAAGCTTTAAAAGTAATTCTTTGCTTGTTTTAGATTCCGGAATTATTGCATAGTCTATCCAATTAAAAAATTTAGTTGAAGTTTCTGTTGACATTTTCTTTGAAAGCTCACTTGCAAAGTGATTATTTAGTAGGAAATCTGCTACGATTGAAGATAAAAATTTTTCTGTTTCTGGATAAAGTTTCCAATCAAACTCTTCATCTATAGAAACATCTTCTTTATCTTTTTGTTTAGAAGCATTTGTCATATCTTCGCCATTAGGCTATTTTTTAGATCTATAACTAAATTTTTTGCCTTTCCAAATATCTTCATCGCCCCATAGTCCGGCACGCCACGCATTGAACTCTACAAGTTGTGAGTAATCTATAAATAAATTTACATCACGGCCAAATTTTTTAAGGTACCACTTAAATACTGGAGGATCAGATGCTTCAAACATAAATTTTTCGAATCCAAACTCATTGGTTATTTTTTTAATTAAATCTATACGCCATTTTTCAGGAGGAAGATCTTCAGTAAGACCTTCAGACTCAATCATTATTACATCAACGCCTGCTTTGATATGAGATCTTAACTCTAATATAACATCATCCAATTTTCGCATTTTCATTTCTCCATCATACCCAACTCTATGAGTACCTCCACCGGCATCATACATAAACGAAACCTCAGGCTTTGCTTTCATACCCATTTTCTGTACCTGCTTTACTATCTCAACCTTATCATCCAAAGAAATATCAACAAAACCGCTAGATACTTCTATGACATCAAAACCCAAAGATTTGCACTCTTTTATGTACTGATCTACAGCCTTAGGGCCTTGAACTAGTATACGTTCCACAAAACCCCCAGTAGATACATAAACATCATGATCATGGCATGCATTAAGAATATCTTTCACTGTGTTTCTTGAAAGAAATCGCTCCGAACCTCCGGCGAATTTATAACCATCAAAGTACTCGCTCCAGTCATGTAAAATACCCTTTAGATAATCATAAGTTATAGAGGAATAATAAGGTCCTCGTATCTCTATTATGCCTTTTTTTCTTGGTTTTTTAGGCAATTCGTATATATTAAGAAAATCAAATGCTCTTTTTTCCATAAAATCACATACATAAATCAAATAAGTGCGTTATGCTTTTAATACTTTCAAGATTACATAATTCTTTAAGTAAAATTAATGTTTTTTCTTTATTTAAAGAGTTAGAAGAAAGAGCAATAAATTTTTGTTTCTGCTCTTCTTTGTTCATTGGATTTTTAGGGTGCCCTTTTTGGTAAAGAACCTTTTTGTCTATTACTTTTTTGCCATTTATATTATCTATAGTTACTTTTATCTCATTAGGTATGCATGAAGGATATATAGTGGTAAATTCTTTTTTTTCTTTAACTATAGTTATGTCAAGCAATCTTTTTATTTTGTTATCAGATAATCTTTTTTCAGAGTAAGATTCTGGAGTTATATTGCCATATATTAAAGCAGAACAGACAATAAAAGGAAGGCTATGATCTGCAGTTTCTTTGGTTTTTGGGTTCCATTTTTCTTTGTCCTTTCCCAAAACCTTATAACCGCTTTCGGTAGTTAATATTTCTATCTTTGAGATTTTATCAATATCATTTATTTTCTTTTTTAAGTTTATGGCAGCAGTTATTGCGCTTTGAGATCGTATCTCAGCTGGATAATATTTTGTTATACGCTTGTCTATTAAAAACTCATTCTTCTTGTTACCAAAATCATTTATATTTAAATTAAACTTTCCGCTTACCTGCTTCCAGAAACCCATTTCTCCTTCGAAAATAGGAGACGGACCAGTAATACCATTATTTGCTAATTTTGCAGAAAATATGGCATTCTTTGCAGCGTTAGGAAAAGACATTGCCTTCCACATCGAAAGCTCTCCGGCGCGAACCTGTCGCATAGCTATGTGAGAGTTTAATGCTATATTTATTGCATGTGTAGTTTTTCTTACTCCCGAGTCCATTAGAAAAGATGATGCAGCTGCTACACTTACAAGACCATAGCTAGTATGGTCCCAACCCTTTTTCCACAAACTTGCAGATGTTGAAAGACGGCATTGGATTTCATATGCAAGTATTATAGCAGTAATTAAATCTTTGCCGGATCTGCCTGCTTCTTCTGCTACAGCAAATAATGGAAGTATATTATCACTAGGGTGGGCGAACTCCTTTGACTCATAAGAATCATTATAATCAAGATATCTGGCCATAACTCCATTTACAAAAGCTGCGTCTTCTGAGCTAGCTTTTTCAGTAGAGTGTAGAATAGATGATCCCTTATTACTCTTTTTTATAGTTTTTTTAGCAATGAGTACAGGTATTGCTTTTTCAGCTCCTAAAGCACATCCGAATGTGTCTATTACCGCATCTTTAGTAATATCTATTGTTTTTTTAGGAATCCTATTATAAGACAAAGAATTCGCATACTCGCTTATATCTTCTGCTAATGTCATAATTTCACTTTTTTATCTTTTTGATAATCGCCATAGTCATATCCGATGTTGATGCAGGATTCTTCGGATCTATGTCATAGGTAACACATTTTTTATCTTTCAATACAGAAAAAACAGCGTCTTCGAGAGACTTTGCAGCTGCATTTTCTCCAAGATGATTTAAAAGCATTACACCAGATAATATTGCCGCTGAAGGATTAACATCATTCATGCCAGCATGTTTTGGAGCTGAACCGTGGACAGGTTCAAATATAGATATAGTATTACCTATATTCGCGCTTGGGGAAAGTCCAAGGCCACCGACAAGTCCGGAACATAAGTCAGAAAGTATGTCACCGTATAAATTAGGACATAAGATAATATCAAAAAGTTCTGGTTTTGTAACCAACTTAGAACAGGCATTATCTACAACCATATTATCACATAATATAGAAGTAAAATTTTTAGCTACTTTTTCAGATTCTCTTACAAAAAGTCCATCAGTATACTTTAAGATATTAGATTTATGTATAATAGTTATTTTTTTCCTTTGTTTCTTTTGAGCATACGAAAAAGCGAACTCAGCTATTCTTTTTGTAGCAGTATTTGATATAGTTTTTAACGCTATTGCACTTCCTCTTTGTATGTTTATTTTTGATTCATGTTCTGCAAATTGTATTAATCTTCTTGAAGAAATAGAGTTTTCTCTAAATTCTATACCACCATAAAGATCTTCCGTGTTCTCCCGTATAACTATTAAATCTACATTAGAAAATTTGCTTTGCACTCCTTGAATATTTTTTGCAGGTCTAATGTTTGCAAAAAGTCCGAGCTTTTTTCGAAGCTCCACGTTGACGCTTCTAAAACCATTTCCAAGAGGAGTAGTTATTGGTCCTTTAAGTGCAACTTTATTTTTTTTTATAGAGTTTAACGTTTCGATAGGGAGTACAGAATTATATTCTGTTATTGCTTCTTCTCCTGCTATTTTCTTTTCCCAAGTTATTGAAATGTTATTTTTTTTAGAAACTGCATTAATGCATTCTATAGCCGAACCTATTACTTCAGGACCAATCCCATCCCCCAGTACAGCGGTAATTGTGTATTTTTTCATTTTATTACGTTCTTTTTGAAATTTCAACAAATTTAAGATTTAAAGCTCCATTGTACTTTTCAAGTGGCCTTATTAATCTGTTATTTTGATATTGCTCTAATATATGTGCAAGCCATCCAGAACTTCTCGCCATTGCAAATATAGGAGAATATAACTCATTTGAAAGTCTTAAATTATGATAAACTATAGCAGAATAAAAATCAACATTCGGATATATGTTCTTTTTTTCTGCCATTATTTTTTCAAGTTTTCCCCCAATCTGAATAAATTTTGTATCATTATTTTTAATACTTAATCTTTCTGCCATTTTTTTTAATATTTTAGCTCTTGGATCATAAGTTTTGTATATTCTATGTCCATAACCCATAATCCTTCCATGAGATAATAAAATCTTGTTTACAAATGGAGTAACATTTTCTGGTTTATTTATCTTTTTTAACATTGAAAGCACCTCGGTTGCTGCTCCGCCATGTAACGGTCCTTTAAGTGTTCCTATTCCAGTAGTATATGCCGAATGAACATCACTTAATGTTGAAACCGTAACTCTTACGGAAAATGATGAAGCATTGAATCCATGTTCAGCATGTAATACAAAATCTTTATCTAGGATCTCTGCGTCGTCTATATCCTGAAATTTTCCAGTTAACATATAAAGAAAATTTTCAGCATGCGATAATTTTGGATTCGGATGTATAGGCATCTTTGAGTTTTTTATCCTATGATGATATGCTACTATAGTGGGCATCTTTGCTATTATTGAAAGTCCAGTATTTAATTTTTCTTCGTATGAAGATATACGAGAGTCTTTGTCATTAGAGGATAAAGAACTGACAACCGTCCTTAAAGCCTCCATAGAACTCATTTTTTTTGTAAATGTATGTATCATCTTTATTGTGTGTTTTGAAAGTTCTCTGTTTCTCTTAAGTTTTGCTGAAAAAGACTCAAGCTCAGTTTTGTTTGGAAGTTTTCCGTATATTAAAAGATATGAGGTTTCTTCAAAACTACAATTAGATGCTATATCCTCTATAGAGTATCCGCGATAGAATAGCTTCCCTTTTGCTCCGTCTATATATGAGATTTTGGTTTCTCCGGCTATCACACCTTCAAGACCACCGTTTTTATCCTGAGATTTTTTATTAATATTCTTCATATTGACACTATGAAGTACATAGAGCAGAAAACTTTAAATAATATAGTTTTATTAATTAGATCGAAATAATCAGTAGCAAATATCAATTATAAAAAGTAAGATTTAAATATAGACATAGTTTATCATATAATTGCGTTTGGATGGAAAATGAATATGAAGTAATAATTATAGGCGGGGGAGTCATAGGCACCTCATTGTTGTATATGCTTTCAGAATTTACTGATATAGATAATATATTATTAATAGAAAAAAATGGAATAGGAAATGGCTCTTCTGGAAGCTGGAATAATAGCCAAACCTTGCACGTAGGAGATATAGAAACCAATTATAATACAGATAAAATAATAGAAACGCGAACAGCCTCACATCTTATTCTAAAATATACAAAACAAATTAAGAAACAAAACTCTGGTGACTTGATAAAACCGGTACAAAAAATGGTACTCGGAGTAGGTAGCGAAGAAGTAGATGAAATAATAAAAAGATACGATGATAAGTTTATTTCGCTTTTTCCTAAGATTAAAGTAATAAATGCATCAGAAATATTAAAAGTTGAACCGTACGTTATTAAAGGAAGGAGCAAAGATGAGAAGATAATTGCAGCTTACTCTGAAGATGGACATATGGTAAATTTTGGTATGTTGGCTTCTTCTTTTGTTAAATCCTCATTTAAAAATAAGAAACGAATAAAGGTAATCTTAAAGGAAGAAACTATAGATGTAGAGAGAAAAAATAACAAATATGTTATAAAAACAGATAAATCTAGTTATAATGGAAGATTTATTGTTTTTGCAGCTGGAGGATATAGTTTGTACTTCGCCAAAAAATTAGGTTATGGAAAAGAGTTGTCAATGCTTTCTGTTGGAGGTAATTTTTATTATTCTAAAAATGTTATAAAGGGAAAGGTATATAGAGTTCAAAAAGGTGGAATACCGTTTGCTGCAGTGCATGCTGATGTGGATATTGCAGATAAAAAAATAACAAGATATGGACCTACAGTAAATATCGTCCCGTTTTTAGAACACTCAAACATAATGTCTACATATAAATACATAAAGGCTTTGGGCCTTGATAAAGAAACAGTTGAGAGTTTAATTAACATAACAGAAGATAAAGATATACAGCACATAATAGAGAAAAATCTTATCTATTCAATACCAGATCTAGGTAAATATTATTTCTTGAAAGAAGAAGTAAATAAAATAGTCCCAAGTTTAAAATACAACGATATAAAATTTTATAAAAAAGGAGGAGGAATAAGACCACAGATAATAGATAAAAAGATGAGGAGATTGATTTTGGGCGTAGTTGATTTGCGGGGGGATGGAATAGAGTTTTCTATGGCTCCTTCGCCTGGTGCAAGTTCTTGCCTTAAAGAAGCATTGAAATACACACTTAGCGCTACAGAGTATCTTGATAAGAAATTTTATAAAGAAAAATTTATGCAGCTATTTTGCGATAATGAAGCGGAATACAAACTTTTAATAAAAAAACAAAGACATTGATATGTATATATAACATAATTACTAATTATCTTAATATGGGCTCTTAGCTCAGGAGCAGAGCGTTCCGTTCGCATAAAAACTTTTAATAAAAGTTTTATTAAAATCGAAAAACGGAAAGGCCGCGGGTGCGAATCCCGCAGAGTCCAAATTTACTTTTTATCTGCACTCATTTGTCTGGCAAATCCCGCAAAATCCCATTCTTCCCAAGTCTCAGCTATTTTGCTGCTCTTGATTTGTGCTATAATGATTCCATGTGTAGTTATCTCCTTATTAGTTGGTTGCCATTCATAGAATTTGCCAGTATGAATTCCATACCATATATATCGGAAAACAATTTTATCCGCATCTTGTATCTCATCCAATACTTCAAAGCGTTGGCTCTGAAATGCATTTTTAAGTTTAAATGCGAATTCTTTCACTTCTTCAACTCCGCGTATTACTGAAGGCTGGTGTTCTTTATAGTCTTTTGTCAGCAATTCGCTTAATATTTTATTGTCTAAAAGATCAAATTTTACCTGAAGATATTTATATAATAAATCTCTGCCTTCCATTCAATCAACAATACATAATTACAAGATAATTCATAATAATGTTTAGTTGATGGAACTTTACAAAAACAATACGGCGTCCGATTATGTGTCATCACGTTTTTATTTACGTACAGTATACTAAACGTAAAGTATATAAATAGGTATAGTATACTATACCAATATGGCTAGAATTAATGACTTTAAGTATGTGCTTACTCTATGGAAAGAGATGGAACTCCCAGAAGTCATAGAAAGGAAAATTAGGTTAGATTTAAATGCAAATAAAGTAATTGTCATTGCTGGTGTAAGACGTTCGGGTAAAACAAGTTTAATGTTTCAATATATTGAAGAGCTGATGAAAGAAAAAGTAGCAAAAGACAATATTATTTATATCAATTTTGAAAATGAACGCCTAATAGCCACTAAGGCAACAGACATGGATGATCTTCTAATCGCACATTCACAAATATTTAATCCTGCTGAAGGGACCATATACCTGTTCTTAGACGAAATCCAGAACGTAGAGAATTGGGATAAATGGATAAGGAAGGTATATGACACTAAGAAGTATAGAATTATAATAACTGGGTCATCATCAGAGCTACTTAGCAGTGAAATAGCAACTGCGCTTGCAGGCAGAAATCTTTCTTATATTGTTTATCCGTTCTCTTTTAGTGAAATGTTAAAATCAAGGGGGATAAACGTAGAGATTAGTGACATAAAATTTTCTTCAAAGAAAGGTACCATACTAAAAGCACTAGACGAATTTCTTGAATATGGCTCTTTTCCAGAAGTTATACTCTCAAATGATACTACAAGAAAAATGGATCTTTTATCATCATACTTTGACGCCATATTCTTTAGGGACATAGTAAAGAGATATAATTTGAGGGATACTGGGGCATTAAACATTTTCCTTAAGATAATTGCTAGTAACTATTCAACTTATTTCAGCTCAACAAAGGCCCAGAATTATTTCAACAGTATGGGCTTTGAGATTAGCAGGGTTACGATTCTTAACTTTTTAGAATACTCTAAATCCGTATTCTTTGCTGAAATCTTGGAACAATATTTAAAAAGCCCAAGAAAGCGTTTTGCTAGGCAGGTAAAAAGTTACATTGTTGACATTGGATTATCAAAATTGTTTACAGATATAGACAAGGGAAGGGCACTTGAAAATGCAGTGTTTATCGAGTTGCTCAGAAGGAAAAAAGTATCAGACAATATTTATTATCTGAAACTGAGATCAGGTAAGGAGATTGATTTCGTTGTGGACTGGAAACCTACTAAACTAATACAAGTATGTTATGAACTTTCTAGCGTTGATGTAAAAGATAGGGAAACTTCAGCATTAGTTGAAGCTGCAAAAGCGCTTAAACTTAAGGAAGGAATTATAATTACTTATGATTACAATAACAGTGAGCAGGTAGATGGAATAAAGATAGTGTATATGCCGTTCTGGGAATGGGCCTTGACATAGGAATAGATGATATGTGAAACCTTTTTATGAAAAGCTTTACCAAAAAGTTTGGGTGCGTAACCTTTTTGGAAAGGTTAATCGAAAACACGGGGTTCGGTTACAGCTAGAATTGCACCGTATCCGTTTATATTTCTAAATGCGCTATAATCTGTGTGCTAAGACACAGATATTCGTTTTGCAAATAACATTCAACGGTGGCTATATGAAACAAAAGCTAGATGAAAAAGGCTTGAGCTTGGCGCACCCAGTGGAGAAGGCAGCTGGTGCGAATCCCGCAGAGTCCAAAAATTAAACTCTTGAAAATTTTATATGTTGGAAAGTTTTATATATTATTAAATTAGTTTATTAATGAAGCCATATGGCATATAACATAATACTTGATATATTAATAATTTTGACAGCTGCAATAATTTCTGGTGAGATATTTGAACAATTGAATCTGCCAGGAATTGCAGGACAATTGTTAAGTGGGCTTGTTTTAGGACCAAGCTTACTTAATATAATAACATATAACAATGAAATATCTGGAATTACATCAATAGCAATATTTTTCATAGTATTTCTCATTGGAATAGAAATGAATACAGATGTATTAATGATGCACTTTAAAAAGGCATTTACTCTTTCAATAGTAAGTTTCATAATACCGTTTGTTATAGAATTATTTTTATTGATTCATATATTAAACATAGGTGTAACTGAAACATCAATAATAGCCTTGGCAACCGTCATACCTTCAATATCAATAATATCTGTATTAGTAAAAAAATATTCTTTAATGAAAAGAGACATAGGTAAAATAATAATATCTTCTGTTGTGATATCAGACATAATTGGTTTTATAATTTTATCATACTTCTCCAACGCTTCAAACGGCTTAAGCAGTGTATTATTGCCGTTACTATTACTTCTAATTTTATATTTTGGGTTTGATTATATAATAAATAAAAATAAATGGGCTTTTAGAAAATTTCTTAATATAATATGGATGAAATTTAGAAGCACCCATTTTTCTTATGCATTTTTAATAATTTTTGGACTTCTTGTTTCTATGGTATTTAATTCAATAGGAATAAGTTATATAATAGGTGCATTTTTTGCTGGACTTATAATCAATAAAGGGATTATAGGAAATGAATATTTTGGGAATGTATCTAGGACACTGAATAGAATAAATGATAGTTTTTTTATACCAATATTCTTCGGCGCTGCAGGTCTTGAAGCAGTTATAGCTTATAGCAATATAAGTCTTATGCTAGAAATATTAATTTTTGTATTTATAGCATTTATAATTGCATATATATTATCATTTAAATTAGCAAAATCAATTATAGACAAAAAAGAGAAGGATAGATCCAGAAAAGTTGCAGGAATAATCTCAGGAAGGGGAGCAGTAGGAATTGCAATTGCAGTAATAGCATTAAATGAAGGTTTAATAAATCAAGGTGCATACTCAATAATAATTACAACAAGTGTAGTAGTATCAATAATTGCAGGCATTCTTTTATATGGAATAAAAATAAATTATAAAGATACTAAATATGTTAAATCAAAAAGTTCAAAAAATAAATCTAAGATAAGCCAAAAATATAAATAATAAAATATAATACTTTAATTTAATGGTATAAAGATGCAAATGAAAATATCTGCAAAAAATTTGGGTGCCCTGTCAGGTAAAGACTTTTGTGAGAGATGTTTTTGGATAAGTACCCATGAAAAATTACCATACCAAATATTTCCTGGAATATTTTCATCTATTGATATTTATACTAAATATATAGTAGAATCTTATTTTGATAAAGAAGCTGAGCTGCCTGTTTGGCTAAGCAATATTGGACATATAACTAGAATATTTAAAACTACAAAAGAGCTTTTAAGTATTACAGGAAAAGGTAATCAAAAATTCTCAGTAGATTATAAAAATATTACTTTGACTGGAATACCAGACGCCGTATTTGAAAATGATGATAAAAAAATAATTATAATAGATTATAAAACTGCAAGATATACGGAAGGACAAGACAGTATGATGCCGATATATAATACACAACTTAATGCATACGCATACATAACTGAAAAGTTAGGCATAGGCATTATAGAAAAGTTATATTTGGTATATTTTGAACCTCCAGAAAGCAAAATATTTGCTAAAATTGCAAATAAATATACAACAAAACAGGGATTTGAAATGCCGTTTTTTCCTAAAATACATGAAATAAAAAAGGATACAAAAACAATAGAAAAATTAATGGATAAAGCATATGAGATATATGTAAAAACTATGCCTCCTAAAATGGCTAAAAATTGCAAAAACTGTACAAAGTTAGATAGTATATGCAGTAGAATATAACTTTTTATTGAGATAACTAAAGATTAGATATTATTAATATTGATTTATAAAATATTTAATTATAGAAAAATAATATCTATTTTTATCTAATCTAATTTAAATTACTTGATGTATTAATATATATGATCCTATGGCTATAAATGAAAACAAAAGAAAATTAAATATATTGACGAAGGAGGAAAAGTCAGTTATAATAGATAAGAACACTGAACCTCCGTTTACTGGAGAGTATGAAAATGAAAAACGTAAGGGAGTATATTTATGTAGAAGATGCGACGCTCCACTTTATAGATCAGATGATAAATTTGATTCTGGATGTGGTTGGCCAAGCTTTGATCAGGAGATAAAAGGAGCTGTTAAACGCATAAAAGATTCAGATGGAATTAGAGTCGAGATACAGTGTTCAAACTGCGGCGCACATTTAGGTCATGTTTTTGAAGGAGAGGGATTTACAAAGAAGAATGTAAGACATTGTGTTAATTCTATTTCTATGAGATTTATACCAAATAAATAGGTCTTTTATGAGTATTAAAAAGATTATGTTTGGAGGGGGCTGTTTTTGGTGCACAGAAGCAGTATTTAGCATGATAAAAGGGGTTATTTCTGTGTTACCGGGTTACTCTGGAGGAAAAACCAATAGTCCTACTTATGAAGAAGTATGTAATGGAAACACCGAACACGCAGAAGTTATTCAGATAGAGTATGATGAAAATAAGATAAACCTTCAAACGTTGCTTGATATATTTTTTGAGATGCATGACCCTACATCGCTAAATAAACAAGGAGCAGATTATGGAACACAATATAGATCTGTAATATTTTATTATGATGAAACTCAAAAAGACATTATTTATAGCAGTATAGAAAAACTTCAGAAAGAGATGAATAAAAAAATAGTAACTGAGGTTTCTAGAGCAAAAGAGTTTTATCCTGCTGAAGAGTACCATAGAGGATATTATAAAAATAACTCTGACCAACCTTACTGCAGTGTTGTTATAACTCCGAAGCTCCAGAAAATAAAAAAGGAGTTTAAAAAAGAACTAAAGTAAAAATAGATTACGCTATTTTTGAGGTACAAAAAGCGCATCTTGTAGCTTTAATAGGTATTTGAGATAAACATTCTGGACATGTTTTTGTTTGAGCAGATGGGGGCTGTTTTTTTGCATTTGCCCTTTCCTGCATCTTAGATACAGGTTTAACAACAAAAAAGAATATTACCAATGCGAGAGTCAAGAAGCTTATTGCTATATTTAAAAAGGCCCCTATTAGGAAGGTGCTTCCATTTATAGAAAAGGATATAGCTGAGAAATCAACATGACCTGCTATTCCTATCAAAGGAGTTATTATATCAGATACAAATGCCGTTATTAAGTTATTGAATGCTACACCTATAACAACTGCTACTGCTAAATCTATTACATTTCCTTTAGTTATGAAGGCTTTTAACTCCTCTGTTGTAGATATTTAATCACTTCTTTGTTGATCTTGCCAATTTAATCTTTACTTTGTCTTTATTTTGCACCTGTATATATAGATCACGAAGGTAATAAAATAGCAAAACTATTGTTGCAAAGATCCATGCTAGCATAAATAGTGAAATCTCAGGTGGAAAGTAATAACTTACGGTACCTTCGTATATTCCAAACATAGTCACCATCATTAAACCGCCTATTGAAGCCCCTACGCCTAAAACAAGCTCGAAGTACTTATTAACCCAGTAACTTCTTTTTTCTCTTTTCAATCTGCTTAGTTCAGAGTAGTAAAATGCTGGCATGTTTATAAAATAAGGATATTTGTTTAACAGTGTATATCTTAGTCTTACTGCAATTAGAACCAAGATAGGAGCTATTGAAAGTATTATTGCCGTAAGCGGAAAGAACCAACTTTGTCCATAAGCGCTTGGAACTCCATTTACGTAGTGAACAGGTATGAAAATAGGGAACTTGAAATAACCAACAATCCCTACTGCAAGTATTATTAGAATCTCTGTTAGAAGAAACATCTGCATAGCTTTGCCTTTTTCTCCGAAAGGTAACTTCTTGAACAACTGTTTTCTTCGTTTAGGTCTTTTAGCAGCCATAACAATCACATAATGAATAAATAAAGAAGGTAATCTTTTTAAAGCTTATTGTAAATCACCATAAACCCTTATTCTCATTTTCCTTAATCCATTTGACTATTTCTTTGTATAAAGATATGTGGTCATAATTTATAATTCTTGCTTTTACCGCTTTGAAATAAGAATCTTCAAACTCAAGTATCTCGGTATAATTTTCCATTATTGCATAATCAAAGAACTGTAAGTTAATTACACCTTCCATTTCTAGTTCTTTCGCCTTGTCATTATTGAAAGAGTATGAGATGAATACCAGTCCATCGCACCAAAAGAGAGGTCTTGCTCCGTCAGAACCCAAGCGCGTCTTTATTAACTCATTTATAGAGTATTTGTATATTTGATGTATGACAACTTTTTCCACTTTTTTAAATTCTATTTCCATAATAATACCAAAGTTTAATGTGTAAGTTCTTTGTTTTGCAAGTCTATAATACTACCTATAGATAATCCGATTGATTTTGATGTCCCAGCATTTATTTCAAGGACGTATTTTGCTTTTGATCGCGGCTTAAAAGTTTCTGATGAAAAAACCGAGTGTGAAGGTTGTGCATCTTCTTTTATATCGACTACCTTACCATTAAAGTCTAGCCATATTATATCTATGCTAAACTTCATGTTCAACATCCAAATACCGTATTTGGACTCTTTATTTGTTATAAATAACATTCCTTCATTTTTCTTAAGATTTTCACGATGCATGAGCCCCAACATCTGAGAAAAAAATGTATCTGCAATATAAACAGTAAATTTTGTTTTTTTAATTATAATTGTTGATTTATTAAATTTAACAAAACGATATAATAAACGTGTGATGCACACAAGATCATTCCTCTACAATAGCCTGGCTTTGTTCTCTCATAAACTGCTGTAGATAGAACCTGCTTCCAGTGCCTTTTCCGGTCAATCCACTTCCTTTCCAACCTACAAACGTATGAAAACCAACTATAGCACCTGTTGTTGCACTTACTTCCCTATTCACATATACAACTCCAGAAAGTATATTCTTCAAAAAATACTTTATTTCAGAACTTCTTGAGCTGTAAAAACCAGCAGTTAGACCATACTCAGTATCATTTGCTTTTTTAAGCGCTTCTTCTATTTCAGAGTAAGTATCTATTACTAAAAATGGAAGGAACAACTCTTTTTTGAAAAGTATATTATCAGAAGGAAGTTCTGCAACTACAGGCTCAACATATGCACCTTTTAATCCATTATCGATGATGTTTCCGCCAAATAAAAGTTTTCCAGATTTTTTAACCTCTTCAACAGCCTCTTTATAACGTAAAAGCGCAATGTTACTTATCAAAGGTCCAATAAAGTTATCCTTTTGTAGAGGATTTCCTATTTTGAATAATGATACCTTTTCAATTAATTTTTTAATGAACTCTTCTTTTATGTCTTTATTAACATAGACCCTTGAACATGCACTGCATTTTTGACCGCTATAACCAAAAGAAGCACTTGCTATTCCTGATACGGCCTTGTTTATATCTGCATATTTAGATATTATAGTAGGGTTTTTACCGCCCATCTCTACAACAAAAACGGTCTGCTTTCCTATAGCGTAACTAGACGCAATCATCGATATGCCAGTAGTTTTAGAACCTGTAAACGCTATTCCACTTACCAACCTATTCGAAGACAGTTCAGCGCCTATCTCAGAACCTGGACCTGTTATGTAATTAAAAACTCCAGGAAGAATACCAGAATCGGAAAATATTTTGTATAATAAATAACCAGTTAGCATAGACATATTATCAGTAGAAGAAGGCTTGAACACAACGGTATTTCCAGTTATCATAGCTCCAACGCTCATCCCAGCAGATATAGAAACTGGAAAGTTAAATGGTGCTATAATACCAAAAACGCCGTAAGGTTTCATTAGTATCTTTACAATTTCTTCACTTCCTGGAGCTCCTTGAAATCCTGCAGGTACTTTAGACGATGTTCCTTTTATTACTCCTTTTCGTATATAGCCCTTATTTCTTTCAAAATCTAAAGCATAATAATTCATAAAATCTATTGCTTCATCAACCTCTCCTATAGATTCATACCTAGTCTTTCCATTTTCCATGCTAAGAACAGCAGCAACATCAAACTTTCTTTCAGATAATAGCTGCGCAGCCTTCTTGAAAATAGATACTCTTTTTTTGTAATCAAGCTGACTCCACTCTTCAAAAGCCTTAGAAGCCGATTCTATAGCAGCTACTGCCTCGCTTTTAGAAGCTTTTTGAAAAACCCCTAGAATAGAGCCATCTATTGGCGATCTTTCTGATAACTCGTTTTGTAAGTATATCTCCTCTCCGTTGATTATTATGGGATATTTTTTACCTAATAACTCTATTTTTACTTTTTCAACGGCCTTATCGAATAAATTATCAAACTCTTGCTCCTTACCTGCATCGATAAACTTACGATAAGTAAACTCATTCTTGAACTGCTCCATTTATGCACCAATAATTGTTTGTATTAAAGATATTAAATATTAAGGCGTAACTTCATGTATATTGAAACTTGAAAAGATATTTATTTATGATTGAGGAAGTATTATCATGGCGATTGAGCAATTGCATGTTTTAGGTATAGAGCCTGAAATGAATAAAGTAGATTTATCTATGCTTGTTACCGATGCTACTTGGAAGGATATATTAGTAGAGTTAGTAAAAAATAATGAACTGGATCCTTGGAACATAGATATAGTAGAGATAGTAGACAAATATATAGAAGCCGTAAAGTCTTTTAAGGTCATGGATTTAAGAATACCTGCAAATATTATACTTGCAGCTGCAATTTTGCTAAGATTAAAAAGTGATATGCTTAGCTTGTTTAAACAGGAAGATCAAATACAAGAAGAAGAGTCATTTGTAAGGCCAAATGTTTTGGTAGATGAGCTTACTCTTAGATTAAGGCCGCCTATGAAAAGAAAGATAGCTTTAGTAGAATTAATACACGCGTTAGAAGAAGCAATGAAAATAAAGGAGGAAAAAGCAACTCAGAGATTGCTTAAAGGAGTAGAGATGCCAATAAAATTTGACGACTTTGACATGGAAAAAGAAGTTGAGATTTTACATGAAGAGATAAAACATAAAGTTGATAAAAAAAACATGACTACATTTACCTACCTTTCAACAGAGTTCAAATTTAGAGACAATGTCGTTACAGGCTTATTTATACCATTACTCTTTCTAGCAAATAAAGGAAAGATATTTTTATTGCAGGAGGAGTTTTTTGGCGAGATAATAATACAACTTGCAAGTTGAGCAAAAATGGAAGGATTGTTAGATTATAATAAATTAGTAGAGGCTGCACTTTTTATGGCATCTAAAGCCATAGGCTTGGATGAGCTTTCTAAACAGACAGGAGTGACGTCTAAGGTTAAACTTGAATCTATAATAAATGAGCTCATAGAACAGTATAAAAATGAGGATACTTCATTAGAGATAGCTAAGGTTGGCGACAAGTACATGTTTAGCTTAAAAGAGCCTTACGCTTCAAAGGTTAGTAGTCTTGCCGGAGGACCAGATATAACAAAAGGAGCTCTTAGGGTTCTTTCATATATTAATAAAAATGAGGGCATTCTTCAAAGTTCATTGGTAAAGATATTTGGAGGATCTACATATGACCATATAAAGGAGCTTATTGAAAACGATTTCATAGAGGCTAAAAAGTTCAAAACTAGTAAAAAAATAACAACAACCCAAAAGTTTAAGGAGTACTTCAATGTCTAATGTTTTTATATCTAAAACAACAAACTTATTTTATATTGTTAAAAAGGGCCCGTAGTCCAATGGTAAGACGTTACCTTCACACGGTAAAGACCGGAGTCCGATTCTCCGCGGGCCCAGATTGAAAAAGAAGAAGATATATAAGTAATTTAAATACACAACGCCGAAAACAAAAATTAAGTAGATTCTGCTCAATTTAGCAATGCACCAAGAAAGACGATCTTTACAAGGAGGTAAACAACACGTTCTCAATAGAGAAGATGACTGAACTAAAGAACAGAATTAAAGCAGTAATTGGTTAGCTCTTGTACCCTAACTTATTGTCATATTTTTTGTGATCCATTATGTCGAGTACAAAGGCAACTATGACCACTTCAGTTTCATCATTCGTAAGCGTGTATAGCATGCGCCAAAAACCTGATAGCTCTACACGGAACAAATTTGTAACACCATACTTGAGTATATACTCCTTTGGTATGAGTTTTTTGGCTATCGGATTGCCATAATGCTGGTTCGTCTTGATAAGCTCCACCTTCTTCTTTATCGAGTTGAGTATGCTCCTCTCCAACTTTGAATTCGCAGCGAGACCATTAAGCTGTTTGTACGCCTCTTCGGCTTCTGGTGAGAGAACAACCTTTACCGATTTCATAGCTCAAGACCCTTACCTATCGCGTTTCTGAGATTCTGGTTAGGGTTATGTATCCATGTTATACCCTTCAGAGTCACCGCTATCTTGCCGCTTTCCTCAAGATACCCTAGGATGACCATAAGAGTTTTGTGGTTTACCTGCCTTGGTAGTTCGCGCTTTATTTCAGGTATCGTAATAATGGAATTCTTAGAATTCTTTATAACCGCCTCTACCATAAGAACTGTGTTTAGGGTCGGCGAATGCTCAAGCTTTTCTACCATGACAGTTCTTGACATATAAATCACATATACTTATAAGTTAATATAAATTATATACTAACTAATATATAAAGCTTGCTGTATGATTTTGCTCAAAGTAGATATTAAGAAAGTAATTACTAAAAACAATGGAACTTTCGTAGTTATAACTCCAACTAGAAGGTTTTTTGATATTGACGAATTTGATATAGTCCATCTTGATGAAGCATATCATTTATTCAAGAAAGATTTTGATAAATCAAATATAAACAAATCCTATAACTTTTTAAGATATAGAAAAAGGCCAGTAAACAGAACTAAGATAAGATCGACAAATTCTAAAGTTACTGAAACAACGAAGATGATGGAGCTAGGAAACTACGACAAAAACTTAGAATGTCACACTGACAACGTGAAGATCCGGAGTCCGATTCTCCGCTGGCCCAGATTGAAAAAGAACTAATTTTAATATGAAGTTGGAAGCTGTATTAAAATATATTTCCGACATGGAAAAGATAAAATTAGAATTATCGCAGTTAAGTACTTTCCAAATCTCGTCTTATATTTCGTAGAATACGATTTAGATCTACATGTTTATGATGATAATGTATGTTTAAGTTTAATGCTTTTGCAGTTTTGTGTTCTTCAGTAGCTCCATTTGAAACTTCCCAACGAGGTGTCATGAAGACATCGGTTATAGTTTCAGATTTGAGTATATTGTTCCAAAAACCAACCCATTCCGATTGAGTTAAATTAAATTTTTCAACGTATCTTCCATGAAAGATATCAGAAGAAGAAAAAACAGGAAAAGGAGTATATGATCTATAAAACTCAGTATACATCTCTAAAACCTTGACATTTGCAGGAATATGTTTTACGCCATCAGAGCTTATTACTCCTGAAACATATCCTATGTTTTTTATACCAACCATTTTTACTTTTTCTAAAGCTGTTATTACTTGTGTCTCTACAGAACTTATCTTTGTGGTAGAAGAGATTATTGTTCTTAACATTTCTTTTAGTTCATTATTTGCTACTTCTGTTTTCTTAATCAACATAACAATCATAAATTATTGGTTTTATTGTCAAAGTAAAATTTTAATTTTCTTATTTGAAATTTAAAATAGTAGAGTAATGAATAACTCCAGATTAATATATCTTACGCATTAAAATTGTTTTTAGAAAAACATAAAGAATATTTAAATAGTTTTATATTGAAATACTATTGTAAAGTAAAAATAGGTGGTAATGGTGGAGATGGAGTTTGTAAGATGGTTAGGACATGCGAGTTTTCTTTTTGAAAATGAAGGTAAAAATATTTATGTAGATCCATATAAAATTAAAAAACCAGTTAAAAAGGCACATGCTATATTTATAACCCACCCACATTTTGACCATCTTAGCCCAGATGATATAAAGCTTCTTGCAGATAATAAAACCAAGATATTTGTTCCTAAAGACAGTGTAGACAAAATTACACACAATAATGTAATAGGCGTTGAGCCAAATAAAACATATGATGAATCAGGCTTGAAAATTGCCACTATACCAGCATACAATACAGCAAAGGAAAGGTTATCAATGCATCCCAAAGAAAACAAATGGGTAGGATATATACTTGATATAGGAGGTAAACGAGTATATCATGCAGGAGATACGGATGAGGTTCCGGAGATGGATGGACTTAGAGTAGATCTTGCATTATTACCAATGGGAGGTACATATACTATGACAACTGATGAGATGATAAGAGCTGCAAAAAAAATAAAGGCCAAGGCAGTTGCCCCTATTCATTATAAGATGCTTCTTGGAAAAGATGGCTCTTCTGATGCTGAAAAGAAATTCTTAAAGGAGGTCAAAAACGGAGTTATAATAGATGAGGAAAACCCAGAATTTCATTTTTGAAGTTTTGAAAGTTCTCTTGCCACTTGAAGTATTTGAGCCGGAGAGAGCATGAACACGCGCTCCGATGAAAGAGGAGTTTTATTTAAAAATAAGATAAGTTTTTCATGAGAAATATTTAAATTTTTTGATGAATCAAGAACAGCATTTTTAAGTAGCTTCTTTTTATGTTGCATTATGAAATTTATCATATTGTCTTCGGCTTCTGTTATAGATGAAGCTAAAGGTTTAAGATATATAATCTGTGAATCTATTTTAGGTTTAGGTATGAAGCTTTTTTTTGATACTTTCATTATCTCTATTATTTTAAAAGACAATGCACATATAACGCTGAGTTTTGAGTAGTTTTTGCTACCTGAAGTGGCAAGCATATGCTCCACAAACTCCTTTTGTAGGCATAATATTGCTTCTATGTTATTATGATGAAGCCAAGATATAACCTTGCTTGAAAGATTATAAGGTATATTTGATATTAGTATATCAACTTTATCTAGCATTAATTCGGAATTTGTGCAAGAAAAAAAATCCTTGTTCAACAATGTAAGATTTTTGTATTGTAACTTTGAGGTTAGATAATTAAATAGGCGTTCGTCCTTTTCTATAGCTATTACATGAGTAGCTACGTTGCATAACTCTTCAGTAAGCATGCCCCTACCAGGGCCTATCTCAAGAACTATTTTATCTTCTGCATGTGCAGCTTCTGAGATAGCTATATCTCTATTTATAAGAAAATTTTGCCCTAATTTTTTATTTGCTTTGAAATTCATTAAAGCACACTGATATCTTTATATTATATTGCATATAATAATAACTTAACATTAATAAAATGATTTTTATGTCTAATATATTGTCCATATTTACAGGAGCTTCTGCCGGAGCTCTTCTAAGTAAGTATGGCTATCTTGCTATATTTATACTTATGATACTTGAATCTGCTTCGTTGCCTATACCAAGCGAGGTGATACTTCCTCTTGCAGGTATTTTTGTAGCCCAAGGAATTTTTAATTTTTATATTGTTTTGATTGTCTCAATAGTAGCAGGCATAATAGGTATAAGTATAGATTACTTTATAGCCTACTTTATAAGCAAGGACATTTTTTATAAGCATCTTTCGTTTTTTAGAATAAAAAAGGATACACTTGATAACTTTGATAGTTGGTTTAACAGGAATGGAGTTCTTGCTGTTTTTTCTATGCGTATGGTTCCGGTACTTAGGGGACTAATAAGTTTTCCCGCAGGATTTGCACAGATGCCTAAAAAACAGTTTTATTTTTACTCGATTTTAGGTTCCGCAATATGGGATGTGATGCTTTTGCTTTTTGGATATTATGCGTTAAGCCAAAGCAGTATAGGAACAATAGTAATAGCTATTGCCGGATTAGCAATTGTTCTTTATCTAATTTATATTTTCATAATAAGAAAATTTGAAAAGAATAAGATTAAAAAATGAGATAAAAATAAAATAAAGAAATTAGAAATTAAAAAAAATAAGTTTACTCCTTGACTTCTTTTCTTTCTAAGACATGATGCTCCACTATCTTTATTACCTGATCTATTGAACGCTTTATATCTGCTTCTGTCTTAGAACCGGTACAGATTATCTTTCCGTTCTTAAAAAGCAACAACGCAGTTTTAGGTACATGTATTTTACATATAGCACCAGGAAACTGCTCAGGCTCGTAGTCAACATCTGGAGATGATTTTGCTATAGCATAAAGATCAAGCTCAACGCCGAGATCTGCGCTAGCAACAATGTTTTCTATCTTGAAATCCGGATGAAGTATTGATTTCTTTCCTTGTTTTTCATGAGTTGGTTTTTTTGACATTACACCACGGTTTATAAATGGAGATGAAAGGTATTTATATGTTTTTCTATAAATGTGTATTGAACTGTTATAGGTTAGTTGATTCTATGTCACAAAGATCACATGGATTATTTATAGGAAGAACAAGAAATTTAGCTAGGCACAATAAACCTTCAACATTAGGCATAACAAGACTCATAAAAAGATTTGATGTTGGAAGCAAGGTAGTGATATCCCAGAAAAGCAACTTTAGGAACATACCACATCCTAGATATAAAGGCAGAGTAGGCACCATAGTAGAAAAAAGAGGAGACTCCTATGTTGTCGAGTTTGACGTTTCTAAATCAATGAAAAGAAAGGTAATAGTACCGCAGATGCATCTTGAGAAGTTCTAATTTTACTTTTTTATTTTTTACTTCTTACTTATTTTGCAGCTATTTTAAAAATTAAATATAAAAATAGATAAAAATAAGTATATACCAATTTTAAAAACTTTTGAGTATTAATAAGGTCTAGTGTGTGGTTGGGCTGGAGGCCTTGTTAAGATATAGAACCTTGTTTCACCTTTTAACTCCACAAGTATTCTTTCAGTAAGCAATTTTATAGGATCTTGTAAAAGCTGAACTCTGTTTATCATATCCTCAAAACTTTCAAATGGTTTTTCCTCCCTCGCATCTAAAATAGAGGTAAGATGTTTCTTGCCTATTCCAGGAAGTAACTCCAAAGAATGCATACGTATGTTTATAGGAGACGCGTTATTAAAAAAGTCTATGAATCTTTTCTCATTGTTTTTTATTATTATAGTTATAACATTAGGGAGCTCGTTTTTTGCGCCTTCCGTTAAGCTTTGATATGTAAGCCTTGATTTTATCAATGAAATTTTATCTCTCTCTCCCTTTCCTATGTATATTCTTTCTCCTACCTTTATCTCTGAGACTTTAGGAACAGCTTCTAAAAGTGTGAATCTTGCTTCTCCAAGTATTTGAGCTATAGGTTCGGATCTGACAGAAAAAGACTTCCCAGTAGGTAAGTAGTCAAGAACAACACCATACTCCTCCAAATCCTCCTTTCTCTGCTCAATTTCATGCATTTTATCACTTTAGGAAGCATTATGATTTACCCCTATTTTCTTCTATTAATTTGAATAACTTATCAACAGTTTCTGGATCAGGCATATTTTTTTCACCTGATAGTATCTGTTTTAATTGAAGAACATCAATTGGCAGTATATCTGCTATCTGTACGGCACTTTTTTCTGTTACTCCAAAACTGGTTATTTGTTTTATAAGTTTATTTGTTTTAGAACTTTCTAACTTTGCAAATTTTTTAACATGATCATAAGAAACCTGCTGTTCATATCCTAAATCTCCGTCTTTTTTTCTTTTTTCTAATATTTCTAAAGCGTCAGCCGTAGAGATTACCTTACTTATCCTTTCGTTTTTACCGCTCATGAATACCATCTGTATTTAAATTAATATAGATATTATGAAATTAGATATTATAAACCTTTTGTTTATATAACAAAATAAGGGGGAGTAATGGACTTTGCATAAGGTATATATTCTTAAATGCTTATTTAGGATAAAGTTTTTGGTGCTCGTTTGAATCCTAATGAAATATATAAGGAAATTCTTGAAGAGATGCACAAGCATATAGCAGGAAAAATAGAGACCATAGAACTCATGATAATAGCCATAGTTGCTGATGGACATGCACTTCTTGAAGGAGTACCGGGAGTAGCCAAAACAACAATGACAAAGGCATTGGCTGACACTATTCAAGCAGAGTTTAAAAGAGTTCAAGGAACTCCAGATATTATGCCTAGAGATATAACTGGATATATGTACGAAGATGAAACTGACAAGAAACTTAAGTTCTCAAAAGGACCGGTCTTCACAAATATACTTCTTATTGATGAACTTAATAGGATGCAACCTAGAACCATGAGCGCTCTTCTTGAGACTTTGGAAGAAAGACAGATAAGTGTAAGCGGAGATGATATGAAACTACCTAAGCCATTCATAGCCTTCGCAACTCAAAACCCGCTTAAGATAGAAGGCACAGAACCATTGCCAAAGGTTCTTGCCGATAGATTCATTATGAAAATTGATGTTGATTATCCAAGCATGGAAGAAGAGGAGAATATGCTTAGGATAAAGGAAAGGGAAGAAAAAATAGAGGTTAAAAAAATAATAAATACAGAAGATATTCTACTACTTCAAGAGGAAGCCAAAAAAATAAAGATGTCAGATGAGGTTGTATCTTATATTTCTAAGATAGTTAATGCTACAAGAACTGACATGCACGTAGTTATGGGAGCAAGTCCAAGAGCAGATATATCGTTTATGAAGTGCGCCAAGGCAAAGGCGATGCTGGAAGGAAGAACAGAGACGAGCATAGATGATATAAAATTTCTTGCAAGACCTGTATTAAGCCATAGACTTTCAGTAAGATCAACAGGAGGAATAGGAGTACATGGAATAGTTGATGGTATAATTGCTTCTAATCAATAAAATAATCAATTATCTAACTGTATTGCCTTTATTGCTTTTTTATTTTTAGATAATATTCCAATAGTGTTTTTTATATCGAACTTTTCTTGAGGTATATATACAATCATAGATATGTCTTTGCCGTTGAACTCTGAGATAACACCATTTACAATAGAGAATTCGTTTATGTTTATACTAAATATATTTACACCAAAATCAGTAATAGAAGAACGAAGATGATCCTTAAAAGCTTCTACGCCATCGGTTATTAATAGCTCTTTTTTTGGCAGAAAACACATTGGTATATGTTTACCTTTACCATCAATAAATTTCTTTGTGAGAGTAAATGAATCAATTGATCTTTCCATCATTACATAAATATTTGAATCTAATTTTTGCTCCTCTAGCACTTCTAGTACTTTTTTAGATAAAAATAAATCCTTAAGATCTATTGCAAGTTTAGGAACTCCAGACAATAAAGAAGCCATAGGGGCATATATTCGTAGATAGTCTGAAAAACTTAAAAGTTCTTGATTTCCATGAGAAGAAAAATATTTTAGCTCTTCAAAAGTTAAATCCATTACCGTTAAGGAAGATTTTATATCTTGCAGTGTTTTTGTTTTGTTACCATATACCCGAGTTAGAATCTCTTTTGGTATAATTGATTTTATATCTTCCATAGTATGTATCTTCTCCCATGCAGTAAATCTATCAGTTAATTTGCCATGTTGTACCGAGATAGCAGTTAATGTTCTTCTTACATCATTTTCTACAGCTGCGGCTTCTAACTCTATGCCATTAGATATAATCTCATTTACCTCTTTTGTATCAGGAATCCTTGAAGGATGAAGAATCAGATCAACTTCAATATTAGAACGTCGAAGCTCTTTTTTGAATATTAGATTTTGTTCATGATTAGTTTGTTTTACTTGTTTTACAGTACTCATTAAAATACCGATTATAATTAACAAATTATAATTAGTGATTTAGATATATATACAATAGCTTATCTATAGACAAAAGTTTTAAATAACTTTCTATTATAATTATTTATATATGTCGAGAGGGTTTGTGGGGACTAGAAGCCCAGTAGTTTTAGACGCTCAGTCTGATAACACAGCAGCTAGAGCCAATAAAAGTATTGCAGCTATAGTGTCAGATCAAATAAAAAAAAGTAAAGTTTATGGTAAAAGACAAGATATATCTGAGTTTTTATCTAAAAAGGAGTACTTTAAAGCCCTAGATTTAAGCGAAGAACTTTATGCTTCAAAAGAAGCAAACTTACAAGATATTCGCATTAACACAGAGATAGTTAATAAAATAATAAATTCTTTTTCATCTTTCTTAAATTACAACTACAGTGAAAAAGAAAGGACATTAATTGAAGGAATGCAGTATTTTGAAAAGAAAATAAGAAGAAATGAAATGCTTGAACGTTCATTTTTGAATCATCAAGAACATGAGGCTTCTCCTATACCATTCCTTGTGGCAGTTAAACGTAACTGCGAAACTAGCCAACAAGAAGATATGACACAGCAAGTTAGAAAAGCACTGTAACAACAGATTAATTTACTAGATATTAAGGACTCTATATGATCCCAGATAAAAAAAAGGACCAACATATTATTATCAATCCTAAAATAAATATGATTGTAGCCAATACCGCTTCTCTGACAAGCAGGGATAATGTTTTAGAGATAGGCGGAGGCCCAGGAACACTTACATCAATTATTGCAAGGAGTGCAGGACGCGTTTATAGCATTGAAAAAGATAAAGGTTATTTTGATATACTTGAAAAAAACTTTGTTGATTCAAAAAATATAGAGTTGATATTTGGGGATATACTTACAGTAAAGCTGCCCTTATTTAATAAAATAGTTTCAAATCCACCATATCAAATCTTACAACAGTTCTTTATAAGGCTTATTAAAGAAAAAAGGCATAATTTTGAGTGTTGTGCTATGATAATACCGCACAAATTCACAAAATTAATCTCAACTAAACCAGAAAATAAAAACTTTGGAGTGATATCAGCAATATTTAACTGCTTTTATAAAGTTGAGATTATTATGGATGTCCCAAAAGAAGCTTTTGAACCAATGCCAAGAGTACTATCACATCTTGTAAAGATTACCCCAAAGAACGTAGATAATAGCATCAGAGATAAAGTCATAAAAAATATATTTTTGCATCTTGATAAAAAAGTAGGAAAAAGTATTATGGAGTTTTTTTGGAATGGAGATGAAGGTTTTGGAAGGCGTTTTACAAAAAAAGAATCCAAATCGTTTTTACAGAAAAACGAAACGCCAAAAATTAAAAAAATACTTGATAAACGAGCATCGGAGTTATCTGATGATGAAATAAAAGAACTATACAAATTTATTTCACAACTTTTAGCTACTTTTGGCGGGGGCGGGATTTGAACCCGCGACCTCTAGATTTCTCGTCATCGCAAATAAATGCTCATCACTCATAGTGCTTTGCATATGAGTCTAGCGCTCTAACCAGGCTGAGCTACCCCGCCGGGTAAATTTAATATATCGGTTTTGCGTTTAAAGTATTTATAATTAATGCTTTAGAATAGCAAATCTTCTCATATAGGCTTCTGCCTGGAAAATAACAAAGTATGGAAGTATAAACAATGAAACTATAATAAGAGTAAGATACATAGATAAATACGCGCCAGCTATTGCAATCATAATGAAATCTACAATAGAGATTATAATACTTATTAATACAAACCATAGTATAAAATATCCGGGATTTTTAACAACTAGTTTTATGCTATCCTTTACCGCCCTGCCCATACTTTTATTATCTACCACTATTGCGCTAGGAGCATAAAACAATGGTATAAAACCGAAGAAACCAACCAATGCAGTAATAAGATCCATATTTCCGTATAAGTATCCAAGAACGTTCACTGCCAGAAGTATAAAGGTGTATATCAATAAGAGTATGAATACCTTGCTTATATAACGCTCTATATCCTGCATGACTCTTTTTGAGATCTTTGAACGCGTCTTTCTTGATTTTACTATCAAGCTTATTGCGACAAAAGCGAAGCTTATAAAAAGCAGTGAAAAAAATATAGCTATAAGTATAACTGCAAGATTTAAGAAGTTAAGATTGCCTACAACGCTTGAGCTTCTTATGAATATTCCCCCAGCACTTATGTATGTCGGAAGAGGCGCAAATAATGGTATTAGAAATGCTATTACAAAAGGTATCGAAAAAAACAGAACAAATTTAAGATTACTTTTGTATGTCTGAAGCACCTCTGATAAAATATTAGCCATTAAAACACTTAAAATTGTAAATTAAATATAAAATAAATTAAAAATAAAAGAAAAACTAAACATTAACCTGTTCCTGATACTATAGTAGGTGAACCGGCAGTAGTACCACCAAAGGTAGACTGAGTACACACCTGCCCTGTCAAACCAGGCTGACCTAGATAACCGGTACTTCCTGCAGGATTTATTGAAACAACCTTAGTTATTATGAATGGTGCCAATATGTAAAGTATTAATGATATTATACCGCCCATAAGCATACCCATACCCCAACCTTGCATGTTTCCCCTGAAGTTTCCGGTAGCTGGAAGAAAGTGCGCAAATGCATATAAAGTACCACCAAGTACGAACAGCATCAATGCCAAGATAGTTAGTACAAATGATACTGTAGAGATTACACTACATAACGCAGTGACTGCATTTTGCTGAGGAGTTTGCGAATAGGTGAAAGGTAGCAAAACGCTCCCGATTATGCCTATTAAAAACGATATGTACAATAATATCTTAGTCTTTCCAGACCAAATAGTTTTATCCATTCTATGCGCCTTTTTATGTAAGTATATGTAAATATCAAGATTTAAATACTTTTGTGTTTTTTCTTAAAAGATATTAGTAGGAAGTTATAGCATCTATAATAGAGGTTTTTTCTACTAAGGATTAAACCTAATTTGATAGAAAGATTTAAATATCTTTTGCATGATAATATTATTGCTGTTTTTAGAAACATTTAAAAAACAATTGGTTTGTTTTATAGTGTATATGTTTAACTGGTGATAAAATGACTAAAAATGAAAAATCACACAACTCAGAAAAAAATGATGACATGTTATATGGTAATGACATGGACAGAGAAGAAGCCCCAAAGGTTATTCCAAAGGCCGGAAAGTTAGGCAGTGAAAGCAAGAAATGCCCTGCTTGTGGAAGTATTGACATAATATTCGATAATGAAAGAGGAGAGTATATATGCAACAACTGCGGCCTTGTCATAGAGGAAAATGTTACAGATAGTGGACCTGAATGGAGAGCTTTTGACTCTGATCAAAGGAATGCAAGAGCAAGAACAGGTGCACCTATTAAATACATGAAGCCAAATAAGGGCTTAGTCACTGAAATAGATATGTATAACAAAGACATAAGAGGAACAAAGTTATCATCTAAAAGGCAGGCACAGCTCTATAGAATGAGAAAGTGGCATAAAAGGGCAAGTATAGCAAGCTCAAGTGAGAGAAATTATCTAGTTGCGCTTCCTGAATTGAATAGAGTAGCTAGTTACTTGGGATTGCCAGATAATATAAGAGAGCAGACTGCTTTGCTATACAGACAATGCGTTAAGAACAACCTTATAAGAGGCAGACCAATAGAAACTGTAGTTAACGCGGCATTATATGCAACATGTAGAAGCGCAGGAATGCCAAGAACTCTTGATGAGATCTCGCAGATATCGAATGTTTCAAAGAAGGAAATAGGAAGAACTTATAGGATAATAGCTCATGAGCTTAATCTTAAGATACCTTTGACAGATCCTTCGGCTTATGTCCCTAGATATGTAGCCGCATTGAAGTTAAGCGGAGAGGCTCAAGAAAAGGCTATGACGCTCCTTAAGCAGGCTATGAAGAAAGGACTTATAAGCGGAAGAAGTCCTACAGGAGTATCTGCAGCTGCTGTTTATATAGCAGGAGCCCTAGCAGGAGAAAGAAGAACTCAAAAGGAGGTAGCTGACGTAGCAGGAGTTACAGAGGTAACTATAAGAAATAGGTACAGGGAGCTCAAACATGAACTTAAGATAGATGTAAATCTGTAGTATTAAGTTTGTGGTTTGATGAATACCTTTAGGTTTTTTTCTTTTATTTTTTCTTTCTTATTTTTACTAATTTTTGCTGTAGGAGCTTCAACAATATCTACACAAAACTACAACTCGACACAGGCAAGGACTGCAATAAACCAAAGCATTGCTTATATAAATAGCATAAATGAAAGCGGTTTTCTCTTTTTTAATCCTAATCTTACACAAGCGTATGTATACTTGAATAGATCAGAACAGAGTTATAACTCCTCTGCTGCTGCAGTAGGTTATGCACACCAAGCAGAACTTTCTGCTAATACAGCATTAGGAAAGATTGATTATTACAGGCCATATGCATTGGTAGGAATAGTTATATTTTCAATGATCTTTGGAATGATACTGTATTTGCTTATGTTTAATAAAAATAAAGGTACAAAAGTTATATAATAAGTGGGCTTGTGATTGATAAAAAAATAGCGTTGAAAAAACATCTCCAAAATAATGGCAAGGTAGAAATCACAGGAAAAGTTGCAATAAGAAATAGAGAAGATCTTTCTATATATTATACACCAGGCGTAGCTTATGTTTCTGAGGAGATTAAAAAGAATAAGCTTCTTGCTTATGAGTATACCAATAAGGGAAATACTGTTGCTATAATATCTGATGGGACTAGAATACTAGGTTTAGGAGACATCGGCCCAGAGGCAGGACTAGCGGTAATGGAAGGTAAGGCGCTGCTTTTTAAAAAATATGGAGGCGTAGACGCAGTGCCTATGTGCATATCTACAAAAAAGGAAGAGGATATAATCAAATTCATAAAAGCAATAGAACCAAGCATAGCAGCAGTAAACATAGAAGATATAGAGTCCCCAAAAGTTTTTAGGATAATTAAAAAGGCATCTGAGATATCCGAAATACCAATATTTCACGATGACCAATATGGTACAGCAGTAGTAGCTCTTGCTGCTCTAATAAATGCATTTAAGATTGCAGGCAAAACTAAAAACTCCAAAATAGTGATTTTTGGAGCAGGTTCTGCCGGTTATGGAATAACAAAACTTCTTAATTTTGCAGGATATAAAAATCTGTATGTTTTTGACAGTGAAGGAGTAATAAAAAAAGGGAGGAAAAAAGACATGAATGAGTTTAAAATAGAGCTCTCTAAAATAACTAATACAAAAAACATCGATTATAGCATAGATGATGCAATCAATGGTGCAGATTTAATAATAGGTACAACAGGTAAAAAGGGCTACTTCAAGAAAGAAATGATAAGAAAAATGAATAAGAAGCCGATTGTTTTTTCGTTGACAAATCCTGAGCCTGAGATCTCTTATGAGGATGCTATTAAAGCTGGGGCTTATATAGTCGCTACAGGAAAGAGTAACTCCCCAAATCAAGTTAACAATATAATTGCATTTCCAGGTATAATGAGAGGTCTTTTGGAGGTTAGAGCTAAAAAGATCACAATGAAGATGCTTCATGAAGCAGCCATCATTATAGCAGAAAGCGTAAAGGACAAACTTAATAGAGAGTATATTATACCAAGCGCTTCTGATGAAAAAAAATTCTTTGAACTTTCAGTAGACATAGCAGGAGCAGTAGGTATATCTGCTATAAAAGAAAAAAATGCAAGAACAATACTGACACACTCTAGAATAAAGGAGATAGCTGCAAAGCGAATAAAGCATTATGAAAATATGGAAAGATTGCTTTTTGATCAGTGAACTATATTTTTACTTTTGTCTTCTAATATAGAGTATAAGCCTCCTTTTATAACGTATGTAAGTACCCCATACTTATCCTTAAGGAACTCGGCAAGATGAATGGATAATACACCATCATAACTAAGTATAACGGTACCGTCAAGAGCAAGCGCCTCATCTTCATTATATCGTTCTATATCTCGAAGGTTTAGTATCTTTATCTGAGTAGGATTTACGTTAAGCAGTTTGCTAACATAGATATCAGGCTCTAAACCTAACCATAAGATTACTGAGTTATTGCGCTTAAGAACTGCCTTTGCACTATCTAAGGATAACTCTTGAATCAATGAACGATTTAGTTCATTAAGATTAACTTTCTGCGAATTATTTAAGCGTACTTTTGTTAATTTTTCTTCTTTTCCTAAAGAACCTTCCCTAAGAGAAAACTTCTTGTGTTCTTCTTCGGTAAATTGAAGTATCTCACCTATTACCTTTGTCATTAGCATTGCACTTTTGGAGCGAATCCCATGAATCTCGTTTTCATCCTTTATCTGTGAACCCACATCTATAGAACTCTGGGTATGTATCTTTATAGAAGATAAGACCTTTCCTTTCGAGATTGATACACCTATCATATATTTGTAAGGCATTATAGAGTATGTAGTAGGATGAAATAAATCATATCCAAAGTAACGTCCCCAGAAAGATGAATACATTGTTATTAGCCTTTTATTTGTAGCCACAAGAATTATAGGAGATAATGCTTCAAGATAACTCTGCCTTACTTCAAGAAGTATCTCTTCGTTGTCATAAAGCACATGCTTAAGCATTCTTCTACAGTTAGGCCCATGAGTATGCTTTGCTAAGCCTATAAGACTTTGTAGCTTAACATCCCCAGTAACATCCTCATCATAGATTCCCATTATTCCCACCACTATATAATTATTAGATAACTAATATAAACTCATTACACGCAATTAGGTTTATTTATGTATATGACGACAAAAAACAATAATTTTAGTATAATTTTGCAGATGATATTTTCCAAAAAATAAGCATTGTTTATAAAGGGCATTGTAAAATAAACAATAATTTTTATTAAAAATATAAGGAATTTGTAAAATTAACATTATACAATATGCCATTAAATTTGTCTTTGGTTTAAGTAATATTTTCTAAGAATTTAATGATTAAGGAAGCTCGTAGACATATACCGAGCTAGAGGTAGCCTGTCCGTATGGTGCATAATTTATGGTATATGTATTGATAGGCAAATTATTACAAGTAGCAAAGTATACCCCATTTCCACTGTTATCATTTTTATTTAATTGCACAACACAACCAGAAGGTATTGAAGGCGATCCTAATCTGCCCCCAAGTATAGTAAATGCTATTACAACTGTGTTTATGCTGTTAGATACTGTAAATTGTAGTTGATTTGAGGTTGGAGGAGATGTAGATGAATAGGAATAAATAGTATTTGTAGTAGTTGGAACTGTTATACCATATACGCCAATTATAGAATCATACGGAGATGGTAAAGAGTCTGTACATATATTGCTTGATTGAGTTCCTATTGAGGTATATATAGTATTTGTTGTTTGTTGCCAGGACACCGAAGATAGTTGATTATAAGTACCGCCTTCACAAAAGTATATTTCATTTCCAGATGTCGCAGTAACCGATGTTGATGGAGAGTCTGTAAAGTAATACGCGGGATTAGGTGTTGGTTGTAATACTGGAGTTTCATATACAAATACAGCTGCAGAAGTGGGATTGCCATAAGAAGGGAAGGTTATTGAGTAATTATTTGGAGTTAAGTTTGTGCAGAGTTCATAGTAAATACCATCACCAGAAGAATCTGTAGTATCTAATTTTACCGTGCAACCAGTTAAAGGAGCAGGAGGATTGGAAGATAACCTACTCCCACCTATAGCCATTGCAATTACAACGGTATTTATGCTGTTAGTTACTGAAAACTCCAATTGCCCATAACCAGATGTAGATACCGATGA
>JAJZLJ010000001.1 GCA_021850625.1 Microcaldota archaeon | reverse complement strand
AAACCAAGTTCATTAAGTCTTTTTATAGCAAATTTTCTTATACTTTGTGAAATTATTGATAAACTCAATGCAGGAGATATAACTCTTATTTCGTCTCCTATTTTTAGAGGTTTAGGAATTATAGAAAGGTTATTTGTCATTTATATCCATTTTTATTAGGAACCTGAAAAATTATAAACCTTACTGTCTTATAAATTCTATTTCTCTCTTCTCTCTTTTTGATATAGTGAGAGGTACGTCTCCTGTAGACAGGTTTGGTCGCCTTCCAGGAGAACGAAACCATGAAAATATAGGAGTTATAAGCATAGCTACTTTAATTAAAGATAAGTGTGTTTCCCATATAATAGCGCAACGTTTGACACCATGAATACTAATTTTATTAGTATAACATTTGCTTTACACTTACATATTAAGTGTAGGAGAGATGATGCAGATTTATTAAATCGTTTGGCAGAGATAGAATAGAAAAGAGATCTTACTTCTTAGTATGCAATAGTACCTGGCCTTCTTTGAATTGAATAGATAGGGCAGAACAATGAGTGAGCTAGTCCTAAAGCTTGAGGAGTTAAGCAAGGTGAATAAAAGCCCCATATCACTTAAGGAATGCTTGGATCTAAGCACTGCAGTTGGGAGGTTTATGGCAAATGTTCTAGTCAATATGATGAACTTTGAAATGTACAGGATAAAGAAAAAACCTGGTTGGGATTGGCACGTGCAAAGGCGCATGGAAAGAAGCTGTTCTTGTTGCAATTTCTAAAATGAAAGAACCTGATCGTTCAATGGCTATGCGCGTTCATAATATTGTAAAAGCCAGCGCACCGGAACTTTCCCCTAGAACATGGTATGGAATGCCAGCTTATGCAAAAGGCGATAAAATTATCTGTTTTTTTCAAAACGCAGGTAAGTTTAAAGCAAGATACTCGACTTTAGGTTTTAGTGACAAGGCAAATCTTGATGATGGTAAAATGTGGCCCGTCGGATTTGCACTAATCGAATTAACTAAGGCAGAAGAGGCAAAAATTGCTGCTCTTGTGAAAAAAGCTATAGATTGATGATAAGCTCGTCGAAAAGCAATGAAAAAAATAAAGCATAAAAAACGGGCCGAAATTAATCACTTTGTTTTTCTATTGTTCTAATTAGAACTTCAAGTCGTTCGCAATCTTTGCAGCCATCAATTCCCTTTGGTGCTTTTTCTTTAGAGTATATCTCCTCGGCACTCTCAAGCAATCTTTCAACTTCCTTGATGTCTTTCTTTATTTTGTGTATTTTTGGTTTGAATGGCATCTCAAAGCCGTCGTATTTTGTGTGTCCATCAATTATTTGTTCATAGACATCTTTATTAGGTGGCTCGAAGTAAATCAAATAAAGATCATTAACTGGTTTATCGCCAAGACTTTCAGCGATGTATGCATATCCATTAAGTTGTACTTTATATATGGGCATCAATTGATCCTGATTTCCAGTATATCTTGCAGTTTTGTAGTCTACTATACAAAAACTATTATCAGGTCTTTGAAAGAAAAGATCTGGTATACCACTCAGCATAGTATCCCCTTTAACAAGCTTAAATTGAGAAGGCGTTATAGAAATGATTTTTTTAACTTCCCCTACTTCACTAAGCCATTTTGGAAGCTCTTTGTTTTTTTGGAAGTATCTTTCAACTATATTTTTAGTATATGAATCTATGGAAGAAAATATTCCTGGAAAGCCCAATTGATAAGGAAGATTTTTTACGTGCCTTTTTATCCAAAAGCAGCGTGGGCAAAAATTATTAGTTGCAAGCCAACCCAAATCCTTAGCAGATATTTGCATTTTATCAATCTATTTGTAAATTTATTTATAAAATAAAGGTTCACTTATTTAAGGATGAGCTATTGTTTATAAATTAGACCAATAAGTATACATATTAATTAGAATATTAATTCATATTAGGATTTCCCGATTACATTGTTAAATCGTAGTAACTGTATTAACAGTAAAAAAAGAATAACTTTAAATTACTTTCAAGGATATCATATTTGATTAAATGAGATTATCAGCCAAGGCGTTAGTTTATTTTTTAGCTCTTCTTACAGTCTTTCTTTTTGGAGTTGGTGGAACGTATATACTTGGACATTATGGAAGCAATTTTAATCAGCCAATAACTTCATTTATAGATGCAGCTTACTTTACAATAATAACGATATCAACAGTAGGATATGGGGATATTGTTCCTATAACAGCAATAGCAAAAATTTTTGTAATGATTCTTATAATATCAGGACTTAGCGTTTTTTTGAGCGCAGTTACTGTTTTATCAAGTGATTTAATGGGTAATCGGGTAGAAAAATTATCAGGAAGAATAACGAATATAGAAAGACGATTTCTTAAGGACCATATAGTTCTTATAGGGACCGACACGGTAAATATGCAAATAGCGAAAACATTGAAAGATTCAGGGAAAAAGTTTACAATGATAACTTCAGACAAAACAGTAGCGGATAGACTTAGAGAAATGGGATATAGATCATACGTAGCTGACGAAACTAGTGAAGCGGATATGAGTAAGTTTGAGTTGAGCAAAGCCAAAAGTATAATTATAGATATGAGAGATAAGTCAAAAATGGTATATCTTCTGTTAATAGTAAGAACTCTTGCAAAAGAAGCGAAGATTACCACTATAGTCCATTCTAGTGAGGAAGAAAGAAATGTTACAAGCCTGAATTCAAAGATAAGTATAATGAATCCCGCAAATATAGCTTCTCAAATACTAACAAAAAAAATGGAAGAGTAGAGAATATATGAAAACATATATAGCGGATCTACAAAAAATAAAAAATAAATCGAATGCTATAAAAAAAGCAGCCGGAATTATAAAAAATGGCGGCATAGTAGTATTTCCGACAGAAACAGTATATGGAATAGGGGCTAATGCTTTTAATAAAGACGCATGTGCAAGAATATTTAAAATAAAGGGAAGAAAATCAGATAATCCATTGATAGTGCACGCGTCAGATATTGAAATGGTAAAAAAAATTGGAGTGCTATCAAAAAAAGACCAACAAATAATGGAAAGGTTGTGGCCAGGACCAGTTACAATAATTTTAAAGGCTATGCCAGTTATTTCTAAGGTTATTACTGGAGGGATTGATACAGTAGCAGTAAGAATACCAAGCAATAAGATAGCTATTAATTTAATAAAATATGCAGGTGTGCCTATTGCTGCTCCAAGTGCCAATCCATCAGGATTTCCATCAGCGACTTCTGGAGATCATGCAGAAGAATATTTTAACGGAAAAGTAAATGCAATTTTAAAGAACGGCAGAACCAAATATGGAATAGAGTCGACAGTTATAGATTTAAGTACTATGGAGATATTACGACCTGGCTCGTTTAACATTAAAAAATTAGAGAGAATAATAGGTTCCAAAAGCAGAAGCCCTAAAAAGAATTCAGCTACAAAAAGTCCTGGAATGAAGTATAGGCATTATGCACCTAAGACAGCAGTTTTTATGTTCGATGGAGATTCTAAAAAATTGCAAAATATCTGTGATGGATTAAATAATTTTGCCGTAATAGGCCCAAATACTTTTTGTAATAAAATGCAGATACAATGTAAAAAAATAATACTGACAAGACATGGAGCAGATGATGCAAAAAGAAATCTTTTTGATGCATTAATTAAATTAGATAAATTACATGTAGCCTTTGGAATAATAGTTGTTTCTAAGGACATGAGTGATGATCCTGCTCTAATAAACAGAATAGAGAAAGCTACAAGCAATATTAAAATTCTTGATAAAGAGTCTTTACTTAATGTCTTGGGCAATAGTTGAGATATTAGATAAAAACTCGATTTTTGTAGAGTAATTATTATTGATTTTTTTTATTGAATCGCATATGTTTAAATAAATCTTTATTGAGTCTTTATTTTTTATACCATTTAAAATTGAATATTTTTTTATAAATTTAGAGTTAACTAATGATGGATATGACGCATCTGTAAATAAATCAATTTTTTCGTACATATCATTATCAGCTATAGATATTCCCAAAAGAAGCTCGCCTTTGCTTAACCAAAACAATTCTGATATTTTAAAGGTGTAATCTTTATTTATCCAAATTATTGCATCTATCCTATTTAAACTATTTTCAATAAATTTTCTATTTAAAATATTTGATATGAAATTATTTATGTTCAAATCAGTTTTAATACTTATTATAGAAGTATTGTTAGATAAATAATTATTTTTATTTGAGAGATATTCTTGATATGATTCGAAATTTAAAAGTGTATAGTCATAATTTTTACAAGTATACTTTGTTGAGGCAGAATTATGCAATCTATTTTGTATTTTTTTATGGTATGATAAACCTGTAGTTAGATATGGAACTCCATAAAATCTATCAAAACAGTTCAGCATAAAAACAGTGGAGAATTTTGGCATGCATGATAGTGAAATATCTATAATTTCGTTTAGTTTTTGAGTATCATCAGATATTAAAATTATTGAGAGATTTGAATATATGCAAAAAACAAGATATGCAATTAGTTCAGCATTAAATAACGTTTTGAAGTTTGAAGAATCAATATTTGAACTAGGCGTTGTTGTAGCGTCGTTAATCAATGCATCAATATCAGGTTTATTTGGAATACTGCACTTCCAAAAGAATAAATTACGCATAGTATCATTTACTTAAGTATATGAATATGTATATTAATACAACAGATTAGTTTTTATACTTTTCTAGCAAAATTAAATTTGAGCAGCTTTGAGAAAATGTTTTAATAAAAAGCACATTTATAAAGCTTGCTTTGTAATATATTGTTGAGTTCAATGGTAAGAAAAGAAAAAGATGATGATGGTATATGGCTTATGCGAAAGCTTTTAAGTAAGCCCAATTATGCAGTACTTAAATTACTTATGATTAAATCTCCTAGGACAACACGAGAACTTTATACTGTTCTTGGAAAAAATTTCACTAGAAAAACACTTATTTTGACATTAAGAAATCTCTCCATGTCATTGAATGTGCTCCAACCCACACACATAAGAACAGAAAGAGGATATGATTTAGGTTATAATATAAATCCAAAGCTCAAGGAAGTAGTTAAAAATTTGGAAAAGTATGAAAAGGTCTTAGAGGGCATGACTGGAGCTAAAGGATCTTCATAAGAAGTTTAGTGCCTAAACAGCGAGTTTGTTTAAATGATAATAGGGAAACCATTCTTTATAAGTGAAATTAAAAAATGCACACCCACAGTTATGGCTTTTGTGTTTAAAGCACAGGATGGTACAAGAGTGGATTTTGTTCCTGGAATGTTTGCAATGATAGAGTATAGAAATCAAAATACAGGAGAAAAGATTTCTAGAGCTTTTTCTATAGCAAATGCACCTCCAGCAGATAATCTAGAATTTTTAATATCGATGATTCATGGTAAATTTACCAGTAAACTTGATACTGCAAAGGTAAATGATGTTTATTATATCTCTGCACCGTATGGACAGTTTAAATTTGACATGCAAAACAGCGATAAACTGCTATTTTTAGCCGGAGGTACCGGACTCGCCCCATTTATGTCTATGATAAAGCAGATGGAACTTAATAAGAAAAAAATAGACTGCATAGTGATTTATAGCGTTAAATTTCCAGATGAAATAATTGAAAAAGAAGAGCTTGAAAGATTTGAAAAGGAGCTGGGAGTAAAGATAATTGTCACAGTAACAAGATCAAGCGATGGAGATGGTTGGAATGGAGAAAAAGGACATGCAGATGCAGCTATGATAAACAGACATGTAATAGATGTAAAAGAAAGAGTAAGTTACATTTGTGGTCCGCCGGCATTCGTAAAGGCTTTGAAAACAGGATTAGTATCCTTAGGTGTAGAAGAAAAGGAGATAAAGGCAGAGATGTGGGGAGAATAAAAACACTTTTGCTTTTACCAAATTAAATTTTGATAGCACCAACGTTTATATTATTTTTTAGAGTTGTTAAATAGATATTATGAAACATGAGGAAAACGTCAAAAAAAGGCTTGAGCATCATAAAAGAATGGTGGAGCTTTTGTCTAAACATAATCCAAAAAGTTTAGATAAAAAAAGGAAGAAAAATGTAGAGGGGACCTACAACGTTTTAGAGGAGTATGAATTTGTACTTCAAAAGAAAAAATCAGTTAAAAAATAGGTGTTTATGTGCAGGTATATGTAGAAAAGCAAAAATGTACTGGGTGTTCACACTGTCATGATGTTTGCCCAGTTGCAGTGTTCGAGATGAAGAATAGGGATGGAAATGACGTTAATACTGATGTAGCTCCTGCAGAATCGCAATGGAAAGGAGTTACAGATAACGCAGTGAAAGAAAAATGGAGCGGTAAGGATGATGGACATAATCACTTTGCAAATTCCAATGATGGAAAAAGCGGTGGTATCTCTGTAGCAATTAACGGTCCATCATGTATATTTTGCCAAGCGTGTCTTATACAATGCGAGGGAGAATGCATTGTAATAAACGATGAAGCAGGAAGTATATATCATTCGGTATACGAATAGAGAATTACAGGCATATTATATTTTATATCTTTTAGTATAAGAGATAAGACATGGAAGAAAAATATAACCATACAGTTATTGAAAAAAAAATAATTGAGTATTGGAAGGAGCATAAGGTTTACAACTTTAAAGAGGATTCAAGAGAGATATATGCCATAGATACGCCACCGCCTACAGTTTCAGGCTTCTTGCACGTTGGACATGTATTTTCATACTCCCAAGCAGATTTTATGGCAAGATACAAAAGAATGCAGGGATATAACGTTTTCTATCCTTTTGGACTTGACAACAATGGATTGCCTACAGAGATTTTAGTCGAAAAGAAAAATAATGTAATATCAGAGCAAGTTGGTAGAGAGAAATTCATACAACTTGTTCAAAACAGCATAAAAGAATATGAAGAACTTTATGTTAAAATATGGACTACCATAGGCATATCAGTAGATTGGTCTTATTTTTATACTACTATAAGTAGTGAAGTGCAACAAATATCTCAATACTCATTTTTAGAGCTAAATAAGATGGGAAGAGCGTATAGAAAAGAAACACCAACGATATGGTGCACTAAGTGCAAAACCGCCCTTTCACAAATGGAATTGAAGGATATGAATTTAAAATCTAAATTTGTAAAAATAAAGTTTGATGATGTCGTAATAGCAACAACTAGACCGGAGTTACTTTCTGCTTGTGTTGCAGTATTTGTTAATCCAGAAGATGAAAAAAACAAGGGTTTGATAGGTAAAAAAATTAAGGTTCCGATATTTGGTCAGGAGATAACTATAATTGGGGATAGAAGAGTCAGTCCAGATAAAGGAACAGGTGTTGTTATGTCATGCACATTTGGGGATTTAACTGATATTGAATGGTATAAAGCATATAATTTACCGCTTAAAATAATAATTGATGATAAAGCAAACATGCTTGAACCGCATTTTAAAGGAATGAAAATAAAAGATGCTAGAAAGGCTATAATAGAAGAATTAAAAGTCAAAGGTCTTGTACTCGAAGAGAAGGAAATAGAGCATACAGTTAATGTTCATGAGAGATGCAATACTGAGATAGAATTTTTAGTTAAAAAGCAATGGTACATAAAGTATCTTGACCTAAAGGAAAAACTTCTAGAACTTGGAAGTCAGCTTAATTGGAATCCAGAATATATGAAGGTTAGATATGATAATTGGATTAATGGATTACAGTGGGATTGGTCTATTTCAAGGCAAAGATTTTATGGAGTCCCATTTCCAGTCTGGTATTGTAAAAAATGCGGAGAGCCTATTTTTGCAGAAAAAGATGAGCTGCCAGTAAATCCTTTAAGCACAAAACCTAAAAACCCATGCGGCAAATGCGGCTCTACTGAGGTTCAACCTGAGGAAGATGTTTTTGATACATGGGCAACCTCTTCGCTTACTCCGTTAATAAATAAGAAATGGAGCCTTAAAAATGAGATAAAAGCCAACATCTATCCAATGTCGCTAAGACCGCAAGCCCACGATATAATATCATTTTGGCTCTTTACCACCGTGGTTAAATGTTATCTACATACTGGAAAACTTCCTTGGAAAGATGTTATGATCTCAGGACATGGGCTTGATGCTAATGGAAGGCCTATGCATAAATCAATAGGAAATGTCGTAGAGCCAATGCCAATAATAGAAAAATATGGTGCTGATGCATTAAGATATTGGGCAAGCTCCTCCAAACTAGGCGAGGAATCACTTTTTCAGGAAAAAGATGTTATTACCGGTGGAAGGATAGTGAATAAACTATGGAATGTAGCGAAATTTGTTTCTAAGATACCTGTAGAAAATGATATGTCTGAAAATCTGATTGACAAGTGGATATTGGCAAAATGTATGAATATTATAAAAAATGCTACAGAGATGTTTGAAGAATATAATTATTCAGGTGCTAAAAGACTTATCGAAGAGTTTCTTTGGGATTTTACTGATAATTATTTAGAGTATATAAAACATAGAGTATATAGAAATGAAAATAATACAGGATACGCTTTGAACACAGTATTTTTATCTTTGATAAAGATGCTTGCACCTTTTATGCCATACATAACAGAAGAGATATATCAAAATCTGTATAGAAATAATGGAGATATCTCTATACATATATCAAGATGGCCAGCTTTTGATAAAACACTTTTTGATGCTAAAATATTAGAAGATGGTGAAAAAATTTCAAAGTTGATAAGGTATATAAGAGCATGGAAGCATGACAACAAAATGGCATTAAATGCTGAATTAAACAGTTTGATAATACAAGGAAATATTGATGACAGGTATATAGAGGACATAAAAGGTATTATGAAGATAAAAAATATCGAAAAAGGTAATGGAGAAATTGAGATTCCAGAAACAGAGTTTAGAATAAATATAAAGGCATAACTAAAGAAAGGCAGAGATATTGCTATAATAAGCATAATAGCTGTGTAGTTATGTTTTTAGTTGAATAACAATATCCTTATAAATATTCCTGATAAATATATATCTGGCATTTAGCATATGTTAGTGATGTTGTTCTAACCTTTTACGCTCAGATGCTTAATTTATTGTGATTTAATGGCAAGGATGCATACAAAGAAACACGGCAAATCAAAATCAAGGAAACCAGTAGTTGAGTTAGGTGTAGCTCCAGAGGGAGTCCCTTCGAAAAAGGAGATAGAAGAAAAAATAAACGAGTATATGAAAAAGGGCATAGAGCCAAGATTAATAGGCCAGTATCTTAAGACTAAACATAATATTCCATATGTTAAGCAGATATTTGGAAAACGTCTTGTTCTTGTCATGAAAGATCAAGGATATACTGCTGAATTTCCACAGGATCTTCTAGATCTCATGAAAAAAGCTGTCAATATGAGAAAACATATCACAATTAATAAAAGAGATGTGCATAATAAAATAAGATTAAATAGAATAGAATCTAAGATTTGGAGACTTACTAAATACTATAAAAAAGAAGGTATTGTTGCTCAGGATTGGAAATATGATCCAGAAAAAGCAGCGCTTATTGTAAAGGGATGAATTTATGGCGACAGGAAAAGGAATTGAAAATTGGAAAGCAAAGAAGTGGCTGAATATATATTCGCCTGAGATACTCGGAAATAATACAATTGGAGAGATGCCTGCAGATGAAGAAAAAGATGCTATGGGAAGAATGATTAAGGTAAATATGTCATGGATAACAAATAATCCTATGCATTCATTTATGGTCATAGGTTTAAAGGTAACTGATGTTAATGGAAATGCAGCACATACCCAATTAAAGTATCTTGAACATACATTCAGCTATATGCATTCTTTGGTTAAAAGGCATGGAAGCGCCATATACACAATAGATAAAGCAAATGATAAAAATGGGAATAATGTTGTAGTTAAACTACTACTTATTTCTAATACCAAACTTACCACTAAAAAAAGAATGGCAATAAGAAGAGCAGTATCGGGTTTTATGAAGGAATATATTGCAAAAAATGAAAACAGCGGCATAGTAAAGGACATAATAGAAGGAAACCTGCAAAAGGAAGGAATGAATACTGTACATAAGATTGCTAATATTTCAAAACTTGAAATAAAACGTCTTGAAATGTGAAAACGGTTCTGTTTCATCAATATTTGTTGTTATTTTTACTTATTACTTAATAATTTTAGATTAAAATTTGCATTTGAATAGTGTAAAAAATAAGAATTTAACTAAAATTAACCATATACAGATCTAGGCTTGTAAGTCATTGTGTTTAATTGAGCCGCGGATTTCTGCCGTTTCTGTTTTTCAAGCTCCTTTAATTTTAACATTTTCCTTTCTGCTGCTTCCTCTACTCTTATGCGCTCTTTTAAGAAACTTAAAAGAACAACCGCGTTATTATGCAGCTTATCGCTAGCGGCATATACTAACATTATGTCTTCTTTTTTTGATTTGTTGATTAAAACGCGAACATACTCGTTCGCCTCAAGCTCTTTTTTATATTTAATTTTAAAGCTCTTCCATCTTTTAGGATCATGCATAAACCATTTGCGTAATTCATTGCTGGGAGCTACATCCCTTATCCATGTATCTATGTTTGCTGTACTTCGTCTAACTCCACGAGGCCATAATCTATCAACAAGTATGCGCTTGCCCTCCATTATACCTGTCTTTTCATAAATACGTTTTATACCAAGCAGCACAAAATCACATATAAGATTGGTAAGGTATATTTAAATATTTATGCTATAATTATTATTTAGGGATTTAATGTTTATAGATGAAATTGCATACGTCTTATTTGCGATAGGTTTTGTTGGTGTCATTACTTTATACATGACAATGAGTGTTTTTTATAATTATAGAAAAAACATTAAGAAAAAAGATAATATAGATATTTATAGTATAATAAGTGGGGGCATACTCCCATTAGGTGCTATTGGAATATACCTATTTGTAGTTTCTTTGTGGGGACAGTTTACATGGCCTTTGCCAGGAAGTTATAATATGCTATTTTTTGATCCGTTAATGTCTCTTTCAATAGTACTTATAGGATTTGCATGGTCAGTAAAAGCAAAAATAAAGATCCATTATGTCGGTTTGTTCTCTCTTTTAGTTGGACTTATGACAATAGATTATGGCATTACAGGATATATGCTTGGACTTACACAAAGTCCACTGGCGTTTATGGGTCTTTTTGTTACATTTGGAATTGTTGGAATTCTTGCATTTCCAGTTTCATTAATAATGGATAATCAACCAGGAAAAACCTCTTCACATCCTAAGATTTGGTTTGCGCTTGTTTTATTGTTTTGGTTATTCTTAATAATGGCTACAGTTATAGCATTACTTGTTGCAGGAGCATCATTATATCCTCATCTAAGCAGTCCGCCATAATTTAGAGTTTAGAGAAAGAAAAATATTTTCAATCGATAAATAGTAATAATTTTCTCTACTACACCGAGAAGGAATAGAATTTTCTGTTCACAGTATTAATAATAGATTTTTAAAAATGTTTTTAAATTTTTTTTATTTATTTATGTCAAGCACATTTACCAATATACTATAACCATTTATAATGGAAAGAAAGGTTTTGATGCTTAATATTTTTGTTCCTTTAATATGTACAGTGAGAGATTCCAATAAAAGCTCATCGCTTCTACTTATTTTATGTATAAAAAGATATCCGTCCTTCGTATAACCTGAGCCGTCGAAGATTCCTGCTATATAACTTCTGGTTTCATTTGTCGGAAGTCTGAATAGCTTGTTTTGATTATCCATTATTTGCTTTAGTTGACGTTTAAGTTTTGAATGATAAAAAAAAATATGTCTGATACCACCATCTTCATTTATAAGAATACGATTTGGTTCAATGCCTAGTTCGTTAAGACAGATTGATATGAAATGCTGTTCTATAGCGTCTATGTTTGTTTTTATTCCAACAGCACCGCTTTCTTCATTGAATCTACTTTGTATGCCAGCAAGATAACATAATGTTGGTGTAAGTTTTATTTTCATGATTTCACAAAGATTGTTGTTTTGATGTTACAAACATTTTAGCATCTTAGATATAAATATGTACCCACGTTAGTTTTAATAAAGATTTATCTTTTATATAGTCCATAGATAGCCGATTTGCATGTTTCTTGTATTATACATTGGAAATTTAATGAATTATACATTATTATAAAATAATATAGGCTAAAAGATAAAAATTCAATCGAAAATTGCAATTTTTTAGTAATATGAAAACTTGAAAAAGATATTGTTAATTAATTAGCACTGCTTTTTAAAAATTTGTTTTAATTGTTATTTTATAAACTTTATAGCTTTAAAATAATTAAAAATTTAGTTTTGTATACTCTATTCTTTTATCTTGTTTTTATCGGATAATCGTATTAGATTAAAAAGAATCGCTAAGACAGTAGCTCCGCCGGCTATACCCATTACCGTTGCTTTTGTTCCAGACATATACGTCTCTACTGGTGGATCTGCTAAAGGTGGATCAGATTTATTTATTGTGGTGGCTGAATCCGTATTTATTTTTGTACTATGCCGTTTTATAAGCTTAAGTGCTTCAGTTTTATTTGAAATAGAATCATGCTCAGTTACAGATATTTGTTTAATAGTAGTAGTGATAACTATTTGTGGTTTTTGCATTATAATAGTTTGTGTAGCTATTGGAAGCATTATTTCATCTCATCGATTAATCTGATTTGTATATTGGTAATAACAGATATAAATACTTAATGGTAGTAAAAAGAGAAGATTATTAGATAATATATTATTTTAAAGTAAAGTATTTATCTCTGTTCTTTTTGTATAGCTTTTTCTTTTAAAAATAATCAATATAATTATAAATAGAAGGATGTAGTCTTGAGAAATTAGTGCGAGGTCGCAACTGGAATTTTAACGCACACTAAATAGTTTTAGGGAAACAATTTTTTTCAAAATGTTTCGAGGTGATCTATCCGCAGGTTCCCCTACGGATACCTTGTTATACCTTAGCCCCCCTCACGAAATCTTAGTTCGACAGCATCTATTACGAGACTGCGTCACTAAGACCTCACTTGGATGACTTGGTAGGCGGTGTGTGCAAGGAGCGGGGACATATTCACCGCTCGATGATGACAAGCGATTACTAGGGATTCCAACTTCATGAGGGTGAGTTTCAACCCTCAATCCGAACTTAGATTGGTTTTAGGGGATTGGCTCCTCATTTCTGAGTGGCAGCCCATTGTACCAACCTTTGTATGCCGCGTGTAGCCCTGGAGGTTCGGGCCATACTGACGTACCGTAGCCCTCTCCTTCCTCCTACTTAAACGCAGGCGGTCCCGACAGAGTGCCCAATACATCGCTGTATTAGTTGCAACTGTCAGTGAGGATCTCGTTCGTTACCGGACTTAACCGGATAGTTCACACCACGAACTGACGATCGCCATGCAGCACCTCTCGGCTTGTCAGGCAAGATCTTTAGTCTGACCTTCACGCTGCCGTCGCTCCAGGTGATGTTTCCGACGTTGAATTCAATTAAACCGTAGCATCCACCCCTTGTGTGCTCCCCCGCCAATTGCTTTAAGTTTCAACCTTGCGGCCGTACTCCCCAGGCGGCAGACTTAACAGTTTTCCTACGGTACTGCATTTATTCTAGATAAATGCAACACCAGTGTCTGCATAATTTACTGCTAGGGCTACTCGGGTATCTAATCCGATTCGTTCTCCTA
>JAJZLJ010000018.1 GCA_021850625.1 Microcaldota archaeon | reverse complement strand
ACACTTACTGTGTCAGCACCGTTTGTGACATATGCGATAGTACCGGAGGGGTTGAAGGCGATGCTGGATGGCGCTGGTCCCACAGTGATGGTGTTGACCACAGTGTTTGAGGATACTTGGATTACGTTGACGGTGCTGCTGTTGTAATTTGTTACATAAGCAAGAGTGCCGGAGGGGTTGAAGGCGACGTCGAATGGTAATGATCCCACAGTGATAGTGTTTACCACGGTGTTTGATGATACTTGGATTACGCTGACGGTGCCTTGATTGTTTTCATTTGTAACATAGGCGAGGGTGCCGGAGGGGTTGAAGGCGACGCCTAATGGTCTTGATCCCGCGGCGATGGTGTTGACCACGGTGTTTGAGGATACTTGAATTACGCTGACTGTTCCATCTATGTTTGCGACATAGGCGATGGTACCGGAGGGGCTGAAGGCGACGCCGTATGGCTCTCCTCCCACAGTGATAGTGTTTACCACGGTGTTTGATGATACTTGGATTACGCTGATGGTGCTGCCTTCGTTCGTGACATAAGCAAGAGTGCCGGAGGGGTTGAAGGCTACTGATTGTGGATTTGAGCCTACTGTTATTGTATTTATTACTGAGTTTGAGGATACTTGAATTACATTTACTGTACTGCTGAGGTAATTTATAACATAAGCAAGAGTGCCGGAGGGGTTGAAGGCGATGCTGGATGGATCTGATCCCACATTGATGGTATTGACCACTTGGTTATTTATCTGGTTTGAGTTAAACCATGTAAACTGACCTGAGTATGGACCATTTGAACCTCCACTTATTATTGTGTTGACGGTTGCACTCTGCCCTATTTCTATTGCCTGGTTTGAGACTGTTAGTATGTTTGGTGTTGCTGTGATTGGAAGTGATACTGGTTTTATAGTAATCGTGTTAGACAAAAGGATGGTGTTGCTGCCGTATGCATATATGTTGGTTGCATTGTCCTCAGCGAATGCAGATATTGACCATGTTCCGTATATTGAATTTGTAGGACCAGTATTTTCAGTGTAAGTAACTCCGTTGAATGTAAATGAAAGTGTATTGCTTGATACTGCATTAACTGTCATTTGAAGAAGTCCATTATTTGTTTCTACAGAGTTAAGACTCTGAACAGATGTTTCTGGAAGATTGCCTATTACGCTGATGATGCCGCTGCCTTCGTTCGTGACATAAGCAAGAGTACCGGAGGGGTTGAAGGCGACGCCGTATGGCTCTACTCCCACATTTATGGTGTTGACCACAGTGTTTGATGATACTTGGATCACGTTGACGGTGCCGCTGCCAAAATTTGTGACATAAGCAAGAGTGCCGGAGGGGTTGAAGGCGACGCCTGTAGGCTGTGTTCCCACATTGATCGTATTAACCACGGTGTTTGAGGATACTTGGATTACGTTGACTGTGCCTGGGTTGTTTTCGTTTGTAACATAAGCAAGAGTACCGGAGGGGTTGAAAGCGACGCCGTATGGATTTGATCCTACGGTGATTGTGTTTATTACTGAGTTTGAGGATACTTGAATCACGTTGACGGTGCCGCTGTTGTAATTTGTAACATAAGCAAGAGTACCGGAAGGGTTGAAGGCGATGCTGGATGGACCTGATCCCACAGTGATGGTGTTTACCACGGTGTTTGAGGATACTTGGATTACATTGACTGTGTCGCTGCCGTAGTTTGTGACATAGGCGAGGGTGCCGGAGGGGTTGAAGGCGACGCCGAATGGTAATGATCCCACAGTGATAGTGTTTACCACGGTGTTTGAGGATACTTGGATTACGTTGACGGTATCGTCACCGTTTGTAACATAAGCAAGAGTACCGGAGGGGTTGAAGGCGATGCTGGATGGACCTGATCCCACAGTGATGGTGTTTACCACGGTGTTTGAGGATACTTGGATTACGTTGACTGTGTCGCTGCCTATGTTTGTGACGTAGGCAAGGGTGCCTGAGGGGTTGAAAGCGACGCCGTATGGCTCTACTCCCGTAGAGATGGTGTTGACCACTTGGTTATTTGTTTGATTTGGATTGAACCATGTGAACTGACCTGAGTATGGACCATTTGAACCTCCACTTATTATCGTGTTAACGGTTGTACTTTGACCAATATTTATTATCGTATTAGAAAGTGTAAGTGAATTAGGAGTGGCGGATAAAGGAGCTGAAATCATAGGATCTATAGTTATAGTGTTTGAAAGAAGTATAGTATTACTTCCATAATAATACAAGTTTGTTCCATTATCTTGAACGAATCCAGAGATCGTCCATGCACCGTATACACTATTCTGCCCGGTACTTTCAGTGTATGTAACTCCGTTGAATGTGAAAGCTATTGTATTGCTGTTTACAGCGTGTGCTATCATTTGCATTAAGCCAGAAGATGGAACTTCCTGAAGTGATGTTTCAGGCAGATTTCCAATTATATTTACTGTGCCGCTGCCGTCGTTTGTAATGTAGGCGAGAGTGCCTGAGGGGTTGAAGGCTACGCCAGCTGGAATTGAACCTACAGTGATTGTATTTATTACTGTGTTTGATGAGACTTGAATTATGCTAACCGTGTCGCTGCCGGCGTTTGTAATGTAGGCGAGAGTGCCTGAGGGGTTGAAGGCTACGTCGTATGGATTTGTTCCTACTGTGATTGTGTTTATTACTGAGTTTGAGGATACTTGGATTACGTTAACGGTGTCGCCATTGTTATTTGCGACGTAAGCTAGGGTGCCTGAGGGGTTGAAAGCGACGCCGTATGGAAATGTTCCTACGGTGATTGTGTTTATTACTGAGTTTGAGGATACTTGGATTATGCTTACGGTGCCGCTGCCACCGTTTGCAATGTATGCAAGAGTGCCAGAGGGGTTGAAAGCGACGCCGCGTGGATTTGTTCCTACTGTGATTGTGTTTATTACTGAGTTTGAGGATACTTGGATTATGCTTACGGTGTTGCTATTATAATTTGCGACGTAAGCGAGAGTACCGGAGGGGTTGAAAGCGACGCCATATGGACCTGGACCTACGGTGATTGTGTTTATTACTGAGTTTGAGGATACTTGGATTACGTTTACTGTGCCGCTGCCACCGTTTGCAATGTAGGCAAGAGTACCGGAAGGGTTGAAAGCGACGCCGTATGGATCTGATCCTACGGTGATTGTGTTTATTACTGAGTTTGAGGATACTTGGATTACGTTTACTGTGCCGCTGCCGTAGTTTGTAACATAAGCAAGAGTGCCGGAAGGGTTGAAGGCGACGTCGAATGGATTTGATCCTACGGTGATTGTGTTTATTACCTGGTTATTTATATCGTTAGCGTTTATCCACGTCCACTGCGCAGAGTACGAACCGCCTGAACCTCCACTTACTAGTGTATTCGCAGTTGAATACTGACCAATATTTATTATTGTATTAGAAAGTGTGAATGGATTAGGAGTGGCGGATAAAGGAGCTGCAGATGTAATGTTTGGAATCAATACAAATGCAAAGACAAATAGTAGCCCAACAGATAATAATTTATTATTCATTTATACATCTCGGTATAGAATTTTACCTAACAGAAAGTTAATAAAGGTTTGGAAAAATGGTCTTGTGATTCTAAACTCCCGTAAAATTATACATTAGGTTTAAATGGATATTATTTCTCGATGTAAAGCTTGTTTTGTATAACGTAAGCTTTATTTTTATAGTGTTTATATATGTATAAAAACAATATAGATTTTGTGGTTCGCCTAAACCTCCCAGTGTCAAATGGGGAGTACGAGATTTGAACTCGTGTCACCACCTCCCGAAGGTGGTAGCCTACCAAGCTAGCATAACTCCCCATAATTAATAACATATATGCAACTTTTCAGAATTTGAAGTTTACTTTATTTGATTATATTTTTTATTATTTTGATTATTATTGTTATTATTATATGATTATTGACTTGCTTATAGAACTTCAGCTCCGTCTTTTGTTACAACTATGTCATCTTCTATTCGTACACCGCCAAATCCAGGAAGGTATATGCCAGGTTCTACAGTTATTACCATTCCAGGCTTTAGGAGTTGGTTTGCTCCTGGAGAGAAACCTATTCCATCATGAACCTCTATACCTAACGAATGTCCTAAAGCATGTATAAACTTTCCTTTATAAAATCCATCATCTACCGTGTCTATATAATCTTGTGCTATTTTATGTATCTCACTGCCCTTAACCCCCGGTTTTATTGCCTTTATAGCACGTAATTGTGCATCCTTAACAACCTTCATCATTCGGAGCTTGGCTTTATAATCATCAGATTCATTTTGCTCGCCAAAAATAAATGTTCTGGTTATATCAGAACAGTAATTATCAACTTTTGCACCAGCATCTATAAGTATAAAATCACCTTTTTTAAGCTTAGTATTGTCTGGAAAGTGGTGTGGAAGAGCTGCATTCTTGCCAAAACAGACTATAGTTTCGAATGAAGGAGAATCAGAACCTAATGATGCGGAGATTTGATCGAACTTTGCAGCTAATTCTTTTTCAGTAATTCCTTCCTTAAAGGCCTTTTGTATCATCATCTCTGCCCATTTGGTTATGCTTACTGCCTTCTTTATGGATTTTATTTCTAATTCATCTTTGATAAGCCTGGCCTTAGAAAGAGCTTCCGATACATCTACAGTATCTTTTAGGTTATATCTTTTCATTAAAAGAAGATAAAGTCCATGAGGAATAAAAAAATCGTTCATGCCTACTTTTTTGTCTTTTAGAATTGCATTTATCTCTGATCTGAAGTCTATAGAAGGATCCATCTTAACAACCTTCATGCCTTCAGGAACAGACTCTATGGCAGTTTCATACTCTAAGGAAGAGGTGAATAGGGTTGCTTTGTATTTTTCTAAAATCAGATAGCTATACTCAAAAAGTCCATTTTTAAGACCTGTAAAGTAAAGAAAGTTAGGATCCATGTTTCCAGTATTAAGCAATACAATTACATCGATATCTTTCGTATAGGAAAATGCTCTTTTAATTCTTGATAATTGCTCTTCTTTTTTCATCATTATTACCTTACTCTTTATCTTATGGCATTAAGATTTAATATAGAAAACGTATTATAGGTTAGGTCTATATGGAAGAACCAAAGGTACGGGCCGATGGCTTAGTGTATAGGAATATGAAAAATCCACTTTTCCTTAAAAAATATTATAGCTTTAAAACAATTGACATGATAAAAACCAATGAGATTTATGGTTCTTCACCGCCAGATATTTTTGTTGGAAGAGTAGGATGGCCTAATGTTTATATTGGACCGCTTGTACCTCCAACATTAGGAGATACCTCGATTATGGGAACCCCTGAGAGATGGCTTGGGAAAAGTATACCTGAGATAGTTGAGATGAGATCTATGCTTATACGAGGAATGTATCTTACTAAAGTAAATAAGGCAGATAACGGAAGAATGGAGGAGATGATAAAGGAGATTGCTATATCTGAAAAGTATGGAACGATAGATCTTAAACTTAAAAGAAGACCTAATAGTATAGTAAAGATGGATGAAAATGGCCAACCATTTGGACCTAGTGCTCCTATACAGGATATGATATTAGGAAGTATGAAAGCAAATCAAAAAATAGAAGCAGCTTATCTTGATACAGATATGGGAGCTGCAACGGCCATGGTAGAACTATATGAAAAAGGAATTGAGGTCTCTAAGATACAGAAAGCTCTTTCCGCAGGAATACTTGGAAGAAAGCTCGCTAGAAGATTTGTGCCTACAAGATGGAGCATAACCGCAACAGATGATACCATATCAAAGGATAAACTTTCTAGAATAAAGGAAATGAATACACTTGACTCTGTAAGAGTATATGAAAATACTGCACTAGATAATAGATGGATAATAATTCTGATTCCAGGCGCTTGGGAGTACGAATCTATGGAAGCGTGGTATCCAAATACTACATGGAATGAATCAGGAAAGGAAATAGAGATAGGCGCTTCTTATGAATCATTTAATGGAAGGAAAACCTATGCTGAGATAGGAGGTTGCTATTATGCAGCTAGGCTTGCGGTAAGTGAGATTCTTGAAAAAGAACAAAAACAAGCAAAAGTAATCATACTTAGAGAAGTACATCCTGGTTACATAATGCCAGTAGGTGTATGGAACGTAAGAGAACATGTAAGAGAAACATTAAGAAAAGAACCACAGTATTTTACTAATATTTATGAGGCTTTTTCCTTTGCGTCTAAAAAATTAGAGATACCAATGAAAACATGGATAAGAAATAGCACTTTATTAAAAAGAGTTCTTTATCAAAAGTTAATTAGCTCATTTTAATTTAGAACTTTGTATTATTCCAGCAAAATTCTATTTTCTTTGCCTCCTATAATTTTAAAACTTTTTGAGTCCTTTTTCTTTTCTCCTTGAACAGTCAAAATACACTTTTTATTTATAAGTATAGAGTTAGTAGTTAAACAACCAAAACTGTCAGTTACACCTTGAAAGATTTCTTCGCCACAGTAAAAGATAGAAAGTTTTCTTCCAATTAATGGAATAAGTTCTTTGTTAACAAGTTTTATTGAGGTAAGAGTACTTTCATCTTCTGAATTTATATTAAAACTATATTCGTCATTTTTATTCGCTTTAATAGGAAGGTATTTGTTTGCTTTTATAAAAATAGAGCTTACTGGTTGACGAGACTCCGCTACATTTTTTATTGGAGTAACTGCACACACACCTTGATCAAGAGTTTTTAGTTTATCTATTAATGAATCAAGTTGATCTGACTTAAAAAGAAGATCGTTTACAGCAAATCTAGCAGTATCTGGACTTTGTCTAAAATAAACTTTTAATTGACATAGCCTACGTATCTCTGTTTTTATATCAGATACATTATGAGTTATTAAAACTAAACCTATACCTTTTTTTCTAAAGTCTTGTATTCTTTGGAGTATATCAAAAGATGCAGCAGAATCATCATCTCCAAAAATTATCTGCGCTTCTTCTATGCAAATAGCCATGCGAAGTTCTTTGTCTCCTTCAGTATCAAAAAGTTCGGCAAGCATGTAAATCTGGTTTAAAAGCAACGCATAGTAAAATGGTTTCATAGAGTTGCTTACTTTTGAAAGATCAAAAACTACACCGTTTTTAATTATTGTTTCTATATCTAAACCGTCAGAGTAAGCAAATTGTTTTTTATGTAACATCAAACGCATAGGCTCTAATGCTGCGATTATATTTTCACCATGTTTAGTTAATTTTATTCCAGTACCTGACCTTTTTCCATGGCGCTCTACCACCTTTTCAAATATTGAGTCATATACATCTTCTGGTTCTGGAGTTTTTGTAACAGAATATATTTTACTAAATGCGCTTAGCAAACACTTTTCCATAGCGTTTTTGTATGGTCCAGCATTAGAAGCAGAAGAAATAAGCATAGCCATGTTTTCGTAGAAATATTCAGGATTTATTTTTTTATTGCAATTAAAAAACGACAATTTTGGAGTCTGAGAATATAATTGTATTATTTGAATATTAAGTTCTTTTGCAAAAGAGTTCCATTCGCTTGTTGGAGAAAGTATTACCGTATAAGGACGGTTATTATTAAGTATTTGTTTTAGAATAGACATGGTAGATGAAGTTTTACCAGTTCCAGGAACTCCAGATATAAACATCCCTAGATTTAACGCATTTCTTTCTATTTTTATAGCTTTTTTTCTTTCTACAATAGAGTTTTCAAGATAATTACCTAATGATATATCTCCATATATATCTGCAAAAAAAGTTTGAATTGCTGAACTTTTAGGTATAGTGTTTGAAAAGATAATGGCTAGTGCGGCTCTTTTTTCGGACATAGGTATGCCATCAAATTTTTTAGCCAATAAAAAAATATCTGTGTTATCATTAATTTTAACATTTGATTCTTCAGAAAACATAATTTTTGATTTTAGATATGATAAAGCACCTATGTTGTCTTTACTTATAAAAATCGATGGCATGTATGAAATACCATTAGAGAGTATTATTTCATTTAGCATATTTAATACTGAGGATAATACCAAACGCTCTCCGGAATTGTATAGGAGTTCAGATTGGACAGACTCATTTTTGCCATAAAGTATATTTTGTTGTGATGATTGACGATTCACACGAACGCCAGTTGAACTCAATATTTCTTCTATTTTTTTCTTTATCTCTTTAGTATAATTTATCTCAGATGGAATAAAAAATATAAAGAATGAATTATTCGTATTTCCTAGTATATCATATATTTCTTTAAATTTCTGCTCTGGTTGATGTTTTTCATCATAACTCACTTCATAATATGGTACTATCCTTAAAAATTCTGTTCCTTTTACGGTAAATGTACTTTTCTTAAAGTTTAAACCTAAATTAGAGTTTGAAAAACTTTCTATTGAGTCTTTTTCATCTAATATAAGGTAGGTATTTTGATCATTAAAGTCATGATACAAACAAAACGGCTTTCCTAAGGCGGATTTTAAAAATAGAAGATAATCTATATTTTCAGGAACAGAACTTAATAAAAAGATATTTTTGTTTATCATAAAAAAATCTCATATCATAAAGGAAAGAATTAGAAGAATCAATGACATTGAAAATAAGTAAAAAGAAATTTTCTTATCGATTATTGTTATCCTATAATCGTGTTTTATCAATAAAAAAAGAAATACGACATTAGATATGCAAAATAATGTCGATACTAAGCCAAATTCTTTTAGAAAAATAAATATTGAAGTTTCGAAGAAAAAAAGGCTTATGAATATTGTTAAGTTCAATAATGCATCTTTTTTCTTATATGGTATTGAAAACACTTTGCTCATAAAATAACCAGTATTAAAGCTGCAAAAATAGATAGCAGTATAAGCCCTGAGAGGCGCTCTATGAAGAAAATATGTATAGTTTTATTATAGGATATTAGAATGATAATTGAGGATAATACTCCAAAAACTCCAGAAATAACACCTAGAAAAATAGTTAGTAATAGAAAAAATGAATATATAGACATTTTACCATCAGATTTTAATATATCTTACTTCAGAATGCATGATGTGCCATGCTAACAATGAAGCTTCCTTGTCGAACTCGCAGCATTTAATTTTAAGAGAAGATAGTTCCTTGAAAAGAATAAATATATGATTATTTTCATGCCTTTTAGTTTCATTTGTTATAAAAAGATACGGAAGTTTAGTATTTTCATTTATTTCAACTTTAGTATTTAGGATTATTGAAAGATCTTTGGAATACTTATCCAATACCGAACAATAAATATTTTTTTCTCCAGAATAAAAATACTGGTCAAAAAACTGTATGTTTTTAGATATGTAAATGTTTTCTATTGTAGTAGAATCTTTGTTATTTTGTATTAAAAGTTCATCGATGGTAGATGGATAATTATTATAAGTTATAACTAGAGATTCATACTCTTTTATAGGATAATAACTAAGTTTAGTTAAAATATGTATTTTTTTATTAGAATAGTTAATTGTACGTAATAAATACATTAAAAGTATCCCTAACCCCATTATTATAAAATCCCATAGATAAGAATAAAGTATATTCATGTTTTAACCAATGTAAACTCGGATTTATTATGCCATAGCGTAGTAAATCCCAAAGATTTTGTTTCTTCTAATAACTTTTTGAATATTACTTCATCTATTCCAAAATCTTTTGAAGCTGACTTAAAATTTATTTTGCCAGAGTATTTTAGCAAAAGAGCCGATGTCATTAGGTGCAATGAAATTGATCTTAAAAACAAAATTTCATTGCTTAGTTTTTTATTCTCATTTAGTAGGGTTATTATCCTTCTAGATAATACAACATCATCACCATAGGTAGCTTTTGTATTTTCTACCAGTTTTTTAAATTCTGTGGTACTAAAAGTATCTTTTGACAATATCTCCATTATAAAAGGATAAAACTCTGAAAGTTCAATTGAGTAATAAGCTTTAATAAAAGAAAGAATCAAAAGCAATTTGAGTATTGCTTCTTTTAAGAAAAATACAGGAGATGTAGCACTGTAAATTGTAATAGATATATTTGATTTGGATATTTCTAAAATAAAATAACGATCGGTAAAATCTTGAGTTTTTATAGAATATCTTAAAATTTCTCCAGAGTACATTAATGAAACTCCAGGATGATCTAAAAGCGAGGTTTTTATTTCTTCTAAACTTGAAAGCGCTCGCCCAGATATAGATACTTTTGAAAAGATATAACTTTCTTTTTTATTTGATTTCATATAAATTTACCTCTATTGCAGTAGCATATGAATCTGCTATATCATCTTCACTAATACCGATAGATCGTAAGTAAGATAATATTGAAAGTCTATCCGAACCTAATTTTATTAGCTCGTAAATTAAAATATATAAAGAAATAGACTTCTGTGAACGAATTTTAGATATCAGCTCAGTAGGATCATTTTTAGAAAGTTTTTTTACCATAATTTCTACAGTAGATTGTTTAATTTCAACCATCATATCACCAAATGTAATCCCGAATTTAGGAACCATAATTAAACCGAATACTTTTTTAATTTGAAATACCGTTCTTTTGCCTGATTTGTATATTTGAATTGCTATGCAGCTTCCAACATCAAGATTTTTTATTTTTTCAAGATAATGTGAAGGAAGTTCATAATTTAACGCAAGTTTTTCTATATTCTCAGTGTTTTGAGTTCGGAATACAAAAATAGATGCAACATTTGAAAGAGCATTTAATTTTATATCATCTAAAAGCTGAGACGCGAGTATTATTCCAGTAGAGTACTTTCTTCCCTCACGAATTATAGTTTCTATTCCAGAATTAGATCCGAGTAATTTCCAAGCTTCATCTATTATTATAAAAAAGCGTTGTTTTGTGTATAATTCCCTTCCACGCATATATGAAACTAACAAAGAAAGAACTTCCCTGCCTTTTTCAAGTTTGTTAGATTCATGCATATTTTCCAATGAAAAATAGCATATTTTAGAGCCAATATTAACATTTCTTTTAAAAAATTCTGGTGTATAAGACTCAGCTTTTACAAACTCCGCGAATTCATGATACTCTCCAGTAAAATCTATAATAAATATGAATGCGGATATGCATCCATAAAGTTTAAGCATTAGGTTTTTTACTAAAAATGTTTTTCCGCTTCCAGTCATTCCAACAACAAAAACATGAGGATTTACCAAAATGTCAAAATTTAGAAAAAATGGTTTTGACATACCGCTTGAGACGCCTACAAAAACTCCATCAGAAATTGAATTTAACATTGAAAGATAACTTTGTTCTGTATTTTTAGGTATAAAAAGAAGTTTTGAAAGTGTTTTAGTACCTATTTTTCCTAGCTCCATAAAATCAACTAAAATAATTAAGAAGTTCCTCTCCTTTGATAATTTCATAATTTATTTTTAACGCAGCAGAAAATGCATCTGCTATGCGTTCAAGATTTTTATATGATTGAGATGTTGCCTCTGCTTCACTTTCTGAAAAATAACTGGTTTTTAATAGAATAGAAATATCGTAAGCCTTTCCCGAAGCTTTTATGCTTTCTATTTCACTTCCTAAAAGCTCAATCTCACGCTTAATGTTATTTATCTGATCATATCTATCTGCTTTAATTTTAGTAAGAAGTATCTCTTTCATTCTCCTCTTTGTTTCTAAAGGCTCAACTACTTTCTTTTTGTCTATTTCTACCATAGATATTGAGTACTCAAAAGGCTCATGAATGCTTTCAATAAGAGAACTAAACTCTTCAGAAGATATAGAAGGTGCAGTTTCAGGCCTTATAATCGCAATAGAGATGCTTTTATAGTATCTACCTTCATGCTTGAAAACACACACGGTATTACTGCTTAAAGTATAATTATTTGAGATCTCTATTATTCTTGATCGTTTAATTAAAATATTATTTATTATATGACCAGTATGCATATACACTACAGATAAAAGTAGCAATATAGCAGATAGAATAACAATAGAAAGATATCCAGTAAGAATGCTTAATATTAGAATAATAACGCTAGTAGCATAAAAGGTATATGAATAAATTTTTTTTGTTAATTCTTTTTCATCCATAAAATCACAGAATGTTGAACTTTCCAAAAAAAGCTTCAGCCCCAAGTATTTGAGACAACTCCCTTATTGAAATTCCGGTTATAATAAGGCTAAAAATTGGCAGAACAAAAGAATACACTATAAGATATGCAACAAAACCCAAAAGTCCATTTATAAGATTTGTAATAGATGTGGATATCGAGGTTATTCCGATAGTCATAGTGTTTATTATTCCGGTTATATCGGTATAGTTGCTTTTTTGCGCTTGTTCTCCAGAACCTATAATTGAACCTTGAAAATTTGATGCTGAAAGACTTATTTGAGATAAAGAAGTAGCATTTACATTGTTTGAAAATGATGACGCAAGGGATGCGTTCATTACATATGAAAGGGGAAGAACCACATATAAGCCTATTGCCGTAGCCATTAGAAATCCACCTAACTTCCGAGTAGGATAAAAACTACGCAGTATCATGCCAGATGGAAGTATTATTGAAAGGGATGAAACTGCTGCAAAAAGAAGAACTGAAGATTGAACAATTGTACTTATTGCAACTGTACTTAATATTCTAACAACATACTGTATCTGACTTATTAATGGACTTACTACATATGATAGAGAAATTGTTACTAAAAGCAGATCTATTTTTGCTGCAGCTATGAGACCTAAAATAGTATTAAGAGATACTAATCCAACTATCATGGTACTTACAGTTGTAAGTACTGAACTATGATAAACACCGTTAAATGAGTAAGGAGTAGTCCCTACAAGGTAATTATTTGCAAGGCATATAGCAGGATTCTGCTCGAGAAATGAACTGCAACTTATATTTGTTCCATTTTGAAGAGTTAATTGATTTAATACAACACTTATTGCCCCATTATTAGAAAATAAAATAAATAAACTGCCTATTATAATGCCGTTAAATACAGATTCAAGGAGTTCTTTTCTTCCAAATTCCTTGAGTTTTCTTTCACTTAATGCGTACCCTAAACCCAAAGATATACCTGCTATGGCAAACATAATACCTATTACATAAATGGCTATAGTATAACCATAGAAAGAAAGCAAAACTCCACCTTAAACTGTATTTGCAGTTACATTTGCTAGTGCATTAGCAGTAGCATTTGTAAGCAAATGTGTTGATGCAACGGCTAGTCCAGTAGAGGCTACAGATAAAACTGCAACTATTATTGCCCCTATAATTATATCTATAGAAGCGCTATGAAATGTTGCTCGTTTATAGGTAGGAAAAAGCTGACCGATAGCGTAGAAGATACCAGCAAGTATGAACAGTACAGCACTGAGTATAGGCCCTATCTGAGTGAGTATACTCTGCACAAAATTAAGAGTAGACACTATATCAAAAGATATATAAGAAGCCCCTACAAGTCTGCTACCAAATCCCATAGTTAAAAGCAAAAACGGAACCTTAAGGTGCTTAAATTTCCAAACTTTCCCACCATTTCTTTTATTCATATACTCAACTATATACTTATGTATATAATTTATACTAAGATAAATATATAAGCTTTTCTGTATATGGTACTTTTAAATTCCTAAATTCCCAGATTTTTAGGCACTAGGACACCTAATTTCTCAGCCATTTCCCGCTGTTCCTTTGTTATCTCGTTAATCAGAATCTCATTGTCATATACTTTACATTTCAAATTTCTCATTGACAACAATACTTCATCTACAGTATACGATTTGCCCAGTTTGTTTTTTAGTTGAGTAAATGCAATTAGAGTAAGAAATTGCAAAAATATGAATCCGCGTATGCCTTCGTGGGAATGAACGCGCAATGGAAGTATAGCAAGATCATCTTTAGAAAATCCGAAGAATACCTCTGCTGTTTGCCTAATGTAGTAAAATGGTACTATTTCGTCTTTTGGAATTCTAAATGATGAGACAACAACCATTATTCCTTTGTTTATAATTTCATAGTTTTCATCGTCTTGAATTACTTCATCCTCTACACTATCAAGTATGTATCTTGTCATTTCTCGCCCTCGACGCAGGGGGTCCTGCACCACATATGCAAACGCCTTTTTACCGAGTAAATCTATTCCGACCTCCTTTACAAATAAGCCACGTTTTCCATAACGAACGAGATTCTTTTTGGACTCCAATGTTGCACCCTCTCTTTTGATTAATTCTTTATACAAAATGCGTCCAGAAGGCAGGCGAACCACAAAATCTATATTATTTTCAAACATGTCCCGGATATTCTCTTCTGAAAAGAAACCGGCATCAAGAAGAACATATGCATCTTTCACTCCGTAGTTCTTCAATTCGTATAATGTATTCTGTAGAGAGGAAACATCAATAATATTTCCAGGCAGAAGCCTGAAGAATAACGGCAGATGTTCATCTCTGTCTACAGCAAGAAGAAATCTTACTTGTTTGTCAATTTCCTCTCCGCTTCTACCCCAGGTAGTCATAGGATTATGTATTTGATTTGGTAGT
>JAJZLJ010000029.1 GCA_021850625.1 Microcaldota archaeon | reverse complement strand
CATAGGAGTAATTGCGTACACCGCATAATAAAGCTAGACGACGAATATGCTTACATAAAGGGTGATAATCGTATGTACATAGAGAAAGTAAAGCTTAAAGATATACACGGAATTTTGGTGGATTGAATGAGCAAAGATATATTGGAACTTGAACAGCAGTTTAGTGAAGGTATGGGCAGTAGTAGAAGATGTATAGTTACTGCTTTTGTTGGTGGTAAATATGGAGCTTGTATTCAATTAACATTGGACAACGATTGTTTTACTCTTACCGAAGTGCAGGTAAAAGAATTGATAAATGTATTGCAGAAACGATTGGCTCATAAAAGAGGTTTTAATGCTACTGATTAATGTTTTAGATATTTAGAAAAAATAATAGGAGATTATATGCAAACAAACGATGAAATAATAAAACGTCACAATATTAGGGCAACAATAGGCACTCAAAACGAATTAATTGCAGAAATAAAACTGATTATGGATGAAGTTAAAATTAATACAACAAAACTAATATTTGATGGACTTAATGAGATTGCAGAAATGGAACATGGTACGGATTTAGAAAGTGTTTTACTTAGAGAACCATGTAGAAATATTAAGAGTGTAAAAAAATATAAAGAGCTAATAAGCGAGGTAGATTAATATGACGCAAGATGGATTAGCAAGAGCATTAGGATTAATTAAATCTGAACTAAAAAAATATGAAAATGATTAAATGGAAATACATAAAATTATAAATATAAAATTGAATCGGAAAAAATACCGTATTGAATATAAACAAAATAAAAATATTCTTTATTTTAACGATAAAAATGGTGGTAGTATCGGCTTTGTTAAAAAAGGCCAGCAGCTATCTGTTTTTGTAAATGATAAATACAGTAATCCAAAAATGTGGAAAAAATACCCGAGATTAAAAGGAACTAACACGTATACTTTATCGCCAAAACAAATAAAAATATTTTTCAAGTGGTTTCAAAATAGGGATTAACATGCAACAAATAACTTTAAAAATAGGGAATGTAATAGACAAGCTAAAGACTATCCCAACAGAAAGCGTAGACTGTATTATAACGAGTCCACCATACTACTGCTTACGAAAATACAAAGCTCCTGACGTAGTTTGGGGCGGAGATCCAAATTGTGAGCATGAGTGGATAGAACAATTAGTAAGTTTATTACACGATAACAGGAATAATTTAGTTGGCACTCAAGAAGAAGTACATAATGCTTCTGGCACTACATTTATTAAGAAATATGATAGTATTAACGCTGGTAAATGTTCTAAATGCTCTGCATGGAGCGGACAGCTAGGACTTGAGCCAGACTATCACATGTACCTCGATCACCTCTTAATGATAACTGCCGAGCTGAAGCGAGTGCTAAAGCCCACAGGTACTCTATGGTGGAATATGGGGGATTCTTATAACGGAAATAAAGAAGGCAAGACGGATAAGAAGGTATCTGATTACGTAAAAGATGCTCAGGATGGGCTTGTAAAAAATGCAAGCTCCTCAATACTTATAAAGTCTCTCATGCAGCTCCCTACACGCTTCGCTATCCGTATGGCAGATGAGCAGAATTGGATATTACGCAACAATATAATATGGCATAAGCGTAACCACATGCCAAGCAGCGTTAAGGACAGGCTTACTAATAGCTATGAGTCTATATTTTTCTTTACTAAACAAAAGCGTTATTTCTTTAATCTTGATGCTATAAGAGTGCCTAATAAGGTTGTGGGTGTTACTGATATGCGACCTCCTGGTATTTTAAGGCAAAAGTTATACAAAAATTCTGCTTATAATAAAAGTGATGATCCACATTTAGCTCAATTCCAAAAACCGCATTCAGGTTATTATAATTATGATGGACAAGCTAGATTTAACACACTTGGCAAGAACCCTGGCGATGTCCTTGAGCTTACCACACAGCCCTTTAAGGGAGCGCATTTTGCAGTGTTTCCTCGCAAGCTTCCAGAGTTTTGCATAAAGGCAGGCTGTCCAGAGGAGATATGTTCTGTATGTGGCAAGCCTAAGGTAAATGTATACGAGCCTTTAATATATTCAGATTCCGGAAAAGATGAAGTAGTGTTATCAGATAATAGTCCATACTCTATAAAAGAACGAAAAGGAACAGTATCATTTAGAAAATTGCCAAACATCGAAAAATTTAAAATATTTTTGAAACAACTTAAACAAGAAATAAATATAACTATAGACGAGATGGAAAGTAAAATGCAATCCCAAGCTCCACATCATTGGTTTAATGGCGAAAGTTTTCCGTCTAAAGAAGAATGGCTAAAATTTAAGCTTTTGTTTAGTATAAATGAAACCCCCTATGATGAATTTTTAACAAAAGAATATTTTAAGCCTGCTGAAAAACTAGCATCACCTAAAATTATGATAGGTACAACTCCAACCTGCAACTGCAACGCAACCTTTAAGCCAGGCGTAGTCCTCGATCCATTCGCCGGCAGCGGAACAACTATGCTGGCAGCAAAACAGCTAAACCGGAGTGCTATTGGTATAGAGATAAGCTTAGAATATACAAAGTTAATAAAGAAAAGGCTTATTTGGGGTTTTGACCCTAATATTGAGTGGATGGAGGATTGAATGGACCTAAACAACATATATAACAAAGATGCGCTAGAAGGATTAAAGCAGTTAGACGAGAGCAGTATAGATGCTATAATAAGCGACCCACCTT
>JAJZLJ010000015.1 GCA_021850625.1 Microcaldota archaeon | reverse complement strand
AATTCCATACCTTCCAATAGCAATACTCATAATTCTGATACTAGTTGTGCTTTTGGTAGTTTTTTATGTTATTCCACAGTACCTTCAGATCTCATTCTTACAAACCTCATTTAGCACCTTTAAATCTAACTTTAACTCTGCTCAAAGGATAGCCGTTGTTACGCAGTATACAAATGCGACTCAGTATAATATAATATCTCAATGTTCTACCGACATAATAAGCGCAGAGACTGTATCAGATAATAGAAATGCAAGTACAATAGACTTCTATGTGCTTAACAGCACTAGCTGTACATATGCGCCTAACGGTTTAGGACATGTACTTAATCCAGTAACTACCAATGCTTCTTCATGTGAAAATGAAATAAAATCAGAGCCAAGCATATCATTAAATTACAGCAGTTATAACCATACTATAATAACTCCATACCACATGTATGTATATGGCAATGATCAGTACTTCTCTTCATGTCCAGTAGCTGTAGGATTGATTTAACTAATTTTTTATCTATTATTTTTTATAGATAAAATTACTATGTGGTTTTGAAGATGTCATTACGTCAGTACTTTAGAAATATCAAATATGCGAAGAAGCAAAGAACACTACTTAGTGATATAACAGAAACATCAATAGTGATAAATGGCGTTACATTTAAGGTTGAGGTATTTGAAGGACATGGAAGCTCAATCTCAGCACGTATAAAAAATGAAAGTATGATAATAAACATTCCAAGTAGGCTAAGCAGCAAGAAGAAGCTCGAAGCTATTGAACGCATAAAGGCTCGCCTGGTGCGCAGACTAGAAAAGTTTGATGGCACAGAGCTATCACTTATGCAAAATAGCAAGCTTATCTTTAAAGAAGGTTCAATTATAACAATACTTGGAGAAAATTATACAATTTCAATATTAAAAAAAGAGATAAAGATGGCTAGGGGGAAGGTAAAGGAAAATATACTAGAGATACAAATACCTGCCTCTATAGAACCTAAACTTGAAGAAGAGGTGGTATCAAAGATCTCAAAAAAACTTCTTTCAAAGGCTATACAATCAAAAGCCCAGCTGCTCCTTGAGTCTATAAATAATAATTTTTATAATTATCCATTAAATAAGCTGCGTATACATGAGCAGCAAAGGCTATGGGGCAGTTACTCACATCACAGTAAAAACATCACTTTAAATCTAAAGCTGTTTTTTGCTCCTACTCCAATAATTGAGTATGTTATGGCTCACGAGCTATCGCATATAAAGGTATCAAAACACTCAAAACGATTTTGGGATAATGTTGCTATAGCAGTGCCGGACTATAAAGAAAGAAGAAAATGGCTGCGCAGAAACGGGAATAAGCTAGGCTTTGTAGAGCCAATTCCGTATAGTAAATAATATAAGCGTAAGCTTTTTGTTATAAGTTCTTTTCATACTACTTGTTGTGGCTGAATTTGTTCAACTATCTCTACAATCTTTTCGTACTGCGGTTGTTGCTCTTTTTTAATAAGTACATCATCAAAAACCCTATTTATCTCAAGAGTTTTTATCTTTGTTATGCTATGATCCTTCTCGCCATGCTTAAGCTCATCTAATTTTATGAAGAACCATCCTTTACCATTCATTCTCCATGCAATATAAGTAGGAAACTTGGTGTTCTGCTCCCATTCATAAAGTTTTTCATATGCGTCATGATCTATACTTAGCCTATTCTTCTCCCATGCCTTGCACTCGAACGATAAGCATATCTTATCCTTTATTGCTATTATGTCAGGTCCAAGAGCATTAACTCCTGAGCCTGCACTTCTTAGTACTGAGTAACCAAGACTATAAAATCTATTCAATAGCTCTCTTTCACTGCGTGCTCCCTTTATGTATCTATGCAGATAATCGCCTAAGAACTCTTATGCAGCAAAACTATATAATCCTTCTTTATATTACTAAAGAAACTTCGGTACTATCTACTAAATCTTATCTACACTAAATAAAATCATAAAAATTCTTCAATATATTTGTGTACTATTCAGTAAATTTTATGAGTGGTATCTCCATTTCCTCTCTTGACATGCCTCCATGACTGCCAAAAAGCTCCCTGTCCTTTTCTTTTTGGTATGGATACTTGTAAATAAAATAATTATTATCTGTTGGTATTATAATATGGCTTCCAAATCTATATCTTAATCTATCTGGGACTCCTCTATTTCCAAAAAGTCCCTCCTTTATTGCGTCTTCGGAGTTTAATAAAATATATCTTCCTTTAAATCTTCTGTCCAGCTCCTCAGTAAACTTATTTTCCATCTCCGGAATTACCGATACAAATGTGGCTCTAGAACAACCCCATGGCGCGGTGTTCATATAACTAACAAGTTTATCGGTTCCATATATCATTGAAACATGCTCCTTTTTAAATGAAACGTGTCCATGATCTGCAGTAATAAACAGACTCCATCCATGTTCTTTTATCTCTGGAAGAAGATGTGTTACTATATCCTCGAGCAAGTACTTCATTAACTCCTTTGCTTCGGCTGAGCTTTTTGAGTACACATGCTGCGCATGATCTATCTTATCCAAATATCCATATACAGAGGTGGAGTTTTTGTCTCTAATTAGTTTTCTTAATTGTATAAAAAAATCACGCTGTGAGATATACTCCTTGAACTTGCCTCCTAGTTTTTTAAAATCAAGTATGTTGCTGTTCTTTTTAAAGACCATTTCGTCTTGCAGATAGGAAAAACCAGATTTCTTTCCAAGTTTCTCTACATTT
>JAJZLJ010000019.1 GCA_021850625.1 Microcaldota archaeon | reverse complement strand
ATGCAATCAACGCCGTTTTTTACCGGATATCCTTCAAAAGCGATGTGCGTGCCTATGATTGGTATACCATATTTAAAGCACTCCAAAAGTTTCATTTTCATTCCGCTTCCGCTTTTTAATGGAGCAACAAAAATATCTGCTTTCATATATAGTGTATCAAGATCATTAACAAATCCAACTATTTTTACATTTCCTTTGCTATATTTGCTGCATCTACTGCCTGCAACAATAAAATTGATCTGATTAACTCTACTTGCAATATCAATTATCTTATGTATTGCTTCAATATTGGGCAGGTGATTACAATTACCTACAAAAAGCACAGTATTGAGTTCTTTTTTTATAGAATACCTGTTTTTGCTTTCGATATCTTTAACCGGACGCCTGAATATAAAGAATTTTTTCTTATATCGTGGATACCTTTTTGTAGCATAGCCATAATCTTCATCTGTAAAAAACAAAAGCCCATCAAAATTTTTTACCATCGCATCATACATGCTATATGCGATATGCCGTATTGCGACCTCATATAGCGGCATAATTAGCAGAGCAAGAAATTTTATAAATTTTTTATTATATGGGATGAGTTCCCGTTTTATCTTTAGGTGCTCCTCTATCTGTCTTACATCATCGGTCATTGCTAAAATCCTTATCTCATCATGCATCTTTTTATAATATCTCAGAATATCTACAAAATTTACGGATAAAGAAGCCAATCCGTGTGTTATAATTAAATCTGGAGCGAATTTATCAATTTTTTTAAATATCTTCGAATAATAAAGAATGGGCTTATTAAATACTCTAATAGAAATATTATTAATAATTGAGATTGCTACTCTATTAGAATTAGACATATTAGATCCTATTTGTAACTCATAAAAATCTTTTCTGTAAATATTGTTCTCTTTAGCAAGTGTTAGCACGTACACTTCGTTACTAAAATTCTTCAGAAAGTAAGCCAATTCTTTTAAGTTCTTTCCGCTTGCTTCTGTAACGTCGTGTACAGGTTTATCATATACTATTAAGATACGCATATTATCCTTTAGTGATTATTGTATTTTATACCTGACTTTTAAGTATCTATGGTAGATATAACACTCGTCTGCCACCTCCCTCAAATCCCTTTCGTTGCTATGGCCTAATGTAGAACCGCCTTTGCCACATTCTACCTTATAATTTATGTGTTCTATTCTATTCTTTTTAAACCGTAACGATACTTCTATATCTTCATCGCCATTTAGGAATGTATCGTCAAATAAGCTATTGCCATTATTTCTAACGAATTCTGAACTTAGTATTGAAAAGTCGCCAATATTGGTAAAATTGGCAATAGCCTTAAATACCAGTTTTTCCCTCCAACTCGATGGCTGGGCAAAAATCCGTATATCATACTTTTTGTGTAATAAATATGTCAAAAATGTGGTTTTTCTTCTGGCGAGCCAAAGTACCAAACTAGAATAAAACCTATATCTAACTAAAACGAATTCATGCGAGTAAGGATAAAGAGTCGTATAATTTGGAAAGACTACATCTATGCTATGGTTATCTATGGTGTCTAAAATTTTAACTAAATCGCTTGTTTTTCCAACATCCTTAATATCGTCATTGGCAACTATTAGCCACAAAGGTTTCATTTTAAGAGCTTCCTTTATGGCCTTATTTATAGAGTATGCATAGTTGAAATGGCCCATACCCTTTTGATTTACTGCAATTACCAGGCTTATATCTCCATATTTTTTCTTTAAACTAGTTATATTTTTAGCAGAGCGAGTCGGTATAACTGCTACAACTTTGGTAATCTTAGATTTTTTAACAATGATCTTTGGCTCCTTCCTCTTTACACCCAGTAGCCATTTAATTAAATAATTATAATTTTGAAATTCTTCATAAAATTTCAATATCTCCTGTTCTGTTCCAAAATAATTTGGTTCGACATCTTTTAAATTTTTCATATAATTCACAGAATTACTTTAATTGTGTTTAATTACATCTTAGCTATACTACCAACACCTAGGTCTCTGAATCCTCTTGGTATTCCGCCAGGATCCTTAAAATAATGATACCTGGTAAAATTAAAGAACGGTATATAAAGAATAAATTTCTTCATTAAACCACAATTTTTATTTTAAGCCCATCAACATACCCTTTAATAAAATTAATAATGTAAGCAATTTCATTATTATGTAATCTAATATTGCTTAGTTTTAACCTTGGACTTTTGTATTCAAAAAACGCATATCCCAACAAAAGTAATTGGCTTTTTATAAAGTCATTTAATCTATATCTGCTCGAATATTTTCTCCTAAAATAAACAAAATTCCTTACAAAATAATAAAACATTTTTAATCTAGTGCTAGGATCTGCAGAATGTGTAGAAGTAAAACCCTCAAGATGTGTTAGTTTAACTCTGCCATTGTAAATTATCTTAAAACCTGCATTTGTCGCCCTAAGACAATAATCTACATCTTCATGGCCCATATAAAAATTTTCATCTAATAAACCTATCGAGCCTATGACGTCCTTACTTATTAGCATTGCAGCTCCTGTTACACCGGATGTATAACTAACCCTATCATATCTTTCATTATCAGCAACTCCTGCAAGTTTATTATACGGAGGCAACAGTGGAACATTGTTCCCTATCGATAAGCCAGCATGCTGAATCCTGCCATTTGGATATACTAATCTGCAGCCTTCCATACCTGCTTTTTTATCCGCAGCAATCGTCTCAATTAGTCCGGTAAGCCATTCCCCCTGGTTTATTATTATATCATTATTCAATAATAATACATATTCTGGGTTATACCTTTTTATTGCATACATTATTGCGTTATTATTATTTTTTGAAAAGCCGCCATTAGTTTTATTTACTACTACATCAACTTCTGGAAAAATCTTTTTAACATATGTTGCACTATTATCTGTAGATTTATCATCCGCTAAGACAACCGAATAATTTTCATAAGCGGTCTTCTTCAAACTGGATAGGCAGTGAAATAATATTGGCTTTCCTTTAT
>JAJZLJ010000031.1 GCA_021850625.1 Microcaldota archaeon | reverse complement strand
TTTGCTAAACTTTATATCATAGTTTTATGCATTATTGCGTTTACTATGTCTTCGGTTTTTCTTATTCTTGCTATCCTACTAAAAATGTACTTTTCTGTATGGATATGTTCCTCCTCTGTTATTGCACTGCACGCATCTATTGCAATTATCTGATTATATCCATATTGATAAGCCTCTCTTGCAGTGGTTTCTACTCCTATATTTGTTGAAATTCCGCATAATATTATGGTGTCTATATTTCTTCTTCTAAGTTGGAGATCTAATTCAGTACCATGAAAAGCGCCCCATTGCCTCTTAGTTATTTTTAAATCACTTTTCTGCGGGTTCATTTCTGCAACTATCTCTGACCAATCATCAGAACGAGCTGCAGTATTCCATGTTGGTTTATTGTCAACTATTGGATTAAGGCTATCTTTTCCATCGAAAGGTGTAACGTTTACTAAAACCACAAAAATACCATTGGCTCTTGCAGCTTCTGCTATTTTAGCAGCATTTTTTATGACATCTTCAGATTTATTTGGTTGCATTTCTCTAGAGGTTATACCTTTTTGGAGGTCAATTGATATAAACGCAGTTTTTTCTGGTATTATTTTTAACACTTCCATACTATCACGTTATTGTTCTATGAACTATATCCATATAAAAATACTTATATATTTTTAAAAAAGTTCTATATCAATATATTAAATTATTTATTAAATTATTCAAATTTGTTTGTTTTAAACTTTTAGTTCTTTGAAAATCCATGGGTTTTCAATTGCAGCACGCCCAATCATAGCTCCGTATACTCCCATTTTTTTAAGTTCCAATACCTTCTCTTTTGTTTTTATGTCTCCATTAGCAACTATCAATTTTCCTGTGTCTAAACACTTCTGATACACGGAAAAATCAGCAGGCTCATCACTTCTTTGTTTTGCTGTCCTTGCATGAACTATAAAAAAACTTGCATCAACATTGTTAATAAGATTCAAATATGCTCCTTTCATTTTTTCATAATCATTTACTCCAAGACGCATTTTTATAGAACATTCAAATCCATACTTTTGAATAAGTTTTACTATGTCATTGACTCTAGTTATACGTTTTATCATTGCTGCACCTATTCCCTGTCTTATAAATTCTGGTGAAGGACAACCTAAATTTAAATTGAAGCTTCTAAATCCATTTTCAGGTTTAAAAGAGCAGAGGAACTTTTCATATTCCTTTATTTTAGCACCAGCAAGTTGAATTTGAGTTGGTGTAGAGTTAGAAATTTTGATTCTATCTGTTTCAAATTTTTTAGCTTTAGCTAAGTTAGAAACCCGCACCATCTCCGTAAATGTCATAGTTGCTCCATTATTGTAGCATAAGGTCCTGAATGCATCATTAGTTACCTCTTCCATCGGGGCAAGCATTAATTGAAAATCCATATATTCATACCTTGGTTAAGTATAGTTACTATAGTTACTTAGTAATATTATCTATACCAATGACACTTTATTACTTATACTAACTATAAATATTGTTTAAAGTGCCTAAATACCTAAAAATGGCTTGAAAAAAAGAATATTTTTTAAAGTTGAATTTTAATTTATCTTTTAATATTTATTTCAACTTCTTTTTTTCAATCTTTTTAATGCAGCAAGTCTAACACTTCCTGATATGTCTGTACTGGCTATTTCTGATAATATATCTTCTGGTGTGTTTTTATTCATTGTTACTCTATGTCGTATAAGGGCATTACAGTCTTTTGAAAGAAGCGTTAACAACTGCAAATCACTTCCATATCTTGCCGTCTTGACTTTTTCTCTTCTAACATCTTCCTTAATCTGTTCATATCTTAATTTTTTTTGAAGCTCTAAAATAACAACACTTTTATCTACAAATTCAGGTTTTATATTTCCTATATCTCCAAGTGTTTGTGGCATTCTATGTTTTTCAAATTTTTTAATCACAGTTTCCATAATACCAGAAAATTCTGTTGTATATTTTGATATATATATTTATCTAATTGATTTTGATCATTAGAATTTTTTTAAATTAGGTAAACACTTAACTTTATGAAATTATTTTATTAATTAAAACAAGATAATTTACTGAAATTCAATTATTTAAATAAACATTGTGGCTTTTATTTATTCGTTGTTATATACTATTGTGTTATTATGTCAAATTATTATTTAAAAGGGGAAGAACGCTTCGGATATTTTATGTCTATTGCATATCTTGCAGTTACAAAGATAGGTTCGTACAAGAAATTTTCTAAGTTTATAGCAGAGGATATCTATAATAGTAGGGCAAATACCATTATTGATATAGGAACAGGTCCTGCTTCAATTCCTATAGAGATAACGCGCCTTTATAAAAATAATATATCAATCTTTGCAGTTGATCCTTCAAAACAGATGGTATTTCTTGCAAAAAGAAGGACAAAAAACTACAAAAACATAAATATTGCAATAGGTTCTAGCAGAAAAATTCCTTTTAATATTAAATTCGACATAATCTTCAGCTCACTTTCTTTTCATCATTGGAAAGAAAAGGAAAAATCCTTACGATATCTCAAGGGTTTTCTTAAAAAAGATGGAGAAATACGCATTTATGAATATAACAAAGCAAGGCTTAGTAAGATACATGCTCCTATATCTCAACATTCGGTTAGTAAAGAAGAACTTGAAGATATTGGAAAGAGTTCTAAAATGAAGACAAAGATAAAAATAAATGGAGAGTTTATATCTGCAAGATTTATTCCGTAATTTTGTATATATTTTTATTAATATTTTGTTGAAATATACTATCTAAATACTACCTTGCGCTTTTCATTGAAGTTGTATTTGTTTTAGAGTTATTAATTTGTTAGTATACTCTTCTTCATATCCTTTAAGTATCTTTATCATTTCTTTTGAATCATTAATCTTCGCTATATCCATTGCTGTCATATTTGCTTCATTTTTTATAAATGGATTTGGATTACCATATATTATTACTAGAGCTAAGCCATCTATATCATCATTTCTTGCAGCTATCATTAGCAGTGTGATACCTTTTTTATTTTGTATATTTGCATTTGCGCCTTTTTGAAGAGCTGTTTTTACTATTAAATGCCTACCAAATTCCATGGCATACATGATGGCCGTATTTCCTAATGCATCCTTCATGTCAACATCCGCGCCTCTATTTAGAAATGCATTAAAGGCTGCTTCATTTCCTGCTATGCCAGCATTCATAAGCGGAGTTAATTTATCCCTTCCAAAAATATCAAGGTCTAATTTTTGAGTGGGACTCAAATTTAAGGTATGTATCGCCTTTTCAAACGATCCTAAGTCTGAAAGTTCGACAACTTTTTGCCCTATACCTTTTTCTACAATCTGAGATCGCATATACTCCCTATTTTCAATGGAGAAGTATTTGTATGTTAAGATATATAAATTTTTCAAGAATTAACAAAAGATATTTAAATCTATTTATATTTTTTACAAAATGCAAAACTTTAATGATATTATTCCTAAATAATAACTCAATTATATGTAACTTAATCATATATCGACATAACCTACCATTTAACATTTATTTAAATTATTATGTTCTGCTATTTATTTGGTGGTTTTATGTCAGGAAAAATGAAGGATCTTTTGGATGAATTTTATGGTTCTGTAGGTAAATGGCAAAAAGATAGTCCTGCTCAAATAGGCAAGTTCATGGAGCTTCTTGAGGCTATAGAAAAGCCAGGAGCTTTAGATAAAAAAACCAAGGAACTAATAGCCATTGCCTTATCAGTAACGAGCCATTGCGAATGGTGCATAGCTTATCATGTTAAAGCGGCTTTTGACTGCGGTGCTAATGAAAAAGAAGTACGTGAAGCTGGATGGGTAGCTGTTTTAATGGGAGGAGGCCCTGCATTATCTTACAGTCAGTTGGTTGATGAAGCAATAGACGAATTTGGAAAGTGAAAAATAAAAGAAAAAATAAATAAAAATAAGAAAAAATACATATATAAATGCAGACATATATGTAGACGTATACGCAGACGTATATAAAATTTTGTTTCAAAATCATGATAAAATTTTGATACCTGCTTAAAAAACCAACATTTAAATACTTGAATGGTTTAAAACTGAGTAATAGTTTCTATGTATAGGTATTGTAATGGAAGAAAAAAATATAAATATCGTGGAAGCTTTTGGGAATAGTAACCAAAAGATGGTAGTAAATATAAATAAACAGGATGCGATATCAAAAGAAGAGCGTAATCTTGCGCCGTATCACAGAACAATGGATGAGATAAACAAGATGCCTGTTTTGGAAAGAACCAAAACGGTATGTCCTGAATGTAAACTCATAGTAGACGGAACAATATACAAGGACTCTGAAAATGTAATGATACGAAAGTTTTGTCCTGAGCACGGTTGGGCCATAGAAAAGTACTGGGAAGATTATGATATGTATATGCGCATGAAAAATTACAATTACTTCGGAAGAGGCTTTGATAATCCTAATTACATAAATAAAGGAGAAAACTGCCCTTTTGATTGTGGTATATGTGAAAGGCATAAATCACATACGGGTCTTGCAAATGTAGTAATAACAAATAGATGCCATTTGAGCTGCTGGTACTGCTTCTTTTATGCAAAGGAAGGAGAGCCAATATACGAACCAACAAAAGAAGAGCTAAACAAGATATTTGTGGAGTTAAAATCGCAGAAACCTATACCTGCAAATGCACTTCAAATAACCGGCGGAGAGCCTACAATGAGAAGCGATTTAGTTGAGATAGTCGGTATGGCAAAGAAAGCTGGATTCGATCAGATACAGCTTAATACTACTGGAATAAATCTTGCTAATCACCCTGAGTATGCAATAAAATTAAGGCATGCTGGGGTAAGCACTCTTTACATGAGCTTTGACGGAGTAAGCAAAAGAGCAAATCCAAAGAATCACTGGGAAGCTCCTGCAACGCTAGATGCTGCAAGAAAAGCAGGCATTGGTATAGTTCTTGTACCTACAGTAATAAGGACTATAAATGATGGAGAGCTTTCAAACATAATAAACTTCGCGCTTAACAACTCAGATGTTGTAAAAGCAGTTAACTTCCAGCCTGTGTCTCTTGTAGGAAGAATGCCTACCAGACAAAGAGAAAGGCAGAGAATAACAATTCCAGGCGCAATAAAGTTAATAGAGGAGCAGACAGGCGGAGTAATAACAAAAGACGACTGGTTCTCAGTTCCTTACGTTGGCGGTATAAACAAGTTTATAGAGGCTCTTACTGGTGAATACAAGTACGATCTTTCAATACACTTTGCATGCGGAGCTGGTTCATACATCTTTACAGATAAAGACAACAAGATAATACCATTGACAAGGTTCCTAGACGCAGCAGGACTCTTAGAGCATCTACAGGAAGCTGTAAACGAGATGTCTGGAAAATCAAAGCTTCAAAGAAGATTGATAGCTCTTAAAGCTGTAACTGGCATGAAGAGATATATAGACAAGGAAAAACAGCCTAAGTCCGTAAACTTCACAAGAATGTTAATGTCGGTAATCTTCAAGCATGACTTTTCATCAATGGGATCATTCCAATTAAAATCTATGTTTCTAGGAATGATGCACTTCCAAGATGAGTACTCATATGATATAAAGAGAGTAGAAAAGTGCGACATACACTATTCTATGCCAGACGGAAGAGTACTTCCTTTCTGTACATTTAATGTATTCCCTGAGGTATATAGAGATAAGATACAAAAACAGTACAGTATACCATCAAAAGAGTGGGAAAACATGCATCATGATTGGACATACAGAAGCGACAAGTACATGAGAAATGTTAAGGAGATAGAAGCAACCGAGCCGTATCAAAGAACCTATGCAAAGATGCTAGATTACTTTACTCTTCCAGTAAATATGGCAGAGGCAGAAAGCATAAGGGCTGCAAAAGGCATAAAGACCCAAAATGCAGCAAAACCGGTTGTATCTCCAATTACAATGTCAACCTCTTCATCAACAAAGTCAGAAAAGCACTCAGATGAAGACTCTGGCTGTGCTTGTGGAAATTCCGGATCATGTGGCTGCGGAAACGGAGCAGAAAAGGACTCTAACGATGCATGTGGCTGCGGCGGTTCTGGTTGTGGCGGAGTATAATTAATCTTTATGTATTTTTTCTTTTATTTTTCATTTTTTAATTTAGTAGGTAAATTTGATAGGTAATTTAAATGGATCATAGGGAAACAATCGATGTAAATGCTTATGAAAAGGATCTAAAAAACGAGGACATCTACGATGAGTACGTTACAATAGATGGAAAACAGTTTAGAATACCATACAAGGTCGTTAAGGAGGTAACGTTCTCTGATGTTAAAAAAGAGGAGTTAATAAGCATAGAAAACTCAGGTAGATTGCAGTATAGATTCATGCTTCTAGAGCCGGTTCTAAGAGCAAAGGTTGAGTTCACAAAAGGAAAGATAACAGTTGTTTATAATCCAACCACTGCTAGGAACAGAAAGGAAAAAATGAGCAGAGAGGACATAATAAAATTTCTTGATAATGAAGGTGTTCATGTCTCAAACTGTCCAGTTTCAGAAAGAGATTTTGATTACTTTGTAGAGATGTACAGTTATCAGTTCGATCCACCTTCAATAAGGGAGAGGCCACCATATGGTTATACAGCAGCAGAGTGGCGCTTAATGAAAGATGAGTATACCTCAAAGATGCAGCTTGCAAAACAAAAAACAAGAAGCAAATTCGAAGAATGGCAGAACAATTATGCAGAGCAGCATCCTGATGTCTTGGGAGAACACATAAAAGAAAAACTTCCTGAAAAACTCACTTTGGTGCAGAAGATATTCGGCAAAAAAAATAAAGGAAAGAAGGACAATAAAGGTTTCTGGTTCCACGGAGTCTAATTTTTTGTTTTTTATTTTTAGAGTTTACTAATTCTGTACTAAGTATTATTCTACGCTAAGTGTTATTTTACGCTAAGTGTTATTATGTACTTTCTATAATTACTCTTTTTATTAGTTAGTGGTTTGAAACACGAAATATTTACTTATACCTTAAAATCGCTCCTAGTCCATGATATCCAAGAGTGAACTCCTTTCCATAAGAGCTCTCACTAGTTACAAACACGACCTCTACGCCACTGCTTTCTGCTTGATCTATTAACTCCTCTACAACATCTTCGGCCTTGATTATTTCTAAAGTTCCGCCACAATCATGTTTCTTTTGCCTTTCTGTTCCTATCTCTATTTTTTCTATCACATTGTTGCACGAGCTACATTTATATGTTATTCTATGCAGCTCTAGTTCATCGCTCATTATTAGGGTTTTTACCTGCTTATTGTCCAAAGCCTTTTTGATATTATCATAGCCAAAAGTTGCAAGTCCGTTTCTAACCCTCTCCTGCATGAAGTGTTCAATTATCTTTCTTTCTTTAGCTGCCGCTTCCTCTTTAAGTAAGTCCTGTGCTTTTTCTACAAGTTCATGCAATCCAAACTCGTCTGTGTATCCTACATCATAAGTTCCAAGAAGCTTAAGCTGATAATTTAATGTATTGCCCTTTATGAAACCCTCCTTAGCTGGACCTGGACCACCAAGTATAACGCCTGTTATCTTTAATTGCTGCTGTAAAAATACCTCATTTATACTCTCACTTATCCTTTTTACATAATCATCTATGCTTTCTTCTATTGCACGTTCATATCTTCTTGCAGACTGTCCACCTTTTCGTACCTTTGCATGAGCAGTAGAGTTTAGCCTTCTAACTACTTGTATGTGTGCACCTTTTAGTGTTCCTATTGTAGCCTCTCTTCCATCCATAACTATTAAAAAGTACATATCCTTGTTATCTAAAATAAGCTCTAGTGGCTCAAGAAGAAATGAGGAGTCACATCTGTAAATATTAACATTTATAGGAGAAGGTGGTTCTATAGAAAAAAGCTCTATATCTACCTTGCTTTGATTGTCAGAGAGATTTCCGCAAAACACAGCTATGCCATTTTTAGGAGTTTCTCTGAAAAGTCTTAGGTATCCTATTATCTTGTCTATTGCACTAAGCACATTGCCTCTTGTTTGCTTTGATTTAATATTAGAAGACTCGCTATACTCCTGCCTTAATCTTGATATCTCCTCATTTATTTGGTATCCTGCTGGTATATAGACACTTATAAGCTCCGTTCCGTAACCTTTAATCGAACGTAATCTTTTCATCTCTTTTAATATATTGTAATCACTTTTCATTTCAATTCAACATTATTTCATTTTTATTTATTTTTATTTTATATATTATTTAAATAAATATATTTTTACATTTTACAAAATATAAAAATAAAAAAAGGTTCTTTGTATGCTATAGCATTCTAAGGCGTATGATTATTACTGCAAAGAGTATTATAACGGCAAAAATAGATATATATTCTGGCATCTGAGTTCCATATGTGTTTTTATTCTGATTTATATAACCGGTACTGTTATTTTGTGCAGTTATAACTACTCCACCAGGATTTACATTATTTGTTGTTTTTTCTGTTGAGGTGGTATTTGTTGTAGAAACTGCTGTTGTATTTGTTTTGTTGCTTGTATTTGCAGGTAAGATTGTGGTGCTTACATTTCCATTTATCTTAACTGTAAGTGCTACTGGGTTAGTTGTAGGATCATCACCTGTTGCTGCAAACAATACTGTATATGTTCCTACTTTTGTATTTGCATTACTGCTTATTGTAGCCGTTCCTGAAAATGGAGGGTCCTGCATTCCTGTACTTAAATTTATTATTATTCCATTTGAAAGTAATGACTGCGAATCGGTAACATTAACCACAGTTCCCCACGTACTTCCTGTACTTAAGTTAACATTATAACTAATTTTTGTGCTTTGCCCTTGGGTTATACTTATACTTGTAGTATTTAATGAAATAGTAGATGTACCAAGTCCGTAAGCATATACTGGCATTGTTACAAATAATAACGCAAAGAATGAAAGCAGTATAGATACTCTTGTTATATTTTTATTCATGAAATCATTTTTTTCTGAATCCTATGTCAATCCAAAGCCATACTATATCTGCAATAAATATTATGACTCCTAGTACTAACCATATAGTATTCAAGTAGCTAGTGTAAGTCCAATAAATATCAGCAAGACCTATTATCACTCCCATAAGTATGCTTAAATTGGATTTCATCATATTTCCCATCTTATCACACTGATAATACATTACAAGTTATTATTAATCTTTGCGAATTTTACTTTTTACCTATAGTTTTAATTCCATTCATATATGGTATAAGGACATCTGGAACCTTTATTGTTCCATCATCTAAATAGTAATTTTCCACTATAGCAACCAATGCTCTTCCTGTTGCAATTGCCGTAGAGTTAAGCGTATGTGCATATTTTCTTTCTCCTTTCTCATCATACTTTATATCTAGTCTTACACTTTGCCAGTCGGTGCAGTTAGAGCAAGAAACCACCTCCCTGAACTTATCCTGTCCTGGCATATACGCTTCTATATCATATTTCTTAGAGGCAACAGTGCCTATGTCTCCAGTGCAGATATTTATTATGTGATATGGTATCTCTAACTCCTTCCAAAGCTCTTCTGCATTTTTAATTAATTCATCAAACAGTTTTTCAGAGTCTTCCTGCCTTGATATTATGAACTGCTCTACCTTATTGAATTGATGCGTACGGAAGATTCCTTTAGTGTCTTTGCCATGAGAACCGGCCTCACGCCTAAAACATGGGCTAATGCCTATATACTTTTTAGGCAGATCACTGCTCGAAAAGAGTTTTCCTGAATTAAGTGCTGCAAGGGCATGCTCCGAAGTTGAAATTAGAAAGAGCTCATCTTCAATATGCTCATAATCTTTCCTAGCTTTTGACTCTGTTGTATCTGCCACCTTGTACAAAAGCTCCTCAAAGTCACCAAGAGCTGTAGCACCTCTGTAGTACTCTTTCTTAAGCATCAATGGTGGTGCAATAAGCTCATAGCCCTTTATTGTTAATTTGTCTATAGCAAAACGTATAAGTGCTTGTTCAAGAAGAGCGAGCCCTCCTTTAAAGTAATAAAACCTTGCTCCAGATACCTTTGCCGCTTGCTCAAGCTCTACAAGATCTAGCTTCTCAAGTATCTCGGAGTGAGTTGGCATCTGCTTCTTCTTTATGTTTCCTACTCTTTTAATCTCTATATTTTCGGTGTCGTCCTTTCCATAAGGTACGCTATCTTCTAGCGTGTTTGGCATATTCCATATTAATTCATCAATTCGCTCTCTTCCAGAAGCTGCTTTTTTTTCAAGCTCTGCTATTTGATCTCCTATGTTTGCAAGCTCATTGACCTTTGATTCATTAACATTAATGCCTGATTTCTTAGCCTCTGAAATTTCCTTGCTACCTTTATTCCTTTTCATTTGTAGTTCTTGTATCTGTTTTTGTATTGTTCTTGAGTTTTCATCAAGCATAAGTAGTTCATCTAATGGATAATTATTCTTACGTTTCTCCATTGAGGCTCTTATACTCTTTATATTATCTCTAACATACTTTGTATTAATCATGAAATGACCGTTAAATCCTATCAAATATTATAACTATACCTTTATGTAGATAAATTAATATAATACTTACTGACTAATAATCAAAATAACTTTATTAATAAGTTAAAGCACCGTAACTTGCAGGGGTGGCAGAGCTTGGCCAAATGCGACGGGCTTAGGACCCGTTCCTTTAGCGGGTGCGAGAGTTCAAATCTCTCCCCCTGCAAATAAAAATGCTCTTTTGCAAAAGTATTTATATATTAACATTTAGTTAATATACTATGAAATTAACAACAAGAATAAAAAATTATGTTGATTTGGCAAAAATTACTTACTTTCCACTCTTAGCCAGTCTTTCGTTAACTTCTGAGAGTTCATTACGTGTCACGCTCAATAGGTTAGTCAAAGCAAGCGAAATCTACAATCCAATTAAAGGAACATACGTTTCAAAAAATGCGGACATGTTCTGGATAGCGTGCCAACTACACCAAGGTTATATATCTCTCTCTACCTCTTTTTATCTCCACCATCTGATCGAAGAATTTCCATTTACCGTTTTTGTCGCATCTAACGTTAGGAAATCCGTGCATATGGGGAACATGGAATTCATTTATTTCAAGGCGCACGATTATGCTGGTATTGAGAAAGGTGATTATCCGCTTGCTTCGGTTGAGAAAGCAATCAGCGATTCCCTAATGCACTTGTCATTAACAAATTTTACAACGCTTGCAAAGGTACTGTACTACGCCGACATAGATTCTGACAAACTGATTCAATTATGTGACGCAGAAAACTCTGCATCTTTTCAAAGGCTTGGCTATTTGTTATCACTTCTCCCAAAACTTGATAAGGAAAAGTCAAAAATGCTTTCATTCTGCCGTAAAAATATAAAAGCAAACACATATCTTAGTGGAAAACGCAGCGGCAGGTATATATCAGAATGGAAAATTATAGATAATATAGGTAAAGATGTGATTCTGTCATGGTGGCAACAATAGCTTTTAAACTTGATGAGTTGCGAGATTATGCAGCAAGAGATGGACTAAGCTTGAACTTCGTTGTCAAGGAGGCCTTTCTTTTTGAGCTTATGGAATTTATCGGAGCGGAAAAGTTTGTGCTTAAGGGTGGCACTGCCATAAATAAAGGCTATTTGATCGGACATCAGCGGTTTTCTGAGGATCTTGATTATGATACCGATCTAGATAAAGGCGATGTCAAAAAACATATCAAACAGATTGGATGGGAAATCAAGAAGGAATTTTTCACAAAACATTCAATTGGCTTTTTGATGGCGTATAAGTTTGATAACATCAGAGATGTAGTTAGACTTGACATCTCATTTGGAATAAAAGAAAAAATAGAAAAGAGGCGAATCACATCAGATTTTATACCAGTATCAAAAATAGTTCCAATGTACAATTTCAGAGAACTCAATAATCAGAAGGAGTCTGTGTTTGAAGAAAGGAAGGAGTGGAAAGATATCTACGATTTATATTGGATGTATGAACTGTACCCTAATGAATTCAGGATAAAGAACAAGACAAAATTCATGGAAGCACTTTCAAATACAAACGTTCCGAAGATTGCAAATGCATACATACCTGCACAAAAAAGGTCTAACTGGGATGAAGTTATCGAGAGGTTGAAGCAAACAATCAAATAGTACTATAGCAAGAAAGGCAAGAAAGAGCAAGAAAGAATCGATCTTTCCATCGGATTTAAACATTGCAGAATTTAGTCAAATGCGACGTGCTTAGGACCCGTTCCTTTAGCGGGTGCGAGAGTTCAAATCTCACCCCCTGCAAATAAAATAAAAATGTTAAAATAGAGTTCGAATCCTTTGATATTCGTCTTTTAGTATCTGCGCGTTCAATAGTTTAATATTCTCTTCTGTAAAGTAAAGTATTAAATACTTTTTATTATAGAACTTCTTTGTGTTGTATGTGTGGATTAAGGATCACGCTTTGGAATTAATTGTGGTATTTTTTATATTTTTAGTAATATACCTAATGTTTTCATTTATTTTAGGCACGCTCTCAAGTTTTTACAAAACAGCTCCTGCATATATATACTCTAATACAATTTTTATTAACAAAGCAAACTCAAATTTATATAGTAATTTGACAATCTCCTCAAATACTCTTATGCTGATAAATGAAAGTTCAGCTACTATATCTGTTCTTGTTAAAAATGGGGCTACATTATATTTGAATTTATCTGGCAATTTTAACACTGTAACTTTGTTTGGCGATAATACTGGAATGTATGTAATGAAACTTACTGGAAATCAAAACAATATATATACCTATAATATAACGCAGATTGGGTTTAAAATTTCTGGAGTAAGTGATAGCCTTTACACTTATCTCGATGGAAATTGTGCTTATACTGATTATCAATACTTCTTGCCAGGTCAAATAAAAATAATTTCGTCAGCATGTTAACTAAATTATTCTAGTTTTTAATCTAATTATTTACAACTAGCTATTTTTTACTTTTTTTAAGAGCATATACTTTATCAGTACATCTATTTAAACCTTTTTACAAACCTATATATATCTAAAAAACTAATGAATATCTGTTTTTAATGTAAAAATTAAAAATATTTTACGTTGATTTGGGTTTATTTCATGATATCAAAATTTAATATATTACTTGCTATATTCGCAGTTTTTACGTACTTGTCATTGTCTGCAACTTTTGCTATGAGTATACCACTTAATAATACTCCTTATTCTGCAATAGGTAATATTTGTCAGGGTTCATCTGGAGAGAGAGGGTACTCGGCATGTGGTACAATATTAATTAAAATATACATACCTCAAAACATTGCAGAGCAACAAACCCAAAATGGAAATTATGGTGCGGTAATTAACTATATGAATAATGTGGCATTAGCATGGTTTAACTCTGAAGGTTATAACTATGGAACAATAGGTTCTTACAATGTATATATTCAAAGCAACTCACAGCCTTTCAATTATGAACTTACAGTAGGATCATGGATATATGGTATTTTTATTCCAGAATCATCAGCACCTATGCCTTCAATATCTTTGGCTACTCCTACAGCAAGCCCTCCAGTTATAACACAAGGTGAATCTTCTAGTTTAGTAGATTCTGGCGCTTCTGGATCAACAGCTCCTTATACTTATCAATGGTATGAACAAATGCCTGGGCAGAGCACTATATTTTTAATACCTGGTGCAACATCAAAATACTATTCTTTTCAGACCTCAAGTTCAACTCCTCCTGGACAGTATACCTTTGGTTTAGTTGCAACTGCGGTAAATGGTGGCAATCAACAAGCTGCATATGTAAACGTAATGGTAAATGCACTAACAACAACTCAGACTACCTCAACAACCACGGTTCCAACAACATCAACTACTTCATCTACAACTTCGACTACATCTTCAACAACCACAACAACTCAAAGTTCAAGTGGTATAGAGGGTATGATCTGTCAAGGTTCATCTGGGGAGAGAGGATACTCGGCATGTAGTGGTGGTGGAGGAACAACACTTCTTACTATGTGTATTCCAATCAGTGTAGCAAATAATCAAATAATCGATAATAATCCTTATCCTGTAATAACTTACATGAACCAGCAGGCACTGGTGTGGTTTAACGATAACAATTATTTTTCAAGTCCTGTAACTTTAATAGGGCAGTATAATTTATACTCTAATACAGGTGGAAATTTCAATTATGAACTTACAGTAGGATCATGGATATATGGTATTTTTTCAAGAAACACTCCATGTACAGTCTCGGTAACTACCATACCTACTACCTCAACAACTACTATACTCACAACTATTCCTACTACCTCAACAACATCAACAACTACTATACCCACAACTATTCCTACTACCTCAACAACATCAACAACTACTATAACTACAACTTCACCAACAACATCCTTAACTACTTCATTAACAACATCTACAACCTCAACCACCTCATCAACAACCACCTCTCCTACAACCTCTCCTACAACTTCTCCTACTACTTTACCAACAACTACCGTTCCTTCAAACAACGGTGGAGGACCACCTCCACAACCTCCAACAAATAACCTGAGGTTAGTTCCAATACTTGCATTTTCTTCAGTTAACAGCAGCTGTTATACTGTAATAAATTCTACAGAAAGCAGTGTCCAATCATTCAAACTAGGACAAACTAACTTCACTATCTTGAACAAATACCTATTCAACGGCTATGGCGATTTCATAATAAATGGTTCATATTATCCAATTAATAAAAACGAGCAGTATACATTATCAAATGTATCTGGAAACGGATTTTATATAAAACTTGTAAATATATCTTATATAAAACCTGTAAATTACACTAACAATGTAGGAGTTGCATCATATGATGTATGTTCTTATCAAAAGCCTACTTCACCTCCTCAGTTCAGAAAACCAACAACACCTGTATACTTAAACTTATCAATAATAAATTACACCGTTACTGTAGAAAGCACGCAGCTAAATGATACTGTAATAATAAGGTTTAATGGAAAACAAGTTTCACAAGGAACCGGAATAGCATTCTTCGATGCAAGCTGGCTTCCTGCAGGTAAGTACTTAGTTCAAGGTAAGGATATAGACTCTGGTACTTTTATAAATCAAACAATACTAAAGCCTTACTTCAAGCCAAGCTTAAGATTTACCAAGATATGCAAGAACAACACCGATTATAACTATAGTTGCACTACCTCAGCGCAGATACTTTCTCACAATAATATCCTTGCTGGAAGATTATATGTTAATGGCGTATTTGTTGGTTCTACTAATAATACAATAAATTATACTTCATACCTTCCTGGACAGTACAACTTTACATTTAACACCACAGGAAATTCATATTACTCCAGTAATACTATAGAGTATGAATATGAAAATGGCTCAAAAATAAACTTCCTTCCAATACTCTCTATTATAGTTGGCCTATGTGCATTAATTATTCTTTACAGGAAAAGAAAGATTACTTTTATAAAAAATACAACAAAAGATCTATAAAATTATGATTATAATAAGGTGTATATGAATGAATAAAATTAGCGAATACGTCGTGGCTGTACTTGTATTAATAGCACTTATTTTTGCTATATTTGCCATGGTAATGAACAATAAGGTTTACAGTATAGTTGCAGGAGCAATAGCTATAATTGCAGTATTGTACTCTATTTATTTGATACATTCAGAAGCTAGTTCTTTGCCTGATGAGTATACCTATCCACAAGAAAGTAAGGTTTCTCCCAAAAAATATTTTTCAGATAACGATGCAGATTATTACATGAAAAATACAAAGGACTCTGAAAGAGAAAATGATAAGGACAACTCAGAGAAAGAAGATGACTACTCATTTTCTTCAAATAACAATGAAACTTCAGAGACAGAGACTCAAGAAGAGGATCAAGGATGGTTATCTGGCAATAAAAAATCCCAAGGCTCAGATGAAGATCTTGACACTAATTTAGAAGAGGAAACCTCACTTCAAGATCAAATATCACAATTAAGAGAGGAGTTAGATGAACTCAAGGCTAAAAAATCTTCAACAAATAACTCTATGGAATCTGAAGATAATGAAGACATATCTTTATCAGATGATGAAGAAATGCCTAAAAAATCCAAAAGCCTAAAAAGATCTCAGAAAACTTCATCAACAAAGAGAGTCAAACCAGATGAAGAAGCATAATTAATAACTTGTTTTTTATTTCTTTTCTTTTTCCTTTTTTTCTTTATCATAATATAGAGCAGATAAGTAATCCCTAACGTGTAGTGCGCACTTAACTCCACTTGCGCTTGCTGTTGCTGCCTGCCTATAATATTTATCCGCGACATCTCCTGCTATATAAACACCATCGATATCTGTTTTTACTTCGTCTATAGTTTCTATGTAGCCCTTCTCATCAAGCTTAAGTTGGCCCTTGAAGATATCAGTATTAGGTTTGTATCCTATAGCTACAAAAACACCATCTATCTTCATTTCTGTAATCTCATTAGTTATAAGATTTTTAATTTTTACTCCTTTCACTGTATTGTCTCCAAGTATCTCTTCTATTGCTGAGTTCCATATAAACTTTATTTTTTGATTTGATATCGCACGTTCCTGCATTATTTTACTTGCTCTTAATGTATCTTTTCTATGTACTATAGTGACTGACTTTGCAAACTTAGTAAGAAAGATTGAATCTTCCATAGCAGTATCTCCTCCACCAACGACAATAACATCTTTATTCTTAAAAAAGGGACCATCACATGTTCCACAGCTAGACACACCTTTGCCTATAAACTTACTTTCTGATTCTATGCCAAGCCATTTAGCGTTAGCTCCTGTGGCTATTATTATACTATCAGCTTCAAAGTCCTTATCCTCGATTGAGATCTTAAACGGCCTTGAAGATAAATCTACCTTACTTACATCTTTATTAAGAAATCTTGTTCCAAATCTCTCAGCTTGTTTTTTCAATAGTTTTACTATCTCTGGTCCATCTACTCCATCTGGAAAGCCAGGAAAGTTCTCAACCACACTTGTTAATTCAAGCTGTCCACCTCCTTTTGAACCGGCTAAAACCAACGGTTCAAAGCCTTCTCTAGACGCATATATAGCAGCAGAAAGACCAGCGGGACCAGATCCTATAATTATTACTTTTTCAGCCATACTAATACCTAAAATAGACTTTAAGTATTATTTTATTAAAGAAAATATATAAGCCTTCAGATGTTAAGAGTTTCCGGCGACTATGTATGGGACTGGCAGTTTCAGGGCATGAGATATCATTAGATGAGCGTGATGCGTCTTCTACAATAAATTTTGTTTCTCATGCCCATAGCGACCATACCGGTGCAGTAAACAAATCAAAGCCTATACTTGCTAGTGAGCTTACCTTAGATTTAATTGAGGCTAGAAAGGGAATAGAGGTAAAGCGGCAAAAAGAGCTTTCAGGAACAAAGCTTTTGCCATCTGGACATATAATGGGCTCTAAGCAGCTTTATGCTGAAACAAACAATGGCCTTTCAGTGCTTTATAGCGGAGATTTTCAAATGGATAAACCTATACTAGCTGAAAAGCTTGAGCCTATACAAGCAGATATATTGATAATAGACTCTACCTATCCTGATCCAGAGGTAAAGTTCGATGAAAAAGAAGAGGTAGTTATGGCAATGCAGCATTATGTGGCTTCAAAGCTAGAGAAGGGAATAGTTCTTTTCGGTGCATACTCTCTTGGAAAAGCCCAAGATATAATAAAAATACTTAATGACGTTGGCATCTCCCCAATAGTTGATCGTAAGATATCTAAAATAAACTCGATATATAAGAAAAATGGGTTCAATTTATCCTATTCATCAATATACGAAGATGAAGAGGACTTCAACAATGCCATAAAGGGAAACTTTGTAGGTATAGTTGAGAACTCTAAACTTAAAGAGTTAAGTATCTCTTTAAGCAGGGCATACTCAAAAAGAGTATTCACTGCTGTAGCTACTGGTTTTGCAAAAACCTTTAACATGGGCTGTGATGTACAGTTTCCATTGAGCGATCATGCTGACTTTTCACAATCCATCGATTACATAGAATCGTGCCGACCAAAGATAATCTATACCTTTGGACGAGGTTCAAATCCATCTATTTTTGCAAAAAATCTTTCAAAAATTGGATATAATGCACATAGGTTCATAAATTATGCAGGAATCTCGGAGTCAGCTCTTATTGAAAAGTCGTATGACAATATATAGTACTTAAATACTTAATTAATATAACAAAATGTCGCGGCTAAGCCATTAACAATAAGATATTATATCTAAAATATATCAGAGCAACTCAGAAAAATTATACCGTTGCAAACTTAAATACTTTCGTTTATTGTCTAATAACATTAAAACTATTTATATACTCCTGCTTAGAGTTTATTTAATATAAGTGAAATATATGGCAAAATCTGCAAACAAACAATCTGGAAATGGTGCCTTGGGATTTATCCTAGCTTTTCTTGGATCCTTGGCATATCTATATGTCGCATATTCCCTTTTGATGGGTTTACAATCTGGATGGACACCTAGCAGTGTTTTGTTCGGCGGAGTAGGTTCATTCTTCCTTCCGCTATTTGTAGGACTCGGCGTCATAAGTTCTATAGGACTGTTCCTTGCAAGCTTTGGCTTGATAAAGAATGCAGTTAACTCCAAGCATTGGGTGTCAAAAACATCTATGGTAGGGGGTATTACCTTAATAGCTCTCTTTGCAGGCAGCGCATCCGCACCAGCATTGGTATGGTATGCAATACTTGGATTTGTCTTGTCTATGATAGGTAGCATAGCAGCAGAAATGTAATACGCTTTATTTTATTTTTTCTTTTCTATTTTTTTCTATTTCTATTTTCTTTTATACCCTTCTTTTATACCTTATAAATATCAATAAAAATTATTCAATAATTTTACTAAATGAGGTTAATAATAGTTAATAATAAATACACAGACGTTTCAATATTTTTATGTTTAACTTTAATAAATCCTATAAAAAATTAACTCAAAAACTCAAAGTTCAATTTACAATTGATCATCTGAATATTTTAGGAAAAGGTTCATCAAAAGCGCAGTCAGCCATGGAGTATTT
>JAJZLJ010000017.1:19792-22062 GCA_021850625.1 Microcaldota archaeon | reverse complement strand
TAAGAAACCAGAAATCGCAATGGAGATTAAATGGGGGCGCAAAGTAGACATTGCTGAAGTAATGGAAGCGGAGCGCAAATTGGCAAGTATAAATACAAAAAGAAAGATATTGTTCGTGCCGAATAAAGCTGGTCTATCATCTAAGATACTAGAGATACTTGATCCAGAAGATCTTTGACTATGCTCCCTAAATAATTTTTTAGTTAGAAGCCCCGGGAGGTTAGTATATGTAGGATTAATAATAGTTTTGTCGTCGTAGTTTTAAAAGTATTTAGATTAGGCTTTGTAATTTAATTACCAATAAAACTACAAAAATTGAATTAAACTACAAAGCTCGCAGGTGCAAAGGGTTTATAAGGGGCGTAGCCACTTATTTCATTTAGGACATTGTCACTATGCACCTAAATCTCGCACCTAGTCTTATGCGAGGAGTTCATTTATCTTAGCGATTGGGTCAGCAGCCTTTATTATAGATGTTCCTACGAGCATTGCATCAGCACCGGATGAACGCATCATTCTAACATCATCACTATTTTCTATTCCAGATTCTGCAACCCTTATCTTTTCATTTGGTATCTGCCTCAAAAGTTCGCTTGATTCAAGGCGATTTATCTTAAAGGTTTTAAGGTCTCTGGAGTTTATACCTATTATTTCAGCACCAGAATCAACTGCGACTGTTATCTCCTCTATAGTATGGGCTTCAACAAGAGGGAACAGTCCGAGATCTCGGGACAGGCGTATCATATTCGACAATGCTGTTTGATTTAATGCAGATACTATAAGAAGTATAGCGTCTGCGCCTGCAATGTAAGACTCATACACCTGATATTCATCTATTATGAAGTCCTTCCTTAAAATAGGAATATTTGATATACTCTTTACTGAAGTTATGAGATTTATATTTCCAGAGAAGTATTTTTCGTCTGTGAGTATCGAAATCGCGTCAATCCTCCCAGAGCCTATGTATTTCCTTGCTAGATCCATATGGTTAAATCTATCGCTTATCACGCCGGCAGATGGAGAGGATTTCTTTATCTCTGCGATTAGGCTGATTTTATCTTGCTTCTTTATGGACTTAGCAAAGTTAATAATTGGAGTTTTTCGATTGTTGATTAAACGTTTTAGGTCTTTTAATGGGAGTTTGCGCTTTAGCTCTGCGACTTCTATCAACTTATTTGAAATTATTTCGTCAAGTATAGTTGCTTCTGGTTTCATGGTATTACCCTCCTGTAATAACCATCGTTGAGTATTACTTTTACTGCTTCTGTTCCAGCCGACTTTACAATCTGGTTAAGATCTTCAGATAGTTTGTATCCAGCAGAAAGCATTCCAACCACAGTACCAGCAAATACATCTCCCGCATTCGTTGGATTTAAAGGTGTTACCACTTTAGGCGGCCTGAAAAACACTGAATGACCATCTGAGAAGATCACATCTACTCCCTTAGAGCCATTTGTATTGAATATGCATTCCAGCTTCTTAAAATAAGAAAGCGGCTCTTCGCCAAGGTTTTCTAGTAGAAATTGGTATTCCATTTTATTAGTAAAAAGAATTGAGGCCTTATCTATCAGTTTAAGCGCATATTCGTTAGTCTTCTTTAGATGATAAAGCAGGGTGCTCACTGCGATGGGGCCTGGATCGAGTATCTGTTCAATAAAAGTTAGGGCATGCTTTGGATTACCACCACAGAATACTGCCTGCCCAGCGTAAAAACCACCATTTACATTAGGTGAATAGTTTTGATAAACACCAAAGTTGGTCTCTTCCTGAATTAGTTCGGCACTTTTTTTGCTGTATGTCGCATCATACTTAAAACTTTCACCATCTAAAACATCCACATTATCCAAAGCTATTGAAGACCCTAAGAGTTTAGATAACTTAGAGATTCCTATATCGCTGCCAACAACGCCAGCCATATCTACATTAACGTAATTAGAAGCAGCAAGACTGGTTAGGATTCCATTGCCACCTATGTATGGCATGCTATATTTTTCATGAGAGAATCTCGTCCTACATACAGCAATGGTTCCGAAGATCGTTAATCGTTTGTTTGACGTAAATACCACTACATTCAATATCTTGGTATTAAGGTATAGGATGTTGAAAATTTATAAACCTTCACACTTCCACTAATTCGGAAGTTCTAACTTTTTTCGTTCTATAATACGAGTAGGTGGCAGAACTGCTCACGACTCAATTTTGCAGGATTAGACGTCTACAAACGTTAGCGGAGCTGCCATCTAGATTAGTGGACAACGCCTCCCACCTAC
>JAJZLJ010000017.1:0-19782 GCA_021850625.1 Microcaldota archaeon | reverse complement strand
TGTTTTCCCGTTTTTGATAAAACTTTTTCGTAAAAGTTTTTACGAGACAAGCGCTCTACTACTGAGCTACTGGGGCCTAATCTTCAATAAATACCTAATGTATAGCTATTTAAATAATAATTATAAATGATATATTATATCGTATGATATAAATACTTTTGAGTTGTTAATAATTTATAAGTTTAAAGAATGATTTCATGTTTGCGTTTATGGTAGATAATAATACAAATAATTCAGAGTTAAATGAAAATGAATTGAACTGGTCAGCAGGTAGTACGGATAATCAAACTCAATCCCAAAACAATAAAGATTCAGTTAATAATCAGGTAAATAAAGTTCAAACCGAACAGAATCAAAAACCTACAAAAAGCAATAAAAACATAACTGTTATTGTACTCGGAATTGCAATTATTTTAATAGCCGCAGCGCTTGCTTATTTTTTTCTTATAAAAAATAATAATACAACAATATTTACAACTACAGTAATATCAAATGGAACAAATAGCAGCAGTTCTGTAGTTACAACGGTTATTTCACAACAGTCAGGAACAACCATAAATTCCTGTACTACAATAACCTCGCCTGGTGTTTACTCTTTCCAAGGAAACATTACAACGACAAAACAAAACGGAGATTGCATAGATATACTTTCAAGCAATGTAAAAATAAACGGAAATAACTATCATTTACGCGGAAATGGACCTTACATAAATATCCCTCCATACACGTATGGAATATTTATTTCAAAGGTATCCAATGTTACAGTAAGCAATTTGAATATCTCTAGATTTTCTTACTCCATTTACCTTAACAATACGTCTGCTTCCACAATAGAAGGGGTAAAAATATCAAACTCTACCATGTCAGATTTGATATTAAGCGATGCTTTTAATAATAATATAGAAAATAGCACTATTTATGGCTCACAGAGCCGTTCTGGAGGCGTAAATGTACAAAATGGAGGAAATAATAATTTTATTTCAATGACATTTATAAATAATGCATATTATGGGCTTTTTTTGAACTCAAGTGGAAATAACTTCAAACAGGATATATTTATTGAAAATCCAACAGATATGATATGTGCAAGTAACGCAAATCTTAGAGACAGCAATAACTTCTTTTCAAGTTCATGCCAAACAAACAATTACTGTAACTTTGCACAGTGCACAAACAACCTAATCTACGATATAGAAAATATAAATCTTGGAAAGAATATAAACTCTTGCGGGTCTATAAACTCTTTTGGAACGTATAACCTTTCAAGCAATCTGAATCTTGAAGATTATGTAAATGCATCTTTTGTAAGTTATCCTTGTATAAATATAAATTCTCCAAACGTAAAATTGAACTGTAATGGTAAAATGATAAGCAATGCCGATTATGGTATTTTAATAAGTAACAAGTACAACACAACACTGAATGATTGTAACTTTGAAAATGATACCTATGGAGTCTTTGTAAATGATTCAATAAATACTTACCTTAATAACTTAAATGCAAAAAACGGCAGAGTAGGAATTTATATTCAAAACTCAACGGCAGGAGTTTTATCAAACTCTACTGAGATGAATAACAATATAGGAGTATATGAAAATAGCACAACTGGATTTGAGTTTAAAAATAATACTGTATTAAATAATGTATATGGTATTTATTTTGACAACGGCCAGTCCAACGTTTTCAACCTCCTAAAAACAGAGGGAAACAGTGGAGCTGATCTTTACTGTCCAGCAAACTCGTATAATAATTCAAATATAGGATCTGCAAGCAATATAAGCTGTGGAACTACGGACTGCCAATGGCTATCCTCACAATGTAGCACTCTTTTGCCTCCGCCTCTGGCACAAATACCCGTTTTTAAGTGTGGCACAATAGGTATCTCTGGAAGTTATGAGCTTTATAATAATGTTACATCGCAAAATACATGCTTTACCATTGCTGCACCAAATGTGATCTTTAATTGCAATGGAAAGCAAATTATAGGAAATAACCAAGGATATGGAATAGTTGACAATGGAAAGTATAATGTAAGTATGAAAAGTTGTAATATACAAAATTATAAGTATGGAATTTATGCTGATAATGCAAATGAAATAAATACTCAGAACACAAGCATAACTGGAGTGTATTATGGAACAGTCTATTCGAATATAAGTTATGGAAGCATAGGAAATACAAAGGTAATATCTTTTGTCGATTCGGGAATTAATGTATCAGGTGGAAGTAGATTAAATGTGAATGGAGACACTGCAGACCAAGGCCTTTATGGTTCTAGCGGATTTGTTTTCAATAAGATCAATGAAAGTATCATTTCAAAAAACACAGCAGAGCATAACCCAGATTATGGCTTGACGTTTATAAACTCAACAAATAATTTGGTGAACAATAATACTGCATTAAATAATGGGATTTTTGATTACTACTGTGCAAAAGGCAGCGATGGATTTTACTCGAATAAGATTGGAGTAGATAGCGGAATAAGCAAATCGGGATGCAGCTGGATTGTAGCAATAAACCCTTCTTCTAATTTAGAGTGTTTAAGTTTTGCTAGCCCAGGAATAATAACATTTGAAAGCGATATGGTTTACAGTTATGGAAACACCTGTTATACAGTTAGTGATAAGAACTCAACAAACTCAGATGGAAGTGTTATAAACTGTAATGGACATACAATATACTCAACAAGCGGTGGCACCTTTGCTGACGTAAATGCATCTGATATAACGATTAAAAATTGTTATTTGGACAACTTCAACACTGCAATAATAAGCAATGGTAAAGGTCTTTCAATATATAACACCACTATAACTAACTCAAAAATAGGTATATTGACAACTAATGCCACATCTCCACATACGGTAAATGTAGAGATAACAAACACAACAAAAAATATAGGTATTGAAAACTCAAGCAAATAAAAATATGATATAGTTCAAGATATGTAACTATAATTTGGATAAGTAGTGAAACTATTTATATCTAAAGTCCAAAATAAGATTAACAAGTAAGTAGGTAAAAGCATGGTAATTGTAGCAGATATAATAAATGCACTTAAGAATACTGTAGATCCAGAAATTGGATTGAATATAGTTGATCTCGGATTGATTTATGGAATTAACATAAGCAATGACAAGGATATTGATATAAAAATAACTATGACAAGCCCAATGTGCCCAGTTACTAGTATAATACTTGCAGATGTTCAATTAAGAGCAGAAAGTATACAGGGAGTAGGTACCGTGAATATAGATCTTGTTTGGGATCCTGCGTGGAGTCCAGAGATGATTACAGAGGAAGCTAGACTCGGACTGCAGTAAAAGATTAATTAGTAACTACCCAGTCCATTAATATTAATTTCTTTATTAAAATTAGTGATTGGCAATGGCAACTGAACTCCAAAAAGATTTGGTAAAACAACCAAAAGACTTATTATTTTCAAGTAACTCAAAAAAATTTTCAAGAAATAATGTGTTACTAGCAATAAAACCAATTCATGCATATAATATACTCTCTGGAAACAAGAAATGGGAGTACCGCAAAGTTAACATGCATGCTGAAAATAACGCTAGAATTTTTCTTTATGCTTCGGCTAAAATTCATGCAATAATCGGTGAAGCAATAATAGAAAAAATTATACATGAAACAGTAGATCAGATTATAGAGCATACTGTCAAGGAAGTACCGGAAACGGCAGAGGATCTTAAGAGAGCTTTTATTGGCCATGAGATTGGATGCGCAATAAGACTTAGCAATCCGATAAGATATGAAACACCAATTACGCTTACACTCTTGCGCCAGAAAATACCAGGATTTAAGCCTCCACAAGGATTTTATTATGTAAAAGAAGGAAGCAGTTTGCTGAATATTTTACCTGTCAAAAAAGGTTATAATTTACAAAAATAACTTAACAATAAAGATATGCAATTGTGTTTTCGACAAAAATAATTAAAGTAAGTTCTAAAAACCTAATTAAGATAAATGCAGTTAAAGAAGTGTTAATGCAGTATGAGATCTTCAAATGATTTGAAATTTTATCAATTGATGTGGAATCGAATATTTTAACACAACCCAGATCTCTTGAAGAAACTATAAAATAAATAATAAAGATAAATAAAATAAATATCTAAAAATAAAATAAATACCGAAAAATTATTTCAGATGAACGGTTAGATCAATAAAGTATATCTTCGTCGCATCTTTTGTATTTATTTATTTCTGATTCGCTAAACCATACCTTTATCTCCTTCTCTGCGGCTTCTTTATTTTCAGATACATGGACTACATTTCTTATTGGCCTCTTTCCAGAATCTGCTGCGCCATAAGTATCTATAGACAAAGAGCCCCTTATTGTTGAAGGATCTGCTTTTCTAGGTTCTGTTGAACCTGCAAGCTTTCTTGCTACATCATTTGCAGCATTGCCTTCAAGAACCATGGCAACTATAGGACTTTTTGAAAGCTCTTTTATAAGAAGAGATCTTATTCTAAGCCCTATCTCCATTTCAGACTCAGTTGTTGGAATGCCTTTTTCTATGTTTGACTGCCTTGCTTTTTTACCTACGCTAAGAAGCCATTCTTTATCATCAGCATAATGAGATCCAGCCTGTTTTTCAGAAGCTTTAATCATTTTAAGGCCTACAACCTTGAGTCCTGTTTCTTCAAATTTTGCAATTACCTTGCCTATTACTGCGCGCTCAACTCCATCTGGTTTTATTAACACCAATGCTTTCTCCATTATCTTACCTAATTAGTTATTATTATATAGTTTTATTCGGTAATCTATATATAGCATATCCTTAAGGGAGTAATGATGATTAGACAGCCAATAATAGTAGTGATGGGTCACGTAGACCATGGAAAAACCTCTCTTTTAGATAGAATAAGAAATACAGCAGTTACAAATAGAGAAGCAGGAGGTATAACGCAGCATATTGGTGCTAGCGAGGTTCCAATAGAGGTAATAAAAAAAACTTCAGGAGCACTTATAAAGAAAATGAATATAGATATTACAATACCAGGTCTTCTTTTTATAGATACTCCCGGTCATGAAGCATTCACAAACCTTAGAAAAAGAGGAGGATCTGTTGCGGATCTTGCGATACTTGTTGTAGATGTTACAAAAAGCTTTGAGCCACAGACATACGAAGCGTTAGAAATATTAAAGGAGTATAAAACACCATTCATAATAGCTGCTAACAAGATGGATCTTATAACAGGATGGAGATCTCAAGGAACGGCTAGCTTCATAGAGTCAATAGAAAAGCAAAATCCCTTAGTTAAAGAAGAGGCAGAGGCCAAGATATATGAGCTTATAGGAAAGCTTAGCGAGCTAGGCTTCAACGCCGAGCGCTTCGATAGAGTTAAGGACTTCAAAAAGGAGATAGTGATAATACCACTTAGCGCTAAAACAGGAGAGGGAGTGGCTGAGCTCCTCATGTACGCTACCGGCTTAGCTCAAAGATTTCTTGAGATGCGCTTGAACATAGAGGTTGAAGGCGCAGGTGTAGGAAGCATACTTGAGAGAAAAGAAGAGAAAGGAATGGGCTGCACGATAGATGTCATACTCTATAATGGAAGCTTTAAGGTTAATGACACTATAGCATTTGCAACTGAAGCTGGAATAAAGAGCTCTAAAATCAAGGCTTTGTTAAAGCCTAGGCCGTTGCAAGAGCTGCGAGAGTCATCTAACAAGTTTTATAATGTAGAGTCTGTAAGTGCAGCTTCTGGAATTAAGATAAGCGGAAGCGGTCTTGAAGAAGCACTGCCAGGTTCTCTAGTTATCTCTGTCGAGAAAAAAGGATACGAGAATGAGATAAAATCTGAGATGCAGGAGGTCTTCAAGGTAGAGAAGAATGGAGTCATACTTAAAGCAGATTCAATAGGAGGAATAGAAGCAATCTCAAAACTTCTATCCAGCATAAATGTTAAGATAAGCAAAAAGGAGATAGGAAAGGTAACTAAAAGGGACGTTATGGACGCTTTCTCTATGAGAGCTATTGATCCAGACTCTGCAGTAGTTATGGCATTTAATGTTTCTATAGAGGATGATGCAGAACAAGAGTCTTATGCAACAGGAATAAAGGTCATTAAAGGACAAATAATATACAGGATAATAGAGGAGTATAAGGAATGGCTAGACAATGAGAAAAAACGCGGAAAGGAACTTCTTGAAAAGGCTTTGATCTTTCCTGGTGCCATATTTCTTTTGCCAAATCACTGCTTTAGAGTTTCACATCCGGCCATCTTTGGAGCAGATGTAAAAAGAGGTAGAATAAAGCCAGGAACGCAGTTGATTAATGAGTTTGGAGATATTGTAGGCAGAGTCAAGGAGATACAAAATAATGGGATAAGCATGCAAGAAGCAAAGGCTGGCGATAGCGTTGCAATTTCAGTAGAGGGTGCAACGTATGGAAGACAGATAAACCAGAATGACACACTTTATGTTTTTCTAAATGACGATGAGGTTCGCGCATTAAAGTATAAATTCAACACTCTTTTGAACGATGATGAAACTGACCTTCTTGATGTATTAGTAAAAATAAAGGAAAAAAGAAAGGACAAACAGAATAACGATACACTCTAAAATTGTTTTATAGATCCAGAAGCTCCTGACCGAAGTTTTACATTTTCAAGTACAGTTCCATTTATAGAACCTGCCCCAATAAGTTCTGAGTTGCCAAAAACAATTGAGTCCTTGCTTACTATGAACATAGGGTCTACAAAGGCTGAACTTTCAACCCATCCGCCTCCGTTAGGATGTCTTTTGAATATAACTATTTCCTTTCTTGAGAGTTCTTCAGTTATCTGAGCAGTTTTAAGAGGTATGAAAACAGTAACAGTACTTTCTGGAAGCTTTCTTAATAATGAAGATATGTCTTTTTTGAACTCTAGATCACGTTCAGTGTTTGTTGTTGAGTATCTTTTTAGCTCAACCATACTAAAATCTTCTCTTTTTTTAGACTTCGAATCCATAGCAATCACATACCCACCAAAAGTATTTGGATGTTAAAAGATAAAAACCTTTTTATTTTATCAAGAGTTTGAATAAAAAATTAATAAATTAGTGCTTATTTAGATTTTTTATATCTACAAAATGTATTCTTTTTCTATTTTTAAAGATTTTTTTATTATTGCAATCAATGCAAAGAAATACGTTTACATTTAAGTTAAATTATATAGTATAAAAAGTAAAGTATTGTATAAAATAGCAAAGTATTATATATTAAAGTAAAGTAATATAATAATAAAAGAATATAATAAAAAGCACAAGAAGCATAATAAGCCATTATGATTTGGGGATGCTGAAGTTATGATAAAAAATTAATTTCTAAGGCTTATGGCCTTGGTAATTAAAGTTAATTGGTAATTTAATGGTCGATATACTTAGAGATATAAAGAGATTTGATACAGCACATGACAATACAAGGTTAGAGAAGTTGCCGTTTGATTTACAAAAAAATGAAAAGATAATAAGAGAGTTGAAACCGCAGTTCTTAGGATTTATAATATCTATGCAGTTCAATAGTTATATTGCAATACTAATTTTTGTTTTATTAGCCATACCTACTCTTATATTGATAAACTATGCAGCAATAGGTTTTCTAGTAGGTATTATAGCAGTACCAGTATTGATCTTGTTGGTTTCTATAGGGCCTTTAATTTCATATGGAAAATCTTGGTACTGGATAACAAACCACAGAGTTATTGGAAAACGTGGTTTTTTAAGTTATGATATACATTCAATACCATTAGACAATGTAACAGATATAGTTCTTTCCAGAACTCTTTTAGACCGAGTCCTTGGATTATCATCATTGATAATAGTACCAATGGGCGGAAACTCACAGATGAGCAATGGAACCTTTGATGAAAAATCGCAAAACACCAATTTTTTTCCTGCATTGACAGAAAAGATGGCACGAGAATTACAACGAGTGTTGTTCAATCTTAGAGACGAGTTAAATGAGGATCATGCAAGTAAAGGAGATGAAAACTCCAAAAAAGATAATAGCTCAGAAAAGGCGCAGCCAAAAAGCGATTTTCCTAGAGGTACATAAAAACTCAGAAAGTATCAAAAGTACAAGAAGATCAATTTTTAATTTTAAATCAAATGGAGACACAGGGAATCGAACCCAGGCTTGCAGAATGTCAATCTGCCGTCCTACCATTAGACTATGCCTCCAAATTAAATAATAAATATTGCGCAAATACGAATAAATATGATATAGATATGTCATAAAACTATTTTATAGCCATCTGTTCCTGCTTTTGTATTTTTGAATATGGTTGTTGCTTCGTTTATTAATTCAAACTCATCTTTATATCTTGCGCTGAAATGTGTCAATACAAGAAACTTTACTCTTGAATTTTTTGCTACAGTTGCAGCTTCAATAGAGGTAGAGTGTTTTCTAGACTTTGCAAGTTCTAGGTACTGGTTTGTATAAGATGACTCATGTATTAAAAGATCGGCGTTCTTTGAAGCTTTCTCGGTCTCTTTAGACGGCCTTGTATCAGAAGCATATACTAACTTTCTTCCATGTTTTATAAAAGAAAGATCCTTTAGATACCTTTTTTTCTCGTTTATGAAGATATGTCCTTTCAGTTCTAGCTCCTTGTACATCTCGCCTTTTATGCCAAGTTTTTTGCATTCTTTAATATTGAATCTTATGCTATCATTTTCCTTGAAAACAAAGCCATATGTAGGAACGGTGTGATTAAGCTTAAAAGAACTTATTGAAAAGTTCTTTCCCTTAAAGAGCTCTCCTTTTTTTATCCCGATTATTTTGATTGGGTAATTTACTATAGCTTTATCAAATGTTATTAGCAGCTTTATAGCTTTTTCATAACCCTTTGGTATAAAGATCTTCAACTCATCTGTTCGATTATTTAATGCAAGTGTGCGTATTATCCCGGCTATTCCTATAACATGATCACCATGTATATGGCTTAGAAATATAGCACGTATTTTATGAGAATTTAAACCGTATTTAAGAAGCTGAATCTGTGTTCCTTCACCACAATCGAAAAGGAAAGCATCGCCCTCATAAGATAAATATATTCCAGGAAGACTCCTTGACTTTGTAGGAGCAGAACCTGCAGTTCCAAGAAGTGTTATTTCGAACATTCAATCATCAAGTGTTATTGTAAAGGTCTTTGATTTTAAATCAAGTTTTTTTATATTGAGCTCGGGAAAGTTTGCCTTGAGTTCATCTAATGTTGCTCTCTTGTTTTTTTGGATATACGCTATTGCTCCGTTTATTATATTCATATTCTCAAATATCTTTTTGCCTATTGCTGCATTTTCCTTGGAAACTTGAAGCAACGACACGGCAAGCTTTTCTTGTTTTTCTATATTTAACTGTGACTCTTTTATTCTTTCTGCTTTTCCGGTATCTGTTATTAAAGATCGCTCTTTAAGATATATAAAATCAAGCGTTTCATTAAGTGTTTCAAAGCTTTTGCTCTCAAGATCCTTATACTTTATAATTTCACAAACTGCATAATCAAAGATTGCATCTGATTTAAGATATACACGTGGCTTTTCCTCCGATAGCCTTTTTGATAAAAGAGATAGTTCTTTAGATATCTTTGTTTTATCAGCTTCGCTTATAATTTTAGATTTTGGATCCACCCCTGAACGATTTAATATGTCCTCTATGTACAAAGGTCCAAGATTTATCTTTCTTGAAAGGATAGATATTATTTTATCAGATCCAAGCTCGTCAAGTATATCATTTATTTTTACAGAAGCTTCCTCTAAAGATAATGAGTCGCCTTTAGGATACTTGTAGTCGTGTCCGGTTTTTATTATCCTATCTGAAAACTCAAGAGATTTGAATGAAAGCTCTATCTTCATGAACTCATCCAAAAGAATAGCGTTTCCTTTAGCTAGCATCTCGAATATTAGAAGAAAATGCTCCTTTCCAATGCTTATTTGAAGTATCCTATCAGAGCCTTTTTGCTCTATTGAATTAACTACTCTATTCTCCAGCCTTTTTCTAAGGCCCATTACAAAACCATTAGGCTCTTGTGCACCTTCGGTATAATTTGTCGAGTTTATTGTTTTAAGTAATTTTATATATAAATGTAAGGTTTTGTTGTCTTTGTAAAAGGTTATTCTGAAGGATTCCTCTCCAAGAAAGTAAAGTTTTCGTATCCTGCTTCCGTTTATGAATGGGGCAAGTTCCTTAGATATAATCTTAAGTTCTAATGAAGAGATATCTCTCATTTAAAGCTCCTAACTAAGATGCTTTTTCTTAAGCCCTTCTTCTTTTATTATGCTTGAGAAGAACTTAGATTTTTTTATCGCATCGGTAGATTTCTCTATCGCAGTGCCTATTTGTATTATCTGTGCGCCGCTTTTTATAGCTGTGCGTATTACTGCTTCGTCCTTTATGCCACCAGCTATCCCATAAGGCACATCTATTGAACTGCTTACGGCCTTGATCATTTCAGCAGGAACAGAGGACTGTCCTTGAGATTGTGGATTTGAACCTACATCAGTTATTATTATTCTATTTCCCAGATACTGCCCAGCCATTGCCAATGCAGCTGCAATCATAGGCTTCTCTCTAGGTACTAAATTTACATCACCCACCCAACCTACTGTGCCACCAGGTGAAACAACTATGTAGCCTACAGGAAGCGGCTCTATTCCCATTTTTTTAATTACAGGAGCAGAGAGCATCTGAGCTTGCGTTATCCAGTATGGATTTCTTGCATTAAGCAGCGACATAAAGTATAATGCATCTGCATACTTAGTTATAGTAGCTATATTACCCGGAAATAACACAACAGGAACATCTATGGACTCTTTAATGTCTTTTGTAACCTTATCTAGAAGTTCTCCTTGCGCACCTACACTGCCGCCGATTAGTATAAGATCTGCGCCACCTTCTACAGAACCTTTAGCATGTTTTACTGCGTCTTCTATTGATGAATAATCAACAGGATCTATAACCATGAATAGAACCGCACCGTTATCGGCTATTTTCTCATTTATGTAACGCTCCGTTTTTCCGATTTTTATTGCCATTTCAATTACCTTTTTGCTCTTTAAGAAATCTTTCAACGAGTTCCTTTCCAGCAGTTTTTATATCTACAGTAGGTTTAAAACCAAGTTCTTGAGAGATCTTATTTATACTTATTATACGATTGCTTGTTATAAAACGTATATCGTCTACTGTTATGCCGGCTTTCTTTGCAAGAATCTTAGCTAAGAACGTATTAACATGCCCAAAATGAGTTTTTTTATGAAGCAGTTCGGCTGCCAATGAGAATAGATACTCCTGAGTATAGGTCTTTCCATCAGTTAGATTATATATTTTATTTGATGCATTTTCAGCTTTTCTTACAAGAAGCATGGCCTTTGCTACGTCGTCCATATGTACTAAGGATAAAGCATTCTTTCCATTGCCCAGAATATATGCTTTATCTGAGTTTATCATTTTGAAGATTTTAAAGAATGAGTGTTTAAACTCCTCTCCATAAATTGTTGCCATTCTTAATATTGTATAAGAAATATTTCCACTAAAAGATTGTATTTGTTTTTCTGCTAGCATCTTACTATGCCCATACATATCATTAGGCTTGAGCTCCGAGTCTTCGGTTAGAAGATCATTGCGCTTTGAACCATATACATCTACCGTACTGGAAAGAATTATTCTTTTTGCACCTCCGATATCTGCTGCTTCAAGAACCATCTTTGTACCATTAGTATTTACTCGAAGTATTTCCTTATGACCACCTTCGCGCTGGCTGACTATAGCTGCAAAGTGATATACAGTATCTACACCTTTGCACGCATCAAACACTACATCTTGAGAGGTTATGTCACCTATATAAGGTATTGTTCCAAATGGAAGAGCATTTACATCAGAGTTATCCCTTACAAGTGCTCTAACTGTTATTCCTTGAGAAAGTAGCTCAGATATTACTCGTCTTCCTAAACGACCAGCTCCACCAGTAACAAGAACAGTGCCCCCTGAAAAAGAGGTTGTTTTTTTTGCAATAGTTTTTTCCATTTGCATATAACCCACTCATTATTTTTCTTTCTTCTCGCTTAAAAGGCTATTGGCAAGAAATCTCATATAACCCTCAGGAACACTGTTCATCGCAAACTCTGTCCAGTCCTTCCCGAAAGGCACATTGACACTCAACTTCTTGTTCCTCTTTATAAGTTTATTTAATTTCTTTTGACTATACCCTAGCTTGAACTCCAAAACAACTGTATTTTTGTATTTATTTTTAGGAGATAAAAGTTCTTTTATAAGATGCTCTGGAGGCGAAGAAAAGACTATATTGTTTATATCCTTTATGTATTTGTTTAATATTATAGTTGAATTAATTTTTTTTGCCTTTTTGTCTTTTTTCACTTCCTCGTTATGATTATCTTCAAAGAGTATCTTTGTTGAACGTAATTTTCCATAAAACTTAATAGCATCAGATATATCTTTTTCATGAAACGCAAGTCCATATCCTTTTGAACCGTTCAATGCTTCTACAATATCGGTTTTTTTATTTGGAAGTTCTAACCAGACAAAAACACCATATTTGTTTCCGGTAGAAAGAATCTCACCAAAGTTATTGATTGAGGTTTCTTCATCTACAAAAAGTCCCAGCTGCTCTGCTTTTATATGAACACTTGCCTTTAAGCCTAAGCGAGCTATCCTGCGTATAAGTTCCATGTATGTAGAGGTTATATACTTGGCCTTTGTTTTATTGTCAACTGTTCCACTTAAGAAGGTCACAGATGCAGGTATATTTTTCTTATTTAAGTCGGTTACTTTTGAGATGGCTGCGCTCATGGTTGTACCTGCTATATGCCTTTTTACAAGTCTGTAGAGCATTCGTTCCACAAGAGAGTTATCAGTCAAATGACCACAATATTTATTACAACATAAGGTTTATTAAATTAGATTAAATGGAAGATTAGATGAAGTTCTTATCAAATACCAAAGGCACAGGAGGAGTAATAAAAAAGTACTATGAAGACTTTGTAGTTAAAGAGATAACAAGCAAGGGGGTTAAGCTTGAGCCTGGACTGCACTGCGCTCCAAAGGACATAGGGGAAGATGAAGACATTAACTCTAAGTTCAGCACTTTTATCCTTGAAAAACGGAACTGGGATACCATAAAGGCCTTGCTCGCCGTGTCTAAGTCATTAGGAAGAGGAAAGGGTGCGTTTGCGTATTGCGGAATAAAGGATAAGACCTCGGTCTCTGTGCAGCTTGCAAGCATGCATGGCGTTGAACCAAAAGACATTGAAAGAGTAAAAATAAAGGATATATCTATAAACTGTGTCTGGAAAGGAGGGCCGGTTGAACTTGGAAGTAATGTAGGGAATGGATTTGTCGCTAGAATACGGGATGCGAAGCCGGAATATGCACAAGAAACTATAAACGAGTTGAATGGAGTTTTTCCTAATTACTTTGATAAGCAAAGATTTGGATACAGGCTTAACAACTTCGAGGTAGGTTTGCATATAATCAAAAACGAGCTTGAAGAAGCTATACTCTCATTTCTTACAGAAACAAAAAATGAAACGGATCTTGAAGCAGTACATGCAAGAAAAAGACTTAAAGAAGATAGAGATTATAAAGAGGCTGTACTCTACTTCCCTAAACATCTCAGGTATGAACGCATGGTTATAGAGTATTTATCAAAGCAGGAAAATTACGCCAATGCCATAAGAAGAATACCTAGAGGAATAAGCATAATGTTTATACATGCAGTAGAATCGGCAATATTTAATGCTGTTATAGACTCGAGAATTAAAAACAAGGAACTTTTCAACAGTGATATAAGATGTGGCAAAAACAAATATGGCTTTCCAAATATTGAGGAGTTATCAGAGGATGGCGCATTTCCTATGGCTCCATTGATAGGATATGAAACTAAAGATAAATACATGAGCGAGTATGAAAAAAGATTGTTGGAGTTTCTTGATATTACTAAAGAGTCCTTTAAGATAAAAAGTATGCCAGAACTTAGCATGAAGGGCTCTTTGAGAAGTATAATTGCTCCGGTAAAGGATATAAAAACAACGGCCTCTGAAAATGAGATAAACGTTGAGTTTTCCCTGCCTTCTGGGGCATATGCAACCATTTTCCTCAATGAGATTATGAAAAATGATGGATTAACATTAAAGAGCGTTTATGAAAAATTTTCAAGTATACCGCTATGATTAAGATACTTGGAAAGTATTTTATGCATATTTGTGTTTAATAGTTAATTAAATTTAGAGGATGGTTTTATGTATTCAGAATATAACACGAATGAAGAAAAAAAGGGTAACAATGATTTTGATTACGATATGTTTAAACCAAAGATAGCTGTAGTCGGAGTAGGAGGAGGAGGCAACAATACAGTTCACAGACTAAGTACAATGGATATTAAAGGCGCTGGACTTTATGCTTTTAATACAGATGGAAAACAGCTGGGCATGCTTAGCCAGAATATAAACAGATTAATGCTTGGTAAAGAGCTAACAAGAGGCTTGGGAGCCGGTGGTTTTCCAGAGATGGGTGAAAAAGCAGCCGAGCTTTCTAGAATGGATATAGAGCTTATGATACGTGACAAAAACCTATTGTTCTTGACAGCAGGAATGGGCGGAGGTACTGGAACAGGAGCTGCACCGATAGTTGCACGAGTCGCTAAGGAAACCGGCTCGATAGTAGTAGGAATAGTTACAATACCTTTTGCGCTTGAAAGAAGCAGGATTGAAACGGCAAGAAAGGGTATCTCTAAGCTAAGGCAAAATGTGGATACGCTTATAGTTATAGATAACCAAAGGCTCGTTAAACTTTATCCTAACCTACCAATAGAACAAACATTTAAGATAGCTGATGAGATAACTGCAAAGGCCGTACGTGGAATAACCGAGGCAATAACACAGCCAAGCATGATAAATATAGATTTTGCAGACCTTAGAGCCATAATGAAAAGCGGAGGTCTTGCCATGATAAGCGTTGGAACAGGACAGGGATCAAATAAAGTAGAAGAGGTAGTAAGAAATACACTTACAAACAAGCTATTAGATGTAGATTTTGAAGGAGCTAATGGAGTACTCTTACATATTACTGGAGGCCCAGATATGACATTAGGAGATGCTAATCGCATAGGAGAGATGCTAACCGAAAAGGTATCACCTAATGCAAATGTTACATGGGGCGCAAGGCTAGATAATGATTATATGGGTAAGGTAGAGGTCATAGCAATCTTTACAGGAGTCTCTGGAGCTTCAATCATAGAAAAAGAGGATAGAAGAGAGAGCGGAATAGGACTTGAAAGCATATAAGTTACATTTGCTCCTATCTTTTAGATAGGAGTTTCTTGTCATAACTCTCACAGATAATTATAATAACTATTTACAGTTCAGATATGACAGTCTGCTTATTCTCTGCTTTGTCTCTTGAGAATGAGTAAATTCTTCCGTTAGATACCTGCTTTAGCTGCTCATCATGAGTTATTATCAGTATTTGATCTATTATGCTAGGAAGTCTTTCATTTAATAATGAAACTATTTTTGAGATGCCTTGCCTGTCTATATTATGGGTTGGCTCATCGAGTATAAGCCATTTTAAGTTGGGTACAAGAACAAGACTGAATGCAATGCGCATTGCCATGCAGGCTATGCTTCTCTCTCCGCCGCTTGCTATTGCATTTACCGTTTCCCATTCATAAGCCCCATTTCTGAAAACCCTAAGTTTTAGATCATAATCCGTCTCAGTTGCTTGGAACTCTATGCCAGTATAATCTCCATAAGGATATATCTCTGGCCATATTGACTGCATTACTTCATTTATAGAACCTATCAGCTTATGGCGAAGAATAGCCTGTGTTTCTTGAAGAGCATTTCTGAACTTTGAGATATTATCTATGGAAGAGCGCTTAAACTCCAGATCCTTTGCAATACGCTCTATAGTAATAAACTCTTTATTTTTACTTTCAAATTGTTTTTTTCTGTCCTGAAGCATCTGTGTTATTGAAAATGATTTTGTAGTCATTTCAGAAATAGACGAATGTATCGAGGTATAGGATTTCTGGAGCTCATCTATTTGGGCGTTATTTACCTCCATTTTTAGATACTCCTCTTCCTTTGATTTCAAAAGAATGGAAAGTTTTGTTTTCTCAGATACAAGTTTTGAAAGCCTTTCTATTTTTTCCTTTACCGACCTTTGTTTAGAAATCTCTTCTGACACTTCTGAGAGTTGGTTTGCTATTGAGGTGAAATTTTCTTTTTCTTTCTTGATTTTTTCTTCTATCTGTTTTTTTTCAGATGATAGAATAGGCAATTTTTGTTCCACGCCACTTAACGCCTTATTTTTCTCTAAAAGAAGTAATATTTTATTAAGTTCTTCTGTTAAATGTTTAATCTCATCTTTTTTTTGTGCTCTGTTTTTTGTTTGAATGGTTATTTTTAATGTTGCTTCTTCAATAGCTTTTTGTTTTGCATTTATAAGATTTGCTTTCTTTTCCTCTGTTAATTCATTATCGCATATTGGACATTTTGCAATGTGCTTCTTAAGCTCAGATACCGACTTTTCACTTTCTGATTTAAGAAGCGATAGATGAGCTATCTCCATCTCTATGCTTCCGAGCAAAGATGAGTTAGAATCTATATTATTACGAATAGTTTGTGGATTTTTCCCATTTAGTTCTTTTTCTATTTCTGCCTTCTCAGAAATATTTTTTTTAAGGTCTTGAAGCTCTTTTTCTATCTTGCCAAAGTTAGACTGGAGCTTCTGCAATACATCAGATATTTGAGCCTGCTCTTTTTTAAGTGATGATTGTTTTTGCTCCAATTCCTTAAGAAACAATACTATCTCTTCCTCTGATGGCAGCTTCTTATCAAGTATAGTAAGCATATCCCGCTCTGCCACAGACATTTTGCTTTTTACTTCAGCCATTTCTTTTTCCAAAAGTATCTTTTTATTTAAAAGCAATTTCTTTTCTGAGAGTATTTTTTCAGCTTCTTGAAGTGAAAGCCTTAAAATTGAAAGTTCTTTTGTATTTTCTTTTAAGTTAATATTATAAGTGTTTATCTCTTCTGTTAATATTAATAACTCTTTTTTTATTTTTTCAATGTCTAATGTTTTTATTAGCTTATCTGATTCAGAGATTATGTCCTTTACCTTATTAACAAGAGATCCGGCATTTTCCTGTGCAACTGCAAACTTATCTATCCCAAGTAAATTATCTATCTGTTTTTTCCTATCCGAAGAACTCATCTCAAGGAAATAATCAAGTCGGTTTTGTTCTGAGTATACTGCTCTAGAAAAAAGATCATAATCTATCTTCAGTGCTTTTTCTATTTCTTCTGTTACACGTTCAGGTTGCGATTGTATGTAAGCGCCGTTTTTTTCGAGCCTGGCCTTTGCAGTATCATTTATTGATATAGTTCTTTCTACCACATAATCTGAGTTGTCAACAGAAAAAGAAAGCTTGATTTTAGAGGTATTTTTCTGCTCTGGTTTGTTGCGTATCAGCATATTTATCTTTGATCTCCTGCTTTTTATTGAAGGAAAAGTACCAAATAAAGCAAAAGAAATCGCATCGAGAACTGAGCTCTTACCAGCTCCCATTTGCCCTATAAAAACATTTGTGCCTTTTGAGAATAATATCTTTGATGTGCCATGCGCTTTCCAGTTCTCAAGTTCAAGATAATTTAACATCAAATCAGTATATATTAAAATCTAAATTATTTATTACTTTTGAATGATTTTCAGCCAAAATGCGATATATGAATATATAAATATCTAAAAAATACATATTTATTGTGTTTTAATGGGTAATAAAAAAATACGTAGAATTATTCAAAAATCAAATGAAGAATTGCTGGATACACTTAGAAAAGAAATATTAAGGATTACCATTGTAGGTACATCAAAAGCAATAAAACAAAGTTTAAGAGGCAGCAATCAACAAAAAACAAGTGCAAAAAAAACAAAAACAACTTTAGAAGTAGATTGCACAAAACCAGTATCTAAGATGATAGGCGATCTTTATGAAAAAATGTCAGGGACATCAAGCGAAGGAGAAAGCTATACTTTTGCCATTGGAAGAGATGCAGTTTTATTAACAAAAATACAGAATGAATTACTGCATCAAAAACCTATATCTGTAGAGGATGCAAAAACAGTACATAGTATATATAAAAGATTTTTCCCTTCAGAAGCAGAAAAAATACAAATATGATGTTATAATTCTTTTATAACCTTTTTTGATCTGTCGAGTTCCTTTGCTGCTTTTTTCATATGGTCAAGTATTATGTCAAGACTTTCTAAGAACTCAAATTTTAAATCAGTAGATGTTTTTTTATTTCGTGCTATATTCTTTCTTATCGAAAGCACCTTTTTGTAATGTTTAGTTATGTCTTTTGACATACTGTCAAACATAATATAATCCGAGATTAATTCTTTAGAGCTAGAACTATTCTTTTTCTGCATTTAATCAACATGTACACTTTTACAGTTAGCATTTTTAAAGTTATTGGTAATAGCTCTTTTATTTAGCTTTTTCTATTTTTATGCGTTTTTTAATTTAATACAATAAAAAAACAAAAAGTATAAGAATACATATTCCAATAGTAAATTGGAGATTATATGGCAAAAACATTTGCATGTAAAGATATTGGAATGAGTTGTGGCTTTAAGACAAAGGCGAAAACCGATGATGAGTTAATGGAAAAAATAAAGGCTCATGCAGCTGAAGCACACAATATGAAACAAGTTGACGCGGCTACAGCAGCAAAGATAAAAGCTGCAATCAAATCAAGCATCTTTTAAGTTAGCTGTATTTTATTTATTTTTTAATTTTTTCTTTATTGTTTTTATTATATTCATATTCTTTTACAGTATAAAAGGCCTCTTTTCATATTTTTAATTATTCTGTCTTTTTCTAGGTAAAATATAGGGCGTTTTATTTTTACTTCAAATCCTGCACTCTTTAATTTCTCTGATAAGTTTTTGTATCCATAATGATACTCAATTATTATTTGTTTAAACCTTCTCAATGAAAATTCTGAAGCATTTAAAATTACATCGTATTCGGAACCTTCACAATCAAGCTTTAGTATCGCATCTTTTATTTGGAAGCGGTTTACTATGTTATCTAATGTTTGCAATTTAATACTTTTGCCCATTTTAAAATTTTTAATATTTGTTGCGACGTTGTTCTCATACTTTTCATCAATAAGTATATGTTGTTCTTTACCGCACCCTTCATTTAAAATACTCACAACATTTTTTAAGTTATTTAATTGTATATTTTTTAGAGCTATTTTGTATGAATAAGGATATGGCTCAAACGCATAGATATGTTTTGCTCCTTTTAAAGAAAAATAAATGGCAGTATCGCCAATGTTCGCACCTATGTCTACAACGATATTATTCTTAACGTCAAGCCATGAATACTCTTCTCCAAAGAACTGCTCCTTTATAAGAAAGGTGCTATTATAAAACTGCTTTTCAGAGTCATAAAAAAGTTTTATTTGTTTTCCATGCCATAAAAATTCTATATGGTTTGTTGTTATTTCAAACTTTGTTTTTAATACGCTCTCGAAAAATAATTTTTGGGCTTGTTTTGTATACCAAAAAGCTTCATAATCTTTTAGTGTTTTAAAGCTCTTTGAGGTTTTATTTGTTAACTTTAATGTAAGTTCTTTTTTAATGCCTAACTTAAACAAGGGTATTTCATACCAATTTTTTACAATTTTTTTTCTTACTGAAATGCCTTTTAAGTTTTTTATTAACGTGTTATCAAATAGATATGAATTTAAAT
>JAJZLJ010000023.1 GCA_021850625.1 Microcaldota archaeon | reverse complement strand
TTTATTTTCCATGTTACCTATAATATATAAAATGGTTATGTTAATATAATTACTGTGTATTTATGAAAAAAACAAGCAAGGTTGGTTTAACAAAAGATGAAGTAAGTGCTATGAAAGATTATCTTAAGGAATTAAATAATGATAAGAAATTAGATAAGAAAAATGGAGAAAAAGCCATTGCTGCTGCTTTAGCAAAAATGAATGAAACTGATCGTAAAATGGGGGAAAGAATACACGAAATTATAACTTCTACTGCACCAACCTTAATTCCTAGGACATGGTACGGCATGCCTGCATATTCAAAAGAAGATAAAGTAATATGTTTTTTTCAAAATTCTGGTAAATTTAAAACCAGATACTCAACATTAGGTTTTAGCGATAAAGCCGATCTTGACGATGGCGCAATGTGGCCAACGGTATATGCAATTACTAAACTTGGTATAAATGAAGAAGCAAAGATAATTTCCCTTGTAAAAAAAGCATTAAAGCAGTAAACAAAACAAAATTTAAAAAAAAACAAAATATCTTTTTAAGTTATTAATATACTTATAATATAAACTAGAAATATTATCTTGTTTTTATGTTCATATTTTCATACATAAAATATATTAGTTAGCAATAATATTTATTAAATTGATTATATGTATGAAGCTAAGGTCTCTGTTGTTATAAATGCATCTTCAAAAAAGGTCTGGGAAGCTTTGACAAATCCTAAACTTATTAAACAGTATCTATTTGGAACCGACACGATTACCGATTGGAAAAAAGGTAGTCAGATAAAATGGAAAGGAGTTTGGGAAGGAAAAGAATACGAAGATAAAGGAGAGGTAATAGAAGCTATTCCTGAAAAAATGCTAAGATACACTTATTGGAGTAGTATGTCTGGTCTTGAAGATAAAAAAGAAAATTACGTTACTGTTAGTTACCTCCAATAAAGTGATTAATTTTCTTATGCGCAAAGTAACAATAAGTTAAATGTGATTACTGGTAAGATTAGAGAATAAGTAAGAGCTTAATGTATTTATTGAAAGATTTTTAGTATAATCTGCAGAAAATATTATTATAGTATTTTCACTTTCACCTATAAGAGTTAATACATGAGCAGTATTATTTTGAGAGTTTAATGTATAAAAATAATTGATATTATAATATGTCCCATTTTTAATACTGAAGGTGTGTGCTTCTGAAAAGATCTCGGAATAAATTTTTGAAATGAGAGGTTTTGGATTAGTTCTATTTACTATAAACTCTTGAAAAAACTGTGATGATCCATAAAACTGTGCTACGTAGACTGTTTGATTTCCAATCAAAGTAGAAATAAAGGACCCGTTAGGAGCATTAAGACTGTGTGCATCAGAAACGTATGAGGAATAGGTACCATTACCAAAAAGAGAAGTGGCTTGCAGATGGTTTAGTAAAAAAGCACTTGAAGGTGAATCTGAATTTATTATAATATAAAAAATAAAACCTACAAGAACAATTAAAAGAAATAAAGAGAAAAACACAGAGATAATATGTTTTTTGACTAAGCTTTTGTTTTCCATAATTGGAGGCACTTCGATATGGTCTACAGTATTTGTATTAGATTCTGTCGAAGTGATTCCCAAAGTACCTTCCCATTATTCACGTTGTTACGAACGCAGTGTTAAAAAATTAAAGGTAATTATGCTTTTCCAGAGATGTCCTTTAGCTTGCTAAGATATTCCTTCTTGCTTATATCTCCATTTGCATATTTGGCTTTTAAAATCTTAATTGGCTCGTCATATGCAGCGCCGTGATAATCAGCCTTCGCCATAAGAATAAGTAGCATGCCCCAAAGAAGAATCATGAATATTAAGATTACTATCATTATGCTTGATATAGAACCATAAGATATTGGGAAGTATAACAAACTTACTATTGCGATAAAACCTATTAGTATGAATATCGCAACTATAACGCTACTTATGAGTTTATTGTGCACTTGTTTCATATTAACACCAAATAAATTAAAGAAGGATAGATATAATAAGCTATCTTTTTTATATAAATTAGTATATAACAATAAAAATTAGTTTATTTCAACTTTTTATTGAAAAAAGCAAAGATTTATATATTTATTTCAATATAATATTAACCATGGCAAACATAACAAGGATAGTAATAAAATCAGTTGGAAGGCCACACATAGAGAACTTTGATAATCTTACTATGTGGTTTTGTGAGGTCTTTGACCTTGGAAATAAAAATGACGAATTAGAACCAAAAATTCTTAAGGAGATTTTAATTAATAGTATAAACGGAAATGGAGTAACTAGCAAAGAGCTTAATAAAAAATTAGGACTCCCAAGAAGTACAGTAATTTATCATCTTAATAGATTTATCTACTCCGGATTAGTAATAAGGCGTGCGAGAAGATATTATTTAAGATCTGATGATCTTGCAAGTACTATTGAGGATATACAAGCAGAGATGTTTAGAGAATTTAATAGACTGATAAATCTTGCCGAAAGAATGGATAATATTTTAGAGGTTGATAATAATGTCAGAAGAGGAAAGGAAAGAAAAAGACTTGAGTGAGTCAAAAAATAAAGAAGAGAAAAAAAAGGAGAATAAAGAAATAGAAAAATCAATGCAGAGTGTGGATGAAATTAAAAAAGATTCAAAAGAGATGGAGATTTTAGAATTAAAGGATAGACTACTCAGGCTTGCCGCAGAGTTTGATAATTACAAAAAAAGAGTTGCGAAGGAATTGGATTCGACAAAAGCAACTGGAAAGATGGAACTTGCAATAAAGCTTCTTCCTGTTTTGGATGAATTCGAGCTTGCTATAGAAGCCATGAAGTTGAATAATGAAAGCGAGAAAGGGATTGGAATGGTATTTTCAAACTTCATAGAAACATTAAAAAAGGAGGGTTTACGGGAGATAGATGCAAAGGGTATTTTTGATCCGTATAAACATGAGATAATACTCAAAAAGAACGAAGAGACGCCATATGGCACCATAATACAAGTAGTGAGAAAGGGATATAGTATGAATAATATTATGATAAGACCTGCTTCTGTAATAATCTCCAGTGGAGAGAAAAATAAGCAGGAAAAAGAGGAAAATAAAAAATAAAGGTGAAAATATGAAAATAATAGGAATAGATTTAGGTACATCGAATTCAGCAGCTGCAGTTTTAGAAGGTGGCAGACCAGTTTTAATACCAAGTGCGGAAGGAACATCGCTCTACGGAAAGTCATTTCCAAGTTATGTTGCTTTTACAAAGGATGGTCAACGGCTTATGGGTGAACCAGCAAAAAGGCAGGCTGTCGCAAATCCAGATGGCACATTAAATGCTTTTAAAAGAAAGATGGGTACCAACTTCAAGTACAAAGTATTTGGAAAGGAGTACACACCTCAAGAGCTTTCTGCTATGATATTACAAAAAATAAAGACAGACGCTGAAGCTTTTTTGGGAGAGGAGGTCAAAAAGGCAGTTATAACAGTTCCTGCATACTTCGATGACAATCAAAGACAGGCAACCAAAGATGCTGGCGAGATAGCTGGATTGGAAGTTGTAAGACTGGTAAATGAACCTACAGCAGCAGCATTAGCTTATGGAGTAGATAAAACTGGAAAAGACATGAAGATATTGGTTTATGACTTTGGTGGAGGAACCTTAGATGTTACGATAATGGAGTTTGGAAAGGGTGTCTTTGAGGTAAAATCAACTAGCGGAGATACACAGCTTGGAGGAACCGATATGGATAATGCAATTACTAAATTTCTTACCGATGAGGTTATGAAAAAGGGAGTAGATATAACTAAGGATAGCCAAGCGATGCAAAGAGTCAAAGAAGCTGCAGAAAAAGCAAAAATAGAGTTATCAACAACACTTAATAGTGAGATAAATCTTCCTTTCCTCACTATGGGTCCTGGAAATGCACCGATACATTTCACATATACAATGACAAGGGCAAAGCTTGAGGAGATAGTTCTTCCGATTGTTGAAAAGACCACTAAACCAGTTATGCAAGCTTTGAAAGATGCCAAGTTAGACCCTAAAGATATTGAAAAGGTTATATTAGTAGGAGGTCCTACTAGAATGCCAATAGTGCAAAGATATGTAGAACAACTTCTTGGTAAAAAAATAGAAAGAGGAGTTGATCCTATGGAGGCAGTTGCTTTTGGAGCAGCCGTACAGGCAGGAGTTCTTACTGGAGAGGTAAAGGATATTGTCCTTTTAGATGTAACACCGTTATCGTTAGGTCTTGAGACCTACGGAGGAGTTACTACAACACTTATAGAAAGAAATACTACCATACCAATAAAGAAGTCACAGACCTTCACAACTGCAGATGACAATCAAACTACAGTAGACATACATATATTGCAAGGGGAGCGAAAGATGGCGAAGGATAATGTAGAGCTTGGAAGATTTCAACTTACTGGAATAGCGCCTGCGCCAAGAGGAATGCCGCAGATAGAGGTAACCTTCGATATAGATGCAAATGGAATAATACATGTCACTGCAAAGGATAAAGCAACTGGAAAGGAACAGAGAATGCAAGTAATGGCAAAGAATAAGATGAGCAGAGATGAGATAGAAAAGAAGATAAAAGAAGCAGAGCAATTTGCCGAACAAGATAAAGAAATCTTTGAAAAGGTTGAGGCTAAAAACACTGCAGAGTCGCTTACCTACAATACAGATAAAACATTAAAAGAATATAAAGACAAAATACCTAAAGAGGTATATGAAGAGGTAGATAAAGCCAATTCTGCCCTTAAGGATGCTTTGAAAAAAGAGGATTTAGATAACATAAAGAGTAAATCTGAAGCGCTTGAAGAGGTCTTGAAAAAGATTGGAGAAAGTTTGTACAAGGATTCTGGACAAAGCGCCAATCCAGAAAACAAAGGAGATGATGACAATCAACAAGGTCCTACTTCAGGAGATACAGTAAATGCAGATTATAAGGTAGAAAAATGAGCGATGACTTCTACGAAATATTGGGAGTAGATAAAAAAGCGACTCAAGATGAGATAAAAAAAGCTTATCGTGAGCTTGCGCTTAAATATCACCCAGATAGAAACAGTGGAAAGGATGCAGAAGAGAAGTTTAAGAAGATAAATGAGGCTTATGCTGTACTTAGTAATGAAGATAAAAGAAGGCAGTATGATTCCTATGGCCCTGAGCAGTTCAATAGACAGTATAGCGAGGAGGATATCTTTAGAAACTTTAACATAAATGATATTTTCAAGGAGATGGGCTTCAATGTTGATTTCGGGAATGGAAGATTTAGCTATGGAGCAGGTGGCCAGCAGGGTGGAGGAGACATAGCATATGGCTTAAAACTAAGTTTTATTGAGGCTGCTAAAGGGGCCGATAAAACTATAGAGATAAAACATGTTTCACGATGCAAACATTGTAATGGAACAGGCGGTGAACCTGGATCCAAAGTAGTAAAATGTAGCATTTGTAGAGGAGCCGGAAGGGTTCGTAGAACTGTAAATACATTTTTTGGTGCTATGCAAACAGTAACTATATGTAATGATTGTGGAGGAACAGGAAGTTTCTATGAAAAAAAATGCAAGGAATGCCGTGGAAAAGGAGGCATTGTGGCAAACGAAAAGGTAGACATTAAGATACCGGAAGGAGTTAAGGATGGCATGCGCCTTAAGCTTGATGGTATGGGAGATTATAGCAAAGAAGGTTCTGGAGATATGTATCTTGAGATACAGGTTGCAAAGGATAAGATCTTCGAGCGCGAAGGAGATGATATACATGCGCACATTGAAATTCCGTTTTATATAGCTATTTTAGGAGGAAGTGTAAATGTACCAACACTTGATGGTCCTAAAGAAGTAAACATATCACAAGGCACACAGCCTGGAAGCAATATACGATTAAAAAATAAAGGTATTAGAAGAATTGGGAGTAATTATTATGGAGATGAAATAATAACGATAAATGTAGAAATACCGAAGTCTCTTTCAAGTGATGAAGAAGCCGAAATTAAAAAGTTTAAAGAGCTGCGCGAGAACAAAACGCAGGATAAAAAAAGATTTAATTTTTTCTGATTTTTTAATTTTTAAATGTTTTTATTTTTCTTTCCAGAAACACTTTATAGTATCAGAAAGCCCTGTTTTTTCTACAGCTCCAAACACAATTAAATAATTATTGATATTGTTTTTTTCTGCATGGTTTTTTATTGCATTTACCATACCTTCATCTGATGAAAAACCATCCATGTTTAGCCCTCGGACACCGTAATACATACCAAAAGAGCGTCTAAGTTTATCTAAATTAGATACTGCAATAATATCTGCCTTAGGTCTTAATGCAGAGATTATTTTTATGGTATTTCCAGTCTTTACCGGCATAAATATACTATCAGTTTTGCAGGTTTGTGTTATGCCTGCAGCAGCCAAAGCTATTCCTTCATGGGTGTTATTTACTGAGGTTATTTGTTGTGGAAAATTATCCATCATTTCTTGTGTATAACTGATTATACTCTTCATTGCATTTATTGCATCTACAGGATATTTGCCCGCGGCAGTCTCATCGCTCAACATTACACAATCAACCCCATCCTTTACCGCGTTTGAAATATCAGTCATCTCTGCCCTTGTTGGACTTTGATTTCTTGTCATACTATCTAACATTTGTGTTGCAACTATAACCGGCTTTCCTTGAGATCTGCAAGCTTTTATTATTTTATCTTGAACTATTGGAACTTCATTGAAGTCAATATTCAATGCCATATCTCCTCGTGCTATCATTATTCCATCAGAAACTGCCACTATAGAGTTTATGTCTTCTATAGCCTCTTTTCTTTCTATTTTAGAGATTATAAATAAATCTCCAGATATTTTTCTTGCTTTTTTGACATTTTCGTTTGATTTAACGAAGGAAAGAGCAACATAATCAAAACCATTCTCTTTTACAAACTCGATAAGTTTCATATCGTCTTTTGTAGGAGGTTCTGCGCTCATTTCAATACCTTTTACATTTATTCCCTTTCTACTGCCTATTTTTCCGTCCTGAAGTGCTTTGCAGATTATCTTCCTGTCTTTTAATTTTATTATCTCTAATTTGGGATTGCCATCCCCTATTGAAATTTCGCATCCAACCTTCATATCGTCAAATATATCCAATTCAATTGGTATTTCGCCAACTTTTGCCGATTTTGAATGAGAGAAAATTACTTCTTGACCTGTTTTTATATATACATCGCTATCAAGTTTTGATACTCTTATTTTAGGCCCAGGAAGATCTGCAAGAAGTGTTATATCTTTGTTTAATTTTTTGGCTATTTTCAACACTTGTTCTTTTGCTTCTAATTTCTCTTCTGGAGTACCGTGTGAAAAATTAAATCTTATTATATCAGCTACTTTTAATACCTCGATAAGAAGTAAAGGGTCTGATATTGCAGGGCCGTAGGTAGCAATAATTTTTGTTCTGATCATAGCATCAATACATATTATATAAGAATATATTAAATACTTGCTATTTTTTCATAAGTTCTTTGGCAAAATAAATTATTTTAGATGTTCTGAATTTTGGAATATTAGAAAAAAATTCATCTAATTTTGAGGATGCCTCGTTTATAAGAATTCTTAATTCTTTATCCTCTGAATTAAGAAGTAAATCTATTGCAAAACGTGGATTTGTTGTTTTTCTTCTTAAATAAGATAATTTTTTATAGATTTTTTGATTTATAATTTTAGTTTTTGGATCTGTTGAAAGTAAAAGCACTAAATCACCTATAGCGTTAAATGGATACGAGTCTTGTGCCATATCTGCAAATTTTTTTGCAGTTTTTAGTGCGTCTTTTGAATTAGTATTAGAGTTAATAGCTTCTATAACCAAGATTACAGCTTCTGAACTTTGTGTTGAACGTTTTATTTTTTTTAGATGAGAAAATAATTCATTAATTGTTGATATATCATCTGAAAAGTTTAAGATGCAACTTTCAACAGCTTCTATTTCTTTTAATGATTTTTTTTTAATTTTCATAAAATCAAGAGTATAATTTTAAACTTGAGATCGCACTATTGAACTGAACTCTTCTGCTTTTGCCTTTATTGCTTGTGATTTTTTTAAACTTATATTGTTAAAAACTGATTTTATTTTTTCCTTGTTTTCCTCAAAAATGACCGGATAAGACAACTTTATCATTTGAGTAAAAGTTACCGGATCGTTTTTGCTTGCTTTTATGAATTCGTGTACTTCAATTTTAAAGTTTCTTCTTTCATATTTATTTTTTCGATCTGCTGAACGAAGAACTATACTTGCTATTTTTCTTGTGGCTCCGTCTATACCTTCATTTTCAGCAGTTTTTCTAAATGAATCTACTACGAGTTCTAATAAAGTACTTTTGGAAAATAAATAAATGCAATCGCAAGTTGCAGAAACAGCGGTTCTGTCACCCATTGTAACTAGTCGTATTAAATCTAATGTTTTGTTTACCTTGCTTCTTGTTTGAAGTTGTTTAAGAGTTTCAGTTAATTTGTATTCATCTGCAAACTTAGTAGTTAAAGTTAAGTTATTTGATGCCATTTAATCGAATATTATTAATATTTTTTGATATTTAAGGTTTACTTTTTACAAAATATGTATGAATAGTATTAATCAATTTATTGCTTTATAGAAAAAGAACCAGGAGGCAGATGTTGCATTATGTAATCTATATTGTCATATTTGAGTAAAAAAGAAATCTTTTTTGCTGCGTCTGATTTTTTTGTATTGCCAATAGTTATAGAAATGAATGAAGATATTTGTTTTTTATTGCAGGTTAGAGTTGGAATTATATTGAATCGCTTTGAACTGCCGTTCTGAAGTGTTTTTTCTTCTATAAAAGCGCATAAAGATAGTTGTACTCCGCGGTACCATTCACGCTCACCCAATATTACAAAACTGCCCTTGCCCAAAGATCCATAGTTTCTCGTTTTTGTAACTTGTTCTTTGCTTACAGAGTATACATCAACTGTATTTTGAGCCATTTCCCATGCCTTTGAAAATGAGGCAGAGAACTGTGCAACCTCCAAACGTTCGTCTAAAGTTGAAGTTGTACCGCCTTTGAAGATAACTACAGATGCTCCAAAGATATCGCCATGGAAAAAAAGATCGTTTTCTTCGAAGTGCTTTGAGTATAGTTCTTCGTTTTGATCTGCACTTCTGCCACCTATTACAAGAAGACCAGTACTTGTAAAAAACCAGTTATATTTTTCATACCATTCTCTTTTTTCTATAGTATGAATAGTTTTGCTTTTTTCCTTCTCCTCTTCTACATGCTGAAGTTTTTTCTTTAGCTCAACTACAGATTTAAGTGCACCGTCTGCCTTAAGCTTAGATTTTTTAGATGCTTCATAATATTGAGTTGCATTTTCCTGTGCAGATTTAGTAAAATCTATTTTTATTTCCATAAAAACAATAAACTAAGCTATAAAACCTATAATTAAGGATATGATAAAGGCTATAGCACCAAGCAAAAGAGTTCCTAAAAGAACCACTTTTATAGTCTTCCTGAAGGTATCGACATCTGGCTTATAACTTACGCTCATAACATGCTTTGAGTTTGAGTAAAAGATCTTAAGCCTTGAAAATATATTGAAGTTCAAACTATCACGCATAATATATAAACGTTGGTTTTAAAAAGACTTTCTATTAAATCTAATATCTGCTTTTCACAACAGTAATTAAAGAGTTTAGTATTTCTTTTCTATTAAAACTAAAGTAGGTTTTGAATGTATCATGATAAGTATACAAGATCTAATTGCGCATTGTAGTTATTGCATTGAATAATGGAAGATTCAATTCATTTATTAATGGATCTTTTGAGACGCTAAGAAAAGAGTTCATACTTCGTTTTGTTTTTTTGGAAATATTTCTATTATTATAGATTAAAATAAAGGTAGCAGCGTCTTCTATAGACAAATACTCTGTTCCTTTTTTAGCAAAGATTTTTTTGTAAATGCTATCCAAGAAAATAGATCCGTAACTCTTATTTTCACATAATTAAATTAATGGAAACCTTAAATTTACAGGATTTGAACCTCTTAATGTATGCATGAAATCAAAAAGCAATCGCTGTCTTTCTTTGATAGTGTTCTGTTTCTCATTTTGCTCATATTTAGTGTCACTGTCGCCCACATAAACAGTATGCCCAATACTTGTTTTGCTAAAAACCATACAAATCCCATAATAATAGAGAATGTAGGTATAAATTGCTTTTACGCAACTACGACAGTTATGTAACTTAATAGAAAGTTATTTAGCAGGAAATAATATTACTTACTCAAAAAATTATAAAAAATAATAAAATAAAAAATAGAAAATGACATATTACGAAAGTATTCGGTCTAATGCCGGATAACTTTCTATCATATTTTCACTCTTTAGCTGCTGGTATATTCCATACATAATTCCTGCTGTTAGAAGAATACCCATTCCGTTGCCCATTGCTCCGGTTAAACTTGCAAACGCAGCAAGAAGACCGACAGCTATGCTGCCAAGAATAGTTATAGTGGGAAGATACTTTTGAAGTACGCTCTCGGTCATTCTAGGATCACGCCTGAAGCCTGGAATCTGCCAGCCTACTTCTTGAAGCTGACCGGCAACATGTTTAGCGCTCTGTCCAGTCATCTCAACCCAGAATTTACCAAAAATAACACAAAGCCCTACAAGTATAAACATGTAAATTAAGAAATGAATCCACTCTGGAATTAAAAGTGGAGCTCCGCCCCACGGAGGATATAGAGGGGAGGTTTGGGTTGCAAGTATATAAAAATAATTTCCATAACCGCCTACACCGTCATATTTTGTAGAATAGGGTAAAAAGCTAAGTGGCTGCATTAGATAAACAAGCCCTCCGCTAAGAACCTCACCGCTTGTGCCGCTGGTGCTGGATTGATTTGTATAATAAGCAAAAAAGTGTATTAAACTAGTGCCGGCTCCGCTATAGGTAGCGCTTATACGCAGCCACACCCCAAGACTTACCGTTAGAGAAGTTGCTAATATTACAGGAAGTACACTGACATATAGAAATGGAAGTGGAAGACGTCCACCTACTCCACGAAACTGGCTAAATACCAAAGGAAGTTCTATTTTCATATCTAAAATATAGATACTTATAAGAAATATTATTATTGCAAAAAACAAAGGCCCGAAATCAAGAATTGCTTGTGGAATTGCAGTGGCGCCTGCAGTTAATATTGATGTTTGTGCTTCAGGGATTAAGATTGAAGCTGTACCAGCAACTATTGCGTATGCAACCCCTCCGGCTATAAAAAGATTTATACCAGAGGTTATGCCATACTTAACCATAATCTCGTCTAAGTATATGATTATTATTGCGCTTATTGCAAGCTGTAGCACCACTATCAAAAAGAATGAACTGCTTGTAAGCGAGATGGTTGTTGATGTGAATATTGCTGCTTCTATTACCGCTATTACCATTGCAGCTATTTTTTGTATGCCTTGAAGCCTGCTTTTTTGTTCCGGATTATTAAGATCTATATTTAAAGCTCCAGTTCCTTGAAGCATTTGTAGTATAATGCTAGAAAGAACTATTGGACCTATTCCTACAGTTACAAGAGTGCCTATCCTAGCTGCAAAGATAATGTTAATTACTTGGAAGATTGAGCTGTTGAGTGTTGAAGAGTTTACTCCAAAAGCTGGTATACTAAACATTGTAAAGTAAATACCTATAACTATGGCAGTCCACTTAAGTTTATCCTTAAAGGATAATGGATGTGCCGGTTTTTTAATTGATGGTATAAGTTTAAGTATTCCGTCTAATGATTCTAATTTCATTTATCCACCGAAGGGTTATGTGCTTCCAAGATTAATTTTAAGTATATACACACTATCTTTATTAATATTTATGTTAATCAACGCTTCTTTTTTTGTAACTCCTTTTATAAAGCCTATGAAAATATTTGAGGTAAGTGTTACATACTCCTGTATTGAGTTGTATTTGTTGTATTTTATGTATATATACTTTTTGGCTTTAGTGTTTTTTGGCTGTTTTTGTATTTGCACCCCTATATATTGAGATATTTTTGATAATCCCTCGTCAAAATTTTTATAAGTATAGTAATTTGAAAATTCATACCCAGATACAAATAATAATTTTGAAAGGCTATGTAATATATTTTTTGATTGTAAAATAGATAAGAAAGATAATATAGTATAAGATGAACAAACAGAATTGTCCTGTAACGAGTTTAGTGCTTGCGATATAAGAGAAACTGGAGATATTATTAATTTTTTAGAGAATTGAGGTTCTATTAGGCTTGAAGAAACATTGAATTGACATTCCAAAGCGCCATTATTAACGCATTTTGTTTCTATAACATTAAGATTTTTACCCATATATGCGGAGAAGTACCCGGCCATTATTCCAGCCTCATAAAAATGTATGTTTGCACCACAGTTAATTGATGGTAATGAACGGGTTTTTATTATAGAAAGATCACCGTATGGATAATAAAAAAGATTTCCTATTCCACCGCTTTCAATAAAATCAAGCAACTTATCGGTATCTCCATAGTTTAAGTAGATAATTCTCCCTATCGAGTATCCTTGCTTGTAAGAGAGTTTTTTCATAGATTCGGTTAGATTAAAAATAATAGTATTTATTGGGAGTTTTATTGAAGATTTAATTTTTTGAGTTATAATTTCAGAGATTATGAATTCTTCTATATCGTTATATGAAATTTTTTGGGCAATTTTTGTTTTATTTGATGTTTTGCTTGAAGTTATAATTTTTTGTTTTTTTATGATTTTTTTATGTATAGTTACACGATTGTCCGGCATAATACCAATAATAATGACTATGAAAGAAATATAGTTATTAGCTTCAATAGAATAATATGTAGTAATTATCTAAAGCTTACAATAAATCAAATAATAATACATTTTTTCATTGGTAAGAAGATCTATGTGCCTTATTTGTATGGTTCGTTTTCATACCACACATAAATGATGTGGAGTTTCCTACCCATAATGTTAATATCAGCTTTGAGGTGGAATTGATGATACGTCTACAGTTATAGTGCCGGAAACTACATAATTTTTAAATGATGCAGCAGTACATTTTGTACACATGCCATAAAAGATATTGAACCTTGAGTTTATCTGCGATCCCACAGAAGGAGTATAATTATTTATAAACACACTGCAGAGAGTATATTGATTTGGAACTACGTGAGTAGGCAGACAGGAACCATAGTAAGAAACATTATTGAATTCAGGAAAAGCTTCTACGCTGTCGTTTGAAAAACTTATTGTTGTGCTAAGCAGATTTTGTATCTTGAATAAGAGTATGGATCCTGAGGATGTGACTAGCACAGAAGCATTTTTACATTGAAATTGTGAGTTTATGGCACAATAAGAATAGGAATTCTGTGAGCTTTGTACTAAATAAAAGACCAAAAGAACTACTGCTAGAATTAAAACTACTATGAAAAACCACGAGTAAGTATCTAGAAATTCTAAAGATGATTGCAGTTCCATAATAAACATTAAAAATAAGCAGCAGTATGTTATTTAATGTTTTATGTTTTGTAAATATTTATTAATAATTATTTCTTTAGCTTTTTATCAAAAAATGTTAATACAGTAGTCCATGCATCTTGTGCGGCTGCCTTATTGTATGTTTTTTCAGTAGTATTATTGAAAAACGCATGATGCACTCCAGGATAAACTTTTATATCAAACTCCTTCTTTGTCAATACGAGTTCTTTGACAAACACATCTAGTGTTTGATTTATTCTCATATCTTCTCCACCATAAATTCCGAGAATAGCTCCGTTTATATTTTTTATCTTGTCTATAGGAGGATTTTCACCATAGAATATTACTGCAGCATCAATTTTGCCAGTACAAGCAAGATTAGCGGAGATATTTCCTCCAAAACAGAAGCCCCAACAACCTACCTTACCAGAGGTTAATTTCGTAGATGATAAATAATCTATTCCAGAGATAAGATAATCAACAAATTCGTCTACAGGTCTATTTTCAATTAGTTTTGAAAAAACAGAGACTATTGTTTCTTTTTGTTTTGGTTCTAACTTGTTTAGAGCTGCAGTGCGATAATCAGGATCACGTTGTTTCCCAAGAGGTATAGAAAACATAAAAGACATTGCCTCTTTTATATTTTCAGGAGTAAGTATGTTTGAAAAGTGTTCTGAAGAGTATAAATTAGGTGTAAGGACAACATAACCTTCTTTTGCCAAATCTGCTGATACATCACGCATATGCTTACTTTGACCAAAAATATCATGAATTAATATAACTGCAGGATTTGTTCCTTTTTCGGGATAGGTAAGATATGCTGAAATTTCATATCCTCCAGAGGAATAAGTTATGTCCTTAGATAATATTTTTTCTGTTATAAAATCACACTTAAATATAAAATGTAAATTAAGTTAATTAATAATTGTTTGTGGTCTCTATCTTTTGAATTGCGGATAATGAACATACTGGTGCGGTATTATTCAATGCGCTACATATCATAGCTACATACAAATCTGCAGCAGCATACTCGGTTTGAGAGAATTGATCATTAAACGTAGCAAGCTGTTGTAAAACCTGTCTATGAGACATATTTACAAGTGGAAGGTTTGCGCTTGATGTAGGAGGAGTATTGCCAAAATCTATTGCGTCTGCTCCACCAATCTGATCAGTACCCCAAATAGTATAAGGCGTTCCTTGAAAATTATTAATCTGTTCAATAAATTTAAACGCATCAATATAAGCAAGATTTCCAGAAGCATTTATTTCTTGCTGCATTGTTAAGATAGGTTGGACTACAAATCCTCCAGTTATTGGAGAGGTATCCTCTATAGCTATAAAATTGATATAATTACTAGTGTAATAAGATCCTAGATCCACTGTTGAGGTATTGTAATGGGATGGTGACCAGTAAATTGTAGGCACGTCGCTGTCTTGTAAAGCGCTATATCCTTCAAAAAGATTGCTAAAGTTTCCAAATCTTGAAAGTGCAAGTGCCATTGCCCATCTATTTTCTCCGCAAAAAATACATGTTATAGAACCTAGATAGATTACGCTTGGTTTTCCGTTAACAATAAATGGTGGCACCTTATTAGGTTTTGCCGATACGGTATTAACTATACTGCCATTTATAAGCATATTACCTGCTATTTCAAAGTAAGCGTTAGGTGCATTATTGATTATTGAAAGTTCTGTTGTGTTGAGAGGCTTGTTTATATTTGTAAGCCTATTTCCAAAAGATTGATTTTCAGATATAATCGGATATGCAGGAAGAAACTCTTGCTGAGGTTTTATTAATTGAGAAGTAACATTGAAATGTGTAAGATTTAGAGTTTTAAGTGATGCTGAGGAGTTGGTAGAATTTATATAAATTATTTTTGTTTGATTTGAGTATATTATCTTCTGCGAAACATGAGTGTACGCAAGTACAGCGAGTATAAGTGCAACTACACTTATCAAGAAAGTAGCATATGTAATAATTGTGTGTTTATTGTTGTTTTTAATTCTGGCTGACATCGAACTTACACCATATATAAATAATACCTTTTAAGTAGCATATATTATGATTTTTTTAATATATAAAACCATACTATTAAATTAGGTGGGTTATTTGAGTTATTTATGCTCCAATAATGCCTCATGTCGTAAAAAAGATAATAACAATAAAATATAACCACAATATAATAATAAATAGAATAATAATAATTAAATATGGGAAAATTATGATTAATCAACAGATATACTCAACTATCAAAGGTAAAGGTCTAGATAATTTAGATAGAGCCTTGTTTTCTGATTCGCATTGTCATTTATATATGTCTGATAATCCCAAAAAGACCTTGAGTGAAGCTAAAGAATGCAAAGTAGGCTTACTCATTGACACTGCTGTTGATTTTGAAAGCTCAAGGAAAGTAGTAGAGCTTGAACTTGATCATAAATCAGTATTAAAGGTTATAGGCATATCGCCCGAAGCCGCACTTTATGACTGTGAAAACATAGATAAACTTCAACAGCTGTTAGAAAAAAATGTAATTGGTATTGGTGAAATAGGACTTGACTCTAAAATAATTGATAGGGTACCGATAGATAAACAAAGATTTTGTTTTGAAAAACAACTAGATATTGCAGTAAAGCAAAATATTCCAGTAGTTATACATTCAAGAGGTATGTTAAAGAGTGTGGAGAGTATTCTTTTTGAAAAAGGAGTTAAGAGTGCTATGTTTCATTTCTTTGAAGGGAATGAAGATGACGCAAAAAGAATTGAAAAAAACGGCTACTTAATATCAATACCTCCATTAGAATCTTCTAGATTTAAAAGGGTTATTGCTGCAGTTGATCTTGAAAGTATCGTATGTGAAACTGATTTTCCTGCTGTTGGAAAAACTCCATGTGATGTGATTAAAACTATAGAAAACATAGCAAAAATAAAGAATAAAGATATAACCAGTATAGGCGATAGTATAACAGAAACTATTAAAGATTACTTTGGTGTATGATATAGGAGGGCCCGTAGCTCAGCTTGGATAGAGCGGCAGACTTCTAATCTGATGGCCGCGGGTTCAAAAAAACTAATAATAGTTTTGAATATCCCGCCGGGCCCGTTTTAATAGGTGAAGATATGGCAGAAGATAAAAATCTTGAGGAATCAATAACGCAAATAAAACAACAAATAGAGGTACTTTTGAACGACAATAGCGTTCCTAGAAATGTAAAAGCAGCTATAGATGAAGCAAAGAAAGCGCTTGAAAAGAAGGAAGATAGCTATTCGGTCAGATCATCTACCGCGACGTATAAGATAGATGAAATAAGCAACGATATAAATCTACCACCATACGCAAGGACAGTGATTTGGAATATACTCAGCATGCTTGAATCAATTAAAGATCAATAAATGATAAGAACTCAGAGCATATAGCAGGTTAATAAGATATTTCTAAGCACAGTTACAAGGTTTCTTTGTGGCAAATCGTTTAAATAAAAATTAATGTTTATTTTATGTAAATTGCGTTAAAGCATATTCATATTATATAGATGTATACTTTCAGTGGCGTAACAAGAAATAGATAATTAGATATGCACAGTATCTCCTTTTATTTTACATAATTTTTAAATATTAATTTGAAGATAATGTAGTGCTATTGCTTGCCGTATTGATTTAAATGGAAAATTTAAGAACTCTTACTGAACTTGCTTCAAGGCTTAACGGCATAGTTATAATTTCAAACGATATAACAGAAAAGGACATTGAGAAATACGAGATTGAAGAGATATACTCAAAAGTTGTTGGGGCTTTTGAAGGCATAGAAGGGATAAAGATTCTTGACAGAAACAAATTATTAGAGATAATGAAGACCATAGACGATAAAAAACCTGATGTGGTTGAGATTTTACAGCCGTTATCTTTCAAATCTTTAGCTAAGGAAGTTGACGCTAATTATAAAATAAAGGTTGCACGCGTTGAAAAGACAGGAACTAGTATAGGAGATTTTACCAGTTACTTTAATGACCGTTTTAGGAAACTTAAGGAAATACTCTCATATAGAAGAAATACAGGTATGATAATAACAACAGATAAAATTTCTCAATATACTAATGGAAAGGAGATTAGTGTCGTAGGAATAGTAAATGATAAAATAATAACTAAAAAAGGAAATATATTGCTTAATATAGAAGATGAAGAAGGAGCAGCAAAAATACTTTTTATAAAACCTGAAAAAAATGGCAGAAAAGATTTGATAGACGCTTTTGAATCTGCAAAAAAAATAATTACAGATGAGGTAATAGCAATAAAGGGCAGAATTTCTTCTCCGTTTGTAATAGCAAATTTAATATTATTCCCAGATGTGCCAATACACCAAATAAAACAAACAGAAGAGGATCTTGCCATAGCATTTACCTCAGACATACATGTAGGCAGCAAACTTTTTCTCGAAAAAGAATTTATGCGATTCATAGAGTGGCTTAACGGAAATGTAGAGTATAAGAAAAATATAGCTGCCAAGGTAAAGTATATTGTTTTTGGAGGAGACATTGTAGATGGTATAGGCATATATCCAGAACAGGATAAGGAGTTGAATATTCTAGACATTTATAAACAATACTCAACTTTTTTTAGATATATAGAAATGATACCAGATTACATAAAAATTTTTGTTATACCTGGAAATCATGATGCAGTACAAAGGGCTGATCCACAGCCTATACTTAGCAATGATATAATAGGCGATTTTAAAAAAGAGAATGTAAATTTTCTTACAAGTCCTTCTACCGTTGAGATAAATGGCATTAAGGTCCTTGCTTATCACGGAACCTCTCTAGACTCTGTTATACATAATATAAGTGGGTGTAGTTATTTTAAACCAGAAACGGCAATGATTGAGGTACTTAAAAGAAGACACTTTTCTCCAATTTATGGAGATAATCCAATAAATCCTGGAAAAAGTGACCCTCTTGTTATGAATGAGGTACCAGATATATTGCATATGGGGCATGTGCATAAAAATGGTATCTCGGAATATCATGGAACACGTATAATTAATAGTGGAACTTGGCAGGCTAGAACAAATTATCAAATAAAATTAGGGCATTTACCTACGCCATCGATATTACCAGTATATGAAACAAAAACAGGAATTATGAATGAGATTGAGTTCAACGGGTTTTAAATATGAATCTTGAAGAATACTTCGCGCAGCTTTCTAATGATTTTCAGAAAGGTTATGAAGTTGCTAAAAAGGCGAGAAGTATAGGATTTGACCCTACAACCGAGGTAGAGATAATACCTGCATCAGATCTGGCAAAACGAGTTGAGGGACTTATAGGTCTTGAAGGTATTGCAGAATTAATAAGAAGTAAATATGGGGTCAAAGGCAGAAGTGGACTTGCTTTTGAGGTAGTTGGAGAGATCTGCACGAATAAGAATTATGATAAATATGAAAAGATAAAAAGAATAGAGCTGGCAGTAAGGGTTGGAACTGCAATACTTACAGAGGGAGTTCTAGTTGCTCCTACAGAAGGAATAAGCGCGGTTGAGATTTTTAAAAATAGTGACGGCAGCGATTACCTATCAGTAATGTATGCAGGTCCCATACGAGGTGCAGGGGGAACTAGCGCAGCGCTTTCAGTAGCTCTTGCAGATCATGCTAGAAAAATACTCGGAATAGGACTTTACAAACCTACAAAGGATTATATAGAAAGAACCGTAGAGGAGATTGAGCTTTATCACACAAGATGTGCAAGGCTGCAATATAGGCCGTCTGATGATGATATAAGGATGCTTTTTGAAAACTGCCCAATATGTATAGATGGAGTACCTACTGAAGAAATTGAGGTTGGTGTTCATGCCAATATGACAAGGCTTAACAGAGAAGGAAAAGAAATTCCCATAACAAATAGAGTGCGTGGAGGAATGGCTCTGGTGAGTTGTGAAGGTATAGCCCAGAAGGCAAAGAAGATGATTGAAGAAACTAAAAATGCAGGGCTTGACTGGCCTTGGTTAAGCAAGCTAGTAAAAATAGATCTTAAAGGGCCTAAAGATAAGAAAAATGATGGGGTTGCTGTTTTCTTAGAGGAACTTGTTGCAGGAAGACCAGTTATATCGTATCCAGGAACAAATGGAGGCTTACGCTTGAGATATGGAAGAAGCAGATTTACCGGTATAGCTGCTAAGGGCTTTAGTCCGGCTACCATGATAATATGTGATAATTTCATAGCAATAGGAACACAGCTTAAGATAGAGCTGCCTGGAAAGGGCTGTGTTGCTCTTCCGGTTGATAGTATAGAGGGACCGTTTGTAAGATTAAAAAGTGGTGAGGCGTTAAGAATTAATGATGCAGGAACTGCTACACTTTTAAAGAACGAGGTAGAGGAGATAATAACTCTTGGAGACATTTTAATAACATATGGGGATTTCAAGAAGACCAATACGCCATTACAACCAAGCAGTTATGTCGAAGAATTATGGGAACTTCAACTACGAAAGAGCGGTTTTGTAGACGGGTTTAAAACTGATTTTAAGAGCCTTTATATCCTTTCAGTTGAAAAACAACTTCCTTTGCATCCAAAGTTTCTTTTCGAGTTTAATAGTATAGGAATAGTTCAACTTACTAATCTGGCTAAACAAATAGCAGCTGTGATTAATGAAAACAAAAAAACATTATTCGAGTTTAAAGAACTTAGATTGAATAACACTGCCGAGTTGAAAAGGACATTGGAGCTTCTAACCGTACCACACAAACTTGACGAGGAAAAGAAGATCATTGTAATAGATGAAGAGTACGGACAGAGTCTTATAGCTTCTTTAGGTTTTGCAGCTGGTGTTGAAGGAAAACTAGTTGAAGATACAGTAGTATTGAATAAATATATTGATAAAACAGATGTGCTTGAGATAGTAAATGCAGTTGCGCCATTTAAAATAATGAAGAGATCCACCTTTTTAGGCGGTAGGATAGGCAGGCCGGAAAAAGCAAAGGAGAGGCTTATGAAACCTGCAGTTACGGTTTTATTTCCAATAGGATCTTATGCAAGTAAAGACAAAAATATAACAAAAGCGTATGCCTTAGATTCTAAAAAATTCAAATCAGGATTGAATGTAGAGATTGCAAATTACAGATGCAATATTTGTAAAAGAAATATAGATACTCCATTTTGCTATGATTGCAATGTGCGCGCAGTTATAGAAAGAAAGTGCCCTAAATGCAATACCATTACAAACGAAAAGCTTTGTAGTAAATGTAATGTAAAAACAGAGGCGTTTGTAGAGAAAAATATAGATTTGGTTAATGTAGTAAACAACAGTATGAGAAAATTAAAGATAAATAAGCTTCCGCAGGTAATAAAGGGTGTGAAGGGACTTTCTAATAAGGACAAAATAATTGAGCCTTTGGAAAAAGGCATACTTAGAGCTAGAAATAATGTCTATATTTTTAAAGATGGTACTGCACGTTTTGATGCTACAGATGTACCGATAACACATTTCTATCCAATAGAAATTGGGGTTGGTATTCAACGATTAAAAGAACTTGGATATGATAAGGATTACAAAGGCAATGAGCTTGTAAGTGAGGAACAATTAGTAGAGCTTAAACACCAAGATGTTATATTGAATAGGAGAGGTGCAGACTATCTACTGAAGGTTTCTAGGTTTGTAGATCAGATGCTTGAAGAGTTGTATGGTATGGAGAGATACTACAACGCAAATAGCATAAATGACATGATAGGCAAACAGGTAATCACGCTCGCCCCACATACCTCTTGCGCAGTATTAGGAAGGATAATAGGATTTACTGACGCTGTCGTAGGTTTTGCACACCCATATACAATATGTGCAAGAAGAAGAAACTGTGATGGTGACGAGGATACAACTATGCTCCTACTTGATGCGTTGATAAACTTCTCCAAGGAATTTCTCCCAGTTACAGTAGGCGGAACTATGGATACCCCACTTATATTAACAGTTAATGTGAAGGTGGAGGAGGTTGATGATGAAGTCCACACTATGGAAACAGTTGAACAATATCCTATAGAGTTATATGAGAAAAGCTTTTCTTATGCAAGCCCTTCAGAGGTAAAGATGCAACGGGTTGTAGATAAGATAAATACTAATAAGCCAGCAGAGGAGATCTATTTCACACATCACAGCTCATTTAATGCAATAGCTAACTCGCCAAAAAGAACATTGTATACACAACTCAAGACAATGCAGGATAAGGTTAACGCAGAGTTTGCATTAATGGATAAAATATATGCCATAAACAAGAAAGATGCTGCTAGAAGAGTAATAACAAGCCATTTCATACCAGATCTTATAGGAAATCTTCATTCATTCTCAAAGCAGGTGCTACGATGCTCAAGCTGCAATGCAAAGTATAGGCGCATTCCGCTTTCTGGCAAGTGTACTAAGGACGGAGGTAAACTGCTCTTGACTATATCTAAAGGCGGAATAGAAAAATATCTTGAGATGGCTATAAATTTAGCGGATAGATATGATTTAGATCCGTATATAAAGCAAAGGCTTAGGCTTGTTAAAGAAGAGATAGCTGAGTTGTTTATAGGCGAGGGAATAAACAGCAATGCAGTAAAGCAGTTTAATCTAAGTAGATTTATGTAGCTTTTTGTTGCCAGTAATTATTGCTGATTCAAAAATATCTAAACCATCTTCGAGCGTTTTTCTTGAGATTGTAAGTGGTGGAATTATTCTTATCGTCGAGACGCCAGCTGGAAGTAATATAAGACCATTTTCAAAACAGTTTTTGAGAATAGTCTCACGTTCTGCTATTGCAGGCTCTTTTGTTTTTCTATCTTTGACAAGCTCTATTCCAATCATTAAGCCTATGCCGCGCACATCGCCTATTATTTCGTATCTTTGTTTTAATTCATTAAGTCTATGCATGATTATTTTAGAGCTTGTTTCTATGTTAGATTTTATTTCAGAAAGATGCTTTTTTAGATATTCTAAAGAGGCAGTTGCTGCTGCGCTAGCAACAAGATTTCCTCCAAAAGTATTAGCATGAGATCCTGCAGGAATATCCCCTAGAGAACTTCTGGTTATAGTGACACCCATCGGAAGACCGCACGCTATTGACTTTGCCATTGTATAGATATCTGCTTCTACATTAAAATTATCTAATGCCAAAAATTTTCCTGTTCGCATATATCCGCTTTGAACCTCATCTGCAACCAAAAGTATTCCGTTGTCATCTGCAAGCTTTCTAATCTCTACAACAAATTCTTTTGGTGGCACTATATAACCGCCCTCCCCTTGTATAGGCTCTATGAAAATTGCCGATATTTCCTTTCCACTTGTTTCTTTTTGAAGAACATTCTTTTTTGTATAATCAACGCATGCCATTCCACATGAAGGATACTCCTTTCCAAATGGGCATCTATAACAATAGGCATAAGGCACGTGTATGTTTGAGTTAAATGGCCCGAAGTATTCCCTCTGCGATGATTTAGATGCACTAAGCCCTAAAGAGCCCATTGTTCTTCCATGAAATGCGCTGTAAAACGAAAGTACATACTGTCGTTTAGTAAATAATTTAGAAAATTTCAATGCGGCTTCGTTTGCCTCAGTTCCAGAATTAGAAAAGAAGAGTTTCCCAAAGCCTTTGGGAAACATGCTCATTAGTTTTTCAGCAAAAATAACAGGAGGCTCAGCGTAATAATCAGTAAAGGCCCCATGAATTAATTTATCTGTTTGTTCCTTTATTGCTTTGCGTATTTCCTTGTTTCCATTTATGCCCAGATTATATACTGAGATAAAACTAGAAAAATCTATAAAATTATTTCCAGAAATATCAGTAATTATCTCTCCAGAACCAGTATCTGGAACAAAAGGATACGGAGATCTGGTTGTAGTAAGCATTATTTTTTTATCGCGTTCGATTATTTTTTTGATTTTGTCAGTTATCTCAACGTTCATAAAAACAACAAAACAATAACGCAGAAACAATTTATAAATGTGTGTTTATGGATTAGAAAATAATAATTTCCTAAGATTAAAGCTTGTTGGGTTAGAATCTTCAACTTGTAACCGAGGTAGATTTCCCGCTCATGTTGTTAATAAAAAGATTTACGCAAAATAACGCTAAAGAAAGAACTTGTCACCAAAATATTACTACAGATATTGAGATGCATATCGGTAATGTAAAATATTAGCGTAAGCTATCAGTAAAATGTATCTGTATGAAATGATAAACTAGAGTCCTATGCCACGTAGTTGAAGTTATATTGGAACTTGTTGTGGTGGTGGAGGAGATGGTGGTGGAGTTGTGTTTGATGAATGATTAGAGATTAATGTGTTTGAGGTTGAAGAGTTAGTTTTTGAAGTACTGGAAGATGATTTTGAAGAGTTAGTTTTTGATGTGTTTGTAGGTATGGATGGAGGTGATGGTGGTGGAGAAGTTGTGTTTGATGAATGATTAGAGATTAAAGCATTAGATGATGAAGAACTTTTTGGTGAAGTTGATGCAGATATAGGTGTCGCAGTTGCACCGGTTGTACTATTTAATGTAGAATTATTAGAAAGATTTTTATTCGATAATAACACATACGCAGCCACTAAAAGTATTATTATTACAATGATTATCGCAGCAATTGATGTTGTTTTCATATAAATCAACTATAACAGGACATATTCCAACCAATAACTCTGATGGACTTTTCTAAATTAAATACAACAATAACATGAAAGAAGACATATATATATGTTTGCAACAGACAGACTCTGGAACAAAAGTCGTCAATTAACCTTCTTATTAGTCACGATTAAGTATACTTATTTTCCTATGTACTCTTTTTGGAGGTATATTTTTGCACCTGTTCCAATCGAATGTTGGGTTGTATATAGAACCCCTATTTTGAACAGTTTTATATATTTTGACACATTAATTTAAATATGGTAGAAACTTGGGAAGGCATAGGGCTACCTCAATGGTACTATGATAAAACAAATTATTTTTGAAAATCAATCAAAACACAAAAAAGATGAAAATATGGAGAATAAACTACAATTTAAGGATTCTAATTGGGTCAAACTGTCAGGCGTATTGTCTAATCCTTCAGAAGTAAAATTACCAATAGTGATATTATGTCACGGATTAAATTCTGATAAAGAGAGCAGTACCAATACAGCTCTAAATAAGGTTTTAACGCAGAACAGAATTGCTACATTACGTTTTGATTTCTTTGCTCACGGAGAAAGTGATGGAGATATTGATGATAGGACTGTTGCTGAATTTGTCGATGATATACTTAGTGCAATTTCTTATCTGAAATCTAATGGGTATAAAGATATTGGAATTGTGGGGTCAAGTTTTGGTGGTTTAGCCGCAGTAATTGCAGCTTCAAAGACTAAGGACTTAAAATTTATGGCACTAAAATCTCCAGGAATGGGCAAAACTTCTAGAACCATGACAAACTATAAGACTGACTTTGAAACAAAGAGCTGGTTTGAGGCAGCTAAAACCATAAATGTACCAACCCTAATAGTACATGGTAAGGCGGACGTAGATGTAGAAATAGAATTAGGCTATGAATTAGCTAAGAATATCAAAAATAGCAAAATAGAGATTATCGAGGGTGCTGATCACCGTTATACTAAAAAGGAAGATTTTAATAAAGCAATAGAGTTGATCTCCCATTTTATAATAAAAAATGTTCAAAATCCTTAGTCTATATATAATCCCAAAGATTGAGTGCTCACAGAATTAAAGATAAAAACAAAATTTGTAGGCAAGATAACACAAAAACTTTCTGATTGGAAAGCAAAGGGCAAATTCAAACACAAAATAAATATGTCTATTCTTATAGATTAGAATATCGAGGTAGGGATATTGCTACTTTTTGATTTTGTAATGTAATTGGATTTCATTTTTAGATATTTTTTTGGTATTTAGTAGTTCAAGTTTTGTTTCAAAGTTTTCTTCTCTAAAAAGGCTTATTCCTTTACCAAGCATAATTGGTTCAATATCAAGGTAAATTTCATCAACTAAACCTTCTTTTATAAAAGATTTATTTAGAATTCCGCCACCAGCAACGATTACTTCTTTAAAGTTCTTCAAGAGTTTAAGTGCCTCTTTTGGTTTTGAAACTATAAAATGATTAGATGCTATAATTTTTGGCTTGTTATTTTTAGACACAACTACAAGTTTTACATTTTTGAATTCTGAAAATTCTGGTTGTTTTGTGAGTATATTGTATGTTCTACGACCAACAATTAGATTCCCTGCCTTCCTTGTAATTAAAATATAATTATACCATTCCTTTTTTGAAATCCAACTGGTATTATCATCGCTTTTAGCTATCATTCCATTAGCACTTATCGCCATATAAATAATTACTTTCATACAAATCAGACCTAAACTTCTGGCTTAATATCCAATTCAAACGCCTTTGCAACAAGCACACTTTTTTTCTGGTTATCTGCAGTTTGCTCTTCTAACAAGGTATATTCTATTTATTTCTTTGATTTTGGTGCTTCTTTTCTTTCTCTTATCTCAAGAAGAGAGTTTACCTGCTCCTTGTTGTTGTGGTCTATCTTCTCGTTGAGAAACTCTAAGTGTTTTACATTGCATCTTCTTTGCTTGTGTCTGGAATGGCTCATTATCATAACAAAGTTCCTGTCTATTACCTTCGTTATAACTGCTTTATCTCCAGCGTCTCTTCCCAATCTCTTCACACATACCCTTCCTTCTTCTAATAATGTCATAAGATCACTAATTTTTATTTTTTTCTTTAAATTTAGTTAGTATAAGTTCTGAGATTTCCTCAGGTGTTTTATTGTCAGTATTTAATATAAGATCAAATGGCTCCTTGTCTACCCCAAAATCTATCTTATAAAGACTCATGTAAAGTTTATGGTTCTCTTTTTCACGTTTTGTTACTATTTCCGCAGTATCCTTTTGAGCTGTGCCATCACGTTTTGACATGCGCTCTGTTCTTTTATCATGACTCGCATCTAACCATACCTTAAAACCCATATTGAAAAGCCACGGAGCGGTATAGCTTGTTACAACTATATTTCCATCCCTTATCTTCTTCTCCATTTTTGTATCTGCTTCTTTATCAAACTCTGAATTTCTCTCTCGTTCTTTTAGAAACTTAAGTCCATCTTTAGTATCCCACCAATCATTTCCTCCAGGAATATAGCCGCGTTCTGCCGCCATTTCTTTTAGTATGTCTCCTCCGCCTATTGAAGAAACATTGAGTTTCTTTGCCAATAATGCAGCTATTGTTGTTTTTCCAGATGCAGGAAATCCGGAGATAATTATTGCTTCCAGTAAAAGCACCGTTAGTGTGAGATCATTTGCAAAACGTAGGCTTTTTGCCTTATACTTATGTCGTTAAGCTTCATGTCTCCTTGTTCTATTCTGCTTGCTACCTTAATAACCTCGCTTGCACATCCAGAGCATAATACACCGCCGAAAAGACGGGAATTTGAACGTCTAGTCTTTCCGCCTGTTTTTTTAAGCGAGATTCCGTTTAGCTCAATTTTACATATAGCACAGTGAGGAAAGTTATTTTTTCTCCTTTCATAATGTATTACTTTTCTTCCTGACTTTGTAACTCTGTGTATTCTTCTTAGACTTCTTGATCTTTGCATTGGTTTCGGCACTTGAACACCTTATTTGATATTAAACATAATAAACTTAATAAATTACTATATAATCCTATAATTTATAGCGATAAAGTTATTTAGACTTTTTTACTGCGGCATCTGCTGTTCTGGATTTTTAAATGAAGGTTGCATAAGACCAAAGTTGTATTTATCCTTTAATCTTTTTCTATCACGCATTGAAAAGGTTATTGAAAGCACTATTCCAGAGAGAAATGTAACTACTATAAAGAGAAGCTGATAATTAAGAGTGAAACCTAAAATTGATATCAAGATTCCAGAGTTTGAAAAAACAGTAGGTATGAGTAAATAGTATACTACTGCAAATATTGGAAGTACTATAAGCATTGGCTTCATCTGGTTTTTCATGCTTTCCATACTAGTATTTGTTAGATCTTTTTGCTTTGCGGAGATTTTTTCTTTCGGAGCGTTGGTTTTTGTCATCTCCATTAATTCTTTTGTATGTTGACTCATGCGGGCCCTTAATTCATACATTTTATCTATATTAGAAAGTTTTCGTTGTACAATTACAGAAAAAATGGCATAAACTATTCCAGCAGAGATTAGTTCTATTATAAAAATATTTAACATCAAATTACCACATTTATTTCGAAAGTGCATCGGATATTGCTTTTTCAACATCTCTTCTGCATTCATCTAGTCTATCTTGTTTGTTTTTTATGATATATAAAGGTACGCCAAGCTGCACAGAGTAATATGTTGCGAGACTTATGTTTACTGTTCTATGCTCTTCTATCTCTTCTGCTGTTTCGTCCTCTCTTGATCTTGTACGATCGCCTATCCTACGTAAAAGGATGTCTACAGCAAATGCATCTATGTAGATTATAGCTTTTGTATTTTTTAGAGACAGAAGATCTGTTGAAGAAAATCCAGGTATAAATTTTTTCCCGCTTTTTATTGAGGTATGTGTATCTATTATTACAGGACCTTTGGTTTTGTTTATTTCATCAAAGACCTTTTCTCGAGCCAAAGCGATCTCATTGTACTCCAACTTACTGCGTATTTCATCTCTTAATATTGATTTGTTGGTTATGTACTTCATCATCTCGGTGCCTATATTAATTATCTTGAAATTACCGCTAAGTTTTGAGATTATTGTGGATTTACCTGAACCAGGAGTTCCAGTAATTATAAGTTTTGGCATAAATACACATCAAATAAGATATAAAATATAAAAATAAAAAGGGATGCCTGCAAGACATCCATTTGGCTATATGTTATAGTTATTGAAATAAGGTTAATCCTCCATTCCACCCATGCCTGGAGGCATTCCGCCGCCAGCAGGAGATCTGCCCTTTGCGCTTATCATATCATCTATTCTTAGAATAGAGGATGATGCTTCTGTGGAACTCGAGATTGCCTGTATCTTTACTTTAAGAGGCTCTATAACTCCAAGCTTTTCCATGTCCCCTATTGTATTTTTATATACATCTATTCCAAAGTTTTTGCCATCCTTATTTTTATGCTTAGTGCGCAAACTTACAAGTGTATCTATAGGGTCCATACCTGAACTATCGGCAAGCGTTTTTGGAATTATTTCTAATGAATCGGCAAAGGCTTGTATTGCAAGCTGTTCTCTGCCGCCTACATCAGTTGCAAAGTCTCGCAGTTTTATGGATACCTCCATCTCTATACTACCTCCACCGGTTACATATCTTCCTGATTCTACTGCGCTTGAAAGTGCCCCTATGACGTCTGTCATTGCACGCTCTACTTCATCTATAGCCTGCTTTGTTCCGCCACGTATGAATATTGTTACACTCTTTGGATCCTTGCACTTCTCTACGAAAAGCATCTGCTCTCCAGAAATCTTGCGTTCCTCTACCATACCTGCGAATCCTAGATCCTTATCAGATAGATCATCCAGACTTGTTATGAGTCTTGCTCCTGTTGCCTTTCCAAGCTTTTCCATATCGCTCTTCTTGACTCTCCTTATTGCCATTATTCCTGCTTTTGCAAGATAATGCTGTGCAACATCGTCTATTCCTTTTTGCACGAATACGACGGTTGCTTTGCTTTTTGCTATCTTGTCTACCATGTCTTTAAGCATTTTTTCTTCCTGAGTTAAAAAGGCCTGCATCTGCTCTGGCGAGGTTATCTCTATTCTTGCATCGGTCTCTGTCTTCTCTATCTCAAGAGCTACATCAAGAAGCGCTATGCTTGCGTTTTTCATTAGCTTTGGCATTCCAGGATGTGTTATCTCCTTGTCTATCAAAACGCCATTTATAAAGCTTGTGTCCTCTATACTTCCGCCTTCTTTCTTCTCTAGTTTTATGAAGTCACGGTCTATGGAGATTTTATTTCCTTCCTTTATGGCTACCTGCTTAAGTCCTTGCAGAGCAAGCTTTGCGAGATGCTTCTTAGTATTATCGCTACCTATGTTCTTAGAGCCCATTGATATCATAGCTATCCTATCAAGCTTATCTTCATCACTTATGCTAATTGAGCCGGACATTGAGTTTAGAAGTTCTATGGCCTTATCTCTAGCCATTTCATATCCCTTTATTATCGATGCTGGAGGAATACCCTGATCAAGCAGATTTCCTGCATGTTTAAGCAAATCTCCTGCAACTATCACAGCTGTTGTAGTTCCATCGCCTACTTCTTTGTCCTGTGTTTTTGCTATCTCAACCATTATCTTTGCAACTGGATGTTCTACATTCATCTCTTCTAAAATAGTAGCTCCGTCGTTAGTTATTGAGATATCACCAAGCTCGCTTACTAGCATCTTGTCCATTCCTTTTGGACCTAGCGTAGTACGTACTATACTAGCTACCGCATATCCTACTGCAATGTTGGTTCTTTGAGCTTCTTTTCCTATAAGCCTGCTGGTTCCTTCCGGCAATATTAAATACTGTTGTCCACCTAATTGATTTTCCGCCATTTCATTCACCTATTTTTAATATGATAAATAGACTCTCCTTGAAGAGCATTTTATGAATAAGTATACACTGTAAAACTATTTAAAAGTTTCTTTAAAAGAGAGCAGATATAAGTACTATTGATATGACATCCTTCGGCCCGTAAACCATACGAGTTTCCTTTGCGTTCATTACAATATCGATTTAAGCAAATATATTTATATCATAAAATACATATATTATTTGGTAATGGGATGGAAAAAATACAATATAAAAAGGAAAGTGAACAAAACAACACTTCAACTTTAACTTTTATAAAAAAACATAAGACCGTCGTAACTGCTGCTGTTGTTGCAGCGTCTCTCATAGGAATTGCTAGACCTTCTGAAAAACCTGCTCAAGCACGCATAAACCCAATAGTCGCAGGTATAATCCAAGGTGCAACGTTAGGTGCTGAAAATGGCATAAATTATGAGATTGCACGACACGTTGGTGGTTTTTATAATCCATATTATGGATATAACTATGCTCCCGTATACGCACCGCAAACCGGATATAATTATGCGCCAGTATACACCTCTCCGTACAGCGGATATAACTATGCGCCTGTATACACACCGCAATATGGTGGATATAATTATGCGCCAGTATACACCTCTCCGTACAGCGGATATAACTATGCCCCTGTGTACACACCGCAAAATAGCGGATATAATTATGCGCCAGTATATACTCCACAATCAAGAGGATATAACTATGCCCCTGTGTACACACCGCAATATAACAATAATCAACAGAGGATATATCGTACACCAGTAAGTAGAAATACTGTTGTTCCTTATACCGGTACCTCAAACGCATTTAAACAAGATTATGCTATTGCTACTGGAGGTAATTATTCTCAACAAAGCACACAAATACCAAAAACTACAGTATATCCAGCACCAAAACAAGTCATATCATGGCCTGAAGAGCGCATTTTAGCTTTGCAGAAAGAGCAAAGACAAAATGAAATGAAGATAGCAGCTATACAAAAACAAGAAAGCGAGAAAAATGCTGCAGTTATGAAAGAACAATATAATCAAAATGCAGTAGCTACACCAATTAAAATACTCAGACGAAAAGATAATGCGCCAGTCGGGATAAATACTGAAAAAAATTCAGTAAATAATATAAAAAATGCTAGTTTAACATCGAATACAAATGGTCTTGTAGGTGCATTTTTAGTTACAGTGGCAGGATTTGGCTTTGCTGGATATAAGATTGTTCAGAGAAACAACAGTAAGCAGGACAACCATTTTTAAGTAGAGATATTTAAAAAGGTTTGCTTACAATAATATTGTGAGTTATATGCCAAAACCTAAAAATGTAAAGAATGCCGTAGTAAAGATACCTAAGCTTAATCCACAGATAAAAATACAGAATATAGTAGTAAGTGCGGATCTTCATGCAAATATAGATTTATTTTCCCTTACTAAGAACGTAAGAGAGGTATCTTATGAACCAGAACAGTTTCCAGGAGCAATATATAGAATAAAAGAACCTAAGGCAGTAATAATATTGTTCAAAAATGGAAAGTTAATATGCACAGGTTCAAACAACACCAAGAACATAAAAGAGGTTCTTGAAATGGCTGCAAAGGTAATATCAAAGTACGTTCTTGAAATTAAAGATTAAGCAGTGTTGCTATTTTTTGTCTTTTCTAAGAGTATATCCAATTTCTTGAAAAAACTTTTCCAGGAGTAATTTTTAATTATATGTTTTCTGCCTGCTTTACCTAAAGCTTCTGATAATGTTGGATTTTTTGAAAGAATAAACATCTTTTCAGCCATCTCGAGTTCTGAATTAATAAGATATCCTGTCTTTCCATCTATAACTGTTTCTGTTGGTCCTCCATCATTTAATGCTATTATTGGCTTAGAGCTTGCCATTGCCTCAAGAGGAACTAATCCATAATCCTCATTTTTAGCTGCAAAAAGTACTGCGCTTGCGGTACTGTATAAATTGCGTAGTCGTTCTTCATCTACATTTGTCAATATTTTTACTCTTAGTCCACTAGATAATGTCTTTAGATATTCCATATATTTAAGATGCTCTGGATCATTAGATAATGTACCTGCTAAAATTAGTGAGTATTTATTGTCTTTGCGTTTCGAACAAAAAACTTTGAATGCTCTTATCACGTAATCTTGTTGCTTATTTATTATAAAACGAGATGGATAAAAAAAGAAATGTTCATCACTTTTATTCTCATAATTAGAATATTCGATTCCAGGAGGGATTATTGTTGAACTTCTTGAAAAATACTTTTCTATTCTTGTACTGGTATTTTTACTGTTGGTTGCTATATTCTCTATTTTCTTTACTGTTCTTTTTGCTATCAGGCGATAAATATGTGCCATGCTTGAATAAAGGATCTTTTCTTTTTGAGTCCTATTTTTCATTCTTGTAGAGTATAGATCATACACCTCCCGCGGCGGGGTATGACAGTACCATAATACATTAGTATTTTTATGACGTATCCACTCGCTTGGCGAGATGTGCGAATTAAGTACATCGTATTCTTCTTTTATCTTAAAGTTATAGAAGTTATATCCATATCTAAGACCTTGTGAAGCCCTGTAAGGAAGCAGTTCAGATAAAGGAACTTTTTTGCCTATTAATTGTATATCGCACTCGGAAAACTCAGAATATGTTGTATTTTTATTGTACTCCATAGTAAGTATTTTTGCATTGTAATGGCGTGCTATCTCAAGAATTACACGCTCAGCTCCCCCTTTTATATTAAGATATGGTTGAAGTATTATGAGCTTCATGTTATCGTCGATTATTATTTCTGAGATATTCCCACGAATAAAGTCTGTGGGATTCCACTGCATTCATGCCATCACTGCATCCTGAAAAGAATGTATTTTATAGATTCTCAGTTCTTCAATGCGACGTTTCAATTCCTGTTGAAATACATAGGTCATGTCCACATAGGCGTGCCTTCCCATATGTTTTATTGTAGTTGCTTTGTAGAGTATATTTATTGATGTGTTTACATATATGTACAACCGCATGCCGCGTCTGCCTTCTTTGTATGTTTTTGTTGACTTTTCAAGAAGCAGATTATAGAATTCTTTTAATAGAGCAAGTTGTAGATTTATCTCTAACGGATTTTTTGTTTCTAAAGAGGACCTTAAGTTATATGTTCTTGCGAGATTCATGTTATCTATATTATAGTTTATGTTTATATACCTTATTTGTTGTTTTTTATTCGTTCTCATTCATCCATAATAAATGATGTTGAATTTCTCGCGCGTTTAATTATTAGCCAGGTACTGAGAAGTTGTTTGTTATGTAGCTTGCCTTTGTTATATGTGCAGGAGAGCCTCCAGTGTAGTTATTTAGTTTGTATATAATTACATCATTTGTAGAGTTAATAAAGTTTATGCCACTAAAACCACCAACCGGATAAACCATAGTATATCCAGGCAGATGTCCAAGGAAGAAAGCACGATAGTAATTAGAATTATAGAATAATGAAGGTGCATCTGTGACTGTGTCGTTAGGACCATTAGGAAGATATATGGCCATAGCACTTAGGAATTTTCCAGCAGAACCATAACTCACATAACCATTCACTACATCGGAGTTATTCAGATCTATTACTATATTTGTTTTGGTTCCATTTGGAGTATACAAAGGCAAAATACCATTTGATGAACCAGTAGTTGCAATACAGTATGATTCATTAATACCTTGTGGCACCGTTTCACCAACAGTAAGAAGAACCTGTACTGCCTGTATAGAGCTGTTCTTAAATGAACAATAATCATTTACTGAAGGATTTTCAGGAATATTGACATCTATTGGATCATGAGCAACCTCACATTGTGAGGTACCTGTTACGAAGTTTGTACCGTATAATTTTCCTTGAGCAGTTGCGTATGCTTGGCTAGTCTCGTTTACATAAACACATCCAAGGAAATCAAGTGCACCCCACTTAGGTATAAGTTGATCATCGAATAACACGTAACCAGTTTGTGTTGTCTGCATAAGTTGAGCCAATTTTGAAGGACCATAAGAGTCGTTAGGACTTAATACATAATTTGCTGCTACTCTGTAATCAAATGATGCAACAGAGTTATCTCCGCGTATTACAGCGTTGCTGTTTCCAAACCAATTAATCCAATCGCCATAGTCCCACCATGAAAGAATTCTAGGACCATATGGTCCTACATTCTGTGACATCCAAGCCGTAGCAGAGATCCATGCCTGCGGCAAACTGTTACAAAAGAGATTTGCTCCCATTACATTATTAGAATTAAAGATCTGTGTACAGGTGCTTCCAAGTGCTTGTACAACCTGTATTATTGCACCTGACTCTGCTATAAGAATTATAATTAAAAGTATGTATAAAAGATAGATGCCGCTCTTTGTCTTGTATATTTTTCGTATTACGTAGGAGATTATTACGCCAAAGATTATGCTTAGTATTGTTCCTATTATAAGACTATACTGGGCTAAAATAGCTGCAAATGCGAATATTAAGAATAAACTTTCTATAAGATATAAGAACATAGCAACTGAGTCGTTTTTATCTTTTTTATTTAGATAAAGTAGTATTGTACCAATTAGTATACTTACTGCAAGTATAAACGCTACGCCGAAATGAGGTAGATACTTTACCTCGCTCATTCCTGCAATTGCAAGAACAAGCACTATTGCTATAGAAAACATTGCTGATTTAGACTCAGTAAAGAACGCAGATACTAATTCAAGAATTATAAAAACTATAATGACCAACCAGATTATTATTGGAAAACCAAGAACGCTTGCGCCTATAGGTCCAAAACCGTTACTGCCGAAATTAAATCCAATACCTGTTGGAGCATACTCCTGAACAGTCATGAAAAGAGGTGAGGATGGAGTAGTAAATTTCTGGCTCAGTTGAATGTAATCAATAACTGGTTTTCCTAAAGGAGTTAGCACTATTACTAAAGATATTATTATTAATAGAACAATAAACCAGCCCAAATAGGTAAAGAGAGTTACTTCTTTCAATAATTTCTGTTTCTTGGCTATTTTTGGAAGGAATTCAAATAAAGCCACAATTATCAATGCAAATAAAGGAAATGCTATTATTGTAGGTATTCCGATAATAGAAGGAATTCTGTTAGTAAGCGAGGCTCCGTATGGAGCATAGATTACATAAAAGATTGTTATAACTATTATTACAAGAATATTCATCTTGTAAAAGTCTAGATTAATCTTTTGTTTGAATACATCTATAATGCCCTGTACAGCTATATAAAATGCAAGTATTCCTGCATCTACAGTGTAGTAATGAGCCCCTAAGAATGTAGATGCAAATGCTATTCCAGCAAGTATTGCATAGCGCTTCTCTTTTGGATATTTTACCGCAAGAAGATACGTAGCGAAGAAAAAGAATAGTGTGAAGATGCCCCAAGGTTCAAGCAGCTGTTCACCGGCTATGAAGGTTGATATTAATGTTGGCATGAATGCGGTTAAGCCTGCAGCAAAAAGACCGGCTATCTCACCATATTCTTGATATATAAAAAGAAAGATTACGAATACCAATAACGCTGCGACTATAGGAGGATAAAAGCTGCTTACGTCGCTAAGAAGCGTATTGTTTAAAGTTTGAGTATTGCTTGTTGCAAGCTGATACCAGTACGCTTCTAGATAAGGAACTATAGGCTGAATTCTATGAACTGTTCCGTTAGTAAGCGTTGGCCATGCTGCATGCTCATAAAGCGGCTGATATCCATAAGTAAGAATGTATTGTGTGCTTACCATATCAAAGTAAGGATCGAACTCGAAGAACTTTGGTGCTACGCCTATATTTGCTATTCTAGTAGCAAACGTTGAGAGCATAAGAAGCAAAAGGATTGTCCATACTAATATGTTCTTTGTTGAAAGTGAAAATATTGGAGCCGCTTTTGAATCGGTATTAGAAAGAAGTGCTTGTTCCTCTCTTTCGTGCTCCTTGAATAAACGTTTTTCCTGCTCAACGTGCGACTCCTGAACAATCTGAAGTTCCTCTGCGCCAGAACCACGTTCCTTTAACATAGCCACCTCTGCTCTTTGGTTTTTTGCCAGCTCTTCTTCTTCTTTTTGGTGCAACCTTACAATTGCAAGATCTACATCCATACTTCGTAATTTATCTCTAAGCTCTGAAAGACGAGCAGTATGTTCTGTATTAATAAGATTTATTTTTTCTCCGGTTTTTTTCTTTGAGGAAAAAATAAATGAAAAAAGATCTTTGTTAATTATTCCCTGCCAAATACATAGAATAATTCCTATTATAGTAAGAAATATTACATTTATGTTGTAAAGCCCTGCAGAAAATGAAAATGCATGAGAGTATGGTATAAGATATGCTTCTCCCCAGACCATTGCTGGAGGAAAGATTAATCCAAAGATAAATCCTATTACAATTATCTCAAAAAGTTTAAGTTTGGTTTTGCGTAATAGAGCTAATGCAAGAAAAAATCCCGGCACTAATATTGAAAGAAAACCTATAATCAAAGCTGTAAGCATTTAATCCACAATAAACCATATTTAACAGATAAATTATTAAATTTGTAAAACTAAAATATAGTAGATATTTTAAAGTAAAGATTAATAAAGATTTGTTTTGGTTTTGGTTTATGAAAAAAAGGGTTTTTATAATAGGCGCAGGCACTGCCGGATTGATAATGGCTAGAGAATTAGCAATGAAAGGGATAGATGTAGAGGTTTTTGATCAAAAAAAGAGACCAGGATATCCTTCAAGCGCTTCTGGAATAATATCAATAAATGGACTTAACTCTATAAAAATAAAATATGAGAAGGCAGTAACAAATACGTTGTATGGGGCAAGACTGCATGCTGGAAAAGAGATAATGCGAATACGAGCAAAAAAGCCAATAGCAAATGTACTTGACAGAGAAAGGTTAAATGATATATTACTTAAAGAAGCGCGGTCAGCAGGTGTAAAAATAACATTGGGCAGAAGAATAAATGGTGAAGAATTGGATCATTTAAAAGATGGAGGCATAATAGTTGGCGCTGATGGAGCAGTATCACAAGTTGCAAGACATTTTGAGATGGGAAATGTTGAAAGTTATGTTTTAACATATAAAGCAGAGTATAATAAAAAATTAACAGACCTTGAAAGCGTTGATCTTTTTTTTGATAGCGAGATATTAAAAGGGCTTTTCGGATGGATCTGCCCAAACTCACAAAAAATACTTGAGGTAGGTATAGGGATAAATCCTGGAAGATTCAACAGTAAAATGGCGTTTGAAAGATTCATAATGAAAAAAGAGATATCTAAAATTATAGAAAATGCAGAACTCTTAAGTGAACATGCGAGTATAATACCAATGAAACTCAGAAAAAATATAGTAGATGAAAAAAATGGTGTCATTTTAATAGGAGACGCAGCAGGACAGGTAAAACCTTCTACTGGTGGAGGCATCGTTTTTGGAGGAAATGCTGCAATTATTGCTTCAGAGATAGTCTATAAATATATGAATGGTGTTGGGCGTCTTTTGGATTATCAGAAGATATATAGAAAAAAATATGTTTTTGATACGAGGGTTCATGCCTTATTAAATAGGTTTTATTCTACTTCTAGTGAAAAAGGCCTTGGTCTTACCATACGTCTACTTAATAATTTAGGCATGAGCTCTTTTTTGAGTGAGTATGGAGATATGGACAGTCCGAAGAAGATTATAAAGAATATTATACTTAGAAAATCTATTTGAGTTTGAGATTAAAAAATAAAAAGATCAGATATTTTTTTGTGATTTGCCGTTTGTTGTCGTTTTAGCAGGAGTTTTAATTGCTGTTTTTTTGATTTTGATATCAGTAGGTTTTTTTACTGAATTTATAGTATAATAAAAATATGCAGGAATTATCCCAAACCATACTGAGATGAAAATATTTATTATTATTCCAATTACTATTCCAAGAAATGGCACTATAATTAAAAAGTCAATTATAAAGCTCGTAAATCCAGATATTAATGAAATGAGTACTAGAAGTATGAAAATATTAATGCGATTTTTAGATGCTATCTCAAAACTTCGCTGTATTGCGGCTATTGGTCCTTTATTTTCTATTATTATTACTGCAGTCACTTGATAAAGATAAATTGAAAAAACTATATAAAATAAGAAAAGTATTAGTAAAATAATCATTGATAACAAAATAACAGAAATAGATAGATATGAAACCAAAAGAAACAAAACAAAGAGCAGAGGTAAACCCAAAATCAATAACATTATCAACATTGAAAGAAAACCGCCGCCTAGTAATTTAAGATATCTGCTTTCTACAAGACGAAATGCAATAGTAAGGTTGAGTTTTTCTTTGTTCGCGAGTTGCTTCCCTATGGCAACAATTATCCCGTTAAGCAAGATTCCCATGAAGAATAGCAGTACAGTAAACACTAAAATTATTTCAAGTAATATTTTAAGAATTACCGGAAATTGTTGCCCATTAAAAAAAGTTGTAGGCGCGCTTATAAAAAGATTTATAGATGGTAAAATTGTCTGCGAATAAAATAAAATAATTGTAATAGCAATTAGAACTATTATAATTGCAGATAATAAAAATGTTGGTAAAAGTGCCTTTGGGTTTGAAATAATATCATTAAAACTTTCTGTTAATAGTTTTGGAATATCCATTTTAACACAGTAATATATGCAAAATAGTATTTATAAGGATTTGTTAGTAATATTTACAGTATGGATAAAATAGTTAAGGAGAACATTGTACATGTTCCTGGTCGTTTTTATATAGTTACCCCTTCTGGAGAAGCAGAGCTGCTCTATTTAATTGATAAAAAAACAAATACAATTAGTATGTATCACACCTTTGTGCCAACTTCTGAAAGAGGAAGGGGAATTGCTGAACTAATGGCCTTTGCTGCGTTTGATTTCGCAAAAAAGAATAAGCTTTTGGTTAAGCCAGATTGTGAATACATAACGTATTTTGTTGAAAAACACAAAGAATTGAAAAAGATTGTTTTTTATGATTAATAAAAATAAATATAGATTTTCAAGAGAGTTTGAAAAAACAGATAAGAGATTTAGTATAGGCGAACGTTTAGTGCATGGAAATGAAATACTTATTATTGCAGGCCCATGTTCAGTTGAAAGTAAAGAACAGATGCTCGAAACTGCAAAAGGTGTTAGTAAAGCTGGAGCAAGCTTGTTAAGAGGCGGCGCTTTCAAACCAAGGACCTCCCCATATTCTTTTCAAGGTTTAGGCGTTGAAGGTTTGGAAATACTTCAAAATGTAGGTAAAAAATTAAATATGCCGATAGTAACAGAAATTATGAATACAGAACTTATAGAGCTTTACTCAGAAAAAGTTGATTTAATACAAGTAGGAGCAAGAAACGCACAGAATTTTGACATGTTGAAAAAATTAGGAATGCAGAAAAAGCCGGTTCTGTTGAAAAATGGATTAGGAACAACAGTAAACGAATGGCTTATGTCTTCTGAGTATATTCTTTCAAATGGAAATGACAATGTAATACTATGCTACAGAGGTACGAGAAGTATAGAAAATGCTACGAGATTTTCTATGGATATTGGTGCTATAGTAGTTGCTAAAGAAAGTTCAAGACTTCCAATAGCAGTTGATCCGAGCCATGCTGCAGGAAGAAAAGAGTTTGTAAAGGATTTTGCGCTTGCAGCAATAGCTGCCGGAGCAGATATGCTTGAGATAGAGGTTCATAATAATCCTGAAAAGGCCCTTAGCGATAAGGAGCAGCAGCTCAGCATAGAAGAGTTCGGAGAGCTTATGGATGATGCAAGGGTTGTAGCCAAAGCAATTGGAAGAAAAATAAGGAAAGGATAGAGACAGTTGAAAAATAAAATATAAATAATAATTAATAAATAATTTTAGATGAATTTTTAATTAGGAAAATAATTCTTTTTCAAGAAATTATAATTCAATTATGCGCCAGTCGGGATTTGAACCCGAGCGTCGAGCTTATTCCTAGATATTGGGAAGCTCGTATCCTACCAGGCTAGATGACTGGCGCAGTATATTATTATTTTTTCTCTTCTGCTTCTTTTTTCCCTATTAATTTTTTACCTAACTCTTCTCTAGCCTTTAGATCAAGCATTACTTTTTCGTATTCCTCTTTCTTTAGCACTCTTTCTAATATGTATTTGGAGTAGTCAACAGAGATCTCGGATAAAGAGAGCATTACAGATTGTAACTGATTTGTCTTTATAACAAGTTCATTTTCTGGTTTTAAAATCTCTATGCCTGCAGGAGCAAAATTAAAAACAGCATTTATCAAGGCGCCAAGATCTGTAAATAAGGTAGTTACTATTGCGCTTGTTGAATATACCGTATCTAATTTTATAGTTTCGTCTATACTACCAAAGCAGTATACAACTCCAGCCGATTTCATGAGCTTATTATTAATTAAATCTGTCATTAAAGGCTGCAACTCCGCTTCATTGCTGCTTTGCATGTCAAAATAAAGCTTTGTTAATATACCACCTTTATGTATGGTCTTTTCAGTTACCTCGTTTACCTCTGATTTAGGCATAATATCACATATTTTTTGTTTTTAGAATAGTTATTATTTCGTTGATATCTAATAATTCTTCTTTGCCAGAAGACATGTCTCGTAATTTTACCTTGTTTGCAGTTCTTTCAATATTTCCTGCTATTAAAACATAGGGTATTTTTAATGCATTTGCATAATCAAGTTGCTTGGTTATCCCCCGTTCTAGAAGATTCATGTCAGTAGATATATTATTTTTACGTAAAATATCAGCTATTCCTAGTGCATACTCAGAATTTTCCTTCCCTATATATATCACATATGTTTTGGCATATGTTCTTATTTTTTTATTTTTTAATAGAGGAAATACTCTTGTTATGCCTATTGAAGAACCAACCGCAGGAATATCTCGTTTAAGATAATTGCCTATTAATTTATCATATCTACCGCCAGAAGCAATTGTGGGAAGACGTTTATCATTCTCGGTAACAATAAACTCCCATATAATACCAGTATAATAATCCATTCCTCTTGCAAGAGATAAATCTACTATAATCTTATTTTTTATATCTTGCTTTTTGAGTAGTTCTATGAGCTTGGAGAGATTGCTAATCTCCGCTTTACAATCATTTAGCTTCTTTGAAAGGATAGCAAGCTTCTCTTCATTTTCCACATCAGATAGTACAAGCTCTAGTAGCTCAGTAGCATTACTATCGGTTATGCCACTTGCTATTATTTGCCTTTTTGTTTCCTCCTTGCCTATCTTTGGAAGTTTATCTATTATACGCATTATAGAGATGTGAAGTTCTGGTTTGACTCCGAATGAATCAAGAATGCCGCCTAGCACTACCCTGCTATTTATTAAAATATCAAAATTTTTGATATCTATAATATTTAGAGCACGGCATGTAGCTGTTATAAGTTCGACCTCTGCGGTTATTTCTGCGTTTCCTATTATATCTATGTCTGCTTGAAAAAACTCCCTATAGCGCATTTTCTGCGGCTCGTCCATTCTCCATACCGTACCAATTTGATAACGCTTGAATGGAAGTACTGTATCTTTATTCATTGATATATATCTTGCAAGAGGAACAGTAAGATCATATCTCAATCCTTCTGTTCCGCCTTCTATGACAAATAATTCTTTAGAATTTTCCTCACCGTATGCTTTTGAGGTCAACGTTTCCATAAGCTCTATCGCAGGAGTTTCTAAAGGATAGAAACCATAGAGGCGATAAATATTCTCTATCTTTTCTATTGTTTCTTTCAGAAGTATTGCATCTTCAGGAGCAAAGTCAGAGGTTCCTCTTGGAAGTGATGCCATTTAATCAAGTTATATATTTTTCTCAATCCATTTCTTGAAGCTTTCTTTTGGAAGAGCACCTACAGAGGTAGCCTTTACCTGACCATTTATAAACAAAAGAACAGTAGGTATGCTCATTATGTTAAACTTTCCTGCTGTTTCCTGATTATCATCTGTATTTAACTTTGCAAACTTTACTTTTCCAGGGAACTCTTTTTCTGCCTCTTCTATTATAGGAGAAAAAATTCTGCATGGACCACACCATGGAGCCCAAAAATCAACAATAACTGGGGTTTTCGATTTTAAAACTTCTTGTTCAAAACTCTTATCTGTTACATCTAACATTTTAACACCGCTAATATTTTGGTTTTTTGTTTATTTATAGCTTTCTAAAGAAGTTATGTTTTATATTAATAATGTCAAAAATATTAATATATAAAATTTGTATTAAAAAGAACAGATTTGAGATATAATAATAAAAAATAAAAAAGAATTATAAATATATATTTTCTCTATTTAATAATATATGTGATGAGCTTAATACTTCTGATTAAATGATGAAGATCTTGAGTGCTGATTTGAATGGCTAAAATACCTAAAAGTTCTATAAAGAAACTGGTTAAAAGTTACTTCGGGGCTACAATAACCGAGGATGGTGCAGACGAGCTTGCTCAAATACTTGAAAAAAAAGCCAACGATATATCTAAATTTGCCGTTAACAACGCAAAGAACAAAGGAAGAAGCAAGGTAACTAGGGAAGACATTAAAAAGTATATAATAAATGATTCTGATGCCTAAACTTCTTCTTTATAAAAAAGGCGAGGGCAGGTATATAACAGATAACTACATAAAAAATGATGAGAAGCTATTTTCTATTTTTGAAAGAACAGATAAAGGAGTTCTTGTAAGTGAATTTTCCTATAACGAAGGTGTTATATCACAAAAATACATAAAGGGAGGCACAATACCTGAACTGCTTTTAAGTAACTTCGGAGATAATTATGAAATAATAGAGAAAAAAGATATGAAAAAAACAAGCATTAACAAAACATGTAGATCCTGCGGAGGGGTATTATATAGGGAGCTTGAGTTTGTTGAACCTTGGAATATTGTCGAGATACCAGTACTTCCTATTTTCAAGTGTGAAAGCTGCGGACAGAGATCTTACTCACTTACAAAGAGATATTTAGAATGCCTCGTAGATGAACATATGGACTTTTTTGATGAGAGTGAAATGGCAGAAATGAAGCAAGATAGAGAGAAGTTCATTAAAACATTAAATGAGAACATAATAAGAATTTTTGCATCTAAAAGAATAAATAGAATTTAAATAGTGATAAAATGGTCAAGATATCTGAGTTATATGGAAAAAAGATAATCTCAACTGAAGGCAGGATTATAGGAGAGGTAAAGGGAGTTATGCTTAACTTCGAAGATGGAGGTATCTCACATCTTTTAATAAACGACCCTGAAAAGCTCTTGAGAAGCGTTGATCCTAGAACAGAGTTAAGAACCGGAAGTGTTGCTTACAAAAGAGTAAAAAGCGTGTCAGAAAATATTGTAGCAGGAAAGTAAAGTTTATACTCTTCTCAGAGTATATTTTTCTTTTATTTTTTATTCTTCTTTTTAATCTGTACTTACGGTTTTAGCAAGCGTAGATCTCTTTTTTACTAGAACACGATAGCCACAATAAGGGCAACGAATACTGTTTTTTTCAAGTGCTTTGAGTTCTTTTCCGCAATGCATGCAAACATATACCATTTAATCACTTTTTAATAGTTTTTAGCCATTTAGTAAGCTCTTTATGAAGTTGAGATTTTGAGGTATCTATTATTCTTACATTCATAGTTGTTTTGTATTCTTCCTCGCTTAATGATAATATTGGGGTGTAGCGCTCCTCCTTTGCGTAATGTATCTCAAGCCAATGAACCTTACCGTTAAGATAATCCTTTACAACCTCCTCGCTCATAGGTAGTGATGAAAAACTAAAAAGAATCCCATTACACCAATAAAGAGGCATTGTTCCTGATGGAGTAACCCTTTCACGAAGAAGATCCTCCTTTTCAACCTCTACTGTCTCGTGTATTACGAGCTCGGTTATTGGAGAAAAGGTTATTTTTACCATATAATCATTTAATTTCTTCCGAGTATCTTCTTTGCAGTATCTCCGCTTGAGGTCTTATAGGTATATGCGCCTCCAGCAAAGGTGGCGTTGCAGTAACTGCAATTCCATATAGCTACATTAACTCTTTTTACGGCTTCCTTGCCACATACATCGCACTTATACTTTGTATTTTTCTGTTTTATTACAGATGCCTCCCTTTTTCTTAGGTTGACTCCGTATCTTATGCTTTTATTTGCCAATCAATCACCGGTATTCTTTTTAAGTATATTTACAAGCTCTTTTGATTTATCGAAGGTAGTTTCTATTAATTCATTAACTTCCTTTGTCGTGAACGCTCCAGACATGCCCTTTTGCATTGCGCGAATTACATCAAAATCATTAGCTATTGTTATTCTAGCGTCAGCAAGCTCCTCCTCGTTAGAGGTCGGATCTATAATTTTAGCTCCTGGAACCTTTACGAATGTACAGGATGTAACTATATTGTTTGTGGTTAATCTTTCTTGTGTTTCTCTTATAACTAAACCGTTCTCATATTTAGGCATTCTGCATGTTTTGAGTGCTGCCATTGCTGCAAGCGTACCTGCATCAAAGATGTTTCCATCATTGTTAAGCACGTATAGGTCTATAAAAACGCTCCATACCTTTCCTTCTTCTATGAATAATTTAGAGGTATCTAGTATTCCTGCTGCGCGTATTCCTCTATCAACAACTCTAGCGAACTCAACTCCGATTGGTGTTGGAGGTCCTATATCATAATTTTCATCTGCCATTGGCAATAGCTCTGCAGAGGTAGTTATATTTCCATCTTCAGGTGTATCACGCATTGGCTCTGATACATCAAGTTTTATTCCCGCAAGAACCTTTGTATTTCCTAATTCTACTATGGCAGAGCCCTCTGCATTAGGAATTTCGTTGGTTCTTATTGATATTGTTCTGTAGGAGAATGGTGTTCTATTATCATCTCTTAAGCCTTTTGAAAGTCTTCCGGTTAAATATTCTTTAGTTATCATTTGCATAAACTCAACCTTTATTTTTATTTTCAGAAGCCACATATGGTTCTAGCAAGGCAGTTCTCTGAATAGCAGAGATCTTCTTTCCTGATTCAATTATAAGCTCCATTGCGTCTGAGTATTGTTTTGTAGTTAAGGAACCATCCATCTGAAGTAGCACTATCTCGTTGTTTCGTGGAAGAATTGCAACAGGCATATCTGCATCTGAGTAATTATCCTCTATTTTATTAAGATCAAGTATAACTGTGTCTCCCACCTTTCCTGCTGAAACAGAGTAGGGAAGATCGCGCATTGGTATTCCAGAAGCAGCTAGTGCTACTGCGGCGCAGGTTATTCCTGCTGCACGAGTACCTCCGTCGCTTTGTAGAACCTCTATATAAAGATTAATTTCGGTTCCTGGAAATTGATCGCGTAGTATGACATTTTCAAATACCTCTCCGGTTACCTTTGATATCTCTATTGCTCGTCTGTTCATTCCGCTGCGTCCATGCTCCTCGCTTGATGAAAATGGTGCCATCATATATCTGCACTTTACAACTGCTTTGTTTGGATTGGCAGTGTGTCTTGGCAAAGCCTCTGAAGGCCCATGAACAGCTGCTATTATTTTGTTGTTGCCCCATTCTATATATGCAGAACCTTGTGCATTCTTTACTACATTAGTCTTGATTTTTATATCTCTTAAATCTCCGGCAAGTCTTCCATCAAGTCTTTTGCCATTTTTTATTAACTCAATATTTCCTTTCATTATATCATCTCTTCTTCTACCTTTTCTTCGGTTATTATGGTTGTTGACTTTGTAGATTTTAACATATTTCCTATCCTTTCAGTTAGACCAGAAGTATGCGCCTCTTTACATACTGTATTTATTGCATCTATTGCAAGGTCTATGTTTCCATCATTAAGCCAGATCATTCCATTAAGGCCTGGAATTATTCGTGTGCCTGTGCCCTCGCTTATCTGCCTTATCATTGTGTTGTTTTTGCCAAGAAGCCTATTAATCTTTGAAGGTTTTATTTTTATTATCTTTCCGCCTCTTAATGTTCTTGGTCTTGTTAGTATTACAGTTCCGGTCTTATCCAACTCCTTTACAGACGCTTCTATAAAGTCGCCACTTGCCATCTTTCCTTCTGAGTATTTTGAGATTATAAGTCCTTTATATGGAGCGTTAAGTATTACTGTTTCTGTATTAAGTTTTGACTCCTCTATTATACCTATAACCTGATCATCTCTATTAGGATACCATAATCCTTCTAAAGGAATAAGACTTTTCTTTTCATCGTCGTATAAACCCATTATTGTAGAGTATGTTTTATTGTTTTCTACTATAGAATCTAATATTCTAAGTGGTTTTTCATCTATTAATTCTCCTGGAATAACTATTTTTCTCATTTATTACGCCTCTTCTATTTTAATTTCTACCTCGCCTTTTGTCAATGAGTTAAGCTTATCGAAAGCCTCGTCTCTTAGCCCAGCCGGAAACTCCAACTTTGCTTTTAAAGAGCCATTTGAAAGCCACTCTTCTGACTTCATGCCATAATGCTTCAATGTTCCAAAGCATCTATTTGCATAAGCAGCCGGAATTTGGATCTCCAGCTTTACCGTTGCAAATTTTATAGGTAATTTAGTATTAATCTTGTCAAGAACCCCTTCGACCTGTTCATTAGCACCCTTAAATGGATCCACGTTTATTTTTGCTTCTGTCATTGCGTTTTCTATTCTTTGTGGTGTGTGGGGTGCCTTTGTTCTTGGATCTATTGAGTTAGTTGCAATTATATTTATTATCTGTTTTCTTTTCTCCTCTATAAGCTTATTCCTTTGTTCTGTTGTTATAGGAACCTGTCCTTTTTTTAATATTATATCTGCAATTTGAGATATGTCGATAGTATTGAATATTTTTTTAACCTTATCTTGTGATTGTCGTTCTCCTTTGTTTGCGTCTTTGAATACCTCCTCTGCTTGAAGAACCTTCATCGGATCCTTTATTTTTCCAGTAATGTAGTCGTAAGCCAAATCAGAATCTACAAAAATCTCAAATTCCTCGCCCATATGCGAATACTTGGCTACTACTGTCTTAGACATAAAAATCAATTAAGATTAAATGTAGTTTTTGAGCTCGTCTGCAGTCATAAGCTGATATTCATCTTCCTCTCTTATGCTGCCTATATCTATACTCTCTGTTGTTAATTTGTCTTCGCTTATCTTTTTAAGTATTTTAACTCCCAGAGATACCGCATCATCAAAGGCCATGTTTTCTTTATACTCCTTCATTAACATCTCTGTGGCTATTTTTTTGCCTGAACCGATTGCGTCTGCTTTATAACCTAAAAATGATGCGCCTGGCTCTATTTCGAATAGTTTTGGACCGTTGTCCATCCCTCCCACCAATAAAGACACAGCGTATGGTCTCAAACCGCCGTATTGTGTTGCCTGCATCATGTACGCAGAGGCTTCTCTTGAAAGTGCCTCTATAGACTTGACATCGTCGTAAATAAGTCTGTGGTTCTGTGCGCGGCCTCTTGCAAAATCTATTAGATGAAGACCGTCGGCAACCATTCCACTGTATGTTGCTCCTATGTGTGAATCTATTCTGAATACCTTTTGAATTGTAGAAGGTATTGCTAATGGTTCTGTTATGTTTTTATGCGCAACGAAAATTACGCTGTCTCTTGCTATGAGACCTATAGAGGTAGCGCCTTTTCTTACCGCTTCTTTTGCGTACTCTACCTGAAACAATCTGCCGTCTGGATTGAACATCACACCTCTGTCATAAGCTTGCACGTTTGGATACATATAGATACCTAGTTTTATTTAAAAATAAATAGTCCACTATATATTAAAAATTAAAGTTTATATAGTTTCCTTTTAAATGCGTGTATATTGAATTGGCTATTTTTTAGCATTTTTTAATTATTTTTAATGTAAATTGTAAAATGAGGCTAAAGTAAGACATATATATGAAAAAAATCACAAATATATATGGTAAGGAAATGTTGACAAATAAAACTACTAAAAGGGTGGAAAACGTATCACTTTCCGAATCGGCTTTAATTTCTGTTTTCAGAAATGAGCAAGAAGAGCATGCCGTGCAGGATTCCTTAAAAAGAACATTAAGAGGTATAGCACAACCAAAGGTTGAAGGTGATGTGCTTAGATTAAGCATAGCACCAAATAAGACAGTGCCATTAACTGAAAATCTGAAAAACGGCCAGAGGAATATAACCTTAGTTCAAGATGAAAAACCAATAATGATAGGAGGAAAGGTGCTTTTGCAAGTAGGAGTAACATCGTTGAATGAACAGGATGTGAAAGAAGCATTAGAAAATATAGTTTAAATGTGAAATATATGACAATTTCTATAAAAAATTATAGAAGAGTTGCAATTGGAACTGTTGCTTTGACAGGTGTTGCGGTAGCAAGCAAGAGATATTTAGGCTTTGACGCAGAGTTAATTATACCGTGTGCTGGCTTGAGCGTTGCTACAGTAGGAACGGCAAGCAACATAATTCATAACGCATTAGTAAATATTAATAAAAATAGTTATAAGAGTAAAGATACCGGAATTACAATTGGAGAGGGTATAGGCTCTCTTTTTTGGGGAGTAGCAATTCCAGCAGGAATAGGAATTGCTTCTGCATTTGTAAGTAGAACAAGTCCAAACGCGCTCCCAGTGGTAAACACCTTTACTGAAACTGTTAAAAATGGCACTTTTATTGATACTGTGAAGATAGCGAGTGATATGTTAATATTATCAGGAATAAGTATTATGGGTGTCTCTTTTTTTAGCCATCTTGCAGAGTTGTTTAGAAAGGAATAAAATACAATTAAGCATTTATTTTCAGCCTGTTGTGTTGATACATGTTATAGCATATTCTAATTTTCATTACAAAAACAATATATTAGTAAAGGAGACATTATATCTGGTGATATAATAACACAGGAAGCCCAGATAGGCGACGCTAAGGTTACTGTTGCTCATCCTTCAATATTAAAAGTAATAGAACAGAGAAAAAGATTAAAGGAAAGATTAGCAGGTATAAAAAATAAAATAGGAATATACAGCGCAAAGGGAGGTGTTGGAAAAACAACAACCGCGGTGAATATAGCATTTACACTTAAAAATAAGGGATATAAAGTAGGTCTTCTTGATGCAGATATAGATTGCCCAAATGTATGCATGTTCTTGGGAATAAAATACGAAGCTTCAGGAGAATATCCAATTAAACCATTCGATATGGATGGTATAAAGATTCTTTCTACTGCTATGTTTGTAGATGATAATAAAAAACCTATAATTTGGAGAGGACCCATGATAGGCAAGATGGTAAGTGAGTTCTTAGAAAATACAGAGTGGGGAGAGCTTGATTATTTAATAATAGACCTTCCACCAGGAACCTCTGATGCACCATTATCTATAATACAACTTTTGGATTTGAAAGGCTTTATAATAGTAACAACGCCTCAGCACATACCTGCAATAAATGCAATACGTTCTGGAATGATGGCAAAAAGACTTGGCGTATCGATATTAGGAGTTATAGAAAATATGTCTAATAATGATCCGCGAGGAGGAATCGAGGTATCCGATGCTCTAGAAGCTCCTTTTCTTGGAAGTATAAAAAATAATTCTGATTTTGGAGAGATGAGTGATAGAGGAATAGTGCCTGTGATGAAAAACGAAGAGATAAAAGAGGAGTATATTAAGATAGTTAAGCAGATAATAGGTTGAGTTTATGGTGGAGCCCTTTGCAGATCTTTTTAAAGAATCGGCCGTTTTTGCAAACCGTGAGGTTCTATCTCCACATTATGTTCCTAAACATCTGCTCTTTAGGGAAAGACAGATAAATGAAATAGAAAAGTCTCTTACTCCTTCGCTTAGAGGAGAAAGAGGCAGAAATGTTTTTATCTATGGAAAAACAGGCACCGGAAAGACTTCTTGTATAAAGCACGTGGTAGATAAGGTAAGAGAACTTCCAATAATTAAGGCAAAGATTACATACGTAAATTGTAGGATTTATAACTCAAGGTATAGAGTTCTTAGTAAAATAGCAAGCGATCATATACCGCAGTATGCAAAACGTGGCTATGGAATAACAGATATTTATGAAAAGATAATAAACTGGATAGAAGAAGACGGAAAGATACTTGTTGTTGTGCTTGATGAACTAGATATAGTAAGGGATTTGGATGATCTTATATATACGCTTACAAGATCTAATAGCGATATTAAATCAGGTGGAGTTACAATAATAGGCGTCTCTAATAAAATCTCATTTAAGGAGGTTCTAGATCCTAGAAGCCTTTCTACACTTTATGAAAACGAGTTTGTCTTCCCGCCATATAACTCTGAAGAGCTTGCGGCCATAATTAAGGATAGGGTTGCGAGCGGCTTTAAGCCTAACGTGGTGGATCCGGCGTGTGTAAATCTTGCCGCTGCTATAGCTGCGAAGGATAGCGGTGATGCACGACTTGCCCTAAAAATAATTACAAAGGCAGGGGAGATAGCAGATAATAAAAATCAGAGCTCTGTAGGAGTTAATGAGATTACTGAAGCTGCAAAGTTTGCCGAAGAGGAGATAGCGTATGAAGTTATAGGAATGCTCCCTGAGCATCAAAAACTTATAGTTTATGCCATAGCGTTAATGTCTATAACCGGAGGCAGATACAAAAAACTGGATGAAAATAATGACTCTTTTCTTTTAAGTGGAGAGATTTATAGCAGATATAACTCGATTGTTGAATCATTACATAAAGATGTAAAAACAACAAGATTATACAGAAGATATATTGCAGATTTAGAGATGCAGGGAATAATAATAAGTCATGAATCAGGCAAAGGAATTAGAGGACATACTAAACTTATAAAGTTATCGTATCAGCCTGAAAAAATAAAGGAAATGATAGAAAAGAATCTTTTTAAAGAAAATTAGTAGTATATCATAAATATTAAAAAAGGTTATTAAGAAATAACGCTAGATAAATAGAACTAACATTACTGGGCGTATTTTCACTTAATTAACCAAGATTACAATTAATTAAAAGGCCTGAATCTTCTTCCGCCGTTATTGTCTCTATCGTCGTTGTTTCTCTTTCTTCTAAAGTTGTTTCCACGTGAGTAATGTCTTTGGTCTCCACGAGTATTTTCGCTTCCTGAAGATCGATCATTGTGCCTAAAGCCTCCTCTGTTATTTCTATAATTTCCGCCTCCAAAACGTCTATGCCCATTACCTTCCTCGTCGAAATGGCCTCGATTTAGGCGTTCATCTTTTAAGAAATTCATAACTATGTCCTTATAGGCATAAGTATCTAGATTAATAAGATCTATATTTATCTTTGCAACATATTTTATATCCTCAATTATATTCTTTTCCTGCCTATTTACTATAGTAAACGCCTTTCCTTCCTTTCCCATTCTTGCTGATCTTCCGACCCTGTGTACATACACAAAAGGATCATCAGGCACATCAAAGTTTATGATATCAGTTATATCGTTTACATCTATGCCTCGTGCAGCAACATTGGTTGCTATTAGAAAACGGACACCTTTTCTGAAATTATTAAGAGAATGTTCTCGTTTTGATTGCGTAAGACCGCCGTGAAGAAGCATCGCATCTAAATTATTTTTTCTCAAAAAACTATATATTAGATTTGCTTCTCGTTTTGTTTTTAGAAAAACCACGGCCTTCTTTGGATTGTGTTCATTTATATACGCTAAAAGAGCCTCAAGCTTCCTTGAGCCATCTGCTATGAAATATAAATGTTTAATCTTCTTAACAGTTAAACCTTCTTCTTCGCCTATCTTAAGTAACATAGGTTCATGCATATAATTATGTGAGATCTTTATTATTTTATCAGGCATTGTTGCTGAAAAAAGAAGCGCCTGTCTGTTCTTTGGAGTCTCAGACAATATGTATTCAACATCATCTATGAATCCCATATCTAACATTGTATCTGCTTCGTCTATTACTACAGTACTTATTTCATATAAATAAAGGGCATTTCTTTTCATAAGATCTATTATTCTTCCAGGAGTGCCTATTATAAGACGTGGATTTCTTGAAAGTGCATCCATCTGTACGTTCATTGATGCACCGCCATATACAGTGGCTATCCCAAAACCCTTAGGTTTCAGTTTTTCTGCCACTGTGGATATCTGAAGCGCTAGCTCCCTTGTTGGAGCAAGAACTAAAGTAGTTCCTTTTTGACCAGAGTATGCTCTGCTTAATGTAGGCATTAGAAAAGCTAATGTCTTACCACTACCTGTTTTCGACCTTACAATTACATCCTTACCTGAAAGCAAAAGAGGTATTGCTTTCTGCTGAACCTCTGTTGGAGAGATTATACCATTTCTCTTTAAAATCTCAACAAAAGCAGCATTTAAGGATAGTTCCTCAAATCCTGACAAATTAACACCTAAACAAGAATTAGTTCTTGTTGTACTGCTTATGTATTGAATATTAAGATATATTAATGTTGGTATTTGGCAGTAAGAAAATTAACATAATGAGTCATAGTAAAACTTACTGAACAGTTATGCTTGTTGTAGGAGAGAATGTTACTTGAAGAGATCCGTCAGTAACGCCTAAACAGATGTATTTTTTATATGGAGAAATAGCAGTATATGTATAGGTAGAGGATGTTGCTCCAGATATTGCAGTATCATCGGCACAGGTTGGTGAGTTCCCCGAATACCATTGATAAGTATACCCATATTCGCTAAAACGTATATCCGAAACTGTTGAGGTAAACGTTGTAGATTGTCCAGGATTTAAAACCACAGAGGTTGGAGAGATGGAGGTTGTAAATTCAACAGAGGTTAATGAAGTTATATGGGCTTTAGGATCTCCTATTATAGTAATTTTCCACGCGAGGTTACTTTGTCCATCATAAAAACTGTCTGCCAGATTAAAACCGCTAAAGTAGCTATCAAATAAAGAGGTAGCAGGATCAAATGCGCTAGACCAAGGCTCGCTCACCGCACCTATAACCCCAGTTATGTTGTCCATGACGAGGTCTGAAATAAGTGATTGGCCTCCAGTCCATGGATATTGGATAAGTGTTCTAGCACTTGTAGAAACAAGTGTTTCGCCAACTGCGCCCGGTACAAAACCGAGGTTCCATGTACTGGAGTTCTGCCCTGCCGTACATCCACAATTAGAGCCTGTAGAAAGATAGCCACTAAGGCCACCTACACCAGTTACAAAACTAGTATCTACTTCTTGATACTTTACATTTATCGATTCTAGATACTGTTCTGCATAGGATATTTCAAAAAAAGGCAGAACGTTCTGAATATTGCTAGCGGTTGTATAGGGATTAAACAAAATATATCCTGAGGCGCTTCCTGCTTTGCCAGCATTTTTGATTAGATTATAAATGCTATTTAATGTAGGACCGTCAAGCCTTGTGACTTCGTATATATGATATTTATTATATGAAAATTCAGAATTTTGTAGAGCACTTTGTGTAGTATAACTAGAGATGGCTCCAGCATATGGATTACTAGGCAAGCCATAAGGAGAGGTTGCATATACACTATAACCAGGAATTACACTGCAAATATTAAAATCTGTAAGATTATTTGCTAACAACGCATCTATAGATACGCCGCCTTCTCCAGAACAGGACGGTTCTGGATAATCTATTAATGGAACGCCGTATGTAGTTACAATATAATCTATTTTTCCGAGTCCTATAGAGGTTATCTTTGCTTTGACCTGTGATAATATTTCGTTTGTAACTATGTCATTTACTGTTTCCGAGGTAGGTATGCCGCTTAAATCTACAACATATGATGGATTAAAGCCTTGTGCTTCTCTAGCGGTTGTAAAATAATTACATACCTGCATGCTTTCGGTGCTTGCAGGATTGCATACTAGAAGTACATCTGAATAACTGTAATACGAAGAAAACGCAGATGATTGTGGTGGCGTAGTTGTTGTTAAAGAGGATGTTGTAGATGAGGAACTTGAGGAGGATAAGAACGTGGTTGATGATGAAGAAGAGGATGAGGATGAACTTGAAGATGAAACATATGTTGTAGATGAGGATGAAGATGAGGAACTTGAAGAGGATAAGAACGTGGTTGATGATGAAGAAGAGGATGAGGATGAACTTGAAGATGAAACATATGTTGTAGATGAGGATGAAGATGAGGAACTTGAAGAGGATAAGAAAGTGGTTGATGATGAAGAAGAGGATGAGGATGAACTTGAAGATGAAACATATGTTGTAGATGAGGATGAAGATGAGGAACTTGAAGAAGATAAGAACGTGGTTGATGATGAAGAAGAAGAGGAGGATGAACTTGAAGATGAAACATATGTTGTAGATGAGGATGAAGATGAGGAACTTGAAGAGGATAAGAACGTGGTTGATGATGAAGAAGAGGATGAGGATGTTGTTGAGGTAATAACGTATGATACTTTAGTTAATAGTTTACCAGAAACAGAATATGGAAAATTGCCATTATTATTTATATATTTTATATATATTGTTGCATTTAATTGAGAACCTAAACCGCCAGAAAAACTTCCGGATTTATTATAACATTGTACAGTAAAAATATGGCCTCTTCCACCAGGAATAGTTATCTGATTTTGTGGAGGAAGATTTTGTAAATGTTCGTTTGAGAAATTTTCAGAACACCCTATTGCAGATATATTTATAGAACTGTATTGATTCTGAAATAATGTAAATGTAAGAAAACCATCTGTTGAAAGAAGCACATTAGAACACTGAATACCCTGATTTATTGCGCAGATAGTTCCTGTAGAAGTTTGTGGATTAAATACCCCCAGCGCATACAGAATAACTAATGCTATTGCTACTATTATTATAGCCCAGCCGTAGGTAGTAAGCATCTCTATCGCGTTTTGAGCATGTAGTTTTTTAGAGGATTTATTTTTAATAGACATTTGTTCACATGTTTAAATTATATATTAAATAGAACTATTGAAGTAGTTCCATAATTTTTTGTTTTTATTACTTTGTAAGTATGAATTAACATATCAATATCTGGACAGATTGAAGTTTTAGGGCAATATGCGCGTGTTGTGCCGTTTATACTTAGATTATAATTAGTGAACGCTGCCAATCCGGAAAAGGATATTTTACAGATCGTATAGGTAGTATTATTGTTTAGGACATTACTTTCGTTGGTATTATTAGTCGAAGACAACTGCGTAATTATAGAACAATTATTACTATTAACACCAATTATTTGTTGACCAGTAAAGGTTATATTATCTCTTTTTAGAATATGTGTTTGATTATTATCTAGAGTAAAGGTTAGATTATATATTCCTGGGGTTAAAGAAACACTTGCAAGTATTGAGGCACTGTTTATAGCGTATGCAGTTCCATTTAGAGAGGATATCAACACACTAATAGAAGAATTATCAGGAGCAAAATAATAGACAAACCAAATATCAGTATACGTATTATTTTGATAGTTTATTTTATTATAAAAGGCAGCGTGTACAGCTACAGATGAATAACCATATTTCTGTACGAAGGTCATTATTGATGGAATTTTTAGATCATAAGACTGTGTTATTGCAGCAGGTGCAGAAGTTATAGATGTAGTATTATTTGTATTTCCGTATATAATGCAATTGTTAGTATAAGTATTTACAGTAGTATAAGTTGTACCATTTTTAGGATAAACAAACGAATAGAGGAAATATGAGGGACATGGAGAGGTTGAGTTAATAATAACTTTTGCAAGTATGTCCCAATTTCCTTGATAATAAGATGGAGTAACGTTGGTTATGTTTATTTGTGCCGAAGGATATGTATTCTGTAAGCTATTGTAAATAATAGAGGTTGCTTGTTCTTGTGTGGCGCTGGTTGTTTGAGAAGCGGTGTTAAAATAGTAGAAGTATAGAAATATACTAGATATCACAATAATAAGTATCAAAATAAATAACGCTTTTACAATAGTTTGCATGTTTATCTCTATTAAGTGTAAGTATAAAAATCTTTGTCAACAGCACTTTAAAAAATAATATTGCTTATGTTTGAATCGACTAATAGCATATATTAAAATATAGAAAAAATAAATAAAAGAAAAAATAAATTTAATTATACTATTCCAAGAAGTATTCCAAAAATCAAGAATATTAGTATGAAGAGTACTATCCAAGTAACAAGTATAACTACTAAGGACATTACCCAACTTATTTTCTGGAATCTTGCAAGCCATACAATAGTACTAACCATGCCCCATACACTGGCTATTATTCCTATTAAAGCTCCCAAGATAGGTATACCGAAAAGGAAGAATAACACTACAGAGACCATGCTTGCATATACCGTTGCGCTTAAGGTTGCATTATAGCCTTGCTTGAACTGTCGCAATAATTTACCAAAAATATGATATATTATGGCATCAATAAGAAATCCGATAGGTATTATTATCCAAAATAGAATTATTACAGATATTATAACTAGTACTGCTAATCCTGTAGTTAACAATCCAAGTAATCCACTTAAGATAGCACTATGAGAAAATAAGCTTGCAAACGTTACAAGTTTTCCGCCTAACACAGTGCCGAATATAGTACCAACTATAGCAGCAAGTATTAAAGGTATCAGTGATGCTTTATAATAAAATACCAACGCTTCTCCTACACTCATTGCTTTTGGATTTTTATCCTTAAGCAGGATTATATCTATCGCTTTTTTCGTTTCGTCAACGAATATCATTTTTTCACCAAACCTAATTGAAAGGCAAAGTATTTAAATATATCTAATTTTTCAAAATTATGAAAGTTGATTTTTAAGAAATAGTTGTTGATGAAATGATTTATCAACGTTGGCGAAAAAGCCATTACATTCAAAGGTGAAATATAAGCCCACCATAATGTATATAAATGCAAGTTGTGTAATAACTATGGTCGTCTTGAAACCACCGATAAAAGTACCTTCAACAAAGACATCCATAAACTTCCAGGTTTGTTGAAGCCAATATGCTTTAACCATATGAGATATCACATAATTCAATAGCAGTAGGTTGTTATGCAAAAATTGTTAATAGGATTAACGTCACTTACAATATTTATTCTTTTGATTGTAGTATATTTTTATCTTAATCAAAATAATATTGTAGTACAACAACATCTGGTTGAGAATATACCAAAAAACTTTTCGCAAAGTTTTTGTGTTAATGCGGATCTCAACAAAACAGCAATGGATTTTGCTTTAAAATCCGGACTTACTTGTTTTAGGACAGATATAGCACTAAATAACAAAACAGAAAATTTTGTAGAAAATATAACAAAGAATGGTGGAACATACCTCGGAATACTCGATTATCAGACAGTTGGAGCACAGCCTTCAGCTAATGGCTGTACATCCGGATGCAATTGGACGCTTAATACATGGAACGCGAGTGTCTACAACGCACTTAAAGATTATCCTGAAGTTAATTCGTGGGAGATATATAATGAACCGCTCGTAGGAGAGTTCATGAGTGGTTATGAAAATGGAAGTGCATTTGATTATTTTAATATGATAAAATCAGCTTATACTATAATTAAAAAAGAAGAACCAAATTCGACTATAGTGTGTTTTGGCGGTGCAGAACTTTTCCCCTTAAACGACGTACAGATAGAATATTCTTTTTATAAACAAGTGTGGGATTATGGAGCCAATAAGTACTGTGATGCAATTTCAATACATGCGTATTCGTTACCTTACTATAATTTGTCGCAATATGCATATCAAAATATTACAGTAAAACAAGCCTTCAACTTTACATTAATGCTTTATGAAAATCTTACCAACAAACCAGTATGGATAACAGAAACAGGAATACCTTCAAATAATTGGGTCCAAGGACTTAATCTTTCTGAACAAAAACAGTCATTGTTCTTAAATCAAGAAATGCTATTCTTTTCATCTTATTCTTTTGTCAAAAAGATATATTGGTATACGTTGCTTGGAGGTACTGGAGCAGGTGCTGATTTTGGATTGTTGAATTCTAGCACATTAATACCTAAACCAGCATGGAATGCCCTAGAATACTTTGTGACATCTTCCCATTAATAAATTCTATTGGGTAAAAATTCAACATAAAAAGATATTAAATATTATTTATAAGAGTGTAAGAGTGGTTGTTTATACTAAATTTACAAGAAATCCTATTATAAAACCTACAAATATCCCTACATAAACTAATCTTTGTTTGATATGATCAGCATCTTTGAATTGATGTCGTATCATAGGAAGTATAACATAAAGTATTGCTCCTATTGCAAGACCATCAAAAAAAATGTTAAATGTTGTTGAACTGTAGTAATAACCAAAAATTCCGCCGAAGACAGTTGGAAGGCCTCCTATTAAAAGAAGTATAAATATTTTCCATGGTTTTTTATCTTCTTGTTTTAAAAGTGGCGCCGCAATAGGAAAACCTTCAGTTATATTCTGTAATATAAAACCAAACAACACTACTAACGCCGCACCAGAAAACAAACCTATGTTTATAGACAAAGAGCCAAATACCAAACCTTCAGTTAGATTTTGTAGACCTATGCCTATGGCAACCATCAACGAAATTTTTGTAGGAGTAATTCCTCCTATTCTGCTTTTTTCAAAAAAATAAAGCATAAAGAAACCAATAATTAAAGCCAGTGCAAAAACCATACTTAAAATAATATTTGCACCGTATCCGTACAATGAAGTAGTAGAATATAGATTAGGAGTAACATCTGAAAATATATCAGATATTAAAAAAATTAGTATGCCTATGGCTATTGCGTTAAGCAACAATAATGTTTTGGGGTTTGTTTTCTTTCTTAATAAAATAGGCATTGACAAGTATATTGAAAATCCCATTATAAAGGAAAAGATTATAGTTCCTATAAAATCTGACATTAGGCATCAATTATAACTAAGTTATAATAAGTTATATAGATAGTATTATATAAGACTTTTGAATTTTTTTTCTTATTATTATTTTGATTATAATAGGTCTTCTGCGGTTACTATACCTATTATAGAACTATTTTGAACAACAATTATTGCAGGATACTGCTTTAGCAAATTACTTGCTATTGTTAATGGAGTGTTAGCACTAAGTGTTGGAAATGGCTCTTTCATAATATCTTTTATTCGTGTGTGTTTTTTAATATCCACCAGTAAATTTGTAGTTATGGCTCCAACAATTTTATCATTTTCTAATATGGGAAATTGGGATATTGAGTGTTTTTTGGCCATCTCTGCTGCTTTTTCTATATATTCAGAACTTTTAAGTGTTATAACTTTACGACGCATTACGTCAGATAGTTTTTTTTCTTGTTTATACTCGTTTTCATCTAATATTTCAAAGATATTACATGCTGTTTTATAATTAGGAGTTACTAAGCCGCGCTCTATTTTTGTTAACAAAGACTGACTTATTCCGGCTTTGGTAGAAAGTTGTTTTTGTGTAAGGCCTAACTTTCTTCTTCTGATAGATATTGAGATTAATTCAGGAAACATTATATCAAAATGATTTTGTAGTATTTTAATATAAATCTTTCTATTTTTTATTCATATATGAATATTTATGACAATGAATATTAAATATAGGCAAAAAAGAAGAATTGTTGTGATTTAATGATATTGGAAGCAAATAAAAAGGAATCGCCGTCGTACATAAACGTTAGGCCTTTTGATAGTATAAAAGAACTTAGAGAAGCAGTTAGATGTAATGATGTATCACATCCCCAAAGTAAGTACCCTAGAGGTGGAACAACAGAATTGTCACTATTAGAAAGAAAGGTAGCAAACATGTTTGATTTGAATTCTGAAGGAGTTATGGTTTTTTCTTTTGGTATGTCTGCCGTGGTTGCTGCCATAGAAAATGCGAGTTTAACAAAGGATGCAGTAATAATGCATGGAACCAATGAGTATTCAAATAATAAAAAATATATAGGAAAAACCCTTACTAAAAGAGGTATTATAGCTGTAGAAGCAGAGTCTTATTCAATAGACTATTTGCAGGAATTAATAGAAAAAACCAAACCGCAAGTAATTTTCTTAGAAACTGTAGCTAATGGCCAAAATATACCTGTTTTAGATCTTGAACGTTTTTTTGAAATACCATCCCTAAAAAAGCTAAATCCACTTATAATTCTTGATAATACGCTTGCCGCAGGTCTTATTTCTCCACAGGAAATTTTAAAAGAAGGTTTTAGAGTCATTGGAGTTGAAAGTGGGCTTAAGTTTTATACAAGACACAGAGGATCTTTTGGTTTTGCTTATACAAAAGACCTTACAGTGGCTAATGAAATTAAAGAGTATAGAAAACAAACAGGTATGGTTCCAGATCTTTATCAAACTAATTTGATAAGTGAACGATTAATAGGAAGATTTGATTTAGATCGAAGAAATCAGAAAATATTCAAAAATGCTATGACTTTGGCAACTATCTCTGCAGAAGCAGAACGGGAAGGTGCGTTGTTTTCTATAGCATATCCGAATTTAAAAAGTCATCAGAATTTTGAGTTTGCTTCAAAAAAATTTCCTGGAGGAGCTGCGCCTTTATTTTTTATTAAGCCTAGAGGGAATAAGAATCAGTTTGATGTTGCAGAACATTTATTAAAAAACCCAATAGTAAATGAAGCGTGTGTTATCATTGAAAGTTTTGGGTATGATTTTACTGCAATATGGCCTAATGCGGATCTTAATTTTGTAAGAATATCTGCAGGTACAGAAGAAGAAATAAATGTTAAGGAGCTTGGATATGCTATAAGAGATTCGCTAAGAACTATTCAGTGAAAGCATTTAATGCATCTTTAAGGAGTTTTCTTGATTGAATATCTGAGATAGATATTTCTTTTTCAAGGAAATATGCAACTGCGTCTATGAAATAGAGATTGGATGTTTTGAATTTATTTTTTGAAGGAATAAAGTGAAGTATGTCTTCCTGAAGTTCATTTCCACGCCTATTTTTAAAATAACGTTCTTGTTTGAGTATCATTTGCAGACCAGATGCTGCTGCAATGATATATAATAACTCAGAGTTTGAAAATTTAACATTTTTTATTTTTGATTCGTGGTTTACTATTAAGATAAGCCTACCTTCTTCTTTCAAAACCCTGCGCAGCTCTATTAATGCTTTATTCATATCTTTTGCGTAATTTATTAATTCTAAAACTCTATTTCCTGTTCCTCTGCCGTGTCCTATTTCTTTTTTAGAAGTTTCAGAGATGGACCTACCAATCAGATACATTATTTTTTTATAATTTTTATAATAATCAAAAACACCAGGATACGGAGGAGAAGTAATAATTAAATTAATACTCTTGTTTTTCAGTGGAAGCTCTCTTGTATCAGAATTAAAAACTCTGTAACTTTTGCTATTATATGGAAGTTCCTCTATTATTTTGCTATGTATCTGAAAAGACTTAATCAGTCCGGTTATTGTATATTTTTCTTCGGATATTGACATGCGCATTAAAACATTTAAAAGAAGATTAAGCAGGTTTTGGTCTTTTATAGAATCAAGCCTGTTCTTTATACAGGAATAGTCGTTTATTGTAAATTTACCGCCTTTTTTTGTTTGTTTATCAAAGGAATCTGTTATTTTTTTAATAATTATATATAGTTTTTCTAGATATGCCTTCCTTTGTTCAGAATCAATGTTACAAAATCTTGCTGTCTCTGATAGAATTATAGCGGCAGGATTTATGTCTACACCAATGCAATCTAGTGATCGTTTAGCTGCCTCGAATAATACAGTGCCACTACCTACAAAAGGATCTAATATTATGTCGCCATTTTTAGAATACTTGTCAAGAAATATTCCAGCAAGCCCACTTGGAAACTGCCCGCTCCATCTAAAGATGCTTTTTGTATCGCCGAGTTTTGAAAATAGATCCTCATTAGAAATACTTCTATCACTTTTAAAATCTTGAAACTCGACTAGTAGTTGTGAAATCATAGATTCGTTGGCATCCATAGAATATTTTCTCGGTAAAAGGTTATATTAGTTTTGTGATAGGTATTTCTAGATTTATTTGATTTCATTGACAAAATATTGGACTAAGAGTTTAATACAAAAATAACTTCGTCTTTAGTAGCTTCCGAATTATGACTTTAAAAATATTACCATGTAGTGCGTGCCAATATCCACTTTTTTGATTTCTTTCAGTTTGTATGGTTCAAGCCTCATCTTTACCTCTTGCTCTGAAAGCCTTATATTAATAGGAGGGCCATGTTCTGTTGGCACATTTTTCCAATCAAGGTCTATGAACCTGCCCCCGTGCTTGAGCACACGATTTATCTCCTTCTCGTAGCCCTTTGGCAAGTCATGGAATGAATTCGCTGTAAACACAAGATCTACACTAGAAGCGCGGAAGGGCATCTTCGTCTCTTCACTCTTTATTATATCTATATTTTTCAGTCCAGCAAGATTCTTTTTCATTGCCTCAATGGCATCTTCTGAAACATCGAGGCTGTAAAGCTTTCTTACATACTTGCTAAGCAGTTTTGAAAATGTTCCACCTCCAGCTCCCAAATCCACTGCCTCTTCTGCCTTAAAGTATTCTCTGTTTTCCTCAATCACTTTTATAAATTGTTCTTCAGCCTCACGATAATAATTGAAGCCATGAAAATGCCTATTTTCTTTTATATTACCACCAAAATTCAATGTTTTGTTTTCTTATCTTAATACATTAATTCTCTTTTAAGCTTTTTGATATTATACCATAAATGTTTGTCAACGAAAATCAGACATTAAAAAAATAAAATTTTTAATGGTATTAGAAAAATTCAAATTTGCATTGAACGTGGCAATTTTTATTTGTCTATTATTATGCAATACTAGGTTAATGACAGAGTATCGGAAAAAGGTAACTTTTTTGGACTTCTATATATAACCCCTTCGCATGACTGCTCCCACCGGGATTTGAACCCGGGTTGCGGGATTGAAAGCCCCGCGTCCTTGGCCGAGTTTGTCGTCATTTTCTAGTTTCATCCTAGCACCTTCAAAACACCAAAACAAACATAAAAAATTCCAGCTTTCTGAACAGTAGCTTTTCCCAAGCAAGCCATATAAGCAGGCACTGTTCAGTTTTGCAATAAATCTGAACCCGAAATCATGTAGCTACAGCTTGCTCTATGAGCTTACGTTCTTCGGTATTCAAGCCATACAATTCATAAACCAAATTATCTATCTGCCATTCAAGCTCGTTAGTATCAGAATTTGCGTCTTTCTTTTTCATTTTTAGAATTTCCTTAACTAATGTTGTTATCTTTTCTGCTATGGCTTCCTCTTTTTTATTAATTGGCAGTTTAATTGGTAGTGGCTCCATAAAATCCGTTGTAAAACGGTAGTATCCTCCAGAAAAAAGTGCGCTGGTTTCTTTGATTATAGCAAAGGTAAGTTTTGAATTCAGTATCCCTAAAACGAATTCATAAAGTTTATTCTGTTTTAGGACTATACCATAACAACTTCCTTTAGAGAAATATTTCCCACCTTCAATTATAGTAAAGTTCGGCTGGGCTGACACGTCTGGCGTCAGTATCTTTCTTTTTTCAAACCATTCAATAGACCTAGTAGTAGGCAAATCATAGTATGTCTTTACACCCCATCTATTCTGAAGTTCTGGTTTATGAGCGATTAGATAGTTGTATACTTTGGGATTTAGTTTTAATTCTGATTCTGTAATAAGTCTTTGCTTTTCGCCATCTAAAATATATGGATACAAAACCAAATTTTTAGGTTCGGGTGTTGAATACCTTTTTACATCTCTGCCTTTTAAATAAGGTTTTAGGAATTTAGAGTCTATTTCATTTTTAACAAATTCTTGGTTGAATATCAATAACTCATCGTTTCCGGTCTGAATTCCTACCTGAATGGATTCGCATAGTTCACTAAGTTTTTTCAGTCCATCTAAACCATTCAGTATTTTCCTTAATCTTTCATTAGAAAAAGACCAGTCCTTTACAAATTCTTCGTGTTTGATAAATTTTGCTGTTATGTATTGGTTTTCCGTTACTTTGTCTATATTTGATATTTCTTTAAGCATATCAGATTTGGCCTGCTTAATTTTGATTATTTTTGCTTCTGTAGTAGCGTCATTAGGTTTAGAAAGCACTAAGATTAGTGGATAATTTGTAACATCTTCAAAAACAGGAGTGTCGCCAAAATCAATGATTTCTTTTATAGAGGTTTCTTTTGCTATGATCTCCTTTAACGGTTCTCCATATCCTCGTTGTATGAATTTGTCAGATATTATATATCCAAACTTTCCCGTATTGCTAAGCATGTTTATGCCTAATTCAACAAACAGTGTGTATAAATCATACAAGCCTTTTGCAGTTTTGAATGATTTTTCCAGCAAGTCCTTTTGTATTGATACAAGATTTTGGACCTTGACATATGGTGGATTTCCCACCACAAAATCATATTTTTTCTTTTTCAGCTCTTCTATGGTAACCAAATCTTTAGCCATATTCTTTCCGGAGCCATCATAGAATTGAGTTATCCTAGCTTGTTCGTTTGGAACTTCAAGTGAATCCGTACCATATATCTGAAATCTAGGCACAATAAAGGTTCTGTTTGCCTTATTTGCTTTGAAATAAAGATCTACTACTTGGAAAAGTAGGTTCATTTCAGTAATATTAACTGCAAACGGATTTATATCAAACCCGTGTATATGAAGCGCAACGGCATTTACTATCTCCTCGCATTCTTTTGGCGTAAGTCGTTCGAGAACATCTTTCCATTTTTTATTGTCAAGTGCTTCTTTAGGTGTGGCTTTATCAAATTTTACAGCATATCTAGCTATGAGTCTCCTTGATGACCGTACCAGAAACCCGCCAGACCCACATGCCGGATCTATCAAATCGTTACCTTCAATTGCTTTATTTGGCAAGTATTCAACGGTATCTAATATATAGTCAATAATTTCATCAGGCGTATAAAATTCTCCAAGTCTTTTTCTTTCCTCCTTTGGAAGATATTTTTCATAAATTTTACCTAATATGTCCCTATCGACTTTGGAAAAGTTAAATTGATTAAGAATCCACAAAACACGGTTCAGAACTCTATCAAGTTCCCCATCTCCGCTCTCATACCAATCTAATGGATTGTTCTTTTCGTAGAAATGATTGTATAAGTGATTTCCTCTATCATATGAAAAGTTAAAAACTATTTGCTTAAATACGCCGAGGTCTGGGTCTGGAAAGGCCTCATCGTGAAGTAAATCACGCAGTTTTTCCACTCCTCCATTTGATATTATCCTCTTACCAATAAGTCCTTTATCCTCACATATTCTTATGAAAAGAAGTCTGTTAATAAGTACATAGATTGATTCCTTGCAGAAAACTTGTTTATTTTCTTCTTCTTTATCATCTGGCCTGTTTGAAAGTGCCTTCCATATATAATAACCTAAGAATGTTGAGTACTTTTTATATTTACCCTCTATCTTCATTTCATATGTGGCTACTTTGGAAGCTTGCTTTCTATCATCCCCATTGTGTTTTTTAATCTCTTCTATCTCATTTTTTGATTGTTTGTATTCAGCATAATTAGCATAATAATCATCAAACGCAGAATAAGTATATTGGCGTAATATGTCATCTGAAATGTAATTAAGTTGTGCAATAAGCTTATCGAATCCATCATCTTCTGCTACGTCTATTTTAGCGTAATACGGATCAAAAATAGCGTATTTTGACTCACTCCATATTTGCTCTTTTGTTATGTTGTTCAAGAAAAGAATTTGTTCGACCTCCTTTGTAGAAAGCTTGGTTTCAGTAGTTTTCTTTGAATTTATTAGACCTCTAAAATCTATGTCGGATTTTAAAGTTTTCTCATCGGCTTTGATTTCCCACAAGATAAACCTATAACCATTAGTGAGTCCAATAAAATGTGTTGTTGAATCTGCGTACTTTCCAGCTTGTTTGCGCCACTCCTCGGCGTCCAAATTCTCTTTTGGTCTCTTCGTTTCTATTACCACGACTCTGTTCTTATTCTCATCAAATAAAGTTATGTCAGTCCTACCACGCTCAAAGGTATAATCTGAGCCGCTGTATCCTAAAACCCCCTCTATTAGATATTTGGCCAGTCTAGGGCTAAAGTCATGTTCAAGCGAATCTATAGTTATCTCGCTATTTATTTTTTTAAAAGCAAGTAAGACTTTGTCTGTAAAACTTATTTCTAATTTAGAAACCACTATAATTACCTACCAATGTATCTTCTTTCAAACTTAAATTGCTTTCCCTTTCTAATAATATGAATGTAAGAACTCTGAATTTTTCTCGATAAGGAAGCCGAGCAGAATCATTAACAATTCCCTATCAATTATTACATATTTGTAGTACCCCTTTTGCCTTTTCATATTAATAACATTATTCCAAACGCTTGGTGCAATCTTATCTGTGGCTGCAACAATTAATATATCATCTTCTAAAGCATGTCTCAACGCCTCCCCAAAATCCTCCTTAGTAAATGTCGCAGAACTATAGCATTTTGCTTCACCTGATTTTTCAGGTTTTATACCGCTAAGATATTCGTATAAGTTTATTACTCTAAAATCCTCATATCCAGCTCCTCCAATGTTTACGATTTTTGAATTGTATAAATCATCAGGATGCATGACCCTTAAGTGTTCTAGTTTACTTGGTAATATAGATTTTAGACTGTCAAGCATATCTTTAACAAAGAGTTCAAATTTTGCTCCTCTATCTTGATTACTCATAGTGCTAATTTTTTGGATAAAAAGATTGAACTCTCGTTCTGCCTTTGCGTATTCATTTATGTTGTTTTCTGTAAGTGCATTTAACAACTCTACCAGCTTATCCTGTTCTAGGCTAATAAACTTTCCAACATAAAATGCCCTATTTTTAAATAGGGAACTACCATATTTAGTTCTAGGATCTAGATATACTACTATACAATGGTCTGCGTCTTTCCTTACAAGAAATTCAATGCTTGAAATTTCTGGGAATATAGTTAAAATTTCTTTACCGTTATGCGATATCGAAACAACCATATTTCGCTTGACGAATGATACTTCTGTTTTTAAATTCTTCACTAAGAATTCTTCAACTAAACTTAAAAGTTTTTCGTAATTAATCTTATTTATACTATTTATCGTTATAGCTTTTGTTTGATTCAACCTTGCCCCGCAGTTATTACAAAAAATCACATCGCTTGTTGACGTCCTTTTTTCCCCGCATTTTCCACATACTATAAATTTCTGCTCTTTTAATTCAACCAGTTTGTTATTCAAAAGCCACCACATATATTTAGAATCTAAGTCCTCTGTTTTAAGCTCCAGATTTATAGATATTGGAACCTCTTTTTCATTCATTGTATAACCATTTACCCGTAGATCTATGTATCACACCTTAGAGATTCTGCTCAGTTCTTTTAAGAATTCGTTTTTGGCCTGGTTGCTTATACCCCTACCGCTTACTTCAAATATAATATTATCCCCATCTAAAGTGGGTTTCAGTGTGAAGTACCGGTCCAAATACTTAATTTTCATATTTTTGATATAATTTTTATCCACATTCATTCCTTTTCTACCAAAATCAGAAAGTGCCTCTTCGATGCCATCCGCACCTACAGCTCTCATTTTAATTTCTGGGTTTGTTGTTACGGGAAAATTTATTATTGTTGCTTCGATTATTCTTGCGCTATTCCCTCTATTCCGCAACAAATTGTCAAGAAGTTTATCTGCTTCTATCTTAGTCATAGAAAATGGAACTTGATCAAATTCTATATTTGTGGAACCACTTTTTAATGTTAACATCTGCTTAAGATATTTGAGCATAAGCCTCTTGTTCTTTTTCGTGTACAAATTCATTGCCGAAAGGTTCTTCTTGATAGTTAGCGTTTTGACATCTGCGGCTATCTGGAACTTATTTTTATTCCATAATCGTATTGTAACACTTTTAGACAAAGATCGTCTAAATACTATATCGCATTCTTCGCCTCTGTCCTTAATCCACCAAATTTTAATTCTGTTTCGATGGTTTTTTCTTCGCTTTTCATAGTAATTTAATGTTCTTTGCAGCACGTTCTTATCAAACGTCAGAATCCCATTAAATTGTGGTGTAGTTTTTACCTTATACATCTCTTGTTCATTTTTTATCATGACCAAACTGTAATAAATGTCATTTAGAACCATACTATTCTTATTGTAAGTTAAGAAATATCTAGCCGCAAAGTTTTCCCCGGCTTGTTCCTGCTCATTCTTTGTTAGTATGTTGTTTGCTGCCCAAATACTTTGAGATTGAAAATTTTTCCCGAACAGTGAGCAGAAATATGCGCTTAATATTATGTCAATGTGCCCCTTGAAAATCTCCTTAAGCGCTTCATTCCTCTTTCTAGCAGACAGGGCATACGCAGCTTCTATGTTTAGGTTCTTAGGTAAAAGCTTGAATAATTCGGTTTCGTTCCTTATAGTTTTAAAAATTCTTCCAATATTGGTATTTGTCTCTATCTGTAGTGGTTTAATAATATCCTCTATAGGCTGGTCGATGTCCTCCCAGAACTTCACAAATTCCTTTTTTGTCTTGCTGAAATTAGTTAATGCCTTTATTACTCCTTTGTCTATCATAAAGATACACTTGCTTACGAGTCTATTTCCATAAAAATGACCCTTTATAGATATTTATGTATTCCTTTAAACTGCCTCCTAGTAAGGGAACCTGTAATCCTTAAACTACGCCAGCACGTTCAGAGCTACGCTCCTCACGTGGGCTAACGTGCCAACGCACTGCAAGCTAGCAATCTGTTAAATTCATCCATGCTTATATCTGCCTCACGCATTATGGTGCGTACCATTCCCTTGCCTATCGGCCTGTGGACTGGAACCACTATCATGATTTCGGGTTTCATTTCTCCAAAAATAGTTGATATTTTCGCTTATCGGCAAGTTGCATTACTATGTAGCTAGCTTGGTTAGGGCTTTGATTACCTTTTTGTAATTTACTGATATGAGCCTAGACACTTACCTGCACCATCTCTACTGGTACTGGGTCTCCGTGTTTCTTGAGTGCTTCTAGGTACGTTTGAATAGCTTCCTTGACGTTCTTCATTAACTCCTTGCGGTTCTTGCCTTCGGTGGCGCAGCCCGACAGGGTCTGGTAAACTTCAATTCAATGTACCAGAATTAAAAATAAAGCAAGAAGACAACACAGATATTCGCAGTAAAGTGCTTAGCCTAACACCCAAAGATCGCAAGAGGTTAGATATAAATAAATCAACTCTGTGGTATATGCAGAAGCACATAAAGGAAGGCAAGAGAATAAAGGTTTATAGTAAGATTATTGGAAAGATCAAGTAATCTTGTTCATGAATAAAGAAACAGTTTTGTGTATATACATTTGATACATAAACAGAATTCAAATAAGAGAAGTGATATAAAGAAGTTAAGTAAAGGATTTTACAAAAGATTTATATATCATAATGTTATACAATATAACAAGGAATTATATGGTAAAATTACAATTAGAATTATCTGAAAAAGAAAATAGTATAATAGAGGTTTACAAGTCTGTTAACAAACTCAAAACCAAGCAAGAAACAATAAAGTTTATGATACAATATTTTGAAGTTTCAATAAAGCCAAAGAATGTTCAAGAAAAGGAATATTTCAAGTGAGCTAATGGGCAATAGGAATCAGCATGAAAAAGGGAATATTAGGGCGGAAAACATAGGTGAATGGCTAGAAAGTGTTTCAAAATAGTGGTATGATGAGCAATGAGGATTTAACAAAATGGAGACCAATACATCATCTTACTTATGCTGGCTACAGAATTGGAACCAAGAGCGATGAGCCAGAACATTCAGGCAAAGTAATAATCCATTTAGGAGAGACTGAATACATAGGTGGGTTTTATATTAAAGGAGCTAGCATAAAAATTTGGTATCAGGATAGATATATCAAAAAGGAGATTAACATTCCCATAATATTATGTGTATTTACGAAACGTAGAGAGGGAAGTGTCAATATATACGACGTAGTGATTGACAAGGAAAAATTGGACATTCTATTTGGTAAAGGTGTGACTATGACCGAAGAAAATAAAAATAGTGTTACGGACTACAAACCATTCAAGGAGAATATTAGATGGTGGGACAGACTGCTTAAAACAACAGATCCCGTCTATTGGAAGAGGACAATACAGACAGAATTAGATACCCGCTGGACGACTTTTGATAATTCATCTGAAAAGCTAGCTTTGGACTTTGAGAAGTTCAACAGGCAAGCTGTGGAAATTACAGAAGCTGAAAATAATATGGAAAGCACTAGAAGAGAATGGGCAGAATCATTAACAAGTCTAGGAAATCTACTAAACAAAAACACTACACACGAAAAAGGAATGTGGGATGTTACTCAAAATAATAAGCATAATAGAAGCATGAAAATAAAGCAGAAATTCATACGGACCGGAATAGATGAAATGAATTTTAATAGCATGATGGATTACATCAAACAGTATCCTGAACTTCAAGCACAGAGAACAATTGAGAAAATGATAGGTGATGTGAAAGAAAAGAGAGACGAAGTTATTGCAGCAGATAAGAGATATGCAGAAATAAAGAAGGAGGCAAATACCTATCTCAATATAGCAAAGAACAAATTGCAAGAAGTAGAAGATGAGCTAGCATCATTTGAAAAGATGAAGATAGAAGGAGAGCAAAAAGTGAATGATGCACAATTCAAAGGTTTAAAAAACAAATTGTTAAATTGGAATAAGACCGAAGCAGAAAAGCAAAGCACACGACTTGACATGTTTAAGTATGACAGAAAGATAGATGTAAGCAGGAATCAACTGAAATTGATTAGACAAAGAATTGAAAAATATGAAGATAGGACGTTTATACCGACAGTTACAAAGAAGTTTAAAGACATTGAAGATTAGGTGAAGATATTAAATCTGAAAATAAACAGCGAATAAAAGTATATAATTCGACGATAGAATAGGGGGGTGCAAAATGTGCGTGCTATATATAACCCCTTCGCATGACTGCTCCCACCGGGATTTGAACCCGGGTTGCGGGATTGAAAGCCCCGCGTCCTTGGCCGAGCTAGACGATAGGAGCGTTGTAATATATTTGCGTATATAGTTATTTATTCAGTAATATAAACATTGCTGTGTATATCATTACTGCTTATCGGTGAGGCTTGTGGAAAGCTTGTTTGTATGTATAGAAGGCATAGACGGTTGCGGAAAAACCACCCAGGCTAAACTTTTAATAGATAGACTTAAAGAGAATGGAAATGTTGTTTCTTTATATTCATATCCAACACATGATTCTAGATATGGAAAGATAATACGCGAGGAGTTTCTTGCAGGAAAAATAGAGATGAGTGTTGAAGAGCAGTTTCTTCTTTATTTGCTTGATATGCAGTCAGATAAAAAGAAAATTCTAGGCGAACTTTCTTCTGGTAATATAGTTATGAGTGAAAGATATTTTATCTCTACAATAGCATATCAATCTGCAGGAAACTTTGATTATGAAAAGGCCAAGGCGGTTGAAGAGATTATGGCGCTTCCTAGGCCGGATATTGTTTTTTATATTGATCTTGAACCTGAAATTGCTTTTGAAAGGAAAAAAAAGCAAAAGGGAAAAACAGATAGATTTGAAAGTGCCAAAGACTACATGAATAAAGTAAGAAATGTTTATGAGAAGCTTTATGCAGAAAGGTATGGAGCTAAAACATGGATAAGAATAGATGGTAAAAGAAGCGAGAGAGAGATTTCAGATCTTATATTCGCAACAGTTATAAATTCTATTAAAAAAGATAAACAACAAAATTTGATATAGGTGTTTTTTTGATACTGTCAGACTATGATTTGGAGAATATGATAAGAAGCAGAAGGCTTGAGATAAAACCATTTAAAAAGGACATAATAAGAGAGAATGGAGTAGATTTTAGGCTTTATGATGAAGTAGCTAGGCACAACCAAAAACTTGGAAATGACTTTGTTCTTGATCCATCCAGTGTAGAACATGTGAAGAAGGAGTATATTGTAGAAAAAAATAACAAAAAAATAGTTATAAGAGCACATGAACAGGTGCTTATGTCAACAATAGAGTATCTGAAAATGCCAGATAATTTAATGGGTTTTGTAGAATTAAGAAGTACGTGGGCAAGACATGGATTGATGATGCCTCCAACAATAATAGATGCAGGTTTTGCAGGAAATATAACATTGGAGGTTTTTAATGCAAGTTCAAATGCGATAATGTTAACCCCAGGATTGAGATTTGCGCACATAATATTTGCTACAACACTCAATAGAGTAAGTAATCCTTATTCTGGTGCATATTTAGGCCAGTTAGGAGTAAAATTGCCTAAAGTAATTAAATTGAAATAAATAATAATAAAAATAAAAGAAGAATAAAAAAAGTAATTAAAAAGAAAGAATAAAAAGAAAGAATAAAAAAATATTTATCTTGAAAGATCATTTATTTCTTCTCTGCTTGCAGGCTCCTCTTTTGAACCAGTAGGGCCAGAGACAAGAACAACATCGCCTATGTTCTTTACACTTTTATAAAGAATGCTCTTTTTCTTTAGAACTACATTAGCATCGTTCTTTGCGCTTTTCCATGGAGTCATAAGCAGTCTGCTAATCTCTCCTTTTTCAAGATCTATTATAACATCTTGAACGTCCCCGAGGTACTGTCCCTCATCGCTGTATATATCCATTCTGTATATTTCAGATATCTTCATATAATCGCCTGCTATTACTACAAGGAGCAGTTATTTAAAACTTTTCTATATTTTCAGAATAGAGGAACTCCTAGGGTTGCATCCAATCAATTTCATAGTAGTCGGCATCGCTGTCCTTTAATTTTATCTGTTTTACTTTATAATATGTTACAGCCGTTTCCCTGTCTGCTATTGCAAGAACAAGCTCTAGCTTTCTTTCTTTTGCTTTGTTTATAGCCCTAGAAAACTCCCTTCCACCAATATATTCTTCCTCACTTAATGAAAGCATAGCATACTTTGGAGGGAATATCTCTGGATTCTCTGCTTCTCCGCCTCTTCTATGATATAATACAAAATCTATCTCTATTTTTTTAGGTGTTGCAGAGCCTGGAACTGCAAGAATAAAGGTTTTTCTTACAGAGTGTGCCACCCTTATTGCACGTGCCCATTCAGATATTAAAAGACGAGAGTCCCTTGGAAATACATGTATTACATGTTTTGAATGAACCCATCCTGCAGTGTTATTTTTTATTGGTGTTGCTCCGGGAAAGTATACTCGAAAATGTGTACCGAACTTAAATCCTGTTTTTATTACATAACCTTTTTCTCTCCAATCTGTATATACCTCAAATAATTTCAAAAAATCCTTTCGCCTTAGAGAAGCAAGAGAAATTATTTGTTTCTTTGTGAATCCAGTAATGTCAAGCTTTTCATGTTCCATTAGAAAAACAGTTTCATATATATCAAGTTTATTTAGTTTGCCTCGTTCTGCGGCTTTATATGACCCATATTGACCCATCCATAGTTTTTGATATATCTCCATTCCTTTTTCTTCGTTGTCTACAATAGAAATTAAGTCTGAAGGAAAGAAGGTTCCTGAAAGTTTTGGGAATGAAAATAATACTTTATTTGAAGGATATTGTTTAATTGGAGTTTTGGATGGTTCATTTTCAGATACTTCAGATTCTTTTATTACGAGTCCTCGATCTCTCCAATCTTTATATGTAAGATATTTTGCTATGAATTTCTTAGAGGTATTAAAATAGGAAATAAGTGTTGAAAATTGAAGAGTTTCCTTTTTGTTTTTACATACTGCATTTCTTACCTCAATTAAATAAAGAGCTTCGAAGATATTGAGTTTTAATTTTCGTTTTTCCATTGTTCCAAAAAAGCCTTTTCGTAATATGTCAATTGTTGATTGATCAGTTGCATAGATTTTGTTTTTTGAAATATATATTAATTCGAGCATGATATCACGTTTATATTTATTTTTTAATATATATAGATATAGTTTCTATTATCTCTTTATTATTAACCTTTCAGAAAAATCAATCAGTATATTTATTTACGAAAAAGTCAAAGATAGGGTGTTTTGACAGGTGTAAAAAACGGCCTTGAGTGTTGCAGTTGTAGCAGCGTTTGAGGTGATATAAGTTGTTGCATTTCCATTGCTTGCCGTATTTACATAGGTCGGAGTTATTGCAAGGTTTCCAGAGGTTGTTGTGAAATTTACTGTTGCCCCAGCTATTGGAAAGCCGTTCATCTTTACAGTTGCGTTTATTGGATAACGCGTGTTATGTATTAACGAACTGAAAGGAGAGGTTAAGGAGATACTGCATTTGTTAGGAGAATAGGGTATAACCTTAGTATCAATAGTTCCACTGTAATTTATAGGATTTCCATTATTACAGTTAGTTGGATTTGTTAAATTTGTACATGCTGTTGAATTAATATTTATTTTTCCTCCAAGAGATAAAGAATTTGAAAAGGTTTGGGAGGTTGTTGTGCTACATATTAGATCTCCGCCAGGAAGTACAAAGGTTGGAAGACATTTAGCAGTTAAAATGCCTATAGAACTTATGTTTGCAGTGATTGTGGTCCCCATAAGAGGATATTGCTGGTTGTTGTTAAGAAAAAATAATAAATAAGAAGATAGAGAGTTTGATTCAATCAAAACCTCGGTGCACTTGAAATTAGAGTTTATGTTACATATTGTAGGAGTGATGTTTGATTGTGAAGATAGTAAATAATATATAAAACCCAAAACTACCATTATTATTAATATTGCCCATCCGTATGTGGTTATAAACTCCATTGCTGCTTGAGCTTTTTGAATTTTATGCGTCATTGAATTACACATTTATATAATAACATTCAAATGTAAAACTATAAATCTTTCTTTACAATATATAATATAACTAGGTTATGTTATGCAGGAACAACAAACAGAGGCAACTATAAAGGATATGAAAAATGAGCCACACATGCCAGAAGGTCTTGCCACAATGATGAAAAGTCAAGGTTATCATTTCGTAGGAAAGCACTCTGCTACAAAGATTTGTGGATATACTTCAGATAGCCTTAAGGGTGGAGAAAGTTGTTATAAACACAGATTTTATGGCATACGTAGCTGGAGATGCATACAGGCAACTCCCGCAATAGGTTGTAATCTTGCCTGCACTTTTTGCTGGAGAATCATACCAGAAGAGGTAGGATTCACTTGGAACGAGCTTAACGTTGTTGATAAATGGGATGAGCCAGAAAAAGTAGTGGAGGGGCTTATAAATGAGCATAAGAGAATAGTAAGCGGATATAAAGGTAATGAAAAAGTAGATATGAAAAGATGGAATGAATCTAATGATCCAGCTCATGTTGCGCTAAGTCTTACAGGAGAACCGCTATTTTATCCTAAAATGAACGAATTACTTGCTGCCTTCCATGATAAAGGAATAAGCACGTTTGTAGTAACTAATGGGACTATGTTAAATGCATTGAAGGCCTTAACGATATTACCAACACAGCTTTATGTTTCAATTCAAGCACCAAATAAAGAACTTTATGGAAAGATAACCAGAGCAAAAAATCTTACCGCTACATGGGATAATTTCTTAAGCTTTTTAAATTATTTTTCAACACTCAATACACGAAGAGTGTTCCGGCTTACGCTTGTTAAAGAACTTAGTATGAATGATGTTAAAGGATATGTCGAACTGATAAAAATAGGGAAGCCACAGTATGTTGAGGTTAAAGGCTTTTCATATGTTGGAGGGGCAAGAAATGAAAAACGTGGTTTATCATACGAACAGATGCCAAGAACCAACGAAATCAAAGAGTTTGCAGCAAAAATAGCGCAAGAGTCTGGTTATATAGTAACGGATTATCATGAAAAAAGTGCGGTTGCTTTATTATGCATAGATAAAAAAGCAGCATCTGAAAGAATAATAAAGTTTAAAAAGTAGTAGAATATAACAATATCATGCGACGCAAGAAAAGACGTTTTGAAGAACTCGATGAAGGAGCTAAAAACGTTGCTAAAGCGAAAAGGATTATAATAATTGTAATGGGACTGAGTTTTCTTGTGTTTCTTATAATTGCTATTTTAGCAATAATTAATGAAGGATATAATACATTTGTTAAATCTCTGCTTTCTGTAAATATATTTTATTTTTTAATGGCATTTGTTGTTCTTTTTATTGGCTATCTTATCAGATATCCGAAATGGGAGTTATATATTAAAAGATTAGGAATACATATAGATAGAACAAAAAATATCATGATATATCTTTCAATGTATTCAATGGATATAACGCCAGGTAGATGGGGAAGGGGCGTTGTTGCATATACCATAAATAAAATAACTAATACCAAATTCGCAAAGGTGTTTCCTGCTGTTGTTGCAGATAATTTTACCGATTTTTTTGGTTTTGTTGTTTTGTCATTATTAATGTCAGTTTTGGTTAAACAATACATATTACTATCTCTGATTATAACTTTTCTACTAATGCTTCCGTTTATATTTTTTTATAATAAAGGGCCTTTTGAACTTATTAAAAGTAGATTTGGAAATATCAGATGGTTGCGCGGCTTCTTTAAGCATGCAACTTTATATTTTAAAAACAATAAGAGTTTGGGTTTAGATGTTTATATTTATTCAATGATATACACAATACCTTCAATGTTTATGAATGGCGTTGCTCTTTATTTTGTTATTTTAAGTGTTGGTGTAGGTCTTGGAGTTGCGTATCTTCCACAGGTTGTTTTCATATACACTTCGTCTTTGCTTATAGGAATGGTAACTGGAATACCAGGGACGTTAGGCGTTACTGATGCGGCATTAATAAGTTATCTTACTATTTTCTTCTCCGGAATGGGAATAGATTTTGGAATTGCCTCCGTAATAACAATTCTTTTTAGAATTGTAAGTTTATGGTTTGTAGAAGGTTTTGGATTTGCATCTCTAGTTTATACGTTTAAATATTGGAAATAGAGTTATTATTTTGCTTTTTTTGCTATATTGTAAATGTATAAATTTATTCTGTTTTTATAACAAGCATAATCTCATCATTTAATACAAATAAAAACAATGCTTTTTAATATTCTATCTTAATTAATAATAAGATATAAGTAGATTTTCATGTTCAAAAAATTAAAAAACAGATGCTTTCCAAACCAAATTAATGTGCAAAAAACAAGAACTTCTCACAATTCTTCATTGGTATTTTTAAAAAAAGTTTTGCCTTCAAAAAAGGCAATTTCAGATAAGAAACTTTCCAGAGTTTCATCAAACTCTTTTCGCGCACAAAGTGCAATGGAGTATCTCATGACATATGGATGGACCATACTTCTTATTGCAATTGCGTTGGTCGCATTGTTTAGTTTAGGCATTTTTAATATAGGCACACATACCAGTGGAAGCTGCGTCGCAAATAGTGGATATTTGTGTTCTGATCCAATCTTTGCAACTAATGGTACACTTACCGTCCTTACAGGAGAGAGTTTTGGCCCTATTACCGTAACAGGAACAGCATGTATAAACAGTACTACTGCACCTTCTTCTGCCCAGTTCAACGCAATAATACCA
>JAJZLJ010000003.1 GCA_021850625.1 Microcaldota archaeon | reverse complement strand
TATATATAATGTTTTAAGCTCAGGTTGCGTAACCTGGCATCGCGTAAGCCTGGAGAGCTTATGGGAGCAATCCCTTGAGGGTCCGAATCCCTCCCTGAGCGAAGATTAAATAGTTAATGTCTCTTGTCGTCTTTAAATAAAGCTAAATTTGAGGTGTAAACATGGAAGACGATGTGAGAAAGAGAATCTTTGATAACGAAATCAAAGCAATTAAAAGTAGTCCTAAGATAACAGACGTGAACAAAAAAGTGCTATTAGAATTCTTAGAGTTTAAGCATGGGCAGGCCCTGTCATTCAACCGGATGAATCGAATAGCCGTGGCCCTTAAACCTATCTTTAGAAGCATCAAGTATGATGTGAGGACTATCGATGATAAAAAGACTCAAGAAATTATTATAGATATCAATAGCAATCCTAAATGGAAGGATTGGACAAAGAACTCCAATGTAAAGGTCTTCAAGAACTTTCTCAGATGGCTCAGTAAAACATATAAGGCAACAATAGGCCTATCTAAGATCAAGCCAGTTAAACCTAAGAATTCCCTGATGCCTGAATACCTGATTACTTCCGAGGAATTTGAGCAGATGCTGGAGTATAATCCAAAAGAGAGTATAGAAAGACGTAAAAATACAATTTTAGAAGAGAGGTTTTTCTTTGCTTTTCTGTTTTTACGATTTATGTACCATAATGACTCAAATTGATGTAAATTCGGCAATCTTAGACAATAAAAGAATCTTTATTCTATCACCCACGAAAAGGAATACTATCCCCACTAAAAATGTTATCAATATAAGAGTTAAACTCACTGGCCCCATTAATATCCCAAAATAACCGAACAAATAAGAAACTATCAAAGCTATAATTACTTGAGCTAAGACAAATGGGCTAGGCAATGACGCCCAAAATGCTCTACGCTCTCTTATTGTTAAGGTCATAACTTCCATAGATGTTATAAACGTTATGAACAATAGAGTTTGGAATCCAGCAGTAGTTACATGAAACAAATCTAGACCTATATATGACATCAATACGGTCTCTACTATTGAGGTGATTGCGAAAACCATGGAAAAACTGATTATCGCCTTAACGTTCCATGTATCCGGCTTATTTGAAGATATTTCATTATCAGTAGCTAAGCTTATACTACCTATGTCACTTAAAAACAGTGCCAGGATAAGCTGTATTGATTTCATAGGAAGAAAGTGCAATAATATGAATGCAAACGAAAGAAATACAGATGTCTGAATAACTCTCGCTGCCTTCTTAACTGTGTATGTTACCATTCTCTCGAATATTGATCGGCTTTCTTTTACAGCGTCTACAATAGGCTCTATCCCTGAAGAAGTTAAAACAATGGTTGCTGCACTCTTAGCTACGTCGGTTGCATTTGAAACTGCTATGCCTACCTCAGCCTGTTTTAGCGCTGATGCATCATTCACACCGTCGCCGGTCATTCCAACACGATAACCTGCATCCTGCAATGCCTTTACTATTGTGTATTTATCTTTTGGAAATACTCCAGCAAAACCATCATGTTCTATAACTAATTTTGAAATAGTTTTTTCATCTGCTCCTTCTAAATCTTTAACATCAAGTATTTTATCCCCTATCCCAACTTCTTTTGCTATTTCTTTTGCAGTATCTATATTATCCCCAGTAATCATTTTTGGTTTTACTCCAAGTGCTTTAAGCTCTCCTATTAGTCTCTTACTATCCTCTCTAGGTTCATCACGTAATGGGATTAAACCCACGAATTCCCATGAATCTTTTCTTCTACCAACAGCTATAACTCTAAAGCCACTACTTGCCAACCTAATAACTTCACTATTTACTTTTCCACGCAAGTTATCATCCAATCCGCACTTATCCATTACAGTAGCAGGAAATCCTTTTATTACTTCCTCCTCCGAATTGTCAACCTTAACTGCAGATCCAGAGGTTTTAGTCGTAGGATTAAATGGCGTAAACTTTACCACTTTAAACATGCTAAAATCTATTTTTTCTTCCTTAGCCTTGTTTATTATTGCAAGATCTATCTGATCGTTATCTTCTTCGCGAGAAGCTAATACACCATATTTTAAAACATCTTCTACAGTGAAATTTAAGAATGGGATTGGCTCTGCTGCGAATAATTTATTCTTTGTTATTGTGCCAGTCTTATCTAAACACAGAACATTCATAGAAGATGCCTCCTCTATGGACTCAAGTCTAGTTATTAGAATACTTTTTGATGAAAGTCTTCCAGCACCGTATGCCATAGCCACAGTGAAGGTTGCTGGCAACGCCACTGGTATCGAAGTCAATAGTATAAGCAAGGAAAATGGTATAATTGACAATATGTTTATGCTTGTAAATACCGATGCTAAGAAAACCATTATAACGAGTCCTATCGCCATAATCATAAGGTACTTCAAAATGTTAAACACTATCGATTCTAAATGTGTTTTTGTCTTTGCAATTTTTATTAACTCAACAGTTTTACCAAAAGAAGTGTTCTTCCCAGTGGCAGTAACAACGCACGTAGCCTCTCCGCCTCTTACTATAGAAGATGAAAACACCGTGCTTCCTTCTTCTTTGTCTACAGGAAGAGATTCTCCTGTAAGCATAGACTGATCTACAGAGAGATAATCGCTTTCAATTATAACAGCATCGGCAGGCACTATATTACCTAACCTCACACGTATTATATCTCCCGGCACAAGCATTTTTGCGGGGGCGGTTTTCCATTCGCCATCTCTTCTAACATTTACCATCACAGATAATTTTTGCTTTAGAAGTTCCAATGTATTGTCAGCTTTGTATTCCTCTATAAATGATGCTATCCCATTGAATACAATCAGGCCTATCACAACATAAGCATCTACTACCCTACCTAAGTAAAAAGAAATTGCTGTTACCAAATACAGAAGAAAAGGCAATGTACCTACAAATTTTAGTAAAAATTTTATGACTGGACGTCTCTTTTTAGTTTCAATATCATTCAAACCATATTTTGCGATTCTGGAATTGGCTTCCTTTTCAGATAATCCTTCTTCATTTACGCCGAGCCGTTTAAGCACTTCATCCTTATTTTGAACGTGTCTAGAGATATTATCCATATAATTAAAAATCATTGTTATAATAAATAATTATATGCAAATATGCAAGTAAAGATGTATAATGTTTGTAGTAATATTAACTGTTGGAAATGCACGTTATAAAAACATTATGATTTTATACAAAAATATCCATAACTTAATCCAATAATTATAATTACTAAGAAAATGCTTTAGACTGGATATTTGTGACGGGTTGAAATTTACTTATACTTTAAGATAATTTAACAGAACTTTTCTAATATCAGTATTCCTAAACAAAAACCCAGAATCAATTGCTCTTTTAGGTATTACCCTTTGACTGGAGACAAGCAAAAGCCGAGCCATATCACCTAAGAATAAATTAATAATGGAGCTAGGTATTCTGATAAGCTTTTTCTTATTTTCTATCTCTGCGAGAATAGAAAAAAACTCACTCATCTTTATAGGATTTGGAGAAACCGCATTAAAAGGCCCTCTTAAATTCTTAGAAATGATAAAACGTATCATTTCAGACAAATCCTGCAAATCTATCCATGAAAGCCGGATGAAACCTTTAAATTATATAGGATCCTATCTATTTTAAAGACCACAAGAAACATTAACTAATCAAATCTGTTCCACCCTGAGCGAGCCTTTATCAGTTTATAATATTTGCGGTTTTTAAATAAACTTAAGTTATAAGCTTTAATCTTACATAAAAACAAAATTTATTCGAGCTATGAAGGATTTGGGAAGTT
>JAJZLJ010000016.1 GCA_021850625.1 Microcaldota archaeon | reverse complement strand
TTGGCTTGCAAATGCAAGACCAACTAACAAACTTGCTGCAACAGCAGCTATTCGCTTCGCTTTTATGCTTCTCATGATATCACATTAATATTTTGAGATTTAGTTAATATGCAAAGTATTTAAATAGATCGTTTTGTTTAACATTTTTTTTATATATTAAAGATTAAATTTCGTTTATCGTAGTAGTGTAGTTCTATGATACACGCACGTCTACGACGGAAGCCAAAGCCTTAAATTTTTGATAATACTTCTTTAGTTTTTGATTGAAACAATAATAAATGATAAAAAATACGTTTAATGACACTAGCTCCATCATTTATTACATCATAATTATATATAGTATATAATATAAAGCTAATATAAAACGATTTTGATAAAGAGTTATGTTTAACGTTTTATATCTAATCAGAACTTTTCTTAATAGATTCCAAGGCCTTACGCCACCTTGAAGCTGTCTTTGAGTAGGAAAAGTAATCACATACAGCACTTGCGTTTTTGGATATTTTCTCTCTTAGCTCCTTGTTTGACTCTAGTATAAGTATATGCTTTGCATAAGAAGATATGTCGTCTTCTAAAATTGCATTCTGCATATTCTTTATTGGATATCCTTCAAATGCGACATTTGTTCCTATTACTGGCATGCATCTTGCAAAGTAATCTAGTATCTTTACCTTTATACCTGATCCATTCCTTAAAGGAGCTATGCACAGATCCGCAGTATCTATTCTTTTGTTCTTTTCCTCTTCGGAAATAAAACCAGTGTACTCGACATTTCCTATTTTCCTCTTTTCGCAGCCAGAACCTATAATAACAAAGTTTTTATCTTTTAATTTAGGGGCTATCTCAGTTTCTATTAATTTCATAGCTTCAAGATTGGGCTCGTGTTTGCAGTTTCCTATAAATACTATTTTTTCTATTTTGTTTTTAGCTGGATATGTTGGCTTATTTAATATTTTATTATCGGGAAATGATGCAGTTGGAAGAACAAAGAACTTTTTAGCTATTTTTGGATATCTTCTTATCGACAACTCTTTATCTATTTCGGTTACAAACGCAGTTGCGCTTAATTGTTTAAGCATCTTTTCATATATTTTTAATGAAAATGATAAATGATGTTTACTTATTTCATCGAAAAAGAGAAGTTTTATCATGCGTTTGAATCCTTTGTCTTTTTTAACTATACTTTCTCTTCTTATCTTTATTGAGTTCTCAACTACGCGAAAGTCATCGGTAATTGAAATTGTACATACTGATGGGAGCTCTCTTTGCAGCATTATAACTAAATCTACAAGATTGCGTCCAAGAGTTATTATGAAGTCGGGATTGTATTTTAGTATAGCCATATGAATAGCCTTATTACTATTCATTATTTGATAACTTCTTTGCTTGTTTAAAAAAATTAGTGAGATATAATCAAATACTCTTGATTTTGTATTCCTAGAATCAGAAGATGCCAAGGAGTAAAAGCTTTCTTCTTCTATTCCTAAATCGGTATGGATATGTTGATTTTCTTTTCCTAGAGAAAAAAATTTAATATCATAATAATCAAGTAACATGTTGCCAAGATCTAATAAAGTACGGGTACTTCCAAGCGCTGCTTTAGAGATGCTTTCAGAGTATAATATCGCTATACGTTTTTTACTCGACATATATAACCCTGCTTCCTTGAGTCTCTATCTCAAAACTGTGTTCTTGAAGATTAAGAGCAGAAGCAACCGCCTTCCTTTTCTCAGGAACCACATTAAAGAGCATGAAACCGCTACCTCCTGCACCGATTAATTTTCCGCCCAAAGCACCTGCCGCAAGAGCTTTTGAGTAATAAGTATCTATCACATTATTCGTTATCTCACTAGAAAGCTGTTTCTTTAAAAGCCAATTTTCATGGAAAAGTTTGCCCAACAAAGGCCACTCGCCTTTGGTTATCACATCTGCAGTTTGATAAGCAATTTCACGCATGCGATCGTATTTATCTATATTTTTTCCTATTCCCAATGCTTGCTTTTCATGTATTGCGCTTGAGCTTCTCTCGTTACCGGTATAGAACATAATTAAATTTGACTCTAACTCTTTCCTTAATTTTGTAGATATAGGAATAGGTTTTACACATACCTCTCCATTTTTCATGAACTCCATTAAATTTATACCGCCATAAGCTGCCATATACTGATCTTGCTTGCCTCCTTTCTCTTTGAGAACTTCTCTTTCTATATATACTGCTTCTTCTGCAAGTTGCTTTGGAGATGCAAGCTCGCCTTTCCAAGCATGCAATGCATTTAGCAGGCCAACTAAAAAGCTGCTGCTTGAGCCAAGACCGGTACCTTTTGAAGGTATTTCAGTTATGCTCACTATTTGAATGCCACTTTCTATATCAAGAAGACGAAGTGCCTCTCTTATTGTAGGATGTTTTATGTCATTAATATTTTTAATTGCGTTTTCTGTTAACGAGTAACTTATTCTAAGTTCATCAGGATAAAAATGTTTGCTTACTGAGATATAAATATAACTGTTTATAGCCGCAGATACTACAGCTCCAGGGCCATTTTTTGTGTAATAATCTGGTAAATCGGTACCTCCTCCAGTAAAGGTTATCCTTAAAGGAGTCTTGGTAGTTACAAGATGTTTTTTTGACATAAACGCAACCTTTTATCTTTTATATTGAGTCCTCAACCATCTTTGACCATATATGTCCAACCGCTATATGTACCTCCTGAATTAATGAGGTTCTTTTGCTGTTTGTTTTGAACATATAATCTGAAAGCTCTGTGAGTTTTCCGCCATCCTTTCCCGTCATGCCTACTGTAATGCAGCCTAATGCCTTGGCCTTTGCCATAGCTAAAAGTATATTTTTAGAGTTTCCACTTGTTGAGATCCCTATAACCAAATCTCCGGGCTTTGCAAATGCCTCTATCTGCCGTTCATAAACATGTTCATATCCATAATCATTTGCTATAGCAGTTAGAGAAGAGGTATTTCCATGCAATGCAACAGCAGGTAGTGATCTTCGTTCCTTTTCAAACCGTCCTACTAACTCAGCAGCTATATGTTGAGCATCGGCAGCGCTTCCACCATTACCCATTATTAAGAGTTTTCCGCCTTTTGCCATTACCCTTGAAATTATTACTCCAATATTGTATATATTTTCTATATCTGAATCCAAACGGACATCAGAACCTTCTTTTATGTATAATGCAACTTCATCTTTATTCATATTAATCTCCTGCCATTAAGTTGTTTGACCATCTCTTTATACTGTTCTATATCGTTTACAGTATAAAACTCATCTATTAAATAAGAATAAAGTGTATTGTTTTTTGATTCTTTTTCGAGAAAGTCTTTTTCAAAAGAAAATTTCTCTTCCTTAGGGAATTTATTTAGTATGTTTAAATTTACTAAATACACCCCGGCATTTATTATGCCTCTTTTTTTTATCATAGGTTTTTCAATAAACTCAGTAATTACGGGCCCTGACAATTTTACAGCACCAGAGGCGGATATATCGTCTATAATAGTAACTCCAATAGTAACTAGAGCATTATTTTTTTTATGTGAGTCATACATTTTTTTTAAATCTGCAATGAAAATGCTATCTCCATTAATTACAAGAACATCCTTTTGATCGGTGCATTTTGATAAAGCTAGCCGTATAGCACCACCGGTTCCCAAAGGCGTTTTTTCTATAGAGTACTCTATCTTTGCAGAGAACTCATTCTTTTTCTTATCAAAGTACTCTGTTATCTTGCCTGCTTTGTAGCCTATAGCCAGTATTATTCTTTTAATGCCTTTTTTTTCTAATATGCGTATCATGTGTTCTATCAAAGGCTTGTCAAAAATGTCTATCATTGGTTTTGGAGTATGTTCGGTAAACGGCCTTAATCTTTTACCTTCTCCTCCTGCCAATATTATTACAGTTTCAAGATGTTCTTGCATTTATATCCTCAATTAAGCCAAGAAATGAATATAACTTTTCTTTTATAAATATATACTTTTGCATGATTTCCATTCTCTGATTAGGGTATTTTTAATTGACCTGAATCTCAATTAAAATCCTCGAAAACTGCAGAATGATGTATTTTTGGGTATTGCCGCAGTGTTTCTGGCACATGCACAGATCTAATC
>JAJZLJ010000014.1 GCA_021850625.1 Microcaldota archaeon | reverse complement strand
GCTGTTGTCCGTTTATCGTAAGATTATTATTAGAATCTAATTGCCATCCTGTCGGAAGCACGAGTTTTCCTGATGTAGGATCGTATGATGGAATACCTGTTGCAGATACTTGTTGCGTGATAGCATCCTGTCCGTTTTGATATAATGGATTAGCAGTTTGTCCGTTTCTAAAAGTAGGAGTAATTATATTTAAGTTTGTAGCACCACTCATAGCTCCCTGCGTTATGTCTAAGGTATAGCTTCCGTTAGGCGAAGGATTTATAGTTAATGTAATTGGTTGATTTGATTGTTGTAATGATTGTAATTGCTCATTAGTTAATGAATTACCTAATAAATTACTTAATTCTATTGCACCTGATTTTGTATTAGGATAAATTATCATGGTATCTGAACCTGTAGAAGTAAATACATTTGATATAGGAATGAAACTTAAATTGCCATTAGTTCCTTGTGTCCATACGCCATTTGAGGTTATAGATCCTTGCGATACTGAAGTAGGGAGTTGTTCGGTTATGCCATTTCCTAATGGTATGGTTTGATAATTAGAGTTGGATGTTGCTTGTCCTCCGTTTACGCTTGTTAATTTAATATTTAAAAGTAAACCGCCTGGACTTTCTGAAACTTGTGCTACGCTTCCTGAAGGTAAACTACCTATTGTTGAGTATTGTTGTTGTAATGCGTCGTATGCGTTTTGGACTGCCTGATCTTTTGCTTCTACAGTTCCTACCCCTACTCCATAAACATTTCCTGAATATTGAAATACTTGTCCATTAGGTAAGGTATAAGATAACGTGTATGCAGTACTGTGAGGATCTGTGAATGATAGCGTTGCAGAATTTCCAAAGGTAGAATAAAGCGGAACATTTCCTCCTGCACTTGTTGAGTATCCACTTAGTGCATAATCGTTAAATAATTGGCTTATTTTGTTTTTTTGATTGTATGATAAACCGCTTTCGTAAGAGTTTATTGCGGCTTGATTATTTTGTATAAAATTTCCATATTGCGAAGTATTCTGTGTTAAAATAGTTCCGTCCGATAAGGTAATATCTCCATTATTTGTATTTATTGATTTTATCTGTGTGAATGGAGTTGAAGAAGCTAATCCGCTTACAAAAGAACCTCCATTATTGAATGAAGCAGCAGAACCAGTTTTAGGTATAGTCGTGGTAACTACGCCATTTGGTGTAGTGGCAGAACTGACTTTACTTGAACCACTTTGAAAACTAAAACTTCCTGTATTTACATTTCCAACAAAATTAGTAGGACCTCCGTTTACTGATTGATAAACATCGCCTGTTTGTTGATTAACTGTTGTAGTAACTACGCCATTTTGTGTAGCAACAGAACTAACTTTTGAACTACCGCCAGGACCATTAGTTTCTCCGACTTTTTGGTTTGGATTATTATTAGTATTGGAGTTAGTAAACATTACTCCTTTTACTATTGAGTTCAGTTCTTCTGGTCCTGAAATTGAAGAAGATGAAGAAAACGGAGCAGTTGTTTCCACAGGTGCTGGAGTAGCTACAGGATTAGATTTAGACTTTTGATTCTGTGGTAACGACGTTGATGCTGGATTTACATCTCCTACAAAAGGAGTACTTCCAAAAGGACTAACAAATGCCATATTTATACCTATGTTTCTATTATATAATAGAGAGAAAGTTATTTATGTTTATGTTTTTAGCTTCCGTTCAAATGCGATCTTATATCAACGCTTCCGTTAAACAATATTTTTCTTATTACGCTTAATGAAATATATAATATCGTGTATAAAATAAATATCGGAAAAGCCATACCTGAAGTAAGACGTACTGTATTAAATAAAATAAAGAGTAAGCCTCCAAAAGTTAAACTAAATCCTACCCATAGATATACTTCATTTACAAAGGTTTTAAACCAGCTTCCATTCATAGTCCATTTTACAAATAAAGTAGAGATTATAGGATAAAAAATAATAAGTCCATAATAACTAGCCATTATGCCCACTGATCCTCGTATTTCTCTTTACGCTTTTTTTCTCTTTGAAAAAACATGAATATCAATAAACTAATTAAAGCCAAAACCGCGTCCACTACAGAAATAGAAAATATAAGAATTGCGAATAATTGATTTGTAGCTATCGGTGTTGTTGATATTGAAGTATTATTAACAATATAATTCCCTGATGGTGAAATGACGTTATAAGAAGTAAATGAAACTGTTTCTACATAAGAACCTGAAAGAAGTAAACATATTAAAGAAATCATAGCTAATACGAATATGATTAATCCATTTGTAAAGTTCCCTTTTAAAAATATTATTCCAAATACTAAAAACATTAATATTACGAATAATATTAATCCGATACTGAATATTGCCAAAGCAACATAAGAATAATGTGGTGCTGAAATGTTAGGTAAAACTATAAATGAAGAATTAACAAAAGATAAAGATAAAGAAATTATAAAAATAAATAAAAAAGGTATTTTTTTGTTCATCTTTCATACCTTTTTTTTCTTCTTTCTGTGAAGATAGATGATAAAATAACAAAAATGTATGCAAACATTATCAATGCATTAAGTTCAGCATAACCTAACATAATATTCTGTATATTTGTAGTTGGAGATGTTGTTGTGTTATAAGAAGTTATAAGTGTGTTACCTCCTGACGATATTATATTTATTGAAGGGTGAACTACATAATTATTTGAAACTATAAAAGGTAACGATATTACTGCAAAACCGAAAGCCAATATTGCTAAAATAAAACCTTTGAAAGTTCCTTTCATTTTAAATCTGCTTAATCCAGCAACTAATGCAAAAACGTAAGAAATCCCTATAAATAATAACGCAATCCACATAATATCTTCTATTTACAATTTGAGTATATACTAATATATATCATACCTTTATTCTTTGATTTTTGATTTGAGGTTCTGGAACTGAACATTTATGAATTTTGCATTGTTTTTCTTCGTGGTTATTCCCTGATGAAGTTTTCCAAGAATGTACATATTTTCTGCCAAAAAGATTTCTACCATGACTGATTACATGACAACCGCAATTTTTACATTTTGTATAATCTGTCTTGAAATCATAACAAGCATAGTGATACATATTTTCCCCTATTCAACATGAAACATACTTTTTCTTATTAATTTGAAAAACAAAACGAAAAGAACTGATATTGAAAAAATAAATATTAATATTAATAGAAAAATAGTTGCTAAAATATAAAAAGGATGAGTTAAATAATGTATGTATTCGTGTTTAATATTTTTCTTTCCACAAATTAAACACTTGTAATACATATCCATACCAAAAATAATAAACAAGAAAAGTATATAAAGATATGTATTACAAATATTTATTCATCTTTTTGAGTGGATTCGAGTTTAGTGTGGAACTTTCCCATAAACCAGAAGAAACCAAAAGAAAATAATATTGCTGCGACACCTGCAAATCCGAAAAAACCACCGATAAGAGTACTAAAAGAACCAATCCAAAAGTAAGCGTTATACTCATCCCAACCTTTTTTTATAGTTTTATGAATTTCTACTATATTCAATCAATCACCTTCAACACACACTCCATTCTTTTTAATGGAGTATGGAACTTTTTATATTTTTCGTATCCTGCTTCACCTATATCTTCATACCTTTTATTTTCGATTAAATCTTCTAAAGCTGATTCTATATCTTCTTTTTTATCAAAAAAGTAAGCTTCTTTTCTGTCCTCAAAGTTATTGTTTATTCGTATGTGTTTTCCTATATCCGTTGAAAGCATAGCAGTTCTGTGTGCAGGTATTTCCCAATATCTATATGTATCGTATCCTACACCTTCGATAGCTACTGATACTTTACTTTTTGATAAGTAATTAGAATACACTCTATATGATAGTGGTATCTCTTTATTTAGCCACACTTCGTAATTATACTTTTTCTTTTTGCATACTCTTATTATTTCTTTTGCATATTCTCGCCTTAATGGCGAAGATGTAGTCATCATTAAAGAAACATCAATATCTTTTTTGATTTCTGGTATTTCAGGTATTTTTCTTTGTATATTTAAGCTAAAAGGGTAGGTATTTTTACGCTTTTTTGTATCCAATTCTGTCTTCGCTACTATTCTTTTGTATTTATTATAATATTTAAACTTTGTATAACTATATAAGGTTTCAA
>JAJZLJ010000007.1 GCA_021850625.1 Microcaldota archaeon | reverse complement strand
TAATTAGTTTTCTTAATTGTATAAAAAAATCTCGTTGTGAGATATACTCCTTGAACTTGCCTCCTAGTTTTTTAAAATCAAGTATGTTGCTGTTCTTTTTAAAGACCATTTCGTCTTGCAGATAGGAAAAACCAGATTTCTTTCCAAGTTTCTCTACATTTTTCATCTCTGGAAACAAGGTATATGTATCGGGCGTTGAGAGTTCACGTTCTGTTACTCCCCAACCCTTTTCAAATACATTTACCATCTCTCCATACTCTCTTACCGGTATGGGGCTTCCTACTATACCATGCTCTCCAACAAAAAGCCCACTCTCCAAAGTGGTTATTACCGTTGGTGTATAAGAAGGAAAAACAGTGCTTATCTTGTTTATTTTAGCTTCATTAAATGCCTTTGACAGTAAATGGTCCTTTTCTATTACCTCATTTAACAGATCAAATCCTAATCCGTCAATAAGCAACAATATGCTTTTATCTACTTTTCCTATCAATTTGCCATTTCCTATGGCAAACTCATTAAAAACCTCCATATTGCTGTTCTTAAAGTCTGGAAACAACAGCTCCATATCTTCAAGCTCAGTTTTTAAAGTACTCATAAAAAATACCTTTTCAAGGAACATACTCCTTTAGTAGTATAGCTTTATTAACTTTATTGTTTATAAATTAATTGTAATAAGTTGCACTAACAGGAATGAGTAAATGTCTTACGATATAAATTTCACGCTAATTTACTTGGAAAAGGGCTTTTCACAGCTCCGTACTGTATAGTTGTAGCTTTGCAATTGTGATCAAAGTGAAGCACATCAGAAAGGAGTTACATAGAAGACGCATTATAGAGAACATGCTGTTTACTTTTAAGTCTTCTTTTGTAATAGTTGAGGGAAAACACGATATAAATACGTTAAAACAGCTCGGTATATCTGCGCATACATATGAAAGTGTAATGCGAAGTGTATCTATGCCTAAAGAAAAGGTGGTTATTTTAATGGACCTTGACAGGAGAGGCATGGAGAAAGCAGAGCTTGCCTCAAATGCGCTTTTATCTGGAAATACGCCAGTTGATGTAACAACTGGAAGATCATTTTTAAAGATGCTAAACACTGTTCACGTAGAGGGAGTCTTGGCTCCTATAGAACAGTTATTTGAAATGTAAATATAACGAAAATAAAAACATGTGATATAAATGGCAAAAACATATTTGGACATAGTAAAGTATATGGTAGAGGCAAAGTTCTCTATAAGTGGTATGGTTGACAAGCCCGATATAATAGGGGCTGTATTTGGTCAGACTGAAGGTCTTTTAGGAGACGATTTAGATTTAAGGGAGCTTCAAAAGAGCGGAAAGATTGGTAGAATAGAGATAGATTTTCAACAATCAAATAACAAGAGCTTCGGAAAGCTTTTCTTACCTGCATCATTAGACAGAATAGAAACCTGTATTCTTGCGGCAGCTGTTGAATCAGTCGATAGGGTAGGCCCATACGAAGCTCAATTCTCAATAGAAAAGGTAGAGGATACAAGGTCAGAGAAGCGCAGAAAGATATTAACAAGGGCAAAGGATCTTGTAAAGTTGTTGCTTAATACCGAGATACCTGATAGCAGGGAGCTAAGTGAGATGGTTCAATCAGAGGTAAGAACAAGTGAGATAATCTCCTACGGTCCGGAGAATCTTCCAGCAGGTCCTGAAGTAGGGAAGAGTCCAGAGCTTGTTGTGGTAGAAGGCAGAGCTGATGTTCTTAATCTTTTAAGAAATGATGTTACAAGCGTAATAGCGGTAGGCGGCGCAGCTGCAGTTCCAAAAACAATAATAACTCTTTGCAGGGAAAAGGAGGTAACTGTTTTCTTAGACGGAGATAGGGGTGGAGATATGATTCTAAAGAACATCTCCTCAGTTACTGATGTGGATTATGTTGCAAGAGCTCCTGATGGAAAGGAGGTAGAGGATCTAACTAGAAAGGAGATAATCAAGGCAATGCGAACCAAGATACCTATAGATCAGTATCATCCTGGCTTTAAGCAAAGACAAGAACAGAAGCAGGAGCGCGAGAGGGAAAGACCACAAAAGCAGCAATCTGAGTACGATAGCTCGGATAAAGAGCCTGCACAAGAGCGTGAGTCTTACTCTACTCAATCTCAGTTCTCTCAAAGATCAAGTAGCTCAAATACACGTGCTGAAAGACGTGATAAGCAAGAGCAGGAGCAAAGCCACTCAAGGCCTTTTATACAAGAGCAGAAAGAGCAGCATAACACTAACTCAAACTCAAATATGAGTAGCAATAATCTTGAATCAAACAGACAGAGTCAAGAAGTAGAGCATCAAAAACCTGCGTTGGAGACTATGGTTCTTACTGAGTATCTTACTGGGTTAGATGCACTTTCTGGAAGCCTGCGCAGCAGACTTTACGATAGCACAGGAAATATGGTAAAAGAGATACCTATACGTGATCTTCTCTCTTCTGTACAGTCATCACAAGGTGTTCATGCAATAGTTCTTGATGGTGTTATAACACAGAGACTCGTTGAGCTTGCCGTTCAAAAGGGTATAAAAGCAATATATGGGCTAAGGGCAAATCCAATGCCTAAAAAGCACCAAGAGATACTGCTTTACACAAAGGAGCACGGTCCTGAGTAAGCGTATAACTCAAATTGTATATAAAGAAATCGTATATAAAATATACAATGAAGTACCTATGGTAGTAAGCAAATCACTCAAAAACAAGGACTAAATAATACCTCTACTTTTGGTTATTTTTCATTTTTGAAGTTAGAGCTACGAGATTACAAAATCTCCAGAACCTTCTTTTTGTATTTATTTCTCAATTTAGAAAAACTGTTTTGATTTAAATTAAGGTACTTTATCATAGGCAGTTCAAATTCATTAAGAACATTCAAAAGTTCTCGTTGATAGCCCTCAAGTTTATGCGTTTCTATTATTTTTTTAAGAAACTCAAAATCTATATCTGCATAAAAAATAATGCCTAAAATATCAATAGCATCCTTCCCGCCTTTTATGCTCTTTTTTCTATTCATAAAAGCACCTAGTTTAAGTAAAAGAAGAATCTCAGGTTTAGGAACTTTAAATCCATCTCGTAACCTCGTATTTTCTAAAATATCCTTTACCGGAAAACTCAGTACTGAATAACCAGAAAGATAAATATCTATATCAAATCCTTCTTCAAGCTTAATCTCAAATTTTTTAAGTCTTTCATTTTTATTAAGCACATATTCTTTCTGAAGTTTATTTAAAGTGCTATAATCTACTACCATATCGATGTCCTTTGATTTATGCAGTTTCGTGTAAAGATAAACCGCCCATCCCCCTATTAAAACAAAGTCAAGATTATCTCTGAGCGAAATAAGTTTTTTCCAGCTTGTTTCAGTTATTTCATCGTTCCAAAACTCCATCCTTTCAACCAAATAAATTTTTAGATAAGAGATCTACAAATTCCTTTGCATACCACGTTCTTATGTTCCATAAATCGACAAAAATGTTCGGGATTGAGACACTATTTACCTTTTCATTTAGTATTTTATGTGATAATATCTTATCTGCTTTAAGTACAAAAATATTAGGGAATTTACTTTGTTTTGGAAATCGTTTCTTTATATTTTCAATGGCATCTTCAGTGGCGTATAGATATATCTCGCTATATTCTGCTGGTATGCTCCTAAAACTTTTTTTATATGCTGTGTATGCTGTAAAAGCTATTCCATTTGGCATGCTAGCCTCTATTTCATTAATATTTAAATCAGAAAATCCCCTATAAACAATATCCTTGTCTAAAGTTCTATGCGTTGCCCAATATAACATAACTTTATCTAAGGCAATTATACTAAATGATCTTGCTTCAATCTTAACTGCGTTTATACTTTCTAATTTCTTAATGGATTTGTTTATATTTCCTATTGAAATTTCCAATTTTTCAGAAAGTTCTTTTTGGGTAAATGTATTGTTGCCTTTTAAGAACATATCTGCAATCTCTCTATATACGACTTCATAAAGTTTCATATTTCACTTTTTGAAACTAAAGATATATATATGTTTCACTTATAAGTGAAATATAACTTTTATTCAATATAAGAACAAAATAATAAAAACAAATACTTCTTAGATAACTTCATTAAGGGCCTTCATTTCCATGTTGTATCTTTTTGAAAGTATCTCTCCAAGTGGTTCCTTACATTCAAAAACATGTCCAGAACCTATAACTAACGCAACGCTATTAGTTGTTTCAAGTTCATTTAAAATACGCTCT
>JAJZLJ010000002.1 GCA_021850625.1 Microcaldota archaeon | reverse complement strand
GCAGTTCAACAGGAATTGAAAAGTCGCATCGTGGAACTGAGAACCGATAAAACACATCCTTTGCAGGATGAGGTAATTTCATGAATGCAAAGGAAGCCCACGCCGTTTACGGGTGGGGGGATGTCACAAGTTATTCAAGTGGCGGAGGGTGATCTTTATGATGCAATATACCTTGAAAGTCACACCGAAGAACTAAAAGTCTATTCTGTAAATGCAGGAAAGTCCTTAATCTTTAGTTAGATGCTGTAACGCTATTAAATATTGCCACCGGTTACTACTGCCACTGTTTTTTCATTCTTTAATTTAAGTTTTTTAACTGCTGCTATGCTTGCGACTCCTGCAAGCTCTGCAATAATTCCATGTTTTTCATAGAAGAGTTTCTGCTCCGTTTTCAATTCAGCATCGCTCACAGTTACTATGCTCGAGTTTACGCTTTTCATATACTCTAAAGACTGCTTACCAAAGGTAGGCAAACCAACAGCTATCGCATCAGCAGAGGTCTTAGGCTTTTCATACCTTATTACACTATTCGCTTTAAATGCATCATATAATGGCGAGCAAGAGCTTGACTGAACCCCTATTATACGTGGAATCGAGATTTTCCTATAACTTTCTTTAATTTCATTTAATGACTCAAGCATTCCACTAAAAAGTGTAGCATTGCCTATTGGAACTATTATATTTCTAACATCAGGAAGTTGTTTTATTATTTCGTACATTATCGTTTTCTGCCCTTCTTTTCTGTAGCAATAATCCCCAGTAAGAAATGCGTTCTTTTTTATTGAGTGCGTCTGTGCAAGTTTCTGAGCCATTGTAAAATCTCCATTAACCTTTATTACCTGTGCATCATGCGTTTCCTTTATATCTCTGATTTTGTAAGGATTGGCATCATTACTTATGTATACAGTAGTTTTTATTCCATATAATTTAGCATAATACGCTATGGAATAAGCCATATTTCCTGTAGAGGCACAAACTACATTTTTATATCCATACTCATGTGCTTTAGCCAGCTCTATTACTGATCCACGATCCTTAAACGATCTAGTCGGATTTTCCAGCTCAAGCTTAAGAAAAAGATTATCATAGTCATTACTTTTTATTAATTTAGTAAAACCTACTTCGTAATTTCTGTAATACTTTGAATCAGGCAGTATACTCACATAATCCCAAAACGAGGTGGTATTTATTCCTAATAATTCTGGTCTTGATATATAGTTCACATCAAGTATTCCATGACATTTTTTGCATAATTGTGATTTGTATGTTTGTGGATATCTGGCGTTGCAAGTACTACAACTAAGTGTGTATTTCATGGTAACATCTATTACTCTTATACCTATTTATTTACCTGTACGTTTTTTGCTTTCTTCAACGCCCTTTTTTTCAGAGTGATGCTTATCATATAATATTATTATCATTATAGGCAAAGAGATCAGTATTCCTTGTAAAAATCCTATTAATGGTATTACAGACATCAGTGTTATTATATATAACGTTATTGCGGCATTAGGCGATGTAAGATTTATTTTGTTAAACAACGTAATAAAATTAATTCCATGTCGCTTTCCGGTAAGTTCAGAAAGTGCTATTCCAACTGCGATTGCATAAAAAAGTCCTTGTATAAAAAGTCCTCCAAAAAGACTAAATCCAGTATACCTATAGCTTCCAACTCCACTAACAATCCCGGCCACAAATCCAAGAATTAATATAATTACAGTTACATCCAAATTTTTCATTAATATATCAAATCCTTTTACTATGGCGTTGATGTAATCTACTGTTTTATTTTCTATAACCTTCTTTGCTATCTCGCTTGTAGCAGCTATATATGCTGCCATCAAAAATAACGCTATTGCGGTTACAATTCCTGAAAATAATATAACAATTATTGGAATAACATTGGCAATTATACTGCCTATAACATTTACTATTCCTCCAACTATAAGATTTATTGCAAAAAATATTACAAAAATCAACAGAAAAGCCAAAACACCTTTTTGGATATACTCTATTGCATTATCAAAAAGTTCAACCATATTATCATCCTTATTATAACTATAAACATAACTTTATTATACTATTCGCGTTAGCTTTATACCAGCGCAAGATAAAAAGCTATAAAAAGATATACCTTTATTCTTATATAGAGTTAAAAAGAAGGGATGTATTATACTATGCGACAAAAAATCTCAACAAATATTGTCGGACTAGACAAGATGCTTAGCGGTGGCATACCTCTCGGAAATCAAGTAATTGTAGAGGGAGGTCCTGGTTCTGGAAAAACACTTTTGTGTTTTGAATATTTATATAAAGGTGCAAAAGCTGGAGAAAATGGTGTAATGTTCTCATTTGAGGAGGAGGCTGAAAGCATAATAAATAATGCAAAAGCGGCATTTACTTCTTTTACGGATATAGACGATTTGATAAAACAAGGAAAGATAACTATTTTGGGTTCTGAAGAAACAAAGCTCTACATGCAAAAAAATCAAGCAGACACTGCATACTCCTTTGGCAATTTTATATCTGAGATTACCTCAGTAACAAGGCAACATAATGCAAAAAGAATAGCTCTTGACTCAATCTCTGTAATAAAATTGTTTATAACTGATATGTATTATTACAGATCTTTATCAATAAGCCTTCTCTCTGTTTTAACAAGGCAGGGTATAACCTCCCTAATAACAATGGAATCTATTGCTGCAGAAAAAACAAATACCTTCTATCAGCCAGAGTCATTTATATACGATGGTTTAATACTTTTGTTCTTTACTGGAAAGGATTTGGAAAATAGAATTCCATCAATAGAAATAGTTAAGATGCGCGGTACAGATCATATATACAATGCTGTACCTTATGAGATAACCCAAAATGGATTTAATATTCTTCTTTTAAATGCTATAGATAAAAGATCCTACTCTGCTCAGGATTACGATTAAATATTATTGAGTCTCATCTTTATTTCTTCAGCATTAAGTCTTGTAGTAAGCAATGGTATTTTTTCTATTTGCGATATCTTTATAGCAAGTTTATCTACAGTATCGAGATTTTGTATCACAACTAGTTTTGGTTTTATTGGAGCCACTCTTACTACTACCATTGGCGATCTTCCAGTGCTTACCTGGTCAAAAATGAATACTCTTTCATTAGTAGCTCCGAATAATCTTGGATATTCTGACGGAGAGATCTCAAGTATTACCCTAAGGCTATCTAGAAGTGTATACCCGAATAATTTCATAGAGTCCAAATAATTTGGATTAGTAATTATCTTAGCATCTATAAGCCTTACTAAATCCGTTCCTGTTATAGGAGCTGAAAAATCATGTATATAATAAAAAGAATCATCTCCAGTCTTTATGCCTTTGTTGAACTTTTCAAGGTTTCTTATTACCTCTCCTCCTTTTTGATTATCCATAGTAATTAATGCCGTTACAAATCTCTTTATTATTCCTACTCCTGGACTTGCTCTTCTATTCCCTTCATAATCACTTATAGTAGAGGTAGAGATCTTAAGATATTTGGCAAGCTCTACTTGTGAGATTCCAAATAATTCGCGCCATTTTTTCATTGTGCTTCCTGGGGTTTCAGATAAGGCTATCTCCCCTGCTATTCGTTCTTGAAGACTATCCATAATACTATTAACCTAAATAAGCTTTTAAGTATTATGACGAATTACTTTTAGACAATAGTCGTTTAGTTAATTATATAAAAATTCTTAATTCTGTAATCTTCTTAGAATAATCATTTATCCTTATCTTTTTTTGCACTACGTTTTTTATATGAATTTTTATGTCCTCTATTTTTTATCTTTTTATGTTTAGCATCTATCTTTTTGTATAACTCCTCTACTTTTTGATTTATTTTTTCTTGTGTTTGTATATCCTCTCTTTTTCTTAAAATACCATATATAATTAATATTACGCCTAAAAGAAAGATAAATGATGTTATAAGACTTCCAGGAACAAAACTGCTTTGGGTAAGTGATTGATCTGTTTGATTTACGAGCTGAGCTAGTTGATATTCACTATATGTGTATGTTACATTTGCAGTATGAGTTGTGTTGCGATTATAAAATTCTAGATAATAATTATCTTTTGGAAAGTATACACTATTATTATGTGTTGTATTATTATAGACATAACTTGGTTTGGTATATCCCTCTCCTGCCAAGCTCTGGTTATAACCGTATCCTGAAAAATTTGCATTATATGGATATGTTGTTCCATAAGTGCTGTTTTCTATTGCAATATAAAGTCCTTTTCCCTCAATAAGAGAGATTTTGCTTAAGTTAGCGCTAAAGTTGTTGAAAAATCCGCTAACGCTTTGATTTGCAAAATAAAAATTAATTGGTATTGTAGATAAATATTTAACTACAATGATGCTTGCATTTTGCAAATTTATATTACCATAAACTAGAGAGTTTGGTGCTATTATTATTTTATTTACATACGTGTTGTTTAAATTTTGAGCAGGTAATAGCGATGGACCTATTATAGTACTAAACGCAAAAAAACTTACTATTACCAATATTACTCCTATTATTACCAATCTTCTATCCAAATTTGCACCGATACTCTTTTGCAAATAAAACATATAAATATATCTATATATGCTAAAAATAATAATTGGTAATTACCTGGATTCTGAAAGTAAATTGGGAAACATATGGGAGAATTTTGTCAAAAGACATAGCCAACTCAAAGCTTACTTTGTAGCTGCAGCTGTACTTTTAATATTAGTAATTCTACTCACTGTATTTGTAAGCAACGATACTTACTCATCTTCGAATTCAATAACAAACTGCAATAATATTATTTTATCTTCTTATAAGAATAACTGCATACTTTTAACCGCAGAGAATCAGAGTGCACCATCATTATGTAATTATCTTCCATCTTCTCTTCAAGGTCAATGTACAAGTTATATAGCTGAAAAAACTTTAAATGAATCTTTATGCGTAGCATCTGGTTCTTCATACGTGTCAGACTGTACAAATTATATAGCATATACATCAAATTCCGGCAGCGTTTGCCTTGATTTAAATGCTAGCGATCTTGATTACTGCCTTTCATTAGTTGCGATTAAAGACAACAATACGCTGGCATGTTATTCTACGAATAATACAAATGCCTCTTCATTATGTAATGAATCATTAAATATAAATCTTGCATTAAAAACTGGAAATATATCATACTGTAAAGATATGAGCACCGTTGCAAATAAAACAATTTCAAGTAAAATATTAACTGATTCTCAAATAACTCTGCTGCCAAACACTAACAACTCCATTAATTTTAATTTAATTTCCCCAATAAGTTACCTAGAATCAATACAAAACACTACTTATAGTCCTAGTGATATCTGTTATTTTGCAGCAATTACCACCTCTGGAAATACTACTTATTGCGCAAAGATACAAAATCAAACAATCTCAAGTATGTGCACCTCTTTATTCAAATCAAATAACACAGAAAATAATATCTCAAATAAAACTATATCTCAAAATAAAACTCTACTAAATCTAACTAAATTCAACTTTTCAATTATAGGGCAAAGCTGTGCAAATTACTCTAATGGAAACAATGCATACTGCTCAAACATACAGTCAATAATAAAATCCGTTGCAGAAAAGAATATTACCTCATGTCCTAATTCAAATTTAACGGTAAAATACCAATGCTATTATATAATAGCAAAGGCATATAACGATACTAATTATTGTTCTTACATTTTAAACGCAAGCGAAAATAGCGCCTGCGTTTCTGCAATAACACAAAACACTTCATGATAACAATAGGTGGCGGTGTGGAAGGTATAATAACTCGTTTCAAATCTATAAGCAATACAAAAAGATACACGTTAGCTAGTCTTAACAATGGTAAACCTACTTTTCATGAATTAGAAACAAAAGCTCTAATAACGCTTGGCGATCACATTAGCCTTGATTCAAATAATGAAATAATAAAAAAAACATCTAACGATAATCTTTCAAAGGAATTAGCTGAAATATATGAAACTACCATCTCCTCTTATTTCATTGAACGAGAATATCCAAATACCATAAAAGAGATTGATTTAGCTATATCAAAATTCACCCCTCACTTAATTAACGCAGCAAAACTCCTTATTAAAAAATTAATAATGGGTTCTCCAATAATAATGCGGTTTCATAACGATGCAGACGGCTCCTCATCGGCATATGCATTATATTTGGGAATTATTTCAATCTTAGATGCTTTTAATATAAAATACACGCCTAATATACTCTGGTTAATGCAGAAAACAGTCGTATATGAACTAGGAGATGCAATATACGATATAACTCATATCTCTTCATATTCATGCGTTGAAAAACCATTGTTGTTTATAGCAGATTTCGGAACCTCATCACAAAGCGTAAAGGCTATAAAAAAAGCATCTGAACACTTTGATATGATCTGGTTAGATCATCATCCAATTGAAGAAGGTTTTGATGGTTCATTAATAACAAATTATATAAATCCATGGAACTTTGGAGGAGATTCAAACATTACAGCTGGCCTTTTGTGCTGCATCTTTGCATATTTGCTTTCAGGAAAAGAATTAAAAGAGATAGAAAATGCGTCATTGATAGGTGATTATAGCATATATGCAAATACCTCAAAGCCTGGTGCAGATCTATCTGCATTTTTAGATATGATAACTAGTGATCCAAGTATAACCGGCGCAGGCTCAAAAAATATAACACCTCTAGAACTGCATGAGCTAGTCAATGACAAAAAGAGATACGATTCTCTTGTAAATTTTGCAAAGGCCAAGATGGACGAAACAGTAGATGGCGCTATTAAAAAAATAAAACTTTATAAATCAAAAAGCTTTAACATTTATGTTTCTGATTTCTCTTTATTTAGAAATAGAGAGAGTAGGTATCCTCTTCCAGGTAGATTTTCATCAAAGCTTCTTGATGGACTAACATTAAAAAACAGTATTCCATGTATACTTCTTTTGCATTTCGGAGTCTATATCTCTATTCGCATAGATAAAAAAATAGCAACCAAAGTAAACATTCTGGGAATAATAGCAAATCTCAAGCTAAACTATGAAGATGATGTTGAAGCTGGAGGAGGGCATGACTCAGCTGCAAGCATAAAATTATCAGAAGTCTCAGATAAAACAACAATTATTAAGATAATAATTAAAGAATTAAAAGATAAAGACTTGTAATTTATATTTATAAGAAGTATTATAAATAGTTATGAGAATATATATTTGATTAATTATTGTAATATTTCAAATTATAAATATTATTTTATGATTAATAAAAATAAGTTATAATATTGTTGATAAAATGGAACAACAAACTGAAGTTTCACAAAAAGCTAATTCGAATGACAAAGGTACGAAACGTATATTGATATATGCAATACTTCTTGCTGTCTTAATTGTGGTAGGCTTACTTGCCATATTTACATTTTCAAATAATTCAGCCACAACAAAAACAGAGATTTCATATGATAATATACAAGTTCCACAGTCTGTTTTACTAAAACTTAATACTCCTAATTCTTTGAATAATCAAATAGGAATCGGAACTGCTTCATATTCCGGACTAATTCCAATAAAAAACACTACTATACTTATGCTTAATGGAAAACCAGAGATTTTGTATTTAGGTGCAGATTACTGTCCATACTGTGCAGCTATGCGATGGGCATTTGTAATCGCACTATCAAGATTTGGCAACTTCTCAAATCTTCATTATATGACATCCTCCGCAAGCGATTATTCCCCATCAACTCCTACCTTTACATTTTATAACTCTACTTATACGAGCAATTATATCTCATTTGTGGGTGTTGAGCAAACAACAAACCAGCCATCAGGAAATAGTTATAAACCCCTACAAACTCCAACCCCCGCTGAGGAAGCTCTGCAGTCGCAATACGACGGCCAGGGCAGTATTCCATTTATATTATTTGCAAATACAAGCGCATTAATCGGAGCAACATATGATCCTTTAACAGTTCTGGATACTCTTAACTGGAGTACTGTAATCTCAGATATTTATAACAGTTCCACAATACAATCACAGTCTATAATAGGATCAGCCAATCTTATCACAACAAAGATTTGCGAAGCAGATAATAATACACCAAGCAACGTCTGTTCACAGCAGTATGTTAAAAATATAGAGAGATTGTCATAATGAATAAGATAAAATTAAAGAGCAAAAAAGGGGCAATGGTCATACTTGCCATACTTGGATTGCTCATTTCAATATATCTTACTACATATCACTTTTTGGGAGTGCCTCTTGCATGTTCTACATCCGGACTGATAAACTGCAATAACGTAATTAACAGTCCATATGGATATATTTTTGGAATACCAGTTGCCGTATATGGCATAGCATTTTTTATAGCTGAATTAATTGTTCTTTATTTTATTAAAGATATCTTTGCCAAGGTATTTTTAAACGGAATCGGAGTTATAGGCATTGTATATTTTCTTTATTCGGAATATATGGTTGGAAACATATGCGAGTACTGTACTGCGGTTCATTTGATAACAATTACTCTTTTCATACTTTCAGTATATTTATATAAAAAGAAGTTATAGCTTATTTTTGAAAAGTACATTTTGATAAAAAATAAAAATATATAAAAATTAGATAAAAATATAAAAATTACAAGCGTTACCTTTAGTCATGAGAGGATATCAGGCTTGAAGTTCTTGATTTTTCTTTTCTCTATTTGCAGCTCCAGCATAAAAGAAAATACCTATAGACTCTATTACATTGGTTATAAATACAGTTATAAATATCAATCCAAGAACCGCTGCAACATCTATTGATATAGTACTTGATGCTAAGAGCAACGCTATGATTATTGGAGAGAGCCCTCTTGCAATGTCAAAGGTTGAGAGTATACGTTCACTGCTTTTCTTCCCTTTATTAGTAAAGAACTCTTCAAGTACCGGCATAGATAATCTTCTTATTGCAAGTATTATAAGAGACAATATTATCCCAATTTCTATTATATAACTTAAGGAAAGCTCTCCAGTGTTAAAACTTAAAATAGCACCAATATATACAAAAAAGAAGGTGCTTATGAAAAATGTTATCTCCTTTTGATAATCTGTTATATGACTAAATTCTGGTCTTACATCGTAAAAATATTTATCAAAGTTCTTGAAAAGCTTAGGAAGATTTGAAAATATTATTCCAAATACGAAGACAGCTACCGCACCGTTTAATCCAAGAAATTGGGCAATACCATAACTTGCTATGACCAATGTAATGGTAAGCATCCATGAATACTCCTTGCTATACTCGTGAAATATCTGTAGTATAAAGGTCCAGAAAAAGGCAAGGACTATCCCCAATATAGTTGAAAGAACAAAAAAATAGAAGATGCTTGATGCTATTCCATATGCGGAGAAGGTGTTTGTCTCAAGCAAGGAGATAAGTATTAACGGTATTATAAGCTGCACCGAATCAGAAGCAACACTTTCAAAAACCAGTAGATTTTTCAATCTTGTATTTATTCTGGCTATTCTACTTAATGTTGGAAATATTGCAGAACTAGGTCCTGCAAGCGCGAATCCTATTATGAATGATAAGATGGGATTCCATCCGGTAAGTAATCCTATTACTATTCCGAGAAGTATTCCTGTAACTATGGCCAATGGAAGGAAGAATCTTATAGATTTAAAGAGCTCTAGCTCTGAAATATCTATCCTTAGTCCAACATCAAAAAGTATGAATGCTATGGCTATTGCACTAACCAAAGAAGATATATCAAGAAGAACGCTGCTTCCTTGAGGCACGATTAAATGAAATATAGGGCCTATTAAGACTCCTATAATCATAAGTGGCAAGGTAACTAATATTCGTAATTTGTAAAAAAGTGAGTTAAGTATAAATCCTAGAAACACTACACCAGAAAAGATAAGAAAAAGTTCAGTAACATTAAGCATTAGAACCACCCAATGTCGACTGTCCAGCTGCTCTTATTTTACTGGTTAGTTCATTGTTTATTTTGTTTATAATCGCAAGCATCTTCCTTTCCCTCTGTGCAGATATATAACTATATACCTCATCTTTAGTATCTCTAGCTATTAAAATATATATCTCTCCATCTCTGAATCTACCTGTTCTCCCTTTCCTTTGAATATTTCTTATCTCACTAGGTATTGGTTCATAAAATATTACGGCATCAACATTTGGTATGTCTAGACCTTCTTCAGCTATAGAACTTGCAACAAGAATATCAAATTTTCTTTCTCTAAACTCTTGTATTATATTTTTCTGCATTTCCTGAGTTACGCCTTCTTTTTTGCCAACGAATGCTTTTGCAGGAAGATCATTGTTTATTAAATATTCTACAATCATCTTTATTGTTGAACGATATTGTGCAAAGACTATAACGCCTTTTCCTCTATATTTTCTTATTATATCTATCAGAGCTATTATCTTTCCATGCTCCTCTCCTCTCTTAATTGCTTGTTCAGCTAACTCTACTGCTTTAATTATATTTTTATTTGCAAGTATGTTTTCTACGCTGCGGCTTTTGTTTTCTTTATTTTGCATAGCTTTCATATAAGTTAAAAATGGATAAAGCCCTTCTATTGTCAATAATTCATAAGCGTGGCTTAGATTAAGAAGTTTAACGTAGCTAAACATAGCCCCCATTCTATAATTAGCTGCATTTATCCTGCTTATCTGATTGCCTGCATCTATTAATATTCCTTTAGGTATTCTATCAAAACGCTTGAATCTTAAGAAGCCCATCTTATTTAAGCTTCTAAGAGCAACCTCAGCTTCTGGCTCAATAAGCTTAGCTATATTTCTTATGGTATCGGTCATATCAATCTGAACATTATGTGTATACTTCTGTTTTACATATCTTGAAACGTCTGGATCACTAGCTATGCGTGCTTCTATATTCCTTATATTTAGCGCTTCTACTAGCCCCATTATTTTTTCCTTTTTGCTTCCTGGCGAAGCTGTAAGGCCTAAAATTTTAATACCTCTAATATTGCATTCATTTGCAATGTATGTGTAAGCATATTTTCCTACTGCTTTATGGCACTCATCAAAGACAACAAGCCCTATGTTATCTAGAGACAATGTAGCATCTTTCAAGTCATTTGCAACGGTCTGTGGCGTTGCCACTATTATCTTTGCATTTTCCTCCATGGCCTCTCTTTTTTTCTTCGAAACTGTTCCTATTAAAAGTAGCAATTCCTGTTCATCTATTTTAAAGATCTTTTTAAAGTTGTTATAATGCTGTTCAGCAAGTGGTTTTGTAGGAGCAAGAAATATAGCTTTTTTGTTCTCTGAAAGCTGCGAAGCTATACTAATAATTCCTATCAAGGTTTTTCCAAGTCCTGTAGGAAGCACGACTAGCGTATTTCCATTTCTTTTTATAGAGTCAATTATATTTTCCTGATACTCACGCATCTCTATTCCATCAGTATTTATATACTGCATAACTCCTGGAAATTCATTTAACGCTCTCATACTCTCTGCCATATATTTATAAGTATATCTTTATAATATTTAAAGCTATAAAAAGAAAGGCACAACTCAATACAACGCGCCGTTGTAGCTCAGTCCGGGAGAGCGTTCGGCTGAAGACAAACTTTTAATAAAAAAGTTTGATAAATTCAGATACCGAAATGTCGTCGGTTCAAATCCGACCAACGGCAATTTTTTATATTGTTGTGATATGTGCCTTAGGGTCTCCTATCACGACACTTTTCCAATCCAAATACGGCATTGCATTGTAATAACTATCGGCCAATGTAAGCCCTTCAAAATATCCAGGGAATAAGAGTTCAAGATCTTCAACAGCAGATAAATATGGTTCACTTACATATCCGCTTATTCCGGTTATATTATCCATGACTAAATCTGAGATCAAAGATTGTCCACCAGTCCAAGGATACTGTATCAATGTCCTTGCTCCTGTAGAAACAAAGGTTTCTCCTATGGCCCCAGGTACGAATGTAAGATTCCATTTGCTTGAGTTTTGACCTGCACTACAGCCACAATTAGAACCCCATGATGCGTATCCAGAAAGATTTTTTACATTAATTATAAAACTTGTATTAACTACTTTATTATTTACATTTAAACTATTTAATGTAAGGGCTGGATTGGTAAAAAGAGATTCATACTCCTGATAAGTACTACTTGTACTATAACTATTCAATAAAACATATCCATGATTGGCAGAATCACTGGCATTATTGGCATTCTTTATTAAATTATAAATGCTCTGAAGTGTAGGGCCATCCAAACGTGTAACTTCATACATATGGTATTTAGAACTAGAAAATGTGTTATTTTCAAGATTACCCTTTCCAAAAGAGTTTATTACGCCATAATACGGATTATTTACAATATTATAAACATCAGTTAAGTTATTTGCTATCAATGCGTCTATAGAATAGCTATCTACAGAGTCTATAAGCGGTACTCCATACGTAGTTACTATATAATTTATATTTCTACTAGTTGCAATTTTTGTTTTTATTTGTGATAGTATTGAGTTTGTAACAATATCATTTACTGTTTCAGAAGTAGGTATATCTGTTAAATTCAATATATTTGAAATATTAAATCCTTCAGATATTCTTGCATTTGAAAAATATTTACATACATCTAAACTTTCGGCACTGCTTGGATTACAAACAAGCAGAACATCTGAATAACTATAATATGTATTTTGACTGAAGCTGCTAATTGTAGTAGTGCTGCTGCTTGTTGTACTAACTGTAGTGGAGGTTGTTGATGAGGTTATTACACTTGTACTTGGAGAGGTTATAGTACTTGGGGATGTTATAACCGTACTAACTGTGCTGGTAGAACTAGAAGTTGTAGAAACGCTTGTTGGTATTGTTGTTTCATATGTAGTTGTTGAACCTGATATAGTCGATGTACTTGATGAAAAAACCGATGTCAAACTAGTTGATTGTCCTACGCTAATTGTTACTGTAGTGCTACTTGATTGATTTGTTGTATGTATAACGCCATAAACTATTCCTATTTCACTTATTAGGTTATAATTTCCACCCTCATTATATTTAATCCAAATACTGCCTTTAAACGAAGCTCCTATAACTCTTGAAGTTAATGGACATTGAAATGTTAATATCTCCTGTTGATTTTCAACAAGATTTAAATTAGATGATATAAAACTACTAGATGAAGGAACATTAGAACTATTTGAACAAGCTGTACCTACAATCTCAATGGAGTTTTTTAAATCTGAAATTGTAGCATAATATGTTCCATTGTTAATCAACACCTGCGTTTGGCATAGAAAACCAGTTTGTGGAACACACGTATTTAAAGTTGAGGGATTCAAATTAAAAACTCCCAACTCATAAAATGTTATTATTAATATAGAAATTAATAAAACTGCTAACCCGTATGTAAGCAACAACTCCATTGCAGATTGCAAAACAAGTTTATCTTTTCTAATTTTTTCCATAAAAATTTTTTATTACTAATTTATATACCTCTAATTAATCTATCCTTCTATGATATACTCTTAATATTTTAAAATTTACCTTCAAATTAATAATAAAAACCCTTTTATATATCTATATACTTCGTATATTTTAAATATTAATATCAAAAATCAAAACCGTTTTTAATAATAATCTATATATATTAGTAATTAATAGTAATTAAATTATAATATTGGTATTTGTATGAATAAATCAATTCCATATGCTATCGTAATAGTGATAATAATTGCCGTATTATATGTTGCATTCACATATAATGCAGGAGTTAATTCAACAGGGAATATAAATAGTACAACTATAACTACACAAGCAGTTTCATCTTCATCATCTGCAAATGTAGTATTGATGCCTGTGCAGTTAACCGATCCTCCGCAAGCACCAAACGGAACACAGGCAATATTACTTACTTATTCATCAGTAGGGGTGCATGAAGTTTTAGCAAATGGCACCTCATTATGGGCATATGGTTCTGAAAGCGGAAAGATTAACCTACTTTCTATAGTAAATGTTACTCAAGTAATAAGCAATGTAACTGTTTCTGCAAATTCAACTATAAATCAAGTAAGATTTAATGTAACTTCTGTATCAATAAAGCTTAATAATACAAATTATTCTGTAATTGTTCCAAACAATCAAATAATTGCACAGTTACGTTCTGGAGAACGTGTGAGCCAAAATAAAAGTGTAATAATAGAACTTTCTCCAACAATAGCAACAATCTTTACCTCTAATTCAACAATATTTGTTCTTGTTCCATCTGTAAAAGCAATTGTAATATCTAATGCATCAATATCATCAAGTTCAAATGTAAAAATAGGTGCACGCTTTAATCTAAACGCTTCTGAAAGAAGTACCTTTGAAAACTCAGTGCCAAATGTCTCAATACTTTCTTCTTCATTATCAAATAACAATAATACGACATATCTTTCAATAACCTTAAAAAACAATGGAAATCAAAGTGTTGTATTAAATCATCTACTACTTAAAGGAATCTTAAGTTCAAAGGTATCTATGCACGGCGTTCCAACAATACATATAAATGATTCGATAATTGAAAATGGAGATCTAAACATATCCAATATACATGCTGGTTCTGGAGTTAAAACAAATAACAATTCAGGTTTGAAAATACAAACAAACTCACAGTCTTCAATAAAAACAAACCTCAATATCAGTTCTCATTTAAACTCCTCCATGACCTCTAAAGATAACTCTAACGGTGAGAATAATTCCTCAGTAAGTTCAAACTCAGAAGTTAGCGACAATAACTCCTCAACATCTTCAAATAATGACTTAAATGCAACTGAAACTTCAGATCTCAATATTGAAGAGCACGTAGGAATAAATGTTGTAAATTATAGAACACTTAATTTTGTAATCTCACAAAATGGAACGTTAATATTACCTAATGATTACAATGAGTTCGAAACTGTAGGTTACACTCTTAATCCTAACTCAACTGTAACGTTAAGCTTTAATGGCATAGTTTCCTATGGAAATGGTGCAATAATAGCAAATATCTCTCCCGGTAATAATTACTCAATAAGAGTTTCTGGAGAGCAGGGTGCATCAACATCGAGTGTAATAACTGCTTCATAAATGTCAACGTATGTGCTTTATTAGTTGAAAACATGCATTGCATCAAGTAGTAAAATTCGTTACGTAGAGCGAGTCTATATAATTTATCATTTTGGAAGTTCCATAAGCTTTAGCCGTGGAAGGATGTCACACGCAAGATGATACGAATAGACTAAGACTATTGCATAATAAGCTTTCGAATTTCTAAGCATAATTGAATATTTTAGCAAAGCTCCTTAGACATAAGTATTTAAATATTAACGTTTAAACCATACTTTAAAAATATAAGTGATAAATATGGGAAATAAAAATGTAATGTATGCGTTGATATTAGCATTAGTACTTTTTGTAGCTCCATTTGCTGTAAGTTCAGCAAGCGCTGCAACAAGTTCTTCTGGTGGATTTGTGTTTTATGTTATAACACAGCCAACAACTACAGCTTCTAGTTCTAATGCTGTTACAACTGCAAATACAATATCTAATAAGACAACTACAACCTCATCAAATACAATAGTAGCTAACACAACATCAAAGAACACCACAAAGACAAACTCAACAACCTCCAACAAGACAACCTCTGCAAATACAACAGTAGTTGCAAAGAACACCACAAAGACAAACTCAACAACCTCCAACAAGACAACAGTAGTTGCAAAGAACATCACAAAGACAAACTCAACAACCTCTAATACGAGTAAACAAACTCCAACGGCACAACCTGTAGCAACTCAAAACACTACTGCTCCTGCAACAAGTTCTGGCTCTAACAATCTAGGTACGATAGTTGCTATAATTGTTATAATTATCATAATAATAGCAGCATATTTGCTTTTGAAGAAGCCAAAGACAACAACATAATCATATAATTGTTTTTGTTTTTCTTTTATTTTTTTATAATTTTTTTAATAATCTACAATAGTTTGATTACTATATTGCATGTTTTTCAATAAAAGTAATTTAACTTTTATGCATCTATTCTTATTAGTGATAATATGAGTAATAAAGAAGGTTCACATAAAGTAAAGGATATGGCAGTGTCTTATGAAAAAGTAAGTACACTTATGGATCAGGATACCTATAAATGGCATCATGATACTCACTATGCTGGATATGTAAATAAACGTAATGAAATAGAAAAAGAGCTACAGAATTCAGATAAATCAAAGGCTAACGCGAATTATAGTTTATTACGTTCCTTAAAGCTCGAAGAAACTTGGAATGCAAACGGTCAAATTTTACATGAAGTTTATTGGAGTACAATGGGCGGAGACGGAAAGTTTACTGATTCTCTTTCAGTAATAAAAAAAATAAATGAAGATTTTGGTTCATTCGATAATTTTAAAGCCGAATTCGCTGCAGTAGGCAAAGCAGGAAGAGGATGGGCAGTTCTCGTTTACGATCTTTTTAGTGATAAAAAACTAAGGTGTGTGATGTATGATTTTCATAATCAAGGAGGCATAGCCGGTTCAATTCCAATAATAGCAATAGACATATTTGAACATGCTTATTATCATAAATATGGTCCAGATAGAGTGTCTTATCTAACCGCATTGATTGATAACATAGATTGGAAAAAAGTCGAAGAAAAATATATAAACTATGCATCTTTTAAGGCATAATAAAATATTTTCTTTTTTAGACATTTAAATTCAAAATTCATTTGATTAGAATAGAATTTATATTTTTCTTTTCTATAAATACTCGGTTATCACTTGCGTAAACTTAAAAGAACTATTATTAATATATTTTTATTTACATTAATGCTTTTATCCCTATTTTTATCGCCGGTTTTTTCAAGTAGTTCTTTATCAGCAAATGTAAATGTTATATGTCCTTTTAAAATAACGTTTAACTCTTTTTCAACATATATAAAATATACTCAAATACCAATTAATTATTTTATCATTTCTCAATATAACTGTAATATTGGAAATATCTCTGGTTATCTAAATGTGACCTCTGAAAATTCAAATTCCATAAAATATGAAAAATACCTAACTTTATCTAATTTAAAAAATGAGTATAATTCAACAATCACATTAAATACTTCATCTTTTCCAAATAATTCTACAATAAATATTTCATTTTCAGGCGAGAATTTTTATAATACAACTAAAAAATCACTTTCATTGATACTTCCAGCAAATATTGTAATATCTAAGTTTGTAGCAGTTCCAAATCAAACGAACGTAAACTCACAAATTATTTTTAGCATAACTCTTTCAAATACTGGTGCTCTAGCTTCAAATAATATAATTATGAATTTATCAATTTTTGGCCCTACTTCAAATAATTTTAAGTATCTTGAACCAGCGTTATCACCTGGCGAAAGTGAAAATATTTCAATAATTGCGCCAGAAAACTTAACTTTAACTCCAGGAATTTATAATGCAACTCTTAAGTTATCTTTTAACACTTCAGATTATTCCAATCTCATAGGATATATACAAAAAAGAATAGTTTATACCATAATACAAAATCAATATAGTACCCAAGGTTCCTCTTCACCTTCTCCAAAACTTAAAAATTTAATAACTTCATTTCCACAGCTTTCAATACTAAACATTCCAATATATGTTTCTACAGGACAAGGAACAGAAACTACATCCTCCTTAAAAATATTTAATACTGGATCAGTTCCAGAGATTTTAAATATGTCAGTTCCACAGAACTTTTCAAAAATTATCTCCTTTTCCTCAAAAAATATTTATATAACTTCTGATTCTTCTCTTTCAATATCTTTGAATTTTATCGGTAGTAATCTATCGCCTGGTTTTTATATTATCCCAATAAATATAACTGCTCATATATTAAACGGTACAAGCGAGACTCAAGAAGAGTTTGTAACATTAGATATCTATAATAATACACAATTAAAACCAAGTATCAGCACACAAGTCATATTAACAAATAATACTGCTGATGCGTTTGGGACTATTTACATATCCGCACCTTTGAATAAATCTTTATCTAATATAACTCTAATTACAAAACTTCCTTTATCATCGGCAAAAAACATCTCTCAGATTTTCGCATATGGTGTTCAAAATAATTTAACTACTTCTAATGGGTATTATAATATAAATTGGTACATACCTTATTTACAAAAAGGCCAAAGTACCTATGCATATTATCAAATAAAAAACATATCTGATCAGTCCTTTTTACAAAACACGCAGAATATATTTGCAGCTCAGTCAAACTTAACTCCATTAAGCAATCTTGATATATTAAAAATAAACGTGCCTACTTTCTACGCTAACTCTACCAACCACTTAAATATAACTTCTTTGTATACTGGAACTACTAACAGTAAGGTATCCTTTATACTGTCTAATTACGGATCTTTAAATATAGAAAATCCAATACAAACATTTAATGTATCTCCAAATAAGTTGTTCTATACTAATTTTAATATTTCAACTAACTCGAGCAGCGGAACAATGCTAGTAGCCCTTTTAATAAAAGGTACAAATATAAATTATTCTTATTCAATACCAATACTAGTTACAAATAAAATAAATAGCACTCAAATCAACAATAAAAAAATTCAAAATACTACTAATTCAACAGCTCCATCTTTTGGATATTTTATTAATTCAACAACAATCTATCTTAGCGTCACATTATTATTTTTATTCATATTAATATTATCATTACTTATAAAGATTAATAAATCAAAATATAATAAAGAAAGAAGCCAAGAACTTAGAAAAATAAAGGATCAAATAGAAAGAAATTATGAGAAAAATAATGATTAAATGAAACCATATTTAATAAAAATATCATCCCAAAAAGGAGGCGTAGGTAAAACTACAATATCCGTAAATTTGGCAACTGTTCTTCAAGAATTAGGCAATGACGTTCTATTGGTAGATTTTGATATTGCAAATCCTAGTGTTGGTTTTCATTTAGGCATAGAAAATCAAAATTTAGGGATTTCAGATATACTACTTAAAAATGCAAAAATTAATGATGTTGCAATACCACACACTCCTACTGGTTTAAGAGTAATTCCTGGTAGTATTGTTGCAGATCAAAAAGATCCATCCTTGCTGCAGATACAACGATTTATAACTGAGCTTAAAAAGTCAAAATATGATTATATAATATTTGATACAGCTCCTGGCTATTTAGTTCCTGAGTTTTCATCTATGTGTGATGAAGGCATTATAATAACTACACCTGAACTTAGTTCTTGTACAAGTTGCGTAAGACTAGCAAATAGCTATAAAAAATATGGTCTCAAAGCTAATATGATTATAAACCGAGTTAAAAATAAAAGATATGAACTTCATACAAAAGAAATAGAGGAAATGTTTGGATCAAAAGCATTGACAACATTGCCAGAAGTCGAAGTAGTTCCGAAAAGTATAGCTATGCATATACCCGCAACTCTTTTAGATAAACATTCTATATTTTCAAAAGATATTTTTGAGTCGGCAAGATTCTTTTCATCAAATTCAAATAATGTTCAAAATTATGAAAAAGGAGGCATTATCTCATTCATACTAAGCTTATTTAGAAAATACCGATAGATATTTTATATCTTTTATTTAAATATAACTGATTGAATGTTTAGATACTCTAATTTATTTATTATTCTATTATTTCCTTTATTGTTTTTAACTTTGACAAATCTTACAAATAGTGGTATCTCTATTAATAATACCATAAATAATTCTATTATATCTAACCAATCGTATTCTAGCATAAATACAAATACTATTTTATTAAATAATTACACTGAGCCATATTATAAAAACATAAGTATAATAGAAAATGGTCTACCGGAAAATATGTCCTGGGAGGTATATATAAATAATTATTCAGATGTTTTTAACTCAGTTACTCCAAATTCAATATCAATACAAAATAATAGTAAAAATAATATTCAAACACTATTTATACCTAACGCCTCATATGGGGAAGAAATTTTTATTCCATCAATAAACGATATAAATTTAAGCAAATTTAATTATTCAAATAAAATATTAATAAATTACACAGCCTTGAAGATTATTAAGTTCTACGAAGAAGGCCTACCTTTTAATACAACTTGGTATTTATCATACGGCGGAATAGAAAAATCTTCTAATTCAAACACGATAATCTTTAAGGATCTAGGAATAGAAAATACTATTATAATAAATAATATTTCAGATGGAAATATCTTATACTTTCCAATTAAAAATGAAGAAAATATATCTTCTGGTTATACTACAACGATTAATTTTTCATCAGTAAATACCTCTTTACTCAATAAAAATACAAATCTCTCTAATAAAAATAATTTTACTAATATAACTAATAAAATAATTACTCAAAACATTCAATATAATTATTCTAATTATGCCCCAAGTAATCTTTCAAAAATAATACTACCATTATTCAAGACTTTCAATATGTCAAATGGTGTATTTATTAAACCGTTGTTAATCTCTTCAAAAACTAAAGGATCTTTAAACTCAACTGTAGATATCAGCAATATAAAAAGCGCAATAAGTTCTAAAATATTAAATCAAAATCTTAACACTACCTATAATGCTTCTATCAATAGCATAAATACCTCAATTAGCAGTAACATATCTTTAAACTATTCAATTATCGATAATCTTACTTCTTTAAACAATCAACAACTTTTAAATTTCAAAAATTATATAAAAACTAAAAAGATATCCATAAGCCAAAATAATAAAACATTCAATTTGAGTTACGGTTTAATAAAACAAAATGGAAAGTTTATTCCTGCCGGAAACAATGTAAATTTTATAACTTACAACAATCAATCTACTCTTTCATATTATAATATTTCAGTTGAAAAAGCATTACCTAATATGTCAATATCTATTGATGGAGTATCATTTAATAAAGCTAATACGACTGGTAAATTTTATATCCCAATTATAAACAATCAAAAAAATTATAATTTATCAATATCTCTACAGGGTATTTTAGGGAACAATAATTATGCAAAATTTAGTTATTCAATAAAATTTAGCAATGGTACTATAATTGACGGAAGTGGTAATTATACATCAATAAATAAAAGTTTTATTTATACATTATCTTATACATCTAATGCAACTATAACCTTTGATACATCAGGTAATAATAATTACTCTTCAATAGATCCTACTGTAATAGTAATACCATCTACAATAAATACATTTGTTCCAATTACTTTATCCAATTCACAAAATATTCCAACACCAATACCTTTTCAATATCAGCTTTCGGTAAACAGTTTAGCTTTTGAGAGTTACGAAGCTAAAAATCTTAGCAATATAGAATTCTTTTATTTTAATGGAACTATAATTCCAAGTTGGATGGAAGGAAGTACAAGTAATACTCTACTAAACAATCCAACAAACTCGGTTTATTTTTATAGTTCTACAAACACTATTTATTGGTTAAAACTTTATAATAGCATACCTTCCAGCAACAGTATAACAATATATATGGGTTTTGCATTAACTTCACAAAATTTATTTAATACGATTGATGTTGGCGAAGCACCACAATTAAGCACTTCATATGCGCAATATGATGACGGATCAAGTGTGTTTAACTATTATAATGTAGCACCACCATCCACTTCTGGTTGGACTATACATGGTACGGCTGGACAAAAAAATACAGCTCCATCTGGAAGTCATTACGATAGCGATAATGCATTATACGCAAATTCTGCAAATGGGGATTATATGTATATACCTATTAGTAGTTTGTCTCAAAACTCGATTATAAGTTTTGATGTATATACTACTGGTCTTGGGGATATGTTTTTTCTTACAAACTCCGCCGGTGCAGGGCAGATGGTAAGACTAGATGGCAGAGGTGGTAGCGATTATTCCGGTCTTGCAAAAACTGCTTCGTGGACTTCATGGTCGGCTCCAAGTCCAGGAATAGACGTCTCAAAAAATACCTGGTATAAATATGATATTGTCATATCAAGCTCTACTGCAAATGCGTATATCGGTAGTGTATCAAACTATCTTTCAACGTTAGGAACTCTTACAAACTCTGGATTTTCTATTGCAAATAATGGTAATTATATTGGATTGATAGGTGATGGTTTAGGTTCTTCATACATAACCTACTGGAATAGCTTTATAATACGTAACTATCCTCCTAACGGCATTATGCCTTCGGCATCATTTGGTACTCCTCAATCCTCAAAAACACCGATAATTGAACTTCAATATAATCCAGTTCCGTATGGAACTTCCGATATTATTAATGGAATAAGCTCAAAAAATGGAGATACATTAAAATTATTTATCAATGGTGTTCTAGCTGCTGGTCCATCAACAAATACTGTGTCATACACTGTTTGTGGATCTTCTCCATATATTAATAGCTGTTTATCTCCTGGAAATTATATTATATCTGTTAATGATACAAATTCGGGGTTAACTTCAAATGCTATATTACTCGTAACTCAATCACCTCCATCTTTAAAGCTAAATCTACAAAAGGTAATACTAAATAATGAAAGCACTATTCCTATTAATTATTCAATTTTAACTGTTGGAAATCAACTAGACTCAACCCTTTATATAAACGGAGCATTGGTCTCTAATACCTACTTCAATACCATTTATGATTTTCATTCTTCTGGTAATGGCCTATACAATATTACCTTATTAACTTCTGGAAATGGTAATTATTTACCTGAAACTACAAAAAAAGATGTATGTATAATTAATCTGCCTAGCAGTACTCCTTCAAATATACTTTACTATGCTCCACTATGTATTGTTAATAATCAAACTGCTTCTGTGCAGGAAGCATTTCAACAATTAATAAGTATAAACGAAAGCATTTATAAAAATTATCTTCAGTATAATGGAAATCTAGCTAATTTTGAGATATTTAATACTAGCGGAGCTATTTTACCTTCGTGGATAGAGCAAAATACCACTGGAAATATTACTATATGGACAAAATTACCATATGGTATCTCTTCAAATTCAATTTATCCCTTGTATTTAGGTTTTGCAAGTAATACCTTAAACTTACTTTCAAATACTGGAATTAATGGTATAGGCGAGTTTCCAACTGCAACATCAACATATGCACAGTATGACAATGGTAATTATATTTTTAATAATTATTTTAATGGTGGATCATTAAACGGTTGGACCTCTTCAGGCACTGCGGGAATTACTACCTCTGCACCATCTGGTTCTCCATTTGGACTAAACGCATTTTATGCAAATGGCGCCAATGGTGATTATTTGTATACAATTGCAAACAATCAGACTGAAAATTCAATAATAGAGTACTATACCTACACCCAAAATTTGGATGATTTATTCTTTTTAGTTAATTCTTTAGGCAATGGTCAAATTGCTAGAGTTGGAAATGGTGTAGGGTGGTATGGTATTGCTTCTTCTAGTTCATGGACTTTATGGACAGCACCGCCAAATACTGGAATATGGTCAAACGAATGGCTGCTCATGGGTCTAACTATACGCAATGGAAATGCTCAATTGTTTTTATCTACCACTCCTGGAATTTATGGAACTGAAATAAGTAGCAATCCATCTAATAATTATAGTGTATCAGACAATGGAAATTATCTTGGATTTGTGGGAGATGCAGCAGCTAGTACTTCAACACAATATATGAATGGATTAATTATACGAACTTACCCTCCTAATGGCGTTATGCCCTATTCACTTCAAGGTACTGCTGTTTCTGTTTCCTCCTCTTTAACTTGTACAATTTCTTTAAATCAAAACTCGATAAATTTCGGTTCTTTAAATCCATCCTCAAGTATAAATACAATAAATTCCATACGTGATACAAATAATGGCAATGCAGGTGCATATATGTATATTTTTGGAGGAAATTGGATTGGACCTATGCAGTTTGGTGTAAGTAATACCACCTGGGCAGCAACAAATAATATTCCCTTTTCTGCAGCATCTAAACTTACTCTGACATTATCAAATACTTTGATTAGCATACCTTCTATTGGAAACAATTCAATATATCTGGGTTTGAGAGTTCCTGGTGGAACGGCTTCAGGAACATATCAAGAAACAATAACTTTTGAAAATTCGTGCTAATTAAAATAAACAATGCAGTTATATATTTGGTCATGAACGGATAACTATATAAATGTTTTAGTCAATACATTACTGGGTTTATTTATGTTTGGAAAACGCAATATAGGATTGTTAAGTATTTTTGCTGGCGTCATCGCTATAATGGGCTATTTGTCATTGCCTTTGATATATCCTTCTTCAGGAAATTCAAATGTCAATGCAAATGTAGTGGTTTCATCTGCTTGTTTTATAGGACTTTCTCCTAACTCGATTACCTTTGGAAATATGGCACCTACTTCTTCATACGACACAAACGTTCTAGTAACAGATACTGACAATGGCGGAAATGTAGCTGCAAATATTCTTTTAGAAGGCACTACTTGGACTTCAGGTGGTAATAGCTTTGCAGTAGGTCAAACAAACTATAACGGGATATCTCAATCTTCATACAATGGAATTTCTTTAACAACCTCATTAGTGGATACGGCTATACAAATATCCGCACCAACCGTTTCATCACCTTCAACATCCAACACTATTTATTTTGGATTACAAGTTCCTGGCGGAACGGCTTCAGGTACATATACTCAAACTATAACATTTGAGAATTCTTGTTAAATGGTAATATGAACTTTAATCGTATTCATTTAATTAGTTTTTTTCTTATTTTTTCTTTTCTTTTTATTAATCTTAATTATGCTCAATTCGGGGAAGTTGCTGGACAGTTAAATTTTAATGCAAGCATAGGTGGCAGTGCTTCACTACCCTTCACATTAATAAACGGAGGTGCTCAATCTTTAAATTTTAAAATAATATTGCCTACATTAAATACCATACCTAACTCAACTACTCCTACATTTTCTATTTCACAAATGAATGGAACAATTCCTCCAGGAGGTCAGTTAACCTTAAACGTTACTGTATTTATGCCATCAAATAAGAATAAACCTGGGATGCATTGGAGCGGAATATTACAAGCAATAGAACTATCAAATACTACAATTTCAGGTAGTGGAGCTATTTTACAACAAGGAGTTGCAAAGATAGTTGGAGTAACTGCATTAAAACCAATAGGTTTGCCAATACTATACCAAATATTAATTGTACTTGCAATAATAATCTTGATAATTATACTTTATCTCGTAATTAAAAAGGTTAAAAAACCAAAGTTTGGGAATAAACTAAAAACGTACAATAATAAAAGAAAGCGCAGTTTTAAATCTAAGGTTTCAAATAAAAAATTAAGATCCAGAAACAAATAATGTAATAATATTAATATTTATATATAAAACTAAAGAAACGATACTATGGATATTTTCTCATTTGCATCATTTTTTGCACCTTATAATATAAACATAAACATCTGGGCATTTCAATTTGTAAAATCTATATCAAGTCCATTTCTAAATACGCTTTTTTCTACTCTTTCTTCTTCATTTTTAATTGTAATACCTTTACTTGCAATATACTTATATCTTAAAAAGGATAAGAATGTATACACATTTATTATTGCAGGAGTAGTTTTTTTTATAGTATCTGATATTATAAAGATGCTAACAATGGAACCAAGGCCATGCAATGTATCTGAATTATCATGGATAAATAACCTTGGATGTGAAAATACATTCTCCTTTCCAAGTAATCATGCATCTGTTCTTACTGGTTTAATATTTTTCTTAAAGCCATACAAATATCTTAGAATATTATACTTTATTTGGCTAGTACTTGAGTTATTTGGCAGAGTGTATCTAGGACTACATTACTTTACTGATGTAATTGCTGGAATTGCATTAAGCATAATTCTTTATTACATAATAAGTTTCTATAAACCTAAAATTAATGAAATATTCAATAACATAGTAAAAAAAATTGTTCCTAAATTAGCTCTGTAAAATAAAAATAACATTATGTTTTCGCTTTTTTTTCAAATATTTCTATTATTTTATTAAAGTATGCCATTGTTTCTTTGTAATTTTCTACCTTTATAGAGTCTACACCAATACTCTTAACTGGATAATCGTTGCCTCCCTCAAAAATAGCATCGCCAAAAAATAAAAGATCTTTTATCTCATAATTAAAATACTCACAAATTTTTCTTATTCCGTAAGCTTTATCTATTCCCTTTCTTGTTATATCTATTGAAGTAGTTCCTCCTATTGTTATCTCAAACTCCGGTATTAACGTTTCTAATATTCTCTTGATTTTTTGTCTTTTTTCAAGAGTTTTATCCCATACTATTTTAAGTTCTATAGGCGCTTTTTGTCCAAGTCCAGAATAAGTTATTTGTGTTCCTCTATCTTCTATAATATCTCCAAATAATTGTGTAGGTTTTATGTTTGTCATATTTAATGCTGTATTTATTGCATTTACTATTTTTTTCTTCTCTTCTTCAGTAAGCGTTTCAGCATAAATTTCTTTCCACGTATTTACTGAATATTTATAAAATCTTGTTGCGCAGGTGGGAAAAAGATATATTCTGCTTAAGGTTTTTTCTTCAGTTCCTATTCCTGCTGCAAACTGCTCAGTAAATTGTTTATACGTTCCACCTCCAATAACCGCTAAAGGCAGGTACTTTACTAATTTTTTAATGTTTTCTGACATTTCTCGTGTTACGCCCAGTTTACTTTCTGTAAGCGTTCCATCAAGATCACAAACTATCATTTTTTTCTTAATTACTGTAGAATCTATCATAATTCTCTATTAAATATAATTACTTCATTATTTAAATTTGTTTGGGGTTGCCGGGATTTGAACCCGGACATGCAGGTTACTTCATATTTTTCAAACTTCCAGATCTTCATCACTGCCATAAGGCTCAAAGATTATTAAACATCTGGAGCCTGCCGCGCTGCCAGATTACGCAACAACCCCTCTTACTCTTATATCTTTTCATCCAAAGATATTAATATTGCTTTGTTTATGCAGAGTATCGGTAATATGATTAAAGCTATTATATTTGATTTAGGCGGTGTTGTTATAAATTTTAATAATACACCTTATTATAAATATCTTTCAAAAGAAGGCGGTTTATCATTAAAAACTATACGTCATGTAATAGAAGATGTAACTCTGCCTGATTTTGAAAAAGGCAAAATAACACTTCAACAATTTGAAAAAAACACAGCAATAAAACTAGGAATGAAACAAAACAGAATCAGATGGCTTGAGTTTTATAAAGAAACTGTAATGTTTAATTATGATGTAATAGAACTTATAACTACTTTACATAAGGAGTATATAACCGGTTATCTATCTAACGTTGACATTTCTAGATATCTATATACTATAAAAATTATGAATATGGATCTTTTTGATTTTAAATTTGCTTCCTGCTACATTAAACTAAGAAAACCCGACATTAAAATATACAAAAAGGTAATAAAAGAACTTAAGCTGCCTTCAAAAGAGATTATTTTTATAGATGATAGAGAAGAAAATGTTAATTCTGCTATTAAAGCAGGAATAAATGGAATACATTTTAAAGACAGAAGAACTCTTGACATAGAACTTTCAAAGCTAGGTTTATAAAGTTATTGCATTAAATTCATATAATTATATTATTAAAATAAATTGACTATTGGTGTTTATCTGATTGACAAAAAAAATACTGAAGATGATAAAGGAATAACAGTAAAAAAAAGCGAGAATCTTTCTGAATGGTACACGCAGCTCGTAAGAAAAGCAGAACTAGCAGATTATGGTCCTGTACAAGGAACTGTTGCAATAATGCCATATGGTTATGCCATATGGGAGAAAATACAGTCCATATTCAATGAAATGATAAAATCTACAAATCATGAAAATGCCTATTTTCCAATGTTTATTCCGGAAAGCTTTTTTCTTAAGGAATCTGAACATATGAAAGGTTTTGCTCCTGAACTTTTCTGGATTACAAAAAGTGGTGATAGAGATATAGGTGAACGTTTTGCAGTAAGACCAACTTCAGAGACAATGGTTTATCATTTTATGTCAAAATGGATAAGAAGTTGGAGAGATTTGCCTTTATTGCTTAATCAATGGTGTAATGTTGCCAGGGCAGAGATAAAAGCAACGCGCCCATTTTTAAGATCGAGCGAGTTTCTTTGGCAAGAAGGGCATACCGCACATGCAACAAAAGAAGAAGCTGAAAAAGAAGTTTATCTAGCTCTTAATTTTTATAAAGAATTATCTGAAAAATATTTATCAATACCTGTAATAACTGGTATGAAATCTGAATCAGAGAAGTTTTCTGGTGCGGTATATACAACTACAATAGAAAGCATAATGCCTGATGGAAAAGCACTTCAAGCAGGAACTTCTCATTATCTGGGGGAAAATTTCTCAAAGCATTTTGATGTAAGCTATCTTGACAAAGAAGGAAAATCTCAAAATGTGCATACTACATCTTGGGGAATATCGACTAGACTTTTAGGTGCAATTGTTATGTTAGATAGTGATGATAAAGGTTTGATACTGCCTCCGATGATTGCTCCAATACAGGTTGTAATAGTTCCTATTTTTTATTCAGATGAAGATAAAGTTATAATATTGCAAGCAGCTTCTGAACTTGCAAAAAAACTTTCAAAAAAGCATATTTCTGTAAAGTTAGATAATAGAGAAGGAAGGTCTCCAGGGTACAAATTTAACTATTGGGAATTAAAAGGTATTCCTATCAGAATAGAAATAGGTCCTAGAGATTTAAAGAACGATAGTATAATAGTAGTAAGAAGAGATACTGGAGAAAAAAATACGGTAAAATTAGAAATTACAGTACCTACTGTAATAAAAACCTTAAAAATAATACAGAAAAATATTTTAACTAGGAATAAAGCAATAATGAAGGAAAAAATATACACTGCAAATAATTATGAACAATTTAAAGAAAATGTCTTAAAAGGATTTGTAAAGGTGTCATGGTGCGGAACTATTGAGTGTGAAGAGAAGATTAAATCTGAAACCACTGCAACAACACGTGCAATACCTTTTGATGAAAAGAAAAAAGGCAAATGTATATACTGTAAAAAAGATACCGATATTATTGTTTACTTTGCAAGATCTTACTAAAGATATTTATATGCGTATAACAAATATTTATCGCAGCCCCTTCGTCTAGTGGCCAAGGACAGTGGGCTTTGGACCCACGAACATCGGTTCGAATCCGATAGGGGCTATATTTAATTAGAAATTTGTAAATAAAATTTATTTATTATAAATTCTTAAAAGTTTTGTTATGCTACTCTGATCTGCCTCTATTCTAAATTTATCATCAATATCTTTGTAAGATGGTAGAGGATCAAATACTTTTATCTCCCCATTAGATGCTACCTTAATGTTACCTTCTCTAGTACTGTCACCAAGAGTTATATCACCATGACCAACACCATTACTATTCATCTTATTTATCATTGGTATGATTGTGTTAAGTACAACTGTTTTTATAAAGCCAAATTCGAAATGTTCAAGCGGCTTTCCATCTATATACTCTACAAAATATCCAACAACATTTGAGCCCCATGTTGTAATAGCTATAGGTCTTGCAATATTAGTAGGTACGACTTCGTGCATTTTAATTAACTGTATGAACTCTCCTACTAATGATTTAGAATCATAACGTACTAATACAGATCTTTCCGTTCTAGCAGTATGTTTGTAAGAACCTCTATCTCTAACAACATCCCCAAATAAACGTGAAAAATCGTTATATGTTTCTTTTTGTATTGATTTAAAAAAGACATTTCTAATAGATATTCCCCGCGTTACTAGCGACCAGATCTCCTCTTTTGAACTAAGATCTATGCTTGGTAGGCTTTCGCTAATATTCGTGGAGTTTTTGGAACTTTTAGATTCTATTGGAAATTTCATTAATGTAACCATGCTATTACCTACTTATCTTTTAATTTTTACATTAATAAGTTTTGCTATCCTCCTTGATATAAAATATTGTATTATTTACAAAGCTCTAAAACGTATATTCTTTATCGGTAAAAGATTTATATACTATCAAGTATTTTAAACTTCAAGCATAGCTATTATTTATTGCATATGGGTTTGTAAATAAGTATATTGTTAGAAAGGGAGCTTTCGTTAAATCCTTTATAAAGCTGAAAACTCTGAGAATTTGAAAATTTAGTGTAATTGACAGTATCACACCATGTACTTGAAAAAGTGTTAAGGTTCTCTAAAGCAACATAACTTATATTGTATTCATTTACAAAATCACATGTGGGGTTCATCATAAAATTTTGAGTTTGCTGATCTATTTCTTGAACATTATAATTCTCTATTCCAACCAAACCAATATACCCTTCAAATTCCATCAGTGTTCTTCTTCCAGCTAAAGATGAAGTAATTCCAAAGACTGTATTATAACAACTATCTACAAAGGTATTTCCTACTTGTGTATTGTTTATTATCCACGTTGTTGCAGAGATCTCAACATTAGATGCTATTGGATATGAACCTACAAAAATATCATAATACTCGCCAAGCACTCCTCCGCCTATTATTATTATAAAAATAACAATTACTACTATTTTAAATAATATTCCCCTTTTCCACATTAAGTAAAACAATTCAGTAGCAGAAATACTCATAAAGAGTAAAAAGTAAATAACTATCTTATTAGAATCTCCAAAACTAGGCGAAAATCTTATGATATTAACTATAATGAATGCTATAATTACTGGTATAAAAACTACAATTTTTTTTCTGAAAAAATAAAGTCCAATAATTCCTACGACAAGTAAAGGCCCTATAGTTTCAAGCCAAAATAAGCCATGCAATAATATTGCATTTATGATTGATGTACTACTCCAAAATGGAAGTCCTAAAACAGAGCCTAAAAATCCCTGTGTTATATCTCCAGAATGGATAAAAAACAGTTGTGGAGCTGCTATACCTAATGATATTATACCAAACGGGAGCCAAATTTTCATAAATGTATTTACTTTATCCTTTCTCAATAATGAGTAAAACATTGCAACTATTCCAAAAATAAAGATAAAAATCAAAGAAAACGGATGTGTTAATGGCATCAATCCAGTTATTATTGCTGCAAGAAGAATAGATTTATCAATGCCATTAATAATATTTTTTTTCTTATTTTCAAAAATATTTATATATAAAATCGATAGAACAATCATAACTAACGGAAAACCAAGAACATAATCATGCTGTGGAGCAAAATTATTCTCTAGAGGTTCAGCAAAATTCATAAGTTGATATGTTACAATTCCAAATAGATTATTATTCATGCTTTGTATTTGTGAATATGAAAAAAATGGCAGATTTATTCTAAATATATATATTAAAAACATGTTCAATCCAACGCTACAAAAAAGAAATAATATAAATGCAAAAATAGCAGCTTTTTTATGTTTAGTTATAAGTATTATAAAATAAACTGTCGATGTAACTAATGAAAAATATAACAAAAAATTAATCAAATACAACGCGTAAACAGGCTGAATTCCATTAAAAATAAGAATAGACATATAAAAATCAGAAATAAATGGAAAGACATTTGTTGCGTAATTTGCATATAATAATTTTGGTGGCCAACCTGTGTATATAACTGAATTTCCTATACTTATATGAAATAAGAAATCGGTACCATAATTATCCCCGCCAACTATACCATTGCTACTGTTATGCACTCCAAATATCTGTAGAATTATTAATGCTATTATTAATACAAAAAGTATACCATAAAAAAGTTTTTCTTTTTTAATTTGTTTTAGAAGCAGTTCTTTTTTAAACATTTTAATATTTTTATTTTTTATTAAAATAATTGTTGATGTTAAAATCATTATCAAAGATGCATAAATAACAAATATGTTATTAAATCCTTTAAACATTGCATCCATAATTAAAACTAAAAATGTTGCCATGGTAAAACCAACCGGTATGGCAAAGGCGTATTTTATAACATTTTCTTTAATAATGTCATCAAGAAAAAGGGAAACAATCGCAAGACCAAATATAATACTTATAATGTAAAAAAGTAGTCCAAGTACAAACATTTATCTCACATTATTGATATATACTATTTAAACAAAGCATATAGGTATTTAAAGTCTATTATTTAATATATTTCTATGGATTTGGCTAAAAGAGGAGTAATGAAATTACAATCAGCAACAGAATACCTTAGTTCTTATGCCTGGGCATTAATAATTTTGGCGTTAGCAGTAATAATCTTCTTTTTTATTTTCTTTCATTCTTCTAATACATCATACAGCCCTTCTTATTGTTATATATCAGAAAACTTTCAATGCTATCAACTTATAGTTAGTACTAATTCATTAGGTACGACAGTACTTTTGGAATTTACAAACCTTTTAGGCAAAGAAATCTATTTTCAACAATCTCCTTTTCCATTCTGGATAAAACTTTTACCATCATCTAGTTATGCTCCTGGCTCATGTATTCCTTCCAATGTTCCTAGTGGTACTGCTGTAACCTGCACAGCAACAATCCCTGGTTTCACTCCTTCATACGGCGCACAACTTGAGCCGCAATTCTTTTTTAATTATACTGAATGCTTTGCTTCAAATTGCAATAATAAAATAGCAGCAACAAAACTTTCAACTGCAGGATCTTCAGTAAGTTATGCATATCCAGTTAATGTTTTGCTTCAAAATAACATAATAAAAATACCGGTAGGTGGTGGAACACCAATAATCTCTAATCCTGGTGGCGGTACTTCACCTTCATCATCCTCATCTTCTTCCTCTTCAAGTTCATCCTCATCCTCATCTTCCTCCTCTTCAAGTTCATCTTCATCTTCATCATCATCCTCATCTTCTTCCTCTTCAAGTTCATCCTCATCTTCCTCCTCTTCAAGTTCATCTTCATCTTCAATATCATCCTCATCTTCCTCCTCTTCAAGTTCATCTTCATCTTCAATATCATCCTCATCTTCTTCCTCAACATCATCCTCTTCTTCATCTTCAAGTTCCTCCTCATCTTCCTCAACTCCTCCATCAACTGTGACAGGCGGTGGAGGTGGAGGTAGTCCTCCTAATGGTGATTCGTGGGTTGGTGCCGGTGCGTATGCACAACCAGCAGCTGATTCTGGAACTTATACAAACTTCAATAATTATGCCCCATTAGGTGGTGGTTATGCAGCAACATACTCACAAGAAGTTGCACAGTGTGTAACTATCGGTTCAGGAACGCTACCACCAAATCCTTTCTATGATTTTGCACCGTCCGCGCAAGATCTTCTCCCTGAAACTATAATTGCACAGCCTACTTGTAATATTGGTTCTGGAACACCATTCATATTCGAAGGATGGGGTTTTAGTAGTACGCCAAATGTTGCGGGTCCATTATCAACATCAAGTTCACTTACCTCTATCACAATACCAAGTTCACAATATCCTGTAAACACTCTTGCTACTGCATATTATATACGAGCTGATCCTACTGTTACTTACTATGATATATCTGGACCAGCACCAAATGGTCCAAGCACAGGTTGTGGAACTAGCACTTATATACAAACAATTCCATATGGCTCTAATACTGTATGGTCGCCACAATTTGTTTATCAAGTTGGTTTATCTGTTGCTACAGGTGATGGACTACCAGCTAATACCTTGAGTTTTACATTAATAAGCAATCCAGCGTCTTATAGTGAAGCAGGGTTTCCTTTTCCTACTGGCTATTCAAATATAGCAACAAGCAATAACTGGTTTGTTGGTTGTGGCTATAACAATACTTTAAATCAGGATCCTTATGCTCAAATTACTGGTGGTATTTCTTGGGGAACTCCTCTTCTATTTCAATTTAATAGTTGGACAAGTTCAAACGGTGGTTATAGTGGTTCTGATGCTCCATACTTTCCTTTAAAAGATATCAAAAACGACATAACTGAAACTGCACAATGGGGCAGTGCTTATAATTATATGGAGGCATGGATTCCAATGGGGTGGACTTGTAATTATAATACTGGTCAAATTTCACCTTCTGGTGCACCAATAGAAGTCTATATTGGTTATTACGAGGTAGGTACTACAATACAAGATATTAATAGTGGAAATTGTTTTGGTTATTGGACTAACACCCAGTATGCAACACAAGTTCAAACTCCTTCTGTTCCACCATACGATGGTGCCATATATACTGATACTGGTCTTGATTGTAATAGTGGTAGTTCAATATCCGCTACGGGAAGTGATTTTTATTACTCTCTTATGCGTTTTGGAGAACCATTTGGTAATTGTGTTGATATTCTACCTCCTGGAAGTACTATTGGCAACTCTTACCAATTACAATGGACTCCTAATCCAGGAACTTAGTGATTAATATGGGAAAAACTCAGTTTTATTTTATAACTGTCGTAGCTATAATAATTGTTATTTTATTATACGTACTTATTTCCATTCCAATGCAGCCTCAAAATCTAATTTCAACTACTACATCAATATCTAAAAATCAATCAAGCAATATGGTTAATATCACAAATGTTACATTTCATATATACAATATAAATACATTTTATATTAAAAATACGACCGAATATAAGGCATATCTTAATGGCGCAAGAAATATGTCAATACTTGTAAATAATCCAGATATTAATACAAGAACAAACGCGTCGCGAAACAAAACCGTTACTAATCAAACACATGTGCTTGTACTGCCACTGCCTCCTCTTTATGATCAAGTTGCAGTAATACATACAAACACTACGTTCAGCAGTACAGCTGGTTCCATCTACAATTATACCCTTTATTTATCAATATTTAAAGGAATTGTAATAAGCAATGTGACAACATCTTCCAACGCTTTTAAGGTGCTTAATTTTTCCTCATATCCAGTTCCGACTAGTACTGGTGTATTAGAAGGCACGTATACAACCCCTAAATGTTCCGGAACTTGTAAACTATCTGTATTATTGGAGCTACCTAACAATACTTACGATGGTTCTTTAAATTTATCAATAATGGAAACAAATATAACATTTGTTACAAAATAGGTATCTTTATATTGGTGAATAATTAATAAATTATGGGATAAAATGCAAAATACGAAGGCCGTTGTTAATAATATAAAAAATACCCAAGAAAAATTCAGCCCTATGGTAGAATACCTTAAACCATTAAAACGTATGGCATCTATAGCTATTGCTTCAGCGGTAATTACTATGTCTGCAGTTACAGATTATGGAATATATCATTTACCAAAACCATTACGACCAATAGATGTGCATGATGTAAAGGTACATAATATAAAAAATAAAGGTAGAATTTTAACTATTAATGGCGAAAAATTCCAACAATACCTTGGTAATGCGACTATATTCACTGGAAAAAAGATAACTCCATTTAAAGCCATCTATGTCCCTCTGAGCCTTTCAAGCACTTATAGTTCAGGAATTTTTGTACCTACTTATAATGGTATGGGATATTATAAATTTCCAGTTTTTGTTGTAGCAAGAGATGGAGAAACTGTTAGAACTTCTTTAGAATCAGAAACTCCTCTTTCAATGAAAAAATATTACAAAGATCTAAGCGCCGTATATGGTATTCCATTCACCTATAAACCTCCAAAGGTTTCCCTTAAAAATATGATTTCAAATAATGGACTGCTTTTAGTACCTTTCTCCAGTAGTAACGGACGAAGTATGTTACCGGGTGATGGAAGTTTAGCATATCCTTATATTGTCTCATCTGCCATTTCAAAGCATAAATATAAAGGATCTGGTCATTATCTTTTTCTTCCAGGATCACTCTCGTATACTCAAATAACCCAGCCACACACTACAGTTGTAATACATAGTTATATGTGGGAAACTTACAAATCAATAAAAAATAAAAAGGAATTCGAAAAAGATTTTGAAATTATTTATAGTAAAACCACCACAGGAAAAAAAGTAACCATGCCTACAAATAATGTCATACCAGTTACATGCATAAATAAAGTTTTATTTTTTACTATATCCCCTCTCAAATTTTCACGAATTGAAGATACTGGAACAAAATCAAACCCATTCTATTCTGCAAAATTCAAGAAAAATGGATATTACGTGATAGACTCATTGCTCGATAAAGGTATATATGGAATGAGTGTTGAAACTCCAGTTCCTGTTAAATCTCAAAAAGAGCTTGACAAATACGTTAGTATAGTCTCAAGATACAGCCTTGCACAAACTAAAAAATACTTAATTTCTCATGGCATGAATCCCAAAAAATTTCTTCCTCAAAACTAAACAATATCCTTTTAAAGTCTAATAGTCATTAATTATTGGTGAAAAAATAAAATTAACACTTATTTTGCCTTTATACAATGAAGAGGTAAATTTAAAAAATAATTTTAAGAGAATATACTCAGTAGTTTCAAAGATAGGCAATTCTGAGATAATTCTTGCTGAGGATGGCTCTACAGACTCAACATTAAAGCTTTCAAAATCTTACTCTAAACTTCCCAATGTTAAGCTTATAACTTCAAGTAAGAAATTAGGAAGAGGGAAGGCAATAAAAAATGCAATAAAAATTGCAAAAGGAAATGTTATTGGTTATATGGATATAGATCTTGCTGTTCCAATTGAGTATCTTATAAAAGCAGTATCTCTTGTAGAAACTGGAAATTTAATGGTTATCGGTTCAAGATACACGAAAGAATCTGTTATACACAGAAGAGTAAAAAGGCTTGTGGCAAGCAAAGTCTATAATTATTTGATTAATTTTATTTTTTTATCAAAGGTGCATGATCATCAATGCGGCTTTAAGTTCTGGTCTTCAAAATTTATAAAAAAAGAAGCAAAAAACATAAAAGACGATCATTGGTTTTTCGATACAGAAATAATATTAAGATCTCAGAAGCTTGGAATAGTTCCTTACGAACTTCCGATAAAATGGACAGAACAGAAAAGTTCCAAAGTTAAAGGAAGCGACATAAATTATTTTTTAAGTTCAATATTTAAAAAATTTATTTCAAGATAACTCTAATTTTTAGTAAGTATTAATAAACTTTAATTATAAATATGTTTAATGATGAGACGAGGTATTTCTGATTTGTGATGAAAAAAGTCTTCTGAGATATTTTTATGACAGAAAAACTTTACTTGAAAGATTCATATATAGCCAACTTTTAAGCTACAGTTATAGATTATAATTAAAAAGGCATTATGGTAAGATAACTGGCGGAATAATAAAGGTAAAATTAAACTCTAATTTATAACTCTTTTGTTTCCTTATCCGGTTCTTTTTTCTCATACTCAAAGATGGCTTTTTTGACAGCTCTCAAGGCTAATGTTGCACAGTGCATTCTTACTGGTCCAGGGTCTATGCCTATTATTTTAAGCAGATCTTCTTTTTTGAGTTTTTCTATATCATCAACTTCCTTATTTTTTAGCTCCTCAATTAGCATATCCGCAGAGCCCATAGATATTACACAGCCTAAACCGTTGAATTTGATATCAATTATTTTATTATTTTCTAATTTTATATAAACTGTTATTTTATCTCCACATGATATATTCTCTTCATGCCTCTCTAAAGTCGGATTTTCTATAACTCCTTTATGTGAAGGATGTTCATAGCTTTGAATTAATTCCTCTGCATACATATCAAGTTCCATACTTATACCAAAATAATTAACAACAATAGCTTTTTAGTTTATCATGTTATAAATATTTTTGCATGGAAAAAGAAGAGTTGATAATAGATACCAGTTCAATAATCTTCTCATTAGTTAATGGCAATGATATATTCGATGAAATAGAAAACACTAATGAGTACTATCCGATAATATCTAAAGGTGTTATATTAGAGCTCAAGAAGTTTGCAGTTTCTAGAACTAAACTGAGGCCGCTAGCTGTTGTAGCTATAAACTCTATAAAAAAGCATAAAATAGAGATAAATTATTCAACACTTTATGTTGATAAATGGATACTTGAGTTAGCTAACAGTAAAAAATACTCTGTATGCACAAATGATATAAAACTTAAAAAAAAGCTAAGAAATATGAATATACGCACATTGAGTGTTACAAAAACCGGAACTCTAAGATAACGATAAGCTTAAATTAATTTACTGCTCAATACTAATTGAAATTTTAACCCTTAGGTGAGATTTTGTATTATGTGCATACTATAAAAGATACGATAAATATACCCCCAAGCCTTTTCGGAGAAGATATAAACAAGGCAGCAATCTCAATACTGCGCTCTAAATATGAGCGAACAATAGACAAGCAGTTAGGTCTAATACTTGCTCTTTTCGATGTAAGAAATATAAGCGATGGCTTTATACTTCCTGGAGATCCTTCTACACACCACACAGTCACATTTGATATTTTATCCTTTAATCTTGATGTGGGTGAGATAGTAACTGGAGAGATATCAGAACTTGTTGATTTTGGTTGCTTTGTAAGATTAGGACCTATAGATGGTCTTGTTCACATGTCACAAATAACTAATGACTTTATAAATTACGATAGAAAATCAGGGTCATTTATCTCAAGAAATACAGGTAAAAATCTTAAAAAAGGAGATATAGTATATGCAAAGGTTTCTACAATTAGTCTTAAAAATAATATAAAAGATACTAAAATAGCACTTACTATGAGGCCAGATGGACTTGGTAAGGCAGAATGGTTAAAAGAGCCGCTTTCAAAAGATAAAAAGGTTCAAGGTCAAAGACAAAAACCTCACGGCAAGCCTGGTGCTAAAAAGAGATGAGTAAAATGGAAAAGGTATGCCGCAACTGTAAAGTTATTCTCTCACAAGGAGAAAAATGTCCGATATGTGGTCAGAGTAATTTAACGACAAAATGGAGTGGATACGTAGTTATTCTTAATGTGGAAAAATCTGAGCTTGCTAAAAAACTAGGTTTTACCGTAAATGGGACTTATGCTCTGAACATAACTGAATAACTATCCTATAAATAAATTTAAATTTTTTTACTTATTTTTTACTTAATTTATAACTTATTTACCTGAAATCATTTATCTTTTTTCCCTTCTTTTGTATATTCTTCCTGAATAATTACCTTGTCAATTTCCATATTACTAATCATCATCTCTACAGCAGAAGATTTATCTATAAAATATCTTCCATCTTTTTTCGTATCGGCTCCGAAAGTTATTATAACAGATTTTCCATCAAGTTTTACTTTATCCGGTTTAAGCCCATACTGTTCCATTACACTTTTAGTTCTTTCTTCTGTACTATTAATTCCTTCGAGCACCTTTATCTCGCAGGTTATTTTTTCTCCTGCTAGAGGATGATTAGCATCTATCATAACTCTTCCTGAGTTAACGCTTTTAACAGTAGCAATAGCGCCATCTATCTCTACTTGCATTCCTGGCATAGGATTCATATCCCTTTTTCTAAAGTCCGATACTGGAAGAATACGTACTAACTCTTGAATTCGTTCTCCAAAGGCATTCTCAGGTGTTATCTCTACTTTCTTTTTATCTCCTACGTTCATATTCTTCAAAACATCAACAACGCCCTTTATCATATTATCTTTTCCTAAAATAACCAAGCGCGGTTCATATTTGAACTCCTTGTCATATATATCATTTTCTTCAGCAAGCTTCTTATCTGTCGTCATAACAAGCATGTTATCAGAGCCTCTCCATATGCTATATTCTATCTTTACAAAATCTCCATCCTTAAAAGCCATAAAATCACTTAAGCGTAATATATAAAAACAATACAAAACATATATGTTTCGAAAGCCTTTTAATTTAACTTATATATTATATAGTTTATTATTAAAAGGTTTTGTGTGATTATATGGAAAACAAAAAAAAGCTCGAGGTAATCTTCTCAATTTTTATAGGTGTATTGTTTATATCCTCCTATGCGGTATTTGCAAATCTCAATACGACTCCTACTTCGTCTACACAGACCTCCAACCAGACCTCTTCTAATTCAACTGCACAAAAAATATATCTAACTACGACCTCTAATGCATTAATCGAAAATTATACCGGAACTGCCAATATAAATGTTATATGCAAAAATGAAAGTTTATACAACTCAACTGCCTCTAATGTTACTAACATATTGACTTTGTTAGAGGGTAATAACTCAGTCTCAACATTTTATCAAACACAACGTCAGTTTAATATAGATCTTGGAAGCTTCTCTCCAATTTCATTATATAACTTCTTTTCAAATAATTTGGTAAGTAAGGAGAAATCATGTTTGATTTTTAATGCAACTGCGCAGTTAAGTGTTCCTTCGTATGTAAACTTTACCGTATCGGGAGGTACAGGTCAAAAGCAGCAGAATGTTCCAATAGTACTTCCAAGCTCTGTAAGGAGTATTTATCTTAATGTAACAATACCATCAAATTCACTGCTAGTTCCAATACTTATAAAGGCTTTAGTTTATCAGAATGGAACGGTATATCAAGCTTATATTACACAAAGCGGTGCATAAATGCTAAATGAAAAGCAAAAAGAGGAGATAAAAAAGATAGTTCTTAAGAATGCACTAGACTATGGTACTGCAAGGAAGGAAACTGCTCTAAATAAAATACTCTCGAAATTTCCTGAACTTAGAACTGACATAAAATCCCTTTCAGTATATATAGAAAAAGTTGTTGTAGATGTTAATCTTCTTTCTAAAGACGAGATAGCTAAACAGGCATCACGTTTTTCCGAAGACTTCAAATCTGAGGAGATGGAACGACTTGAAAAAACAGCAAAGCCACATTTTTTTCTTGAAGGTGCTGTAGTAGGAAATTTCATGACAAGATTTCCACCAGAACCAAACGGGCCAATGCAGTTAGGTCATGCAAAGGTCCTTTTTACTGAAAAGAAATTCGCCGAGATTTATGATGGAAAATTGGCATTATATTTTGACGATACAAATCCTGATACTGAGCGTCAGGAATTTGTAGATGCTATGAAACTGGATATGGAGTGGCTTGGTGTTTCATACGATGAAGAATATTATGCTAGTGATAATATAAATTTAATTTATGAATTATCCGAGAAATTAATCGCTCAAGGAAATGCCTATGTATGTTCTTGTTCTCCAGACGATGTTAAAAAAAGCAGGGTAAGTGGTATAGCATGCAAACATAAAAAACAAGAGATATATGAAAATATGGATCTGTGGCGTAGCATGATTAGCACTCAAAGCGATGAAGGAGTTATAGTTAGACTTAATAATGATCTAACTGCCCTAAATACCGCTATGCGTGATCCTACTCTATTTAGGATAAAAACTACACCACATTATCGTCAGGGTACGAGATATACTGTGTGGCCTACTTACGTATTCAATACTCCTATAATTGATTCTATTAAGGGCGTAACTGATGTTATACGCAGTAAAGAGTTTGAATTGATGGACGAGCTTTACTTCTATATTCTTAATTCTTTATCACTGAGAAAACCAAGAATACATAGCATATCAAGATTGGAGATAACTAATAACCTTACTTCAAAAAGAAAGATAAACGAGCTAATTAAACAAGGGCTTCTTTGGGGCTACGATGATCCAAGACTTGTGACAATAGCTGGTTTAAGAAGACGTGGTGTAACTCCAAAAGCCATACAGGAATTCTCAATGCGTTTTGGAATGAGCAAAACAGAAAGTTCTATAGATATAAATCAACTTTTAACAGAAAACAAAAAAATACTCGACAATCATTCAAAGCGATTATTTTTTATAGAAAAACCATTGAAACTTACGGTAAATGGTATGACAGAAGATAGCTCAAAAGCAAAGTTAAAGTTGCATCCAAGTGCAGATTTAGGATACAGAAATTACATGCTAAGCAACACATTCTTTATAAATACATATGATGCAAATAACTTAATCGCGGGCGGCTATTTGAGACTTAAGGATTTGTTTGATGTAAAAATAGAAAATATAAACAATGGAGAGATAACAGCGAGATACATAGAAAAAATCTCTACTGCTCCAAGAGTCCAATGGGTAAATGAAGGAAATTTTATAACCTGCAATATATACGAAGTCGGTAATTTGCTTAATAACGATTCATTCAATAAAAACAGTTTGAATATAAAGGAAGGATACGTAGAAAGTTATGCTGAAACTCTGGAAGTTGGCGAGATAGTCCAGTTTGAACGCGTAGGCTTCTTCAAGCTAGATAAAAAAGATAAAACCCCTAGCTTTATATCGTTATAAATCCAAGGTGAATAAATGGTAAATACGACACAATCGCATAATAATGAAAATAAATCCCCCCAAGTTTTTAATTCATCATTCGAAACTGACATATTAAGAAAAGTAGTTAAAGATAGCTGGCGCGGCAAGCTTTTGGATGAGAAGACCGAGCCACATGGTTCGGCAACAATCCAACTTCTCGATGAGCATGCAGCTAGGATGGAGGTGTTATTAAAAAATTTGGATTACGAAGCCATATGCATGCAGAACATAATAGGCAATTCTAAGCATATGTCTATACCTGAGTTAAGAAGTTATCTCGCTTTCATAGAAAAGCTTGCTGTTGGTTATCAGCACATATTTACAACAGACATAACCGATATAATTCTTATTGGACTTACCTCTAAAGCGCGAGATCTCAAATCAATTAAAAAATATCATGAAAAACTAGTAAGCGGCATAGAGAAAAATCTCACGACCTACACTAGTAAATCTAGCAAAGAGGAACGTGTTTTGAATCAGATAGCAACAGAGCTGCATAAAAAAAATAAAGGAATCTTTAAATTTATGCGAAAAGGAGAGATAACCTTGATGCAAAAAGTAATAAACAGTAAAAAAAGAAAATTAAACAGATATTCGAAAAGAATAAACAATTACTCGCAACTTATCTCAAAATTAAAATAATCAAATATTTATATCTTTATATCTTTATATCTATTAATATTTACAAGTATTGTAGTTATCTATATAAAAAACATATTATTTGCGATGGGAAAATATTAAATGGACAATATAACTTCAAGTAATGATAAAAATGGTTTATCGATAAATCATTTTTTAAAAAGATTTTGTCTAAGCAGAAAAAATTCTGATAATAAACTTGACAGAGTTTTATCAAAATCTATTTATGCTCAAAGTGCAATGGAATATTTAATGACTTATGGTTGGGCTATTCTTCTTATTGCAGTAATTCTTGTTACTTTTTTTGAACTTGGGATATTTAATATTTCGGGATCTTCTTCTGGATGTGTTGCACAATCCAGTTTCTTGTGTTCTAATCCTCAATTGAATACAACGGGTAATGTATTAGTAACTTTTGGTCAGGAATCAGGTACTGAGATTACAATAACTGGCGTAGCATGTTCAAATACTACTGCTGCACCATCAAGTTTTTCTACCGAGTATAATTTACCAATAAATGCAATATCTGGCAGTACTTCGACATTATTGTTTACTTGCAAATTAAAATCAAGTAGTTTAGGAACTCTATTCTCTGGAACCTTATGGATACAGTACACGAAAAATGGCATACCTAATCAAGTGAGTCAAATTGCATCTCTTTCAACAAAGGCAACTTTATCAAGCGGTCTTGTTGCTTGCTCTGACACATCAACTACATTTAGTACACCTGGGGGACCGTATAATATGTTTGTCCCTTTAGGTTGTAATTTGGCTAATGTGCAACTTTCTGGTGGAGGAGGAGGATATTCTTTTTATTCCAGCGGTGGTTATGGGGGTTATATTTCTGGAACATATCCTGTATCTTTTGGAACAGAGTTATATGTCTTTGTTGGTGGAGGTGGAATTGCCTGGTTTGGAAGTGGTGGCGGAGGCGGAGGCGGCATAAATGGCGGTGGAAGTGGAACTCCAGGCGGCGGTGGCGGTGGCGGTTGTTCAGCAATCAGCATAACTAATGAATTATCAAATCCTGGCGTTATAATCGTTGCTGCTGGAGGAGGTGGAGGTAGTTATAATACTGGTAATAATGGTGGTAATGGCGGTGGGCTAATTGGAAATAATGGTATGGGGTCTCCATATGGTGCTGGCGGTACTCAGACCACTGGTGGTAGTGATGGAGGTTCAAATTATCTGGGTGGTTATGGAGGTAGTGGTAACGGCGGAGGCGGATGTGGTTATTATGGCGGCGGCGCAAGCAGTTCTTTTAATACCGGTGGCGGTGGTGGAGGTTCAAGTTGGGCAAATGCTCTTTCTGTTAGTGATATTACTAACACTGCAGGTGCAGGCGCTCCAGAAGCAGAGAATGGTCTAGTAACAATTACTTTTTCATAGCAACATAACAAAGAAAATGTAAAAACATTTTTTCTAAAAATTAATTATCCATTTGATATATTATAAAATATTTTTCCTATCATATTATCTAACAAAAATATGCGAAAACTGAGAGTAAATTAGACTTACTCTGTATATATCTAGTAGAAAATCATTATCTTAAATATTGATAATGGCATTCAAGCTTCGAGACATTTACGTTTCCATATCTTTTTTTGATATAACTACTTACTTTCTGTTCGCTTTTGTTCTCAGAAGGACATTTCACTACAAAACCATATCTTCCACTGGTTATCATGACCTCCTGTACAGTTTCTATCTGCATGAGTTCTTTAGCAGAATCATGCACATTTGAGGAAGATGTTGGCCTTATAAAAAATAAAGAGTAACCATTGCATCTATTCCTCATTCTAGTCAATCTCGTATCTTGTTTATTCATATCCCCACCTAAGCATAGCTATTTAAAAACAATGCTTAAATATTAAGCCCAAAAGAGTTAATCTTTTGGGCAACCCAACCCCCTAAATCATTTCTCTATCTTTTTAGATATAGAAATAACTGCATATACTAATGATTAAGCTCCTTTAAATACTTTTATTCTATATTATTGTATTTTTTATCATTTTTATGCAATGTTTAATATACTTCATTGTAAAATTTCCAATAAATCATCAATTCACGCTATAACTTATTTAACTTTACTATTAAAATAAACCCTACTTATACTATTACATTAAATATTAACAATATGAACTGGAACTTTGTACTATTTATCTATAAAAAGATCTTGTAAGTAAAAGCGTATTGTAACACAAACCTTATATTTTTAAGTATCTTAACTTTAATCATGGATGAGTTTGATGAAGAGCTCATAACTAATATAGATTCGGGTATAGTGAAGTATACCTCCCTTGCAAAAAAGCTTAATTCTCCAGTATCTTCTGTGCACTTTCGCATTAAAAAACTTGAAAAGGAAAAGATTATTAAATACTATAAAGGAGAGATTGACTGGAAGAAAGCTGGTTTTTCTCTTTCTGCGTTTGTTTTAATAAATGTTGACATAAATCTTCTTAAAAGTCTTAATCGAACGCAGGATACACTTCTAAAAGAGCTTCTTTCTGTGATATATGTAAGAGAAGGCTTTATAACAACGAGCGATGCGGATATAATCATACGTGTAATAGCAAAGGATACTACGCATTTCAAGGAGATACTTCTAGACTACATTCATTCAAAAGCAGGCATAGTCAATACGAAGACTATGGTGGTTTTAGGGTAGCTATCTCTGAAAACGAGTTGCTTAGGCGATATAACTCTCTTTATCTATCGATAATACTGAGATATAAAACCTATATAGAACAGAGCGAAAATCTTTATCTTCCAGATACACCAAAATTAATAACTCCAGATTCAGATGAAGTTTTTGCATTTGTTATTTCTATAAAAAATGAAGTTGAGCCTTATGACTTCAAAAGCAATTTCTATGAAGCTTCAATAAAAGTCTTAGAAAAGCTTGAAGCTAAAATCTCTATACTCCAACTTCCCATACAATTTTGGCAAACTCCATCTGAAACACTTCTAAATGGAATAGGAGACATGCTCGATTACTACTCTTTACTCTGCAGTATCTTAATTTCTCTTGGAGGCGTTGCAACAAAGGTTTTAGTGCTATCCATTGAGGATAATAGCAAAGTTGTTGTTTACTCGGAGGACATCAATAACAATGTACTATTATTTGAACATTCAAAAGAAGTTAAAAAATTTAAAAATAAAGAACTTATGTTTAAATATTTAATAGATAAAAACAACAGCGATATAACTGCTTATGAATTCAATGACAAACTTTATCGGGATCTTACCTTGCCCTTGTTCTCTTCATAAGCTTTCTGCTTCGTTTTTTTAACTTGTTTATTGAGTTCATTTTTCTGTATTTTTTTCCTACCCTTCTTGTTTTTTTACTTACAGTCTTTTGCATAAAATCATTATCTTTTCTACATCCAATTATTTATACCTTTTTGGTTGCCCATATTTCTGCTATCTAAAAGTTTTTTGATTGAATTTTCAATTCTCTCGGCAGAAAACTCATGTTCATCACACATAAATTTTATAATTTTTTCTTTGTCCGGCTTAAATTTCTTTATTAAATCATCAAATTCTTTCTGTGTAAATGTTTTAACATCTGGCTTTTCAAAAAGTTCTACTACCTCAATCAATGGAACATCAAATTCCTCGTTATACTTTTCTTTTATACCCCTCTCGAGTTTTTCTATAGTATCATACTCTTTTACTAATTTAAGTGCAGTTTTAGGACCGACTTTCGTTATTCCAGTATTAAAGTCTGTACCTATAAGAGCACCTATCATTATAAGTTGCCTTTGTGTTATTTGAAATTTATTTAAAAGTTCCTCGGTAGTGGCAAATTCAGGTTCTATATTTATATAAACATTTTTCATTGGAAGTTTTCTTCTTCCTGTTATAGTAAGATTTCTTACTATTCCACTAGCTCCAAAAAGAAATGAATCATAATCCTGCGATGCTGAAGCATAAGCTAAATTATTTTTGGTCATTACAGCTCCTTGCGCCTCACCTTCTCCAGGCGCTTGTATGTATGGTATTCCCATATATTCAAGAAGAGCCTTTGCTCCATCGACAATTTCTCGTGTTATTCTTGTACTGGCCATTGCATGTGATCTTGCACTTTCAAGCATGCCTTCTTCTTTTGCTTTATTCCACGCGACTAGTGCATCATTTCTTTTTTTAATGCGAGCATCTATGGTTCTCTGTTTTAAGACAGATGGAATACCATCGAAGATATAAACTGGCCGTATATCATTTTCTATTAAATTTATGGTTCTATAAAGAAGTCCTGAAAGATGGCTGGTCACCCTATTTTTAGAATCAGTAAGTGGAGTTCCGTCAGGCTGCCTTATTATAGATAAGAATTGGTATATTGTGTTATATGCGTCTATGACAATAGTTTTTCCTGACAGTTCTTCAAAGCTAATGCCTCTTTTTATTTCGGCAACAAGCTTTGCAATGTCTACTGCCACATAATCACTGTTGTATGCCTATTTTTTAACAGCAGCATCGCCCAATGTTACTGGTGCATCATTGCCTTTGTTTTGAAGATGTGATCCTTTTTCAATGCTTGTAGTTAATTTTATACCTAGATTTTTCTCAAGTTTTTGCACAACTTTATCATTAGGTAGCAACTTTCCATGTTCTATTCTATTAAGCATGCTTTCCTTTTCATTTATCATTTCAGCAAGAACCTTCATCGGCACTCCTAGTTTTTCTCTCGCAGAGCGTATAACTTCCCCATAATTATCAATTACCTCTATGGAACTTTCTTCGGTTTTTTGAGTTGTTCTAACTCCTATTTTTGGGCTTTCTTCCTCAATAATTTCTACTATATTTTTTCCTTCGGCACAATTCATACATGTTGTAAGCTCAGCACCCTCAACATCTATTATATACAACGACTTGGTTTTTTTGCCACAGATCTCACAATCATACATACAATGACCCATCATATAAAGCAGTGAACTTATAAATATATTTGTAGCTAATCTTTACTCATGCCAAGCAAACCTCCAAAAAAAATAATAGAAAAAAACAATAAAAAGCTTTCATTGCAGAAAAATACCAAACATATGTTGACGTTAGTTTTTATAATAGCTGAGTTTTTCTTGCTTACAAGTCTATATCTGGCTTCTTACTCTATATTAATACGTTTTGTAATTGGTATACTAAGTCTCTTTATAGTGGGTATTTTGCTTGCTAGAATAAATTCTCTACAAGGCAATTATGGTCTATACATCTATGGCGGAAAAGCCGGTATAGGAATTATAGAAAAATTATCTGATCATAAAAAGCAATTTTGGATTTTTCTCTCAGAATGGGGAATGGTACTTAGCTTTGGCGTATTATCCTATTTTCTATTTCCAAAAAGAATCTCAAAAAAAGCTTTGGTGTTAGGACTAGCTTCAATAATTGTATTAATACTTCTTATATATCCATATTTTATTTTAGCATTACAGTTTATTTACATACCTAATCTTTCGAGTACTTTATCCACGCAAGCTTCTGGAGTCTCGCAGATAAGCATAGTTGGATATGTCTTGCTTGCAGCAGTACTTATTGGGGGTTTTTTCTTCTTTATCTTTGCCTCGCTTTTAATAGGTGCATGGCAGGTAATATCTGGTGTATTTTCAGTAGCCGCATCTATTGCTGCATCTTCGCCTAATTATACCCCATTATCAACAGCAACTCCGGCGTTAGTTCCAGCAATTCCCGGAATAACATTGCCTCTTTTCGCAGGGGTGCTTTCCCTTGCAGTTATATTGATAGTGCACGAGTTTTCTCATGGAATCTTATCGCGTGTTTATAAAGTGAAGATTAAAAAAGTAGGTCTGGTTCTTTTTGGTGTACTTCCACTGGGTGCCTTTGTAGAGCCCGATGAAAAACATCTAAGCAAGATTGAAAAGTACAAACAAAATAATATGTTTATAGCAGGAATTTCAGCAAACTTCTTATTCACCTTTATATTTTTCATATTAACTTTAATTTTCTTTACATATATTACTCCTAACATCTCAACAACCTCTCTACAAATCTCTAGCGTAAATGTTGGTTCTCCATCATATAATGTGATAACTCCAGGCTCTATAATCGAACAGTGGAATGGGGTAACAGTGAAAAATATCTCCTCTTTAGAGTCAGTTGCAAGTGCGGACAAACCATTTTCTAAAGTTGTAGTAACTACCAACTCTTCCACCTATTCACTTACTGCTAACTCAAGCGGCAAGATAGGTGTATTCATAACTAGTATAACAGCAATAAAATCAGGACTATACTATTCTATTGCATTATTCATATTCCAATTTCTGACCCTTTCACTTATACTTAACTTCCTTATCGCAGTAGTAAATCTTCTTCCATTTCCTGGATTTGATGGATGGAGAATTTACAAGAATCTCATAAAAAATCCAAAAACATTAACATTATTTTCTATAATAACTGTGATCATCTTCATAATTCTATTCATTCCATGGTTTTTTATATTGTAAATTACTGTAAAAATTAATAACGGAAAGCAAAAGAAAATCTTATACGAATAACTAAAATACTTAATTAAGCATACTTAATTAAGCATTAATTATTGTCAAATCCTTACACAACTCGTAGTAGAAAGCTTTATATATATTACTTTCATTATACTTCTATAAAATATTAAAGTGGTAACCATGAAATTATTAAAAGGACAAAGCGCTATGGAATATCTTATGACATATGGCTGGGCCATATTGATCATAGCTATAGTTCTAGTAGCACTTTTTGAATTGGGAATCTTTGGAGGATCTACACTGCCTACTTCTTGTGTAGCACAGTCTGGCTTTATATGTCAAAACCCAGTATACGTTGGTCAAAATATAATTGTAACAATTGGCCAAAGTTCAGGACAGTCTTACACTAACGCAAATGTATATTTCTTAAATACTTCAAATCTTGCAAAGTTCCAACAAACTTCTACATTAGCTGAATTAACTGCATTAGGTGTAACCGCTAATCAAATAGTTACTGGTTCTACTTCAATGGTATCTGGTTCTACATACTCTGTTACAGTTCCAACTGACGGTTCAGGAACTCCAACAGTTGGTTCTGCAATATCAGGTCAATTATGGCTTACTTATACAAATGCAGGAACACAACAGTATGCAGAATTAGCATTAGTAACTGCAAAGCAAACATAATTGCTGTAGAGTAATATCTACTGCAGAAACGGTATTTTTATTTCGGGCGTTTTGACCCGTTATTTCTTATTTTTGAGCTTTATTTTCAATCTACTCTTTCTATATTTTTTCTAAAAACTATCGAAATAATTAACGCTATAACTCAAATAGTTAAAATTATTTCTTTTCTCTATATTTTATATATCTTTTCGTTTATTCTTAATACGATTGGATGAATAAGAAAGCTATTCTTACCTACTTTGTGCTTCTAGCCTTTGTAGTTATAATGTATTTTTACATAAAGTCTAATGGTATAGGGTCAATAAAAATTACAAGCCCTACCTCAGTCATATCAACTGCTATACCTTCAACAAATAACACTACTACAAGTTCTAGCGGCCTTATAGTTAATGCTGGAACTACAACTGTGACGGCAGGCTCTGGAGCTATCTCTCCGGGGTATAATTATGGTGTAATTCCAAATCATATTAACGGCACTCTTTTTTCCAATTGTGATCCTTATGGTGGTTTTACATGTAGCACTCCGGTATTATCAGGTATCTCTGGAAATCTTACTTTAACGTTCAGCGAAACTCAATATCCCGTTTGGTCAAGAGCACAGCTATATCTGCTTAATTTAACTACAGCTCCAACAATAAAAAATGGCACAATACCTGGTATGCAAGGATTAATTATAAATAACATAACTAACAGCGAGCAGATAACCATAACACTTGCTGCTATTGCTCCAAAATCAGGCAGTGGAATAAAGATAGAAGGGAATCTTTGGGCTGTTTTTCATGTTCCTAAAAATAATGCGACCTTTATAGCAGAGATAGGCCAGATCTCTGCACAATCTGTATAAATTCGATTCTTCTCTTAAAGACAAGCTACCTTTAGCTATAAACAAGCAGTTTTATCTCAAATGCTCTTTCTGCAGCTCTACTCTCTCTTTTTTAAGCTTTATAACCTCCATTATCTCATTGGCGCTTAACAAAGGTTTTCTTGTTCTATCCGTATCATCAATTGCAATTCTTGGACAGGCAGTATTTACAAAGGCATCGAACTCCATCATGTTATTTATAGAGTCAAAATCAAAGGTATTAGCAACTAATATAGCTGCACTAAGCCCATTCGCTTCAAGTTTATTTTTAAGTATCTTAGCAAGATTCATATTATGTTGGCCATTTTTAGTACTCACTAAAATACCTATTTTTTTAGCATCTAAGCTAGAGAGTATTCTACCTCTGCTTTTTTTATTATATATCTCACGATATCTATCAAGAAATTCTATTGTATTATTAAACGGTTCTACAAGAAGAAATGGTTTTTTTGTATGTAAAAGAGCACCTAACGGATGAAACAATCCACCTCCAAAATATACAAAAACCTCAACCTCTTTATCTATGCTTGCTGCACTGCCTATATCACAGCCAAGTATCTGGCCTGCTTTTTTTGCAAAGCCGTATGGTTTTCCTATTATTACTTCTTTTCCATGCTCTTCATAAAACCTCTTCACCATTTCAAGCTGGTGTATGTGCTGTATAGTTGTCATAAGACCTATCTTATGATATGGCTCAAGCTTTTCTAGCGATTTAGGAAGAAGTGTTAGTGGAGCATCGTAGCTATAACTTATATATTCAACATTAAAGTCTACCTTGTGGAACTCAGCATGCCCAAAATGTATGAGCTTCTCGGCGCCGAGGTTCTTAGCCTCATCTATTGCAAGATCACAAGCTCCAAAAGTAGGCGAAGCTGAGATGAAAACTTCATTACCCTCAAGCTCGAGCTTCTTAGCATGCTTTAATGCTTCTTGTTTAAGCCCTTCTGGAAATTGCAAAAGTATTTTCATAAAATACACTGTTTCGTCTAATGACTTATACACTGAAAGCTTTATATTTATAGATATATATTTATATTGTATATTAACGTTAACGGTAGTTTTTATGGAAGAGGTAATACTAGTAGATTCAGAGGATAATCAAATAGGTACTATGGAAAAGCTAAAGGCGCATCAAAATGGCGGTGTATGGCATCGCGCACTATCTATTTTTGTATTTAATGATAAAAACCAGACAATGCTTCAGAGGCGTGCTCTTTCTAAGTATCATACTCCTGGCTGTTGGTCTAATACTTGTTGTAGTCATCAACGTGTAAATGAAACTACACTTGATGCTGCCCACAGACGTTTAAAAGAGGAGATGGGATTTGACTGCGAACTTTATGAAGTATTTAATTTTCCATATCAAGCCGATGTAGGAAAAGGCCTTAAAGAAAATGAGTACGATCACATAGTGTTTGGAAATTACAATGGTGTTCCAAAGCTAAATTCTGAAGAGGTATATGAGTGGAAATGGATTTCGATCCCTGAACTTAAAAATGAGATAAAGAAAAGTCCTGAGTCGTTCACCCCTTGGCTTAAGCTCATGATTAATGAGGTAGCGAAAAATCTAGATAAAATAAACCCTACACAATCAAAAAAAGTAAAACATTAATTTTAATATAGTTGGCAGGAAATCCTACCTTGTTTATTGGTGCTGGTAAGTATAGAAAATAATTTTACAATGCACTCTCATTTATTGCTATGAATAAAAAAGAGATATAAAAACTATTTATTCTTTGTAATATTTTTATTCTTAAGATTCCAAACTTTTAATTAACCAATATTATTTACATTAGAACTTGTAATACAAAATAATTACTTTGTTACATTATTGTTTGCTACTTTGTATTCAGAAGTAACAATCGAGTAAGATCCTGAAAGCTTAGCAGCTGCTCTATGTAGCGCCTCCTTTCCTATATTTCTATTTGCCTCTTTTAATCGTACTTCAAGAATTGGTTTACCCTTTCTTATTCTTGCTGCTACTGAAACTGGCCTTCCAAAGGACATAGACATACCCTGTGATAATCTGTCTGCTCCTGCACCAGTTGCTCTTTTCTTTTCTCTAATCACCATGTGCGGAAATGTAACTATCCTAAAAAAGTACTGCCCTGGGAGATTTCTTTCTAAATGCTTGTTTGCAACTAATCGTGCAGATTCAATAGCGTTAGATCTTAACTGTATGTATTGATCAGTATTAAGCGTAAGTACTATATCATAATCATTTTTTTCAACGCCCATTCTAAATATCAAAAGACTTGTGTGAGGGAGCGCCTTTACATAGTTCTTTCTAGGTTTTTTTACCGAGTATCTACTCCATGCTTGACTGTTTATATATCTCATTGTTCTTGCTGGCCTTAATTTCATCTAAAACACCAAATAAGCATTATATATTCCATCTAATATTAACTTGAAAGATATAAAAGTATTTCTATTGTTTTATAATCTATCTAAACTCTAGTTATTTCTGGAAAATGTTACAGTTACTGTCTCAGTAAGTTCCTGATTGCCATAGTAAAACAGGTTTGAAGACATTCCTTGACTCTGCACTGCTGGAGCAGCAAAGATCTGGAAATGAAGTTGTCCAACGGTAATATTCTCTGGAGTTAAACTTGCATTATCAGTAAGAATCATAGCCTGCTGTGTAGCATTTTCTAATGCGTATGTTAATGCCTGATTTCTCATTGTTGTAATTTGTTGTTTAGAGAATTGTGCATCTGTACTTGTAACATATACATTATTTATTTTTGACAATGCACTAATTGCATTGTTTATATTACTCGAATTCAAAATAGTAATCATAGCGTATTCATTAACTTGATACAAACTAGTGTTCTTAATCTTATTTACATAATATTGTTGTGTTTGTATATTTTCTGAATTATTTCCTATATACGAAAAAACTGTATTATTTATTTTAGCCATGCTCAAAGACAGATTCGCCGTTGCTATCTGCTCAGTATTTCCAGTGCCATTCACATCTACATAAATTACTCCTTGTGCAGGGTACTGCTCACTGGTTCCAGATGCAGTAACTATCACAATACCATTATTATTTTTTTGTGATGTTCCATTAGGATACATAACCGCAACTGTCAATGCAAGCCCCAATACTAATATGGCAAGTACTGCTATTAATGTAGTAACATGTTCTGTTTTTATAAAATCGCCCAATATGTATAACTCAAAAATCTTTATAAATGCTTTGAATATATCTTTTAACTTGCAAAGGTTTATATTTTTAAACAATAAACAATATTGTTAATTAAATATTGCGAGCGTAGTCTAGCCTGGTAGGACTTTGCCTTGCCAAGGCAAGAGCCCGGGTCCAAATCCCGGCGCTCGCATTTTTATTAATCCCAATTTTAATTTTATGCTTGTTCTATATTTACAAAATAATCCTAAAAATAAAAAAACAAAAATAATTATGCAAAAGGAACAACTGGAATTGTAACATTTCCACTATATGCAGTATTTCCAATGGTAATTAAGCTTGGTTTTACTCCTCCACCACAAGGCCCGTCTATATGTAGCCAATAGGTCTGATTTATAGCATTTTGAGATATGTAAAAACTCAACTCAAATCCTAAACTTTCATTATTTCTTATAGTGAAGTTCACTGGATTAATGCTTACATTTATTCCAGTATTGGAATAATTAAAGGAGTTGTCCATTGTGCTTAAATATACATAATGTTCTCTATTATACAAGCTACTATCGCTTTCATTTAGTACATTTGTTATTGTTTCATTAACATATAATGTGCCTATATCTCCTTTATTTATTATTAGGTCTTGAACAGTTCCGTAGCTAGTATTCAGATAATATGTTTTAAAGCCTATACTGTTTTTTATAGTGCCGTTTAAATTATAGAATAAAAATGGACATGCCTCTGCACCTGCGCTATTCACTGATATTTGTGTTCCAAGATTTGTTGTTTTTGATATAGTATTTGAAACGGTAGTTAGATTTACATTATTTATATTTTTATTTGCACTTCCAGACAAGTAATAAAAATAAATTATTCCAGAAAGAAGAGCAATTATAACTACTGCACCAATGGCATATTTTAATAAAATACTACTTGAGTTTTCTCCAGCTTTATAGTACTTTAATTTTTTGAAATGCTCATTATCTATTTTTTCAATTGCTCCTGCATTTTGTAATTCAGAAATATGTTGGCTAACTGTTGCATGTGAAAGTCCAAGTTCTTTAGATATCTCTCCAACAGTCATCTTTCTTTCTTTTAGCATATTAAGTATTTTTTTCTTAGTTTCAAGAGTTTTTCCCATCATAACACAATTAACTTTATACAAAAAACTATAAATGGTTTTTCTGAGCGGTAGGTTTTCTGAAGGTTTTTATCTCTGAAAGGTCTATAATATTATAAAAATAGGTATAAAATAAGTAATAAAATAAAAAAATAAAATAAATTAACTGTTTTTAACTATGTACGCAACCGCGTTACTTCATTATTTCTCCTATTGCAAATCTTGCTCTAACTTCAGTTATTTTTACCTTGACCGCTTCGCCTTGTTTTGCATCTTTTACAAAAACTACGTAGCCGTCTTTCTTTGCTATTCCGTCACCTTTTGAGGCTGTTGCCTCTATTGTAAGATCGAGCTCATCACCGACCTTAACTGGCTTTGGGAGGAAGTAATTAGGCTTCATGCCTGGTCTTCTGTCTCCTCTGTCGCTTCTTTCTCCTCTAGCCCTATCTCTACCTTCTTCATTTCTTTCATATTCATCTGACATGTTGTTTCCTCTGTAGAATCAGCCGTATGCTTTACTACATACTAATATTGTGTTGGTATTGATTTATAAAACTATCGGTAAACTCCATTTTTGTTATAATTTCAAAATATTAAGAATATGACAAAAAACTAACCAAACAAGAGCATTTAAATATTAATTTATTTAATATATATTTGGGGATATTGTGGGGGTTATTAAAACCGTGGCAAAACGGAGTATATCAGCAGAGCAGTTTATCTCAGATTACAATAGTGGTAGGCGAGATTTTACTAATTTAATTGTAGATAAGCAGAAATTTGAAATACCATCTAATAGCGCAGTAGTAAAACCAATAATATTTGATAAAATAGACTGTTCAAACAGTACCTTTGAAAATACTCTTTTCAATTCAACAATTTTTATACATTCAAAGCTTTCTGGATGCTCTTTCGAAAAAGCTAGCTTTGTAGGTTGTAAAATATTAGTGGTAGATGCACAGGTATCTAACTTCATAGGAACTAATATCTACAATACTGAAATATACGGTTTTAATGTTAAATACTCGCGTCTTTTTGGTTTAGATATAGAACTCAGCACAATTTATCCTAACACTGGTTTTATACTGGGAAAAAATGATATAACCAGTGTAAATCTTTTTGCTGAAAATTGCAATAACATTGGTTTAGAAAATATTTGTATAGTGGATGTTGTCAAAGCTACAGAGTCGCAGTTTCTCGAGTTGAAAAGAAAGAAGGTCAATACTGATTACGTAGAAGTAGTAGCCTCAAATGAACTGGCTGCTCTTAGAAGAACAGAATTAAAGTCGCAAGTACATTAAGTAATAAGCTATATTTTCCTATTGATAAATTATCAAAAATCAAAGACCTTCAATCTTTGGATAATGCACTATTATTTTTGTATAGCTTTGTATAAATCAGATAAACTCTCAAATAGATAATCTGGTTTTGCCTCCCTTATTTTTTCTATAGGCTCAAGTCCATCAGCAACTATACATGAACTAACACCTGCAAATTTTGATGCCATTATGTCAGAAACAGTATCTCCAATATAGACAACCTTTTTTTTATCTATTCCATATTTATTTATAATAAAAAGTATTCCAGTAGGATCAGGTTTGTATGCTCCTACGCTACTTGCACTTAATATAAAATCAAAGTACTTAATTACATTTAAGCAGCGCATCTCATTCATAAGTCTATAGCTTCTCGAGTCACTGAATAATGTAACGGTTTTTTTCTTCTTATTCAATTCCAAAAGGAGTTCTATTGAGTTCTTTTTAGTTTTAGGCATGTAAAAGCGAGCATAAAAATCATAAATTACTGCAAATATCTTACTTCTATCTTGTTTTAGTTCAAGTGAAAGCCCTTTTCCTTTAGAGTTTCCAAGCTTTTTATAAAACTCCTGTTTCTTCTCTATATTTTTTGGATTATATCCTCTTCTGAAGATTCTTGAAGCTGCAACTATCAACGTAGAAGTGCTTAGGGTGCCATCCCAATCAAAGATGAATAATTCCTTTTCCTTAATTTCAGACATAGTGTTATTAATGTTGTGAATAAATAAAAATGTATATGATGAGATCTGGTGATCGCGGAGCTTTATTGCGATGAAGATAGGTAGGCGGTCTGATAAACGATGTTTTTTATGCAAACGGGAAAGGTAAGCGCACTTACGCGGCTTAAAAAGGTAAGCGTTCCGGTAAAAGACATAGCTAGCCAGTTGTGGTGCGAAAAACAAATGGAGCTTTATGAAATGGGTGGATTTTATAGTACGCCTGCAATGACAAAGGGTGCAGCTATGCATGCTATAATGCAGGAAAAGGTAATGGAAAAACTTACTATAGAACCTATAACTTATCCTGATAGATTATACAAATGGGCATATGAAAATTATACTAGTCTAATCAATCTTAGAAAAAATGGCTATTGCAGAGAAATACGCATGTATGGTTCTATAAACGGTTTTAGAGTTGCCGGTCAATTAGATGAAATTCGTATAATCGATGGAAAAACGGTAATTGTTGAGGATAAAACAATAAATTCTAAAAACGGAACAAACAATGTTGGTTTACGTATAGATGTAGATAAAATACAGCTCGAAATATACAAGCATCTTTTTGATGATATAAAATCTGGAGAATATACCTACGAAAATTTTATAAATTCAAATGGCATACTGCAAATGTCTATGTCAACTGAATTTGTTAAAGGGCTGGATCAAATAGGAATAAAAAACGAGTTGCGCAGATTAGATATTATTCATAAATTAATGTTTGAAGAACTCAAAAAACTTCCAGAGCTAAGTAATATTTTAAAATTAAGATATATAGATCGACAAACTACTCAGATACTTACTGAAATGGATATAGTATATAAACGAGAAACACTTGATAGTTATCTTGTAGAAGCAATGAAATACTGGTCTGGAGATAGAGAGGCAAGGCCGGTTTCAGAAGAAAATGTTTGGAGATGTAAGATGTGCAAATTCTTTGGAAAGGAATGCAAAACATGGTGGAAAGAGTAACAAATAAAACTATATTGTATAATTAATAATTATACTGTTTTATAATATATGTATTTTATTATTGGTGTTGTTGTGCTTGATGGAATAAAACTCGATAAGAAAGAATTAAGAACTGAATTTTCAAAAAATCCCAAACTTTACTATTCAACAAAAATCTTTGAAAAAGAGGGATTTAATAGATATACTTGTAAAATTTGCGGCAAAAATTTCTGGAGTATTTCAGAAAGAGATACCTGTGAAGATCCTGAACACACTGAGTACTCATTCTTTAAAGAAAAACCTACGCCAATATCCTATGTAGAAATGTGGCGTAAATTTTCTAAGTTTTTCGAAGAGAATGGTCATGCATATATAAAACGTTATCCAGTAGTGAGTAGGTGGCGTCAAGACCTTTATTTTACAATAGCAAGTATACAAGACTTCCAAAGAATAGAGAACGGAGCAATGCATTTTGAGTATAATGCAAATCCACTTATAGTGCCGCAAATATGTCTGCGTTTTGGAGATATAGAAAATGTAGGAGTGACAGGTAGACATTTAACTAGTTTTATGATGGCAGGTCAACATGCCTTCAATTATCCTAAAGAAGGTTATTGGAGAGATAGAACAATGGAACTTGATTATAAATTTTTAATAGATGTGCTTGGCGTTAAAAAAGATAAACTAGTTTATAATGAGGATGTCTGGGCAATGGGTGATTTCTCCGAGTTCGGTCCATGTTTAGAAGGTTTTTCAAATGGTCTTGAGCTTGTAAACAATGTATTTACGCAATTCGAAAGCATTAATGGTGAAATAAAGGAGCTCAAAGGACAGGTAGTGGATGTGGGCTGGGGTTTTGAAAGGTTATTGTGGTTTTATACAGGCTTTGATAACATTTATGACGCTGTGTTTCATGACATAATAAAAAGCACTAAGAAGGCATTGCCATTTGAAATGAACAGTCAAATCTTTAAAAAATTTGCAAAATACGCAAGCGAATTAGATGTTACAGAAACAACACAATACAAAAAGCTTGAAACTCAAATACTTAAAAAGGCCGGGCTTTCTACAGATGAGTACACGCGCGTAATAAAACCGATGCAGGCATTTTATGCAACGCTTGATCACACAAGAACCTTGCTTTTCGGAGTGTCTGACGGAGCACTTCCATCAAACATAGGAGGAGGATATAACCTAAGAGTAATCTTACGAAGGGCTCTTGCATTTATAAAAGAGTATGAGATGGACATAAGTATAATGGAGATTGCAGAAAAGCAGGCAACTGAACTTAAAGGATTGTATCCAGAGTTAGAGAATAATTTAGATATACTTTCAAAAATAATAGATGTAGAAGCAAAAAGATACGAGTCATCAATAAATAATGCTGGAAAACTTATAACAAACATACTTTCAAAGAAATCAAGTATAAGTAAGGACGAGCTGCGCACATTGTATGAAAGCAATGGAGTAACTCCAGAATTAATCAAGTCTATAGCAAAAGCGGAAGACAAAGAAATAGAGCTTCCAGATAATGCATATGAAGATATAATAAAGGGAGATTTTGCTGGAAAGGAAAAAACAAAAAAACTTAAATTGGACTTTAATGAGGAGCTGCCTAAAACTGAACAGTTGTATTATAATTTCAAATCAGAGTCAGACTCAAAGGTTTTATACTCAAAGGACAAATATGTTGTCCTAGACAAAACTCCTTTTTATCCAGAGGGTGGTGGTCAAGCTGCAGATAATGGTACTATAAGTGGTTTTGATGTTGAAGACGTTCAGAAGGTAGGTTCTGTAGTAGTCCACATACTCAAAAAACTTCCAGATTCTTCAATTTCAAAAGGAAAAACAGTAAGTTGCAAAGTCAATATGGAAAGAAGAAAAAAATTAATGGCACATCATACCGCAACACACATAATAAGTGCATCTGCAAGGACAATACTAGGCAAGCACGCATGGCAGGAAGGTGCACGAAAGGATGAAGATAAGGCGCATATAGATATAGCCCATTATGAAAAATTAACGCTAGAAGAGGTAAAGGCTATAGAGGATCTAGCAAATTTGATTTTGTTCAATGGAATATCAGTCGAGGTAAAGGAGATGAGCCGTGCAGATGCTGAGCAAAATTATGGTTTTACAATATATCAGGGTCATGGAGTTCCTGCAAAGCTCATGCGTATAATAATAATCAAAGATAAACATGGCAAGCTTATAGACGCTGAGGCATGCGGAGGGCTTCATGTTGCTTCTTACGAAAGCTCAATAGGAATGATAAAGATTATAAACACTTCGAGAATTCACGACGGCGTAGATAGAATAGAATTTGTTGCAGGTAAAGCTGCTCTTGAGTACATGCAAAATGAACACAACGAGCTAAGCAGTGCTGCTACATTACTTAATTCGGATCTTGAAAGCGTTTATCTTAAGATAGAGAAGATGCGAAGCGATTATTCTTTGCTACTTAAGTCATCGAAAGATAAGGACGAAGAGCTTGCCAATGTCATAGCAAAACAGCTTCTAACTGACATAGATTCATCAGAAAGCACCGCTGTGATTGAACAAGAAGGAAGCAGAGAGATACTCAGAAAGGCTATCTCAAAAATAATTATTGAACGTCCATCTCTTACATTACTTGCAAAGAACAAACAAGGAGAGGTAGTTTGTATCGCAGGTCCTAACGCAGAGTACGGAGCTTTGGAGTTCGCTAAGAAAAGCATAGGATCTGCATTCAAAGGCGGTGGCTCAAGGGAAAGCGCAGAAGGTATAATAAGCAAATAAAAAGAGTTTTTAGATAATAAAATAATCTGTTGAATATATCTACGTCAAATAAAAAATTGACAAAATAAATTACAACATAAATTACAATAAAAGCAAAAAGAGCTAAATATTAAAAAGAAAAAATCAAAAGGCAAAATTAACAAATAAAAAATACCAAATTCTTATATACTTTTTCGGATAAGAATGTATTAATAATTGTTCTCTTTATCTTTACAATTATCGCTGTGATTTATTGGATTATCTTTGGACAATAATACTTTATCCATTAATTTATATCTTCCCTGCTTACGTTGCTAATGGAGCACCAGTAATATTTGGCGGAGGATTGCCAATAGATTTAGGCAAGAAGTTTCGTGGTAAGCCTATACTCGGTAAGCATAAAACCATACGTGGTTTCGTGTTCGGAATGCTTTCAGGTACCTTAATAGGCGCTTTATTTTCTCTTGCGCTGCCATTTATGTTTGTAATAGGCATAGTATTAAGTTTTGGAACTTTGTTTGGAGATATGTTTGGCAGTTTTATAAAGAGGCAGATGGGCCATAAAGAAGGAAAGGACATATTTCTTATGGATCAATATCTGTTTCTTATATTTGCGCTTTTATTTGCGCTTCCCTTAGGTAATCTTCCTAGCATATATGGTTTAATTTTCATATTCATACTAACTGGAGTTTTGCATAAATTTACAAATAAGGTTGCACATAAAGCAAAATTAAAAGAGGTTCCTTGGTAAAATATTAAATCCTTCTATACGTTGTATAAAACGTTTTACTTACTTTATTGGAATTTTTTACCAATTCAATCTTGAGAAAAAGTATCTTCATTATGGTTATTTTTCTGAGTATGCGGCTTTCTTTTCATAATACTATTTATCTGTTCTTTTAGTGTATCAGCTATGAATCTCTTAGTGTAAAAATCAGCTCTAGCAGCTATGCTTATCTTTGTGGCGTACACACGAGCCATCCTTCCCTTCTCTTTCTTATCCATATTCGCAAGCTCCGGCAGTTTGAAAAGATATCCATACTTTGGCGGTCGTGAGCCAAACTTCATATGCTTAAACAGGGCTTTTTCAGCTCCAAGAAGTTGAATGGTGCTTGCTGGCATAACTGCAAGATGCTCTATAGATCCTGCCATGCTCAGCATCTCTGCCGCAATTTTATAATCTATAAGATATACTATGTTAGGTATTAATTTTTTAGTCTGCACTTCAAGAAATTTCTCAAGTATCTCTTGGAGCTTTATTATCGAAAGCTCTTCTTCAGCTAGTTTCTTAAGCGTTTTATACTCTTCTTCATCAATCTCAGAAAAACCCTGAGAAGAGTTTATCCCATTTGTTATATGTGAGATGTCATCTCCTACTATCCCTTTCAAAACTGTTTCATCTATTTCCTTGTTTTTCACGCTTGTTATTATTCTGGCGTAGGTTTCATGATTTCCCATCTTTACATTTGGAAAATATGCGCTATACCACTCCTCAAGTCTTTCATAAACAATATTTCTTACCTTTTCAAGCTCATTATATGCCTTTATAGCCTCTATTATAGAGTGATCCAATGCAGTTGCTTTGTATGCAGTTATCACATCCCCACGAGCCTTTCTCATAAATCTTGCTCTTCTAGCATCGTCATTTCTTTCATTAAAACTATGTTCTCTTATATTACCTTTATTTTTATTATTACTCATCCATTTTCCATGATGATCATTTCTTTTATTGTTAAATCTATTTTTTCTAAAATTATTATTTTTATTATTTTCAGACAAATAACTCACCACTGCTTAATACTCTATAACATATATTCAAGAAACAATTTATATCTTTGTTAATCATATACTTACTATATCATATTTACTTACTTTACATAATTTGGTGAATACAATGCAAAAAACAGAAAAACAAAGTCGAGCGTCATCCATAATAGAACATAGAGGAATATACTATCAAGCCTTTAATATCTATTCGGGTGTAAGCGGATTTTACAATTATGGTCCTATAGGGCTTAAGATAAAACGCAATATAGAAAATATCTGGAGAGATATTTTTGTAGAGCAGTTGGGCTCGCTTGAAATAGATACGACCACCATAACACCTGAAATTGTTCTTATGGCGAGCGGTCATGTGGCTACCTTTACTGATCCTATAGCAAAATGCAAAAAGTGTGGCACATCCTATCGTGTAGATAAAATGCTTGAGGAGTTCTATGAAACCTCAAACGATAAAGAAGCGCTTATAGAGTTAAAAAAACTTAATAAAGAAGGAATGCAGAAGAAGATTATAGAAAATGGACTAAAGTGCCAAAAATGTGGCGGTGAGCTTTCAAATATAGAGGATTTTCATCTCATGTTTAAATTTCAAATAGGACAAGAAAAAGAAAATGTAGGATATTTGCGACCAGAAACTGCGCAAGGAATATTTGTTGATTTTAAGGACCTCTCTAAAATATTTGGCATTAAACTTCCTTCTGCTATAGCCCAAATAGGAAAGGCTTATAGAAATGAGATATCTCCAAGAAACCAGCTCGTTAGAGTGCGTGAATTCACTCAAATGGAAACCGAGATATTTTTTGATCCTCAAGCAGAGCAAACTACCTTCAATGGAGTTGAAATAGAACCTATGCTTAAACTAGAGGTAAATTTCGGCCCATCTGATGGAGAGGAGAGATTATACAGTTTAAAAGAGCTTCTTGAAAAGAAATACATACCAAACAGACTTTTTGCAATGTGTATATATCTTGAGTTTAAGATGTTGGAAAAGCTTGGCATATCTGATAAAAGTTTATATGTATTTAGGCAGATAAACAAAGAAGAGCTGCCTCATTATTCAAAAGGAAACGTCGATTTAGAAATAAGAACTATTCATGGCAACCTTGAAGTCTCAGGAATAGCATATAGGACTGATTTTGATCTGTCACAACACGCAAAGACATCAGGGAAGGAAATTTCGGTAATGTCAAATGGAAAGAAACTTGTTCCACATGTTGTCGAAGCAAGTATAGGTTTGGACAGGCTTTTGTTTTCAATACTTGATAACTCTGTTCAAGAAGGAAAGGAAAGGGGATGGGAATGGTTAAAGCTAACAGAGCAACTTGCTCCATATAAATATGCGGTTTTTCCACTGCAAAAGGATGCTGATTTAGAAAAGAAGGCTGCAGAGGTGTTGGAACTTTTGAAAGGGAAGGGAATCTCGGCATATATGTCTTCTACTGGTAGTATAGGAAAAAGATATGCGCGTTCAGATGAGATAGGAGTGCCTTATGCAATAACCTGCGATTATGATACATTAAATAACAATACCGTTACAATAAGGAGCAGAGACACTACCGAACAGATACGCAAAGATATATCTAATATAGTATGATATTACTGTTAAATATGTGGTGTTTGTATATATCTTCAAAATACATTTGAATCTTTACGAAAGCCTATAAAAATAGATGCATCAAATCTTAACATTAAAGATACTATTGAGAGTGGTCAACCTCTTTCTTTTTATTCTGATTATATGTGTAGAAATGAGTGGGAAATACTTCGATACACAACTGAAAAGGGAGTTATACTTTTAAGCAGAAAATCAGGAGATAACATTCTAAAGTTTGATTATTTCGGAGAATACACCTCTAATACGGCAAAAAAGGAGCTTCTTAATCGTCTAGGTATAAATGTTGAGATAAAAAAAGTATACTCAAACATAAACACAGATATATTTATTGACAACGCAATAAAAAATTATTATGGAATGCGCATAACAAAAAACGAGCCATGGGAAACTACTCTATGTTTTATAATATCACAATTCAACAATATAAAGCGAATACGTTTAATCATGAAAAATCTTCTAGAACGCTACGGCGAACCATACTATATAGATGGTAAGAAAGTTATGTTATTTCCAAGTGCAGAAAGAATCTCAAAAGCTACAATACCAGAACTTATGTCCTGTGGCACTGGTTTTAGGGCAAAATATATAAAAAGTGTTTCTAACGAAATAAAAAATGGATTCTCATTCGATCATATAAATAGGCTAGATTATGACGAAGCAAAGAATGAGCTTCTCAAGCTTGATGGTGTGGGAGATAAGGTTGCTGATTGTATTCTTCTTTTTGGATATGGTCATTTACAATCCTTTCCAATAGATGTATGGGTAAAGCGAATAATAGAAAAGGTATATATGAAAAACAAGAAGAAAAGCATACAACAGATTCATGATTTTGCAAATAATCGATGGGGCAATTTGGCAGGATATGCTCAACAATATCTATATTGGTATGGACGAACAGCTCTTCGTCTAGAAGAAACTACTCAAACGGTGTAAAAATGATTAAAGATATAAAAGCTATAGAAAAAAAGTTAATTTCACTTCATAAAAGAAAAGATAAAATTATGGATTTATCTCGCGAGATAATTAGACAATCTGGGCGTATCATAACAATGGTCCACGCGAACGATAACGCTTCTGCGCAAAAATTAATAATTGGGCTTAAAAAGATGAATACCTCTTTAAAAAAGATAGAGATAGGCTTTGAATATAATACTATGCAGGCTCATCAAGAGTATGTTGAAGCATGCTCTGTGTATGAAATGGTGCTTAACAATAGGATACCATCTAGAAATGAGCTAAAGACTGATGAGATAAGTTATCTGCTCGGTCTTCTCGATTCTGTAGGTGAGCTTAAACGCCAAGCATTTGACCAGTTAAGAAAGGAAAATATACAAAATACCGAAGCATATTATAAATTAATGCTTGAAATATATGACTCAACCGTTCCATTGCGCTTTGCAAACTCTATAGTTCCTGACTTTAGGAAAAAACAGGATGTTGCAAGAATGCAGATAGAGCGTACCGGAACCGAGTTATTGTTCTTCTCAGAAAGATTGAAGCCAGCACTTTAGAGCATAACTTATTTCCTTGCCTATTATTGAATATCTGCATATGTAAGTAAACTATAATAATCTAAACGAGCATATGTATTTACTTATTTACTGTTTTACCGGTTTAATATAGTGTTAAGATGGAGCAGCATATAAAAATTGCTATTATAACTACGGGAGGTACAATCTCTAGCTTAAGCTCCTCAAATGGCATAAAACCGGCAGAAGGCGTAATAAATCGTATACTTAGAGAACAATTAGGCTATTCCTCAGAATTAATCTCGAAAGATCATAAAATTAAGATAGAAATAGTGCCGTTGTTAAATAAAGATAGCACAAACATAAATGCTGAAGATCAACTTAAAATAGCAGAGAAAGCATTCAATTTATTTAAATCAAAAGATGCCATAATAGTTACTCATGGAACTGATACATTAAGCTTTACATCATCAATGCTCGCTATATCGCTTTCATATCTAAAAAAACCATTAATCATAACAGGTTCTATGAAAACTATAGAACAGGAAAATACCGATGCTATTAAAAATTTGAGTGATGCAATAACCTTTGCAAAAGCTGGAATTGGCGGGGTATTCGTTGTATTTCATGGAAAGGTTATTCCGGGACAATGGGCTTATGAAACTGAAAATCAAGGCAATATGACCTTTTCCAGTATAAAAGAAGAAATAGCACATATACAAAACAACGAGATAAAATACATTACACCGATAAATAATCAATTTATACTGTTAAAACCATTTATTGAGACACGCTACGATTCAAATATAGGTACAATAGTTTTATCTCCAAACGAGAATACGGAGCAGTTAGTTGCTTTAGCTGAAAAAAACAAAGCAATCATACTTTTAAGTTATGGTTCGGTAGGTATACCATCTAACTATACACAAATAATATCAGATATCTCAAAAGTTATTCCTGTAATACTATCTTCACAAATTCCATCTGTGCATATTAACAAAGGAGAGTATGAGATAAATAAAATGGCAGATGATGCTGGAGTAATACACGGCATTGGTTTATACTCTTTTGATTATAATAACACTGCAAATGTTCTAGGGATAATTCAAAGTTCAGATAAACGTGAGGCATATCTTAGAAAATTTATGCAAGCATTTGAAAACAATAAAAATCGTATGTTGAATTTAGAATATCATAGAACTACAATTAATGGAACTGCTTCTTCAACAATTAAACATGGCAATTCGGATATCAATAGCTTTCCAGAACGATCTGCTTTTATGGAAAGTACACTTATTCCAATAAAAAGGTCTATGGATCTTTTCACCACTAATAATAGAAAGAATAGTAGATCTAAGACGCGTGTTCAAAACACCTAAACAAAAAGTATAAATTACTCTAATTTTAACAATAACAATGTTCTTTAAGGTATTTTGATATGGAAGACAAAGAGTTTAATCGATTATTAAAAATATGCAGAATAAAGCTTAATGAAAATGAGTACTCTTCAATAAAAAACGATGTAGAGGAAATAATAAACTACTTCGATTCACTCAAATCAGTAAAAACCGATGAGACAACTGAGGCATTTCATCCAATACTTATTCCAGAAAAAACAGCAGAGGATATACCTGAAGAATTTGATGATATACCAGCTATACTTAAAAATACAAAAACGTATCGTTTTTATGTAGTGGGTCCGGAGCTATGAATTCCATAGAAGAGTTTAATAAAAAGCAAAGACCTGGCGATTATTATATTAAACTTAACAGTGAACTTGTAAAATTAAACGAAAAACTCAATATTTTTAATACAATATCGCAAGAAAATATCAGTAGCGGATTTCTTTTTTCCGTAAAGGATAATATCTGCGTAAAAAATGTTGAAACTACCGCTTCATCAAAGATATTAAAAGGTTATTTTCCTCCATTCAATGCAACCGTAGTGGAACGAATGAAGAACAACGGGTTCTCATTTCTTGGAAAAACCAATATGGATGAATTTGGTTTTGGCAGTTTTGGAATAAACTCTGAACACATCGCAAAGAATCCTTTTGATGAAAGATACGTTACTGGTGGTTCAAGCAGTGGCGCAGCTGCTGCCACTGCGATTCTAAAATATCATATAGCTATAGCAGAATCTACTGGAGGTTCTATTTCAACTCCGGCTGCATTCTGTGGTGTTGTGGGGTTTACCCCTACATACGGTTCAATATCCAGATACGGACTTATCGATTATTCTAATTCTTTAGATAAAATAGGTATAATGGCAAGAAAATCGGAAGATATAAAATATGTATATGAAAAAATAAGAGGGCCTGATTCGCACGATACGACCTGCGTAGATAAAAAATGCACAGATACAGATAAGAAAAAGATTATTTTAATAGATCAGCTTATAACTGGGCTTGATGTAGAAATAGAAAAAGAATTTTTGCTTTTTGTAAAAAAACTTGAAAATCTTGGTTATACTATAGAACATCGCTCTCTTCCATTTATAGACAAAGCCATCCCATCTTACTATATAATTGCCATGGCAGAGGCATCAACAAACCTTGCAAAATATACTGGTTTTAAGTATGGTTTAAAAAACAATGACTTTTCACAACAGTATAATACTTTCTTTACAAATGCAAGAGAAAATTTAGGTCCAGAAGCCAAACGAAGAGTTGTTCTCGGAACGTTTGTAAGGAGCGCAAGCGTAAAAAATCTATATTACTCAAAAGCCTTAAAGGTAAGATCACTTTTAATAAACGAGCTCAATAAAATTCTTGCCGATGGTTTTATATTATCTCCTGTAATGCCTATAAAAACTCCAAGATTTGAAGACACAAACAAACTTTCTCCACTAGAAGTTTATAAAACCGATATGCTTACAATACCGCCTAACTTATGCGGTTTTCCTCATATCTCATTTCCATATTCCTATTTACACGGAATGCCGTTGGGTGCACAGTTAGTTACTAAACACTGGAACGATACTGCAATAATTGATTTTGTTTCAAAATGGGAATTATCATTTAATTACGATTTTAAATACAATTTAGGTGTTTTAAGGTAATAATTATGAAAATAGGTTTAGAGGTTCATGCAGGTCTTCCAACAAAAACAAAATTATTTTGCAGATGTACGAATCATTCAAAGGAACCAAATACTGCAATATGTCCTACCTGTACTGGAATGCCAGGTTCAAAGCCTGTTTTGAACAACTCTGCATTAAAAATAGCATTTAGTATTTCCAAAGCATTAAACTGCTCTTCGTCTAAAACAATTTATTTTGAAAGAAAGGTTTATTTTTATCCTGATCTGCCAAAATCATTCCAGATAACTCAAAAAGAATGTCCAATAGGCTCAAACGGTTTCATTTTGCTTGGAGATAAAAAAATAAGAATCAGGCGTGTACAGTTGGAAGAGGATCCTGCTAAAATATTAAGAGAAGATGGCTACACCTTAATAGATTATAATAGGTCTGGTCGCCCACTTGTAGAGATAGTTACTGAACCTGATATACAAACAGAGGAAGATCTCCGTATGTTTATAACAGAACTTAAGAGTATATTATATTATTTAGACGTAGATGTGGAACAGGAAATAAAAGCGGATCTTAATATTTCATTATCTGAAATTAGAGTTGAGGTTAAGAATATTACCGGAACAAAAAATATTATAGACGCTGCAAGATACGAAATACAAAGACAGGAAAAACTAATTAATGAAAATATTCCAATAGAAAAAGAGACACGTTCTTATAACGAAGCAAAGATGGCTACGATATCCTCGCGAGAAAAAGAAAGCGATGAAGAATATGGATTTATTTTCGATTCAGATTTAACTGTTTATGACATTTCAAAAATTAAAGCAATAAAACCTATATACGCTAGTTCAATGGCAAAAGAGTACTCTCAAAAATATGGAGTTAATGAATCACAAATCTTAGAAGCCATTCAATTTAATAAGAACTCACTTGGGTTTATAGAAAGGTTTGAAAAAAACTATAAATTGAAAAATATACTTAATTCAATCTCTTTGCTTCAAAGATATGGGAGTAAAAATGATGTAGAAACACTTGAAAAGGTAATAAAGATTATAGAACAAGGTCATTATCCAGACCAAAAAGATATACAAGCAATAGAGAGCGGAAAAGAAATAACTATAAATATTAAAGTAGCAAATACTCAAGAGATAGACAAAGAAATTCGTTCAATGATAGATGGCAATAAAAATCTATTAAAAGAATCTGCTACAAACAAGAAAGCATTGAATTTTATAATAGGAAACATAGCTAAAAAACTAAAAGTAAATCCGCGTCTTGTTTCAGAAAGGCTTGAATCGCTGCTATCCTCGGAGCATAAGGTGCAATAATGGAAATAAATTGTAACTCATTAACAATAAAAGATGTAGAAAAAAAAGTTTCACTTTATGGTTGGTGCAGATATATACGAGACCATGGCGGAAAATTATTTATAGATCTTGCAGACAGATATGGTACTCTTCAGCTTGTTTTTGAGGGTAATATACTAAAAGAAGCAGAAAAACTAGGAAAAGAGTATGTTATCTTTGTATCAGGAACTGTAAAACTGAGAGATAACGATACAATAGACAATACAAATCCAACCGGAAAAATAGAGCTATTCGTTGAAAAGTTTGATTTAATAAATAAATCTAATATCCCACCATTTGAGCTTATAGACGAAAAACGAAAGTTTCTAGCAAACGAGGAATTACGTCTTAGATATCGATACCTTGATTTAAGAAGAAAGGAGATGATACAAAGAATAGAGTTTAGAGACAAACTTACAAAGACAATAAGGCAGTTTTTATGGGGAAAGGAATTTTTAGAATTGGAAACTCCGACATTAGTAAAGGATACCTATGAAACTGGTTCTAGAACCTTTATAGTTCCTTCACGAACAAACAAGGATAAATTTTATGCTCTTCCGCAATCACCACAGATATATAAACAATTATGTATGATCTCTGGTTTAGAGCGTTATTTCCAAATAGCCAGGTGTTATCGCGACGAGGATCCAAGAGAGGATCGTCAGCCTGAGTTTACGCAGATAGATATAGAGATCTCATTTAAAGACGAAAAATTTATACAATCATTAGTCGAGGAGATGCTTCAGCGAATATTTAAAGAATTACTCAATAAAAACATAAAACTAGGATTTAAGCATATGCTATTCAATGACGCAATGAAAAATTATGGCTCTGATAAACCAGATCTACGCTTCGAATCAAAGATTTTTGATATAACCGAAGAGATAAGAAATAGCGATTATAACATGTTAAAAAGAGTAATAACTGCAGGAGGATCTGTCAAAGCTATGGCGTTTGCTGCGGAGTTTGGTTTGGCCTCATCTAAGATCGATAAAAACTATCTTCTTAAGACAATAGAATTAGCTAAGGAATTTGGCTTAGGCGGCATGACATGGCTATTTGTTAAAAATGGGAAGCTCAATTCTGAACCTGAAAGTATAATCAACTCAATGGGAAGCGCCGCAGAAAAAATACAAAAGAAGCTAGCTTCAAAAGATGGTGACATAATACTTATTTTTTCAGATGTATCTGAAAAATTGCTTTTATCCTCAATGGGAAAGATACGTAAGATAATTGGGGATAAAATAGCAAAATATTCTTGTGAGTATTCCTTTTTATGGATAGATGATTTTCCAATGTTCGAAAAGGACGAGGTAACTGGTAAACTTAAGCCTGCACATAATCCCTTCTCTGCTCCAAAGGAAGAAACAATAAAATATATAGAAACCGAGCCTGAAAAGGCTCTTGCAAGGCAGTATGACCTAGTACTCAATGGCATGGAGATAGCAAGCGGCTCGATAAGAATAAGAGATCCGGAACAGCAAAGAAAAAGCCTAAAGATGATGGGAATGAATGACAAGACAATAGAAGATACTTTTGGTTTTCTAATAGAAGCCTTAGGTTATGGAGCTCCAATACATGGTGGAATAGCATTAGGTTTTGATAGACTCGTTGCCCTTTTGTCAAATTCAGATAATATACGTGATTTTATATTATTTCCAAAGAATAAAAAGTATGAATCACCTCTTGATGGTTCTCCTACCCAAATAAGCAAAAAACGATTAAAAGAAGATTTTGGCATTAGTGTTGACATATAATTATAAATATTCGTGCATTTAAAGATTTGTTAATAATTCAAAAAAATAAATCCCACCCCTGGCGAATTTAAATGAAATTTGGAAAAGTTAAACTTAGTTTTTGCTCAAAGCTTATTTTTACATATATTTATGACTCTTTAAATTGTTAAGGCGAAAAAATGGAAACGAAAATAAATAGGATAGCTATAATGTGTATAGATGCAAGAATGAACCAAGTAGCAGATCGAATGAATGACGGTAAAACTGTTTTTGTAAGAACTGCAGCAGGAAATCCACCTGGTGTTTCAACAACTCTTGAAACTCTCATATCAAAATATCCAATCACTCAAATAACTTATATACCTCACACTGATTGCGGTGCATGTAAATTTACTCATTCATTATTAAAAAACAAAGGAAATTCAACCCAAGAGATAGAACATAATCTTGTATCAACTATGCGTTCTTATGCTAAAGGAAATTACTCCAACATATGTGGTTCTCCTGAAGATTTAGAACTTAAACTTAAGGAATTGGGCACTGAGTTTATACTTAAAAAGTTTCCAGCATTAAAACTTGAAACTAGACTGGAGGATACAAGTACTCCAGTAACCGGACAAAAAACACTAGTTCTTTTAAGACCTTCTGAAAGAAAGTATTCTGAAATATGCAATAGCCTAAATATTCCAGAAGGATCAACATATATCTCCCAACACTATAATCTTTCAGAGGCTATCTGCGACGCACAATTATCAATATCCGCTCTTCACATAACTAAACTGATAGTTGGCATAACTGAAAACGAAGAAAGATCAAAAATAGAGGACGAGGTTGCAATCCTGGGCGATTCAATAAGACCTATAACTATGGGAACAGATGTCAATATTTTAATAGAAGAGTTACAAACTGCACAAGAACGTACAAGGCTTTATTAAATAATCAGGTGACTGTAAGTTATTATAACTATAAAATAAATAATTTTGAATTAACTGCCTGCCATGCCAATTAAATTCATTATAAACGGTTTTCTGAGGGGCTGAAGTACGAAATGCATACTCCTAAGAGAAAAGATTTTGGGATTTGGGTGGGATAAAAATAAGTTCTCAATCACACCCTCAGAAAACTATTAATTTTATAACTAGTTATATATAAAGCTTACTATAAATTTTATTTATCAAAGTCAACTCTTTGCTGTTTTTCCTACAAGAGCGCCCAAACCCTGACCTATAAGTATCCTTGATGTATCAGAAGCTGTTATCTCTATTTTTTCCTCAAGTATTTTTACAGAAGCAAACTCTATTTTTACATACATTCCGGGATGCATATCACTTGAATAAGTACTAGATGAACGCCACATTGTAACATGTGCCTCGGTAGTTCCATCTGTTATACTACATTCTGAAACACCGCTTTGCTTTCCATCTAAATCTTTAAAATATCTAATTGGACTTATTGAAAGTATTCTACCTAATATATCTATATTTTTTTCATTACCAATAAACTCAGAGAAATTTGATCTAAAATTATAAGACGGCGATGTCTTTACTATATACGTTCCTGCAGTATTAGTTAACTCTATTTCATCATTTGATTTTTTAACTTTAAGGCTGCTTATAGAAACTCTATCCCCTCTTTGTATCAGCATAGAATCTATAAAATTGCAGTTTTTATCCCATAATACTGTTGTTATTGTTTTTCCCTCATCTCCTAATACTACAATTCTTCTAATTCTTTGTATATTGCCGTTATTTATTGTTATTTTATTAAAAATACGATAAATTTTATCCTCAATACTTACTATATCTCCATCTAGTGCCGATGCTTTTAAAAGAGAAACAACATTCATTTTTTGATAGGTTTTTATCTCTCTTTCGTTATTAATGTTAGATGCCATCTGTTTATTTATAAGGCCACCATGTTTATCTATTGTTTTTTTAATCTCATCTTCATGTTCAATAGGTTCCATGTTATTACCTGACTTATTTATATACTTTTTTAACTAGAACTTATATAATAATAGGTATAATATGTTTCCTTTGCTGTTTTTTATAATATTGATTCCTTTTCTTTCAATACTTCCTATACTTGTAATTCCGAAGTATTTTGTTAAAAAAGTACAATCAATAACCTCATTTATCGTATTGCTTTTATCACTATTTCTGGTATTTGGATTTATAACAAATCAAGCATGGATAACCGCTTCAATTAGTTTCGAATACCTTGGCTTCAATGTAGGTTTTTCAATAACCTCTATAACCATGATTCTAGAATTGATGACATCTATAGTTTTTTTTGCATCCTCAATTGGAATAGGATATTTTATAAAAAATAATGAACGCATATACGCAGTACTTTTTGCATTAATCGAAGGATCTTCATTAGCTCTTTTTCTTTCCTCAAATCTTCTCCTGCTTTATATATTCTGGGAAATAGCTGAATTTTCAATGTTTTTTATAATATATCTTTTTGGATCTACAAAACGCAGATATGCCTCAATAAAATTTATCCTCTACTCAATAGTATCAAGCCTTTTTCTTCTAATAGCCATACTTTTATTATACTATAATGTTTATCCAAGCACATTTGTAATCTCACAAATAATAGCAAATAGCGCTACAATTCCAATTGCTGTTCAGTTTCCTATTTTTCTACTTCTTCTTATAGCGTTCATGATAAAAATTCCAATCTTTCCATTTCATAACTGGCTTCCAGATGCACATACCGAGGCGCCTACAACCGGCAGCATGATACTTGCTGGGGTACTATTAAAATTTGGTGGTTATGGTCTTATATTGGTAAGTTTAATGCTTCCAATCTTCAAGAGTTATCAGATATATCTTGCAATATTATTCTCTTTTTCAGCAATATACTCTGTATTTATTGCTATGCGCCAAAACAATCTCAAACGTGCAATAGCTTATAGCAGCATAACAGATATGGCCATAGTGTCCTTGGGAATAGCCTCTGGAATATCATTAGGAATTAATGGCGCACTATACGGTATGCTTGCACATGCGATAGCAATCTCTATGTTATTTTTGATAGCTGGAACAGTAAAAGAACTTTACGGAACCTTAGAAATATCGGCGTTGAAAGGAATAATAAAAGACTTTTCATCTGTCGCTTATCTATTCATATTGGGAGTATTTGCAACATTGGGTCTTCCATTAACAGCAGGATTTATAGCAGATATACTTATTTTTACTGCTGCATTTTCAACATTTGGCGTGCTGGCTTTACTTCCGTTAATAAGTATAATACTTCTCGGAGCATTTTTATTCTGGATCATTGAAAAAGTATTTCTTTCAGGCAGATCAAAACAAACAGGTTATCTTGTAAATAGTATTGTATACTCAGAAATATTTCTCTTAGCATCAACAATTCTTATAGGAATTATTCCTTCATTGCTTTTACATTAATTTTATACCTAAATTGCAAATCAAGTTTATGTATCAGTCTAATATATACTCTATCTATTAGTGCAATAGAATGAATAATACCAAGACCACTTATGACAGAGGTTGCAAATATTAAAGATGTCTTAGTTTTATAGTTAAAATACATTGAAGCTTTCCTTGACAGATTCATTTATCACATATAACTACAAATGCAAAAGATATGCTGCAGCATTGTTAATCATTCCAAGCATTAGTTGTGGAAACACACCAAAAAGTATAGTAATAGCTAAGCATATGATTATTACAGATAAAACATAATTATCAACAATTATCATCTGTACTTTTTCTCCTTTCGAATAAATAGCTAGTATCATGCGCAAATAATAATATAGTGATATTATGCTATTTATTATTCCAAGAAATGCAAGTATTGCAAGCCCGGCAGAAACAGCGCCAAGAAATATTAGAACCTTTCCAACAAAACCGGTGGTTAATGGAAGACCTACTAATGATAACATAAATAATACCAATGCAAAAGCTATAAACTGGTTTTTCTCGCTAAGTCCTGAAAGTCCGTCTATGGTAGAGATATTTCTTTTTTCCAAAACAGCCATAATGGCTAAAATACCTATAAAAATAAAAGTATGCGCAAAGATCTGAAATAATGATCCGCTTATGCTATACGATGTCGCTACTGCTATTCCAATAAGTATATATCCTGCTTGTGATATCGATGAGTAGGCCATAATCCTTTTCAGATTTTTTTGCATAAGTGCTCCTATATTTCCGTAAAACATAGTAAATACCGATAATATTGCTATTACTATGAACGCAGAATGATAAACTATAAACACAAGTATTAGTATTTGCAACAAAGCAGCAAAGCCTACTTTTTTATTAATACCTCCAAGTAATGCAGTTATATACGCTGGAGAACCTTCATAAATATCAGGTATCAAAACATTAAATGGAAAAATAGAGGCTTCAAAACCTAACGACACTATGAACAGTATTACCGCAATAAGCAAGATGGTGGAATATTGGCTTTCAATTAGATTTATAGCACCTGAACCTCCATAATTTATTGCCATAGCAAATGAAAAGATAGCTATTGATATTGCCGCTATAATAAAGAGTTTGGTAGCTGCTTCAAGGCTTTTTTTGGAAAGCAAAACAGAGAAAACAGTCGGTATGCTCATTAGTTCAAGACCTATAAAGATTCCAGGTATAGTGCTTGAAAATGCCACTACATACATTCCAATCAAGGAAAAAGTAAGCAGAAGTGACAACTCACGATAATCATCTGCAAATGAGTAATAAATAAGATTAATAAGTGCAACTCCTACTGTAAATAAAAGGGCGAAGAATTCAGAAAATGGATTGAATGATATTATGTTTAAAATAGATGCAGAGGATCCTGTATAGTAAATATAAATTATAATAATTCCTATAATTCCCAGTATAAACAGATTAAAAGCAAGCTGCACCCTCTTAATAGAGAAAATTGCAAGAAGTAAATCTCCAAAAAGGAGTCCAGCACATAAAATTCCAAAAATATAGAAAGAAATCAATCATACACCACTGATAATATATACAAAGACAAAAAGTATTATAATCCCGACAGCTAGCATTATTGCATAAAGATTTATGTCTCCTACTGAAGCTTTCCTAATTAGTTTTGCAATATCGATAAACATAATTCCAAAGCTATCTAAAAGTCTGCTCAAACTTTCTTCAAAAAGAAATGCACCCTCAGCAATTCCATAAAGACCTGCTGCAAAGTATTCGTAAGCTTTATTAACTATGACACCATTGTTCATAACCTCTGAAAGAAAAGTTGAGTTTATACGCAGAGCTTTTTTATAAATAATATACGCTATTATTAATCCTATTATGGCAATCAAACTTTCAATTAAAATATCTGTGGTATTCAGTGCGGCAACTCCGATTCCATTATAAACATTTCCAAATAAAAATGTTCCAAGATAAAAAAATCCCGCAGATGCTATTAAGGTAAGTATGGCGCTTATTACCATACTGTATACCATGCTTTTTGGCATTGAGGTGTATCTTGTAATTGTAGCTGGGGACGCTTTTTTACTATTAAGGAACATCCATCTAAATGCGTATATACTTGTAAACATTCCAATTATGCTTAAAATTGCAAATATAAAAATATTTCCGGCAAACGATGCTCCTATTCCTATGCTGGCAAAAAATCCATCAAAAGGTATGAATCCTGCAAGAGCAAGAATTCCAAACAACGTAGAGATATAAACTATCTTGTTTACTTTAAGTCCAGAGGTTTCATCTATACTTGTCTTTTCTGTAGCTTCCATTATAGCTCCTGAACTAAAAAATAAAAGAACCTTGTAAAAACTCTGCGCAAAGAAAAAGTATACCCCTGCAGCTACTGCACCAGCACTTATAGCGAGCATCATGAGCCCAAGTTCCTGCACTGTCGAATAGGCTATTATTCGTTTAACATGCTTTTCCTTCAATGCATTGAGCGTAGCTAGAACAACAGTTATAAAAGCTATATAAAATATGAAAGAATTAAATCCTACTTGAGAAAAAATAGGAAGAAGTATGACAAATGCAAATATGCCTGCTTTCACCATTGTGCTTGAGTGAAGAAATGCAGATACAGGCGTTGGGCCTTCCATTGCATCTGGAAGCCACTCACTAAATGGAAACTGTGCAGATTTAGTAAAGATAGCTATAATCATCAAAACTGCTACGATAGCATCTATTCCAGGGCGTGTCTGCAAAGCAGCAAACGCGCTATTAAAGTTTACTGTACCTGCAATCGAAAGTATTATGGCTATAACTGCAAGTATACAAATATCCCCTATGAAAACGGTAGTTATAGCCTTTCTAGCTGCTTTATTTGCGCTCTCTTTTTCATACCAAAATCCTATCAGCATATAACTAGTGAGACTGAGAAACTCCCAAGCTATAAAAAGGGTAATAAAGCTATAACTCATTGCGAAAAGCAGCATTGCAGCTTCAAAGGCTAAAATCTCTATGTAAAAACGTCTCTGCTCGCTTCTTATATTCATATATCCAAAGGAGTAAAATATTACTAACGGAGCTATGCCCAATACTATTCCAAGCAACATAAGGTTTATTCCTGCTATATTAGTCGAAATTTGTAATGAATAACTTCCTAAATTAAGTAACTGTATTGTATAGCTGCCACTGCTTATAAAAACAAGTAAAACTAGACTTGTCAAACTTCCTATTAATGCTATATATCGCGTATAGTCTTTTCTTACAAAACGTACTGCAGCTATGGCAAAGAGCAAAGGAAGTAAAAGTATTAACGCTTGCATTTATTACCACTTAAGTTTTGATAAAAGGCTTACATCAAAATCAAAGCCTCTAGCCTTCATGTAAACATAAAATGCTATCAGCGTTATTACCTCTACTGCAGCAACAGCCCAGATGCTAACTATGCTAATGAAAGCTCCAGCCCCGGATAAAGGCTGGGCATACTCAAAAAATCCTACAACTGCTATTGTGCTCGCCATGAAAATAAGCTCTATAGCAAGCATTATCGTTACAAAGTTTTTTTCGAATCCTATGGCCGCTATGCCTATACCAAACATAGCAATTGAAACACCTATAACATAAAATAATCCTATCATGTAACCAGCTTTACAAATCTTCTTATTACTATAACACTGCCTATTGCAGTAAGAAACAGCATTACCAAAGCCATAAATATTATTGGAAAGTATGATTGAAATACCTCGATAAAGAATGAACTCATGCTTTCTGCAGCTTGTGACGTATTAAAAGTTGCTTTAAATAAGAGTAGCATCATTCCAGCACAGACAAGGATGGCAACTATGCATAATCTGATAAATCCTTTCAGGTTTATTTTTTTATACTCTGACGACACAGCCACTATAAGATATGTAGAAAGTCCTCCTACAAAAACAAAGAGTTGTAGTAACGCTATGAAAGCCTGTCCTAAAATAAAGAAAATAATCGCACTTGAGGTAAAGGCTACTGTGAGCGCTATTACTGCTCTCATTATACTTTTCTGATAAAATACTAATACTCCTGAGGCTATCATAATCGCAGAGATAATTCCAAAAAATATTGTATCTATCATATTCTCTACTCTAGTTCCTCGGGTCTTTTAATCAACTCTCGTTTATCGTAAACATCTAAAACCTCGAAATTCTTTGTAAGCGTAAGGCATTTAGGAGGGCAGACCTCTGCACACAGAGCACAAAATAAACATCTTTCAATGCCTATTTGTGGCATAACCTTTTCCCCCTTATCAGTAATTATACCGACCATTGTTATAGTGTCGTTTGGGCATATTCTTGCACACGCAGAGCAGCTTATACACGTCTCAATGTCTAATTTAAACATAGATCTATAGTTATCAGGCAATGATTCTTTTTCTTCTGGAAATTCAACAGTAAAACGTTTTTTTCCAATTGCCTTTATTGTTTCTATGACCGGTTCTATCAAATCTTACACCTTATCCATATCCTATCTTATTACAATAATAAACGTTATTAAAAGGTTTATCAATGCCAATGGAAGTAGATACATCCATCCTACTTTTAATATCTTGTCTATACGCATTCTAACTAATGATACTCTTATTAAAATAATAAACAATGAAACTATAACTGCCTTTAGTATGAGCCATACTATTCCTGGCAATATTGGTCCGCTCCATCCTCCAAAGAAAAGGATCACTATAAGTAATGATCCCATAAACATTCTCATATAATCGAGCATAAGTGCAAGAGCATAATACGGCGCGCTTATATCGGTAAGCCAACCTGCAATAAGTTCTGAATCGGCCTCTCTTAAGTCAAAAGGAGAGCGTTCCAACTCTGCAAGCATTGCTATAAAGAATATAACTAATCCAAGCGGCATTAAAAATGCATAAAATAAGTTGCTTTGCATGTTTACTATTCCGCTTAAGCTATAGCTGCCTGCTGCAAAACCTACAGTTGCTATGACAAATATCATAGGTATTTCATAGCTTACTAGCATAAGGACAGATCTCTGTGCGCCTATCTGGGCAAACTTACCGCCGCTTGCATATCCAGCTACAAATAGCAATAATGGTGTAAAACCTAGCAAAACAAAAACAGTTAAAAGTCCTAATCCAAAATTTGTAGCTTGAAGATAAGATGAGAATGGAATAAGTAATATCACTAAAATTGTAATGCCTACTAAAAGAATTGGTGCAATATTAAGAAGTAAAACATCTGCATTTTCTGGAACTACTTTTTGCTTAGTTATGAGTTTTATAAGGTCGGCAAGATTCTGAAAGATTCCATACTTTCCTACATACGTAGGTCCATGCCTATACTGTGACTTTGCTATAAGTTTTCTTTCAACCCATCCGAATAAATATGCAAATACAGATACAAGTAATGAGATTATTATTGTATATACTATAATAAAAAGTATATTTGTCAATAAGTCCGGTGAGTTTAATCCGGAGTAAAAATACTTAAGTATACTATCTATCGACATCAGCCATCACTAAATCTAATGTTGCAAAGATAGCAAACAAGTCTGAAAGTCTATGCCCTCTTGCAATGTGGTTTAAAGCGGAAAGATTTATAAAAGTGGGAGCCCTCATAGAAAGTCTATACGGTTTTTGATCTTCTGCAACCATATACATCAAGCCTTCTCCTCTCGGTAACTCCCTATTAACGATCGATATCTTATTGATTGGCTTTGGAGAAATTAGTTTTACGGGCATTCCAACCATGCTTCCCTGTGCACTTTGCAGCTTGAAAAAAGAATCTCTTATTATTCTAATACTCTCTTCAATCTCCATTATTCTTACTCTATATCTAGATAAATTATCTCCATAACTTAAGATTTTAGTATGAAAATTAAGTGTTTCATATTGATAATATGGATTATTCTTTCTTACATCATATTTTACCCCTGAAGCCCTTAATACGTGGCCTGTGACACCCAAATTTATTGCATCTTCTATTCTCAAAACTCCTACCCCCTTCATTCTTTGAATAAAAATCGGGTTTTTTTCTATAAAGTTTTCATAGCTTTTAATGCGCTTTTCCATATACTTCATAGCGTTTAAAACATTAGACTCAAAATCTTCTGGAAACTCTCGCGTAACTCCTCCAAGACGCATATTAACATAAAACATTCTCTGTCCGGTAGCTTCTTCAAGCAATCTTAGAATAACATCTCTGTCTCTAAAGCCCCACATAAATCCAGTGAAGGACTGTCCAAGATCGTTTGTCACGCTTCCTATCCAAAATAAGTGGCTTGCTATCCTCTGAAGTTCAAGTAATATCATACGTGCATATGCTGCCTTTTCACTTACCTCTATTCCCATTGCCTTCTCAACAGTAGCGACATAAAGTTCATCTACTGACATAGGGGCAACATAATCTATCTTTTCCATATATGGTGGGTTTTGCATGTACATTCTTGTCTCTACAAGTTTCTCAACGCCTCTATGTAGATAACCAACATGCGGTTCTACCTTTACTATAGTGTCTCCATCTAAATCTACAACAAGCCTAGCAACTCCATGCGTGCTTGGATGAACAGGACCTATATTTATTCGAGTCAAAGCCATAACTACACTTTTTCATATGGTTTATTCCAAAGAAAGTTTTTTCTCAGTGGATAACCCTTACCGTCCCATTTTTCAAGTAGCAACTTTTTAAGTTTTTTATCTTTAATTTTTATTCCAAACATCTCTTGCAATTCACGTTCATACCATTCTGCAGCTTTATAAATTTCAATTATACTATTTATCCATGCGTCTTCAGGAGTTATGGTAACCTCAAGAAGCTCGTCTTTGTTCAGGTTCAAATTTCTTAATATATAAACCACCTCCAGAGTTTTTACATAATCAACTGCTGTTATTTTAACTAAATAATCATAACCTTCTTCGTGCATTTTTTTAACTGTGCCCAAAAGCAGCTCTCTTTTAATATTCAATTTTTCCACCTACCTTTTTCTGTAATTTCATAAGCGCGGAGAAAAGATTTTCCGGTCTTGGAGGGCATCCCGCAACATACACATCTACAGGAAGAACCTGATCTATTCCCTTTATTATATTATAACTTTCCCACCACGGTCCTCCACATGTTGCGCATTCTCCAAAAGCTATCACATATCTTGGCTGCGACATCTGTTCATAAAGCCTTTTTACTTCTGGAACCATTGATTTTGTAACCCATCCTGCAACGAGCATAACATCCGCTTGCCTTGGCGTAGCTCTAAAAAGCAGAAAACCCTTTCTTTCAGCATCCACTCTTGCAGAACCAAAATCCATAAGCTCCATGGCGCAGCAAGCTAGTCCAAATTGCAGCGGCCATAATGAATTTACCCTTGACCATTCTACAATACCTTTAGACATTACCTTGCTCAAATCAGACAGTTTTGCAAAAGCCACATTTGGCTTTGCCTTGCTTTTTTTAAGCGAGTCAGCAACTAACATATCCATCTCTTGTCTTGCGTTGAGTTGTACATCATCATTCAAAATACTCACCTACTCTCCAAAAACGCTTCAATGCAAAAAGCATAACAAATACCTCTAAAATCATACATAATAACAACATAACTAAGAAATAAATATTGTCTGTAAATTGAATACCTCTTGCAACATATGCCCATGCAAGTACAAGTGCAACAACCACCTCAAAGGCTAAGAATCCAGTAAAGTAATGAAAGTACTCTGACATTATAGAGATCCTTGAGCCTATACTTGCCTCTGCACTTTCAAAATTGAGCCCCGAAACCTTATTTTGCTTTTTTTTGGATCCTAATAACATTGAACTAAGTACTAATGAAGCTGGTATAAATACTGAAAAAGCAATAAATATTATAATAGCAACGTAGCCAAATGCCATGCATATAACTAGAAGAATAAGTTAATATTGTTATCTTTTATTATTGTTACGCTTTTACCCTCAATTTTGCTTAGTTAATTACGTGAGCTGGAAATCCAACGCCATTTATGGTTGAGATAAAAGTAAATTTCAAAGTATTCAAAGCGGCGAAGTAAGTATTTAATTAAGCAGGTTTTAAAAGATTATATGGCATCGATATTATCAGAGCTTAAAGAAGAGGGTTTCATTCTGCCTGACTTTAAGAATAGCAGTTTTGAGGCAAGCAAACAAATAGGAGACGGGACTAATGGAGGATTGGTAGGTAAGAGTCAAAGAAAAGTTCTCATTCTGATTGATGGACTTGGTTATAATTTACTTGAAAGAGTCACCTCGAAAACTCAGGAACTAAAAAAGAATATGGTCAAGTTTGAAAATAAGAAGGTTACCACTTTATTTCCATCTACAACTATAAATATTTTAAGTAGTATTTACGGAGGGATTACACCTGCAGAACATGGATTAATAGGCACTAATCTGTTTATCAAAGAATCTGGAGTGATAATAAACTCTCTTTATATGACATCTGCTATGGATTCGATGGGACCTAAGCTAAAAATCAATCCATTGGATTTATACCCGAAAGGAAAGCTTATGGGCAATATAAAAGCTAGGAACAAGAAAGCTATCTTTTTAACACCTAAAAATCTAGTTGGATCTGGCCTCAGCGTAGCAACCCTCGGTCCAGCAGATATAGTTCCATATCTCACATTTGATGATATGCTCGTCAAAATCACTAAGCTCATGAGTACAGACGACGTAGATTATGTATTGGCATACTGCGACACTCTTGACACCATGGAGCATCAATATGATCCTTCTTCATTGGAGGTAGAACAGAGCTTATACACTATGCTACAATCTATCACCAAGGTTCTATTTAAGCCTGCAAAAGAGAATGGCTTCGATATAGTAGTAACCTCGGATCACGGCCATGTAAAAGTCACACAGGAGGACAACAACGTATTTACCCCGAAAAGCGAATTCAATAGCTTCCTTGAGGTACCTATATGGGGCGAGCCGCGTGCAGCTTTTCTTGCAGTAAAAGAAAATAGATTTGAGAGTTTTGAACGGTATTTTGAAAGGAACTTTCTAAAGATAGGCAA
>JAJZLJ010000008.1 GCA_021850625.1 Microcaldota archaeon | reverse complement strand
AAGTTTGGGGGCTCGCCATAATCGGAACGATCGCTTGTCTTGCGCTGTCGCCTGCAATACGCGCAATATCATCTCTTGTTAGATCCGCAAATGAATTATGCTGGTTTAAAATATTTCTAATTGAATGTACAATTTTTCTGGCGGCATCCTCGCTGCATATTCTTTTAGAGTTAGGATCACGTTTACTAATCTGAACAAGATTAGGGATGCGCGTACCGTCAGCCAACACTGTGGGGGGCAGCTCTTCTAATTTGGATATGCTGCCGGTTAGGTCGTCGTAGACTTTTGCCAAATGAATATTAAAGTCCATAGCAATCTGGTATGGGGATTGCTGCTGTTGTTGTTGGTTTTCACTTATCGCCATTTTTTTCCACCTTCTTCTCAAGCAGTTGAGGCACGTAGTAACGTGCAATCAGCTTATCAAAATTATCATTAACAAATTCATAATGTATTCCAGGATATAGATTAACTATCTCTTGTAGCTCCCTAAACAGTTTATCCTGCCTTTCTTTAAAATAAGTTAAACTGAAGCTTAGCATGCGTGTTTTTGATTTATAATATGTGTTCTTTGTTAAACCGTGAATGCTCAGGATTTGCGCAGGATCTATCAAATCGTCGCCATATTGTTTTGCGACTTCATTTATGTATCTAACTAATATTAATTTTACTTTTTCTTTAAGCCACATTGATGACATTTTTTTCTCAAAAATGTATTTTCGATAACGATATGCCAATGGTCCTGGTAAATTTATAAAAAAAGTTGCTGCTAATGAATGATCGTTAGGGGAAATATGAAGTCTTATCATTCTTCTCTGGCCGCGAATATACATAATATACAATAAGAAAGAAAAGTATATATAATTATCTAATAGCTTAATCGATCTCTGCGCTCATTACTAATTCTAGATCATCATCTTCTTTATTATCAGCAATTCTTTTCATTGCAAGCTCAATTATTTTATCAGCAGCTCTAGTACTATATGTTAATGCTAAATCCCTTCTGATTATTGCTTTTATATAACTAACTTTCAAATGAAAATGTTTAATTGCATTTGCTTCTTTTACCATTTGTTCCTCTGAAATTTCCATAATATACAATAAGAAAGAAAAGTATATATAATTATCTTGTACTTTTAAATTGATATTATGGAAGGCAAGATTATTGAGTGGAAGCCAAGCAGTGCAAAAGAAGCATTAACACTATGCCAGGAGGTTTGGGATGCACTCGCAGATTGCCCCGATAGAAATGTTTTTATTTATGATAACAAAACAGGGATGATGCAGGTCAATCCTGTTTTAAAAATAAACCAACCATTAATTAAAGTGATGTGGGTAATTCAATGTTTATCGTTATCTGGTGATCTTATTCCAACTAAAAACTCAGAAGTAATTTTAAGGAATATGGACTTTAAAATTATTTGTAATACAAATAAAACAGATAGGGAAAAAGAAGAGGATGAGTAAATGCTAAACCCAACTTTATCCTGTGTTATTTGTACTTTTAAAGTTAATCCTAAATATCTAACAGTTAACAATTCCTTAAATTATAATGTTTTAGATTTATGTCCACTACATCAACAGATCTATTTACTTCTAGGCGAGAAAAGATTTAATAAAAAATATTCGTTTAAAAAAATAAATAAAGTTTATAAGGTCGAAGCAACAAATAGATATGTTAGACGCAGAAAATATTATAATTTTTTATGATTTACAATTTCATCAAACATAAATAGTAGTATGGCGCAGAAACAAAATAAACTAATTAAAACTTCATTAAAAAAGCCCAGGATCATATACTCTATTGCACTCTCTACTAAAAGTCCTAAAACAAAAAAATATAATAAAAACTTTACTCTTACAAAACTTTTATAAATTATCTCTTTTTTGGTTTCCATTTCAATCCACCAAAATTCCGTGTATATCTTTAAGCTTTACTTTCTCTATGTACATACGATTATCACCCTTTATGTAAGCATATTCGTCGTCTAGCTTTATTATGCGGTGTACGCAATTACTCCTATGCCAGAATGAAGGTTTGCCTTCTCTTGTAAATCCTCTTGAGTGATAAGACACTATGTCGCCTATCTTTAAGTTTTTGCGCTCACCTTTTTTAAAGAAATGCACTCTTATCCAGCCTCGATTAGGTAGAGTTGGAAGCATACTATCACCAATACAATATATTTTTCGATCCATTCAATCCACCTCTTCGGCCTCGCGCTGCACAACCCTCCACCTGCCCGGTTTAGGCTCATAAATATCTCCAGCTCTGGCCAGATCGGACAGTGCCCAAACGATCTGGTTTGTGTACAATCCGGCAAGCGCATTTTGGAGTGCTGGGTGGGGGTCTTGGGTTTCCAAATTCTTCCATAAATATGGAATGTCCATTTTGGTCATTATTTTCACTGCATTGAGTACCCTTATAAGTGCATCTTGTTTGTCTGCTGTTGCATTTGCTTCTGTTTTTTGAGGGGGATTTTCTTGTTGTGGTATGATTATGTGGGTCTGGGTATTTTCTTTTAGCTCTGGCTCGTTCTGTTTAAGTGGAGCTATGTTTTGGGATGGGGTTGTGGTGGTTTTGGGTTCAGGAGCTAAAATTGGGCTGTTTTTTGGGTCTTGCCGGGATTGCCAACATTGTCGACTTTTTTCCTTATTTAATATATTATTAAATTTTTTCTTAAACATATTAAGTAAAGGAAAATGTTGACAATGTTGACAATGTTGACAATTAGACCCCTCTTTTTCTAACATATTGTTAGAATCTTCCATAATTATGGAACATTCTGCATTATGTATAAAATAATTTTTAATTATGTCTTTTTCTTGGACCTCCTCTTTTTGCTTATTTTCCATTCCATAATTATGGAATTCCACATTAAGCCCTTTTATGACCCTTTGTACTACCTTATTTATGACGACACGCTCCTCAAAAATGGCTGGGAAAATCTCATTCAATGTCCTAAAGAAGACTTTTTCAGAAACCATGATGTATTTGTTAATTTCGCAGTACTTTTTATAGGTATTTTTTAGCTCCGATTTTAGTATTTGGGAGTTAGAATTATAGCAACAAATTTCTTCAAAAAAAACCTTAGCAGTATTACTATATTTATTATATTGCTGCTGCACAAATTCAACAGACTTGGCCCTTGTAAACTCATTTTGGGCTATAAGGCGAGGTAGCACATACAACAATAACATATTTAATACTCCAGATCTCTCACTACTACTAATTATATCTTCAAGCATTTCTTTTTGATCCCTTGTCTTCTTTATTATATTATCAAATTCAATAAATAAGAATCGACGATAAAATGCAATAGTATCTTCACTCACAGCCGGCATGCTGTTAGCTGCAAAGTAGAACTTCGCGGAGTTGGTAAACGCAACCCTCGAGCCGAACTTCCGCTCCGCTTCGACACTGCTGCCGCCAGTCAGCTGCTTAAAGTACCCAACAGAGTCGACCGGTTTTGAAGGCAGATCGTCAGCAACATTTGCTATCTTGTTAGTTAGCTGGATCAGCGCAAAGGGCTGGCCCGTAATCGCTGACGAGAGCTGCTGCAATGTTAAATGCGATATATATCTCTCTCCATAGAAAATCTCAAGTGCTTTAAGATATGTGGACTTTCCATTCTTTCCAGCCCCGACCAGCGCAATGCTGCGCTGTATCGGGTAGTTGGGCAGCAATGGAAAGGCGAAGGCCTCTATTAAATTAATAAAGTTTTCCTCTGTTGATGCAATCTCGCCGATAAAATCCAAAAACTTCTCCGGAGCTTCCGCATTCTCGTCGAACACTATATTATACATACCCTTAAAGTAGAACTTAGGGCTGTGTGGCAACAATTTAATCTCATACGTTTTTTTATTGAATGTAAGAACGCCATTAGCTATATTATAATATATAGTAGATGTGGCCTCATTTTCAAACATTAAACTATTCATGCTTGCCTTTTCAAGATATGTCTGTGCCTTAATTGAAAGAATAGTATTATTTAATTTTTGCGCAGAGATCTTATCGTCGTATAATATGTTGCACTCTTTTGTTATCATGGCAAGCGCATAGTCCTCGCTATAAACTCCTGTGGCCTCATCATACATATATAATATTTGATCGCGATCATAGGAGGTAACAAATATGTAGTGCGAAATAAACCACCTCGCTATCGTATTAGGGCCAACAGTGAGCGACACTTGACTGCACTCCTGGCAGACAGGCGGAATCTTATTAAATGGAACTAGATGCTCATAAAAACAATTTTTACAAATAACAATGATTTTATACTTTTCTTTCAGTGCGGCAACAACACTAAAATCCACGTCAGGATATTTAATTTTTAATACTGCAAGATATGTATCGCTGCTTAGAGATGCGCGCTTTTCTTCTGGGGTTAAATCATCCCATTGCATCTATACACCTACGCTTTTTTAACCTTATCGATTGCTGACCAGCTAAGTAACTCCTGCTCTCCTGTTGAAAATTCCAATACGATAAATGAAGGATGGATAGCTTTTAACTTTCCATGCTTCATAAATCCGTCGTTCTTGACGACAACAACATCCTGGTCTATAAGAGTAGTTATATCCTTATCCATATTCTAC
>JAJZLJ010000005.1 GCA_021850625.1 Microcaldota archaeon | reverse complement strand
GTGTTTTTCTTTGTTGTATTTGTAGTGTTGGTTGTTGTTATGTTAGGTTGTGTGTGAGTAATAGGTTTTACTGTAGTTGTTGGAATTGATGAAGGTGGAGCTGCTGGTGTTATAGTAGTAGGTGCTACTGGAGAATTAAATCCAGTGTTTTGTGTGGTTATAATTGTTGAGGTTGTTGGTGCGCTAAAACTAATTGTTGCTACGTTGCTTTCTACAATCATATTTGCTGAATTGACATTTACTGAGTATTTATAAGTACCTGCAGTACTTTGAGTAACTGTAAGTATGTTAGACGTGACACCAGATATAAGGGTGTTACTTCCAGAGGTATCATTATACCACGCGTAGGTGTATGGTAATGTTCCTCCAGATACCTTTGCAGTAAGTATTACGCTGCTTTTTGTAGTTACAGATGAACTTGATGGAGTCAAAGATACTGTTGGATCCGAGTTTACAAGTATAGTATTACTTAGTGAATTAAAGGTGTATGGAGTGGTTGTTCCTTCATCTATCGCATTTACACTGAAGGTTTGTGCACCTAATGATGGAATGTTAGCACCAAAGGTTACAATACCATTAAATCCTTTCGGTTCTATTATTGTATTTACTGTTATTCCATTATTAATAAGAGTTACAGTAAATGGACCTACTCCTCCGTTTAATATAGTAGTATAAACAACAGATTGACCAACATTTAATATAGCATTATTTGGAATTGGGGTTGATACTGTAGGTGCAGAATACACTTGAACAGATGCAGTTGGAGAGTTTATGGCATATGGTAATTCGGTGTTATCTATTACATTAGATTCAAATAAATAAGTACCAGGAGAAACTGAAGAGCCTGTAATAAATGTATATGGAGTGTTTGATGAGGTGCTGCTCCCAACTGTAGAAAATTGAGTTGATCCCTGTGATTCAGAGTACCATTGATAAGTATATGGAGAAAGACCGCCGCTTGCAGATTGTATCATTATGTTTGAAGTTTGACCTTGATCTACAATTGAATTTGATACAGATGGTGTAGTTAATACAGGATCAGAGTAAACAATAAATGTATTTGAAGTTAAGATTTTTTGAGGTGGTGAGTTAGAGTCTGATGCTGCCATATTAACAGTATAAGTGCCAGGAATTAAAACATTAAAGCAACGTGCATCATATCCTGCAACTATAGATTGATATGCGCCGCCTGTTCCGCCACTTCCTGAAGAAATAATATTACAAGAACTACCAGAAGGTGAAATAATACTTAAAAAGCTACCAGTTGCTGGAGGAATGCCATTATTAACTATAAGATGTCCGTATACATTTGCGCTTTGATTTATATCAAGAGTCGTTGGTAGTGGTTTTATAGGCATATTAGACAAGGTTAGATAACTATAAGCATTAAATTGACCCATTACGGTTATTACAGAAGGTATACTATTTGCAGTGTATCCTTTTCCATCAGTAATTGAAACAGATATATTGTATGTACCTGGTATACTGTTACTAAATGTGAAAGTGTTTGATGTTTCTGAGGGTATTAGAACATTACCAGATTTGTAATTATAATACCAAGCATATGTATAAGTTGGATAATTAATACAGTCAGAACATAAAGGAGTTCCACCTGAACCTGTTGCCATAAGAGTTACACTTTCTTCACCATTTATCAAGTCAGTACTTGGAGATAATGTAACAGTAGGATCGCTATTTACTATTATAGGTTCTGATAGTGTAGTCACCATTAATGGAAATTGAGTGTTGTCTATTACATTAGCATAGAAACTATAAGGTCCCACGGGTGTTGTTGAAGTAGTTTTGAAAAGATAACTTGAGGTTTCTGGAGTTGAAACTGAATTAGGTGCAACTATAACAACAGATGATGGAGTTTTTTCATACCAAGTGTAAGTATATGGAGATAGACCTGCAGTTTCTGCATCGCTTATGCTATAGCTCTGCCCTTGATCTATTTGAGGTGTCGGATATGTTGAACTACCAACAACATTTGGATAATATACGGTAAAACTCATGGTATTACTTGCTATATTGTTATGTGTAGCTGAATCGGTAGCAGTTAAGGTTACAGTGTATGTTCCTGGAGGAGGAGTTAAATCAAGAGGATTAGGACCTTGTATTTGGCACTTAAAACCGTCACCGCTTCCTATAACTTTTGTTTGATAGCTTGCAGTATTAGTTGTACCTACAGTGCAAGATGTTCCATTTGGATATATTAAGGTATAAGTAAGTGAAAGTGGTGCTGTTCCGCCCGATGCTAAGCCATTACCTTCTATATAAAAAGGTGCTAAGCTATTATAATCAAGAGTTTGTAGGTTATTTATTACTTGAGTATTACTGCCTATGCCCAAAGAAAGTAAATTATTAACAGTAAGCGGTGTAGATGCAGGTGCAGATACAAGTATTGTAACAGTATCACTGCTAGTTATTGCATGATTACAATTTGAACCTGTACATGTTTGAGTGCTTTCTCCATTAGATTGTACTTGAAAATTATATTGACCTGGCTTTGTAGGAGTAAATATATATGAGTTATTAGATGTAAGAGGTGTATTTTTAAATAATCGATATTTTTCAATGTTAGTTATATTAATAGAATTTGTACCAGGTACCATATACCAGGACCACAGTATAGTGTTAGGAGGAACTGTATTGTATCCAGTTGCTGAAGCTGTTAATAATACGTTTGATCCTACAGTTACGGACAACGTATTGGCAGACAATGTAGCAACAGTGTATGATGCAGTTACAATACCTATCTGTAAAACAGCAACAAACAAAGCAAATATAATTCCGACTCCAAAAATATTATTTATTTTCAATTAATAACCTTCTATTTTTTATTTGTTAAGAATATAGCTGCATGTATAACTTTTTCAGATATATATATTTTTGCAATGTTTTCTTTTTTTGTCTTATCCCAAAATAAGGTCTTTATATATGAATAGAGCATATAATGAAACAAATGCGCCGTTTGCATTTATTGCTCATGATACTCATTGAAATCTATTTTTACGACAACAAAAAATAAGAGAAAACCTCGAATGAATATAAAAAGAATTATTTAGAGTATCAGGTTTCTTTGGATAATATTAAAAATCTAATTAGTAAGGGCTATATATCTTAAAGATTATATATAACCTGATTTTTATGGAAAAAATAACCCAACCCCGAGATACAGCCATAACTAAAAAAGAAACTAAAAAAATTAGTGTGGACTTACTTGAAACTATGCATGATGAGAATACAAATATTCAAAAATTTGTACATAGACAAAAAGTAAAGGCAGATATGATCAGAAGCGCAAGACACATTACAGATAATAATGTGCTTGATTTGCTTTCTATAAGTAGGGACCCTAAAATAAGACATAGAGTAATCCTTAATAGAAATACAGATCAAACTATCCTTTCGGATATTGCAAGAAATGATCCTAATAAAAAACTAAGATTGCTTGCAAAAAATGTTCTTAAGAGAAGAATAAATAAAGAACAAAAGAGAATATTGAAAGAGCATTTGGAGAGTAAAAAGCGCACATAAGTTAGAAGTAGCAACGTAAGCAAAACACCTCGCAGGAGTTATCTGCGGGATGATATTGCATAAGTCTTTTTAGATAAAGCAGGTAATTTATCTGGATTAGCGGATGCTAAATAAAAATTAAAATTTTTTACATAAATGAGGTAAATACAGATTTGGTAATTGTAGTGACTGCTTGAATAGGTCGTCCCATCTTAATTAAGCATCTACTCTTTCCATGAATTGGTTCTATATATCTTTCCTCAAGCTCTATTGCTTTGTTGTAAGAATAAATAGCATCCTCATATCTTTCAAGCATATACTCGGCATTTCCCTTTCCAGTCCATAGCTCAGCATCATTAAAATTGAGTTCTATTACTTCATAGAATAATTCTACAGCATTTTCATATTGTTTTAATTTCATATATAAAAAGGCAAGAGATTTCATATTTTTTATATTTTTAGGTAGAATTAAATTTAATCGTTCAAGATGTTCTGATGCTTTTTTATTTTGGCCTAATTCAACAAGAAGCTCGCATAGATTTTCTCTGGCTAATAAATCGTTTGGATTTATTTCAAGTAGCTTTTCATATGCATGACATGCCTCGCTATCTTTTCCTATTTTATATAATGCAACTGCTAGATTGTACAATGCATTTACATCTTTAGAGTTATATTTAAGTACATTATCATTGGCTATTATACTCTCTTTATACCTCCCAAGATCCATAAGACGTCCACCCTTATTGTACCAGGTAAGCATAGGTAGATTTTCGATATTTACAATAATAAAATTTGGTATATGTTCTAAATATCCTACTCTTTGATTAACTGCTCTATCTGGCTTATGTGTGCTTTCTAATATATATCTCTCAGTAGCTAAAAACATGTGTTTATTTGTTGCTATTATCTCAATGTTCTTTCCGAGCTTAGTTAGAACATCAGCAAGCAAAATTGAAGATGAATAGCAGCAAAACTTATCAGTCTTTATAGCGGTATAAAGCTGAATCCCTTCATCATGAGAACCTATATTAAGCCCTTCTAATCCATGAAATAATTTAGATAGAGTATATAACAGCAATCGTTCATCGGTTTTCTGAGCTAGTTCCTCTGCATGTTTAAGTGTATAATCAAGGCTATGATCTGCCTTTTCTTTCTGCACATTTTCTTTCTTCCATAATGGATCAAGTTCTATTACTATTTTATTAATTAGAGTATTTACAAGAAAGGCATATCTTTTCTTAATTTCTTTTTCGCCAACTATACTGACATTCATACCTAAAAACTCTATTTTAAATACATCATCTATATTTATTCTAGCTCTAACGTTGTGTTGCTCCTGTTGCCTTTTAAGCATTGCAAATTCCAAACCATTTTCAGATAAGTTTTCAGGCAGGGTATGTTTAAGCTTTTTAGTTTTGTAGTTCATAAAATTAACCAAATAAAATTTTAATAAGTTATACTTTGATTATTTGCTTTGAATTTTTGTAATAATATAAGAGTTAATTTGATTATCCAGATATTTATAATTTTTGTATTGTAAAATTTTTTGTCTTAACCAGAAATATGAAACAAATAAAAAATTAATAATTAAAATATATTACACGAGATATTTAATCAAAATTCTACAACAATACAGTTATATAGATTATTTTAAGAAAAAGTTTAAAAAATATTTAACTGAAATAATAAAACAAATTTTTCAAATTAAATATATTTTTTGAAAAAATGAGTTATAATTCTTGTTTTAAACTAAGAAAATTAAAGAGCGTTATTCATCGGCAGAATCTTGTGAATCTGATTTGAGAAATGAAGGTATATCCTTATCGTCGTTGTTATCATTGTTGTTATCATCATTGTTATCATGTGTGTCGTTTACATCTGACTTATTGTTTGATGAATTTGAATTGGAAGCTTCTTCGTTTTGTTTTGGAGGAATTGTTGTTGGCGGGATTTCTGAATTTTTATTTAATTGTTGAGTTTGCTTATTTTCCTTGTTTGCCATAGACTCTTCTATATTTGATTTTTTATTTATCACTGCAGAAAGTCTCTTTTGCCTTGTGCTAATAAATTTATAAATCAATATTATTACTATAATTAAGACTAGAATCAGTAATATATAAGGAGTAAGCGATGGTTTTGAACTTATCAGTATAGCAGTGCCGTTTATTGAACTGGTATTATTTTTATTTAATACTGTTGTGAATATCGAGCTTGTTGATTTTGTAGTAGAGGTTGTTGTTGCGATAGTAGTTGGAGGAGTATAAGATGAGAATACCCCGACAATAGGATCAGTAGGTATTTGAAGATAGATCTTGCATTGTGTTTGATTTATAGAAAAATTATATAATCTATTCCAAGAGTTGTTTGCATAAATAAAAGGTTCTATGTCCTGTTTTGGAATATAACAACCATAAGAAATGTTTGCTTTTGTTATAAACTGCGCATTTGCATTAGTATTAGTATTATTCAAACTTATATTGAATATAGAGATAATAGTGCTGTAATTTTTAGGTGGGGTGTATAAACCAGTAATTGGAATCGAAAAGTATACTCTGGTCTTTTTCTTTGTTACATTTTGAGTTGATATTGTAATTGAGATAGTTTTATTGTTAGTGTATACAGTAACTGGTTGAGAGTTTGATATATTGACTGTAGTGTTTAGTAATTCTGAAGGAACAGTTATGTTCTTTTGTGTAGGTTGTATTATAGTTATGTTTACAATTTTAGGCAGAATAGGAAATGGAGAGGTAATATTTTTGGAAGAGTTATTAGATACTGTTGATGCTGTAGCATTATTCTTTCCAAAGAATTTTATTTGAACAGTTTGTTGCAGAGGTATATAATAAACAGAATAAAGTTGCATTGAACAGTTGCTAGCTCCAGTAATATTTGTAGGAGAAGCATCTACATGCAAAGTATATGGCACATTATTCAGAGATATTCCTGCTGAATCAGGACTTATAAAATTGAGTGTGCTTGAAAATTGTTCGCCACAGAAATTAAATTGAAAGGTTGCAGGTACTCCAAAATTTGAAACTAAATAACCGTAAGAAGTTGTTGTTACAGTTGGATGTGGAAGTCCTCCTCCGCCTGCACTGCTACCGCCTCCTCCGCCACCGCCTCCATTGCCTCCGCCAACGTTATTAACAGTGGTTGGTGATGTTGTTTGAGCAGTTGTTGCACTAGTTGTAAGTGTTGTTGATAAAATAGTAGTTGGTTTTGTTGTTTGTGTTGTTGTAGTAAGTATTGTAGTTGTTGATGATGATGTTGTAGTTGTTGATGAAATGATTAATGGATTGGTTGTTGCTATGTCAAAAGAACCATCGCCTATTGAGTAGGTATTTAGAACTGTACCAGAATCTGAAAGCTTTGATACTGTGTTATAATCGGATGCTGCACCACCAGTAATCCAGATATTGTTGTTATTGTCTATAGTTATTTCACTAGGATCATTTGGAACACTATAAGTTCCAATAACAGAACCAGAATTAGAAAGTTCTGTTACTGCGCTAGGAATACCGCCAGAAATACCACTGCTGTCAGTAATCCAGATATTTCCATTACTATCAGAGGCTATACCAATAGGACCTTGACCTACAGTATAAGTGCCGATAATCGTGCCGGAACTGGAAAGTTTTGTTACTGTGCCACCATTTGAACTTGTTACCCAGATATTTCCATAAAGATCTGTTGTAATTGCATAGGGACTTGTAGATCCTGCAGAATAGGTGCCAAGAGTCGTGCCGGAACTTGAAAGTTTTGTTACTGTGCCGCTGCCATAGTTAGCAACCCATACGTTTCCATTTCTATCTATTGCTATTCCAACAGGATTGTTTCCTACATTATAAGTACCTAGAATTGTGCCTGAACTTGAAAGTTTTGTTACTGTGCCGCTGCCGTAATTGGTAACCCATACGTTTCCACTGCCATCTATCGCAATAAACATTGGATTTGATCCTACAGTATAAGTGCCAAGAGTCGTGCCGGAACTTGAAAGTTTTGTTACTGTGCCGCTGCCATCGTTAGCAACCCACACGTTTCCACTGCTGTCTATTGCTATTCCAATAGGAGCAGATTCTACTGAATATGTACCTATTACTGTACCGGAACTGGAAAGTTTTGTTACATTGTTTCCATTAATATTTGAAAACCATATGTACTCTGAAGCTGCTGAAATTGTAGTTGTTGAAACTGTTGAGGTTGTTGAGGTAGTGGAAGAGGTTGTGGTAAGCTTTGTTGTTGTTGAAACTGTCGATGTTGTTGAGGTAGTGGAAGAGGTTGTGGTGAGCTTTGTAGTTGTTGAAACTGTTGAGGTTGTTGATGTTGTGGAAGAAGTTGTGGTGAGTTTTGTTGTTGTTGAAACTGTTGAGGTTGTTGAGGTAGTTGAGGTTGTTGAGGTAGTAGTAGTTGTAGTACCACTTAATGTTGCTAAAGTAGTTACGTGCGCCTTAGGATCACCTATCACAACATTTTTCCATGCCAATAAAGGCATTGCAGCATAATAACTATCTGCCAGTGTGTAACCTTCGAAATATGCGGTAAGATAAACACTAATGTATTCTATAGCTCCTGAATAAGGCTCGCTTACATATCCACTTATTCCAGTTATATTATCCATAATTAAATCTGAAATCAATGACTGTCCCCCAGTCCAAGGATATTGCAACAATGTTCTTGCGCTTGTAGACACCAACGTATCTCCTATAGCTCCAGGGAAAAATGATAGATCCCATTTGCTGGAGTTCTGTCCAGCAGTACAGCCACAGTTGGAACCATAGGATACATATCCACTTAGTCCAGATACCCCAGTTACAAAGGTATTGTCTATTAACTCATTCTTAATGTTTAATGAACTTAACTCGCTTTCTGCTGAAGAAAACTCAGAGTCGAATATAGAAGGATATTGAGAGTTTGTAGTATAATTATTTAAAAGAACATATCCATTTGTATAGGCTTGTGATGCCTTATTTGCATTGGTTATTAAATTATATATGCTTTGCAAGGTTGGACCGTCCAAACGTGTAACTTCATACATGTGATATGTATTATAAGAAAATGGAGAATTATTTGGATTATAACCAAAATCATTACTATAAATATTTCCAGTACCTTCATTAGAACAGCTTCCAACACATGACTCGAAAGGATTGGTTAAGTTATTAGCAAGAAAAGCATCTATTGAAAAGTCATTGAAATAAGAAATTGATGGATTAGCATTTAATGTATCTATTAACGGAACGCCTACGGTAGTTACTATATAAGAGATCTTGCCCAACCCTATAGAATCTATTTTTGCCTTTACCTGCTCTAAAATGCTGTTAGAAACAGAATCAGATACAGATTCCTGATTTGGAATACCGCTTAAATCTAATATATGTGAGGTATTAAAGCCCTCTCCAACGCGCTGATTGGTAAAATAATTACATACATCAATACTTTCGGTACTTGCAGGATTACACACCAAAAGCACATCTGAATAACTATAATAGGATGAAGCTGATAGACCAGGAGCCTGAATATTAGGAGAGTGAATTAATGAGGTATTGGCAGTGTTATTAACAATATTTTTTGTAGATGATGGATTTAAGAATGGAGATGTGGTTTCGTTGATTGCTATATTGCCGGTTTGCAGGGTGGTTATTATTGGATGATTTAATCCAACCAAGGTGTTTGAAATTATCTCAAAGAGAGGAAAAATAAATAATATTGAAAGTGCTACTACAAAAAAAATTAGAAAAAGCCAATTAGTTTTTTTGTTTTTATTTTGTTGTGAATTGAGAATAACCATGTTTTCAGTCCGTAGTTGACAAGTTTATTAATTATTACAAAAGTAGCTTATAAATAGATATGTTTATTGATGAGCTCCTTCCATAGCTTCCACCTGTGTGCTTCCAGGAGGATTATAGAAACTATACAAAATTTTGGCAAAACTAAAAAAAGTATATGCTCCTATACATAAATAGAAACACATTTTAAAAATCATAAAGAACAATAGACGAAGCTGTGCAAAAAAGATTTAAGTCTTTCTTTATAAGATATAATAGTGGAGAAGATTCTTATTGGTGGAGTACTTTATTTTGCAAGGAATGGCGACTTGGAAAGTGCAAGCGCTATGATTGGTAGAAATAAAGAGAAGATTGCAATAAACGAACAGGATAATAACAAAAGAACATTTTTGAGCTATGCAGCAGAAAATGGTTCTATAAGTTCAGTTAGATTGGCTTTATCATTAAAAGCGGATCCAGATATATGTGATAAGACAGGTATGACTGCGCTCATGTATTCTACAAAAAACGGCAATACAAACTGCACAGTAGAGCTTTTAGCTAAAATAAAGAATGTAGATGTTTTAGATAAAAATGGATGGAGTGCGCTGATGCATGCGGCAGCAGGCGGAAGAAGGATGGATGTGATGCTGCTTCTAAAAAGAGGCGCTTTGAAAGAGTTAAAAAATAATGAGAATCTCAATGCAGCTGCAATTGCGCATATATATGGCTGGAAGGAGTTGCATACATTTATAAAAAATTATGGAAAAGAAAACAGAAGAGGACTAGAAAAATTAGAGGACCTTAAATCATTGCTTAAAAAGATATAAAGTTAAAGAGTTAGAATTAATTACAATTAGTAATTTACAACAATTGGTGATTTACACCAGTTAGTGATTTATATCTCAGTAAGTTTTAATACAACATAGTGTGTATAGAAAATATAACTATAATTTACAAATATAATGAAGTATGTATTACAAGTATATTCGTGTTAGGCATGGCAGATCAAAAAATATCTTTAAGTGCGTTTTCGCTTCAGTTACCAAATAGTGTTGTAACTGTCAGAGCACCTTGCGTTGTAAAACTTTTAGGTGAGCATGCCGTAGTCCATGGAAGAACGGCAGTCGCAGCTGCACTTGAACTTTATGCTTTTGCAAGCTTTAAAAGATCTTTGGTAGATGGCTTAGAGCTTGAGCTTAAAGATTATAACAAAAAAGTGCTTTTGAGCAATAAAATCTTGACAGGGCTTTTGGATATATACAAAAAAAGAGAGAGTCTTAAGAGCTATATAGAACTATCAAAATTAGATTCCATCATACTACCATATGCTACAATCGCAGCGATTTTTTATGAAAGATACAAAGTTATGATTAATGGAACTGTAAGCATAAGCTCGGAGATTCCAAAACAGAGCGGTCTTGCAAGCAGTGCTTCATGCTATAGCGCTTTTACCGTTCTTCTAGTTAAGCTTTCGGGAAAAACTTTAAGCGATGATGAGATAATAGAGCTAGCTCGTGACGGCGAACGGGTATCGCATATGAATGAAGGGGCTGGAAGAATAGATATAAGCACTGCTTATTATGGAGGATACGTAAGCTTTAGCAATAAAGCAGGTTTTGTAAAGCACAACTTCAAGGTGCACCCTAAACTTCTTGTTATAAATACGGGACCTAAGAAGCCAACTGCTGTGACAGTAGGCAGAGTTAGCGAGCTATTAAATGAAAATAAAGAACATACAGAAAAAATACTTGACAGCATTAATGAATGCTCTATAAAAGGCCTTGACGCTCTTGCAAAAAACAAAATGCAGGAGCTTGGAGCATTGATGTATAAAGATCATGAATTACTAAAAGAACTCGAGGTATCTAACGAAGGACTTGATAAGGCTGTTGATATAGCAAAAAAACATAATGCACATGGAGCAAAGTTAAGTGGAGGAGGCGGAGGAGGAATTGCTATTGCTCTTCTTAAAACATATGATAAAAAACTTGAAGAAGAACTGCAAAAAGAAGGCTTTTCATGTATAAAGGCACATATCTCAGAAAAAGGATCTGATATTATAACTACATAAGAAATTTTACTGTTTACTTATTATAGCATAGAGCATGGAGTTTTCTAGTGAAACTACATAAACAGCCTATTTCGCTTTTTTAGTTTATGACTGTTTTTTTATACTTTTTTTGGAGCAGTTGCTGCTTTTCCATCAGGAGAGTTTACTGCCGTTCCATTTTTAAGTTTATACCACGCAAGACCAGCATAAACTAGACCAATAAATATAACTAAACCTCCGATAACTATTATGGTTAAAATTGCCCCAATTATTATAATAAGGGCCGCAGTATTAAATTCAGTAATACCAGTGAGTTGTGATATTTTTTTGTATGAACGATACATAAAAAAGTAGCTTAATAAAGATAATACTAAGCCTATTACTATTGAAAGTACAGCTATAGAAATAATACTAAATATAGGTTGGATGGGGTTAGAAAGTTGGGTTATATTATATATTGTGCTATTAGATGCAGAGCTATAGAGAGACCCAACGGCAAGTTGAGTTGTAATATAGTTAAAAAAAGGAATTATTATTAATGAAGCTAATAAAATTATAAATGAAATAATAAAATTATTGTATATTTCCTTATTCTTGTAGAAAACAGAAAGATATTTTACGCCTTTTAAAATAAAGAATAAACCAGCAAATGTAACGATTAATGAACACGCTATTTGAATCAAGTAAATAAAACCATACGAATTGATGCTAGATAGAAATACGAGATCTAGCGCAATAAAGATTATACTTACTATAATGCTCCCTACAATCCAGATTAAAGATCCTAAATAACCAAAGTTTCCAGCTTCTGGGGTTATAGAATTAAAGTTACTTGTTGTTTGATTAGACTTTGTAATGGCCACTATAAAACCAAAAAGTAATATTACTTAAATATTTATAAATCTTTGCCGTAGGCAATTAAACTATTCTTCTATTATTTTTTATTTATATTTTACTGTAAAAATAAGAAAAATATAAAAGATGTGAGCGTTAGATATATTAGGTAAATAAATGGTAGAAACGCAAGTAGTTACAGGAATAGCAACTCCAAATATTGCTTTGATTAAATATTGGGGTAAGCGCGATTATACTGGGCTTAATACACCTAACAACTCTAGTATAAGCATTACTCTTGATGAAACAGTGAAAACAACAACCAGTGTAGTTTTTTCAAATAAAATAAAAAAAGATACTGTTTTTATTAACGGCATTAAAGAGGATATTACAAATAAGAAAGCTTCTGAAAAAACAGTGTATATGAAAAATATACTAAATAAAATGAGATCTTACTCTAATATAAAAGAAAACGCACTTATTGTTTCAGAGAACAACTTTCCATCTGGAGCAGGAATAGCATCAAGCGCTTCTGGAGCTGCGGCATTAGTATTTGCATTGAACAAGGCACTTGAACTGAAAATAACTGCAAAGGAACTTTCCATAATGGCTAGACAGATAAGCGGAAGCGCATGTAGAAGTATATTTGGAGGCATAGTTAAATGGAATAAGGGAATTAGAGAGGATGGACTTGATTCATATTCAGAACAAATTTTTCCAGAAAGTCATTGGAAAGAACTTGTCGATATAATAGCAATTGTTGATTCAGGAAAAAAGAAAATTTCATCAAGCATAGGACACGAAGCTACTGTAAAGACAAGTACGTTATATAAAGAAAGACCGGCATTTGCTGAGAAAGGAGTTATATGTGTGGAGAACGCAATTAAAAATAAAGATTTGGATCTCCTTGCAAAGACAATAATGAAGGACAGCAACAACATGCATGCTACAATGCTTGATACATGGCCTCCGATAATGTATCTTAACGATTCGTCTAAGGAAATTATATATAAACTCCATGAGCTTAATGATTCGCAAAGCAATGGAAAGTATATAGCAGGATATACCTTCGATGCTGGGCCAAATGCACATATAATAACAATTGATAAGCACAGAGAAACTATACGCAAGATGCTTAAGGAAATTTCTGGAGTTAAAAATATAATTGAGTCACATATTGGAAATGGACCTAGAATAGCAAATGAAAAAGAAACATTGATCGATATAAAAAATCTTTCCCCTGTAAAGAAAAATAGTTAGATACTATGAAAAATGTTATGATTAAATTGGGCGGAAGCGTCATTACTGATATTAACAAGGAAGGTGTAGCTAAGGAATATGAAATAGAAAGAATTCTTAACGAGATAAAAAGTATTTTGAATGAAAAACGAGTAATAATAGGGCATGGAAGCGGCTCTTTTGCGCATGTGCCGGCCCATAAATATGGTATAAGTAATGGTATTGTGAATGAAAAAAGTGTCGTAGGAACCTCTATAACACAGGACTCTGCCGCAAAACTAAATAGGATAGTAATAAAATGTGCATTAAATATTGGACTTACTCCATTTTCATTTGCGCCTTCTTCTAGTGCAATATCGAATAATGGAAGAATAGAGAAATGGGACATCTCTCCTATTATTAAAGCTATGGAGCTCGGATTTATACCCATAACTTATGGCGATGTAATATTAGATAAATCAAAAGGAATTAGCATAGGTTCCACTGAGGAGGTCTTTAGACATATAGCAAGCTATGTAAAGCCACAAAAAATTATCATAGGAACTGATGTCGATGGAATTTTTGATTCTGATCCCAAAATAAATCCAGATGCAATACTGATAAAAAATGTAGATAATAAAAATATAAAAGATGTGCTAGTTGGTAGCGGAGATTCAAGAAAGATAGATGTTACTGGAGGAATGAGAAGCAAGGTAGAGTATCTTTATAATATCTCCAAGGAAACTGGTGCAGAATGCCAAATAATAAATATCTCTTCGAAGGGCAGATTGCATGATGCTCTTTTAGAAAAGAAAGTTATTGGGACAATTATAAATGGAAATTGAGCTTTCTAAAAATATTTTTTATAAATTTTTTTAGTTTATCTATTTTTATTGAAAATTTTTATTAGTTTTTCTAATGGCATAACATTTACAATGTCATTTTTCTCAAGCCAACCGCGTTTTGCCATGCCAATGCCATATCGCATAAAGGATAAGTGCTGTAATCTGTGCGAATCAGTACTTATTGAAAAATTTAATCCGTATTTTTTAGCCTTTAGAATGTTCTCATCATTCAAATCCAGCCGTTCAGGATATGAATCTATCTCAACAACTACATTGTTGGCTTTTGCCGCTTCGAATATTTTATCCATATCAAGTTGGATTGAAGGTCTTTGATTTATTATGCGGTCAGTTGGATGGGCTAGGATGTTCATCTTTCCGCTTTCAATAGCTGTTATTACACGCTTTGTCATTTCTTCTTTTTTCATTGTTAGATTAGTATGCACGCTTGCTAAAACATAATCCATTTGATCCAGCGCTTCTTTGCTAAAATCTAAGCTTCCATCTTTTAATATATCTGTCTCTGCGCTTTTTAATATTTTTATTTCACCGTCAAATTTTTTATTAAGCATATCTATTTCCTTTGAATATTCAAGAAAACGTTTTTCATCCATTCCATGTGCTATATATTCTGTTTTGGAATGATCGGTTATTCCGATATATTTCCTGCCTAATCTTTTTGCTTCAATAACCATCTCTTCTATCGAGTTTAATCCATCACTATGCTTAGAGTGTACATGCAAATCTCCTATAATGTCATTTAATGAGACAAGTTTTGGAAGCCTCCCTTCCTGTGCAAGCTCTATCTCGCCCCTATTTTCACGCATCTCCGGTTCAGGATACTGCATGCCTAATTTTTTATATATCTCTACCTCATTTTCATTCGCCAGTATTTTACCTTTCATATCGAATAAGCCATACTCATTCAGTTTATATCCTTTTTTAATGGCTATCTGCCTGACCTTTACATTATGATCTTTACTGCCTATAAAGTACTGCATTGCTGCGCCAAAGCTTTCCTTTTCGACGACACGTATGTCACAGCTAATCCCAATCTTAAGCCATAGTGTAATTTTGGTTGGACCCTTTGAAATGGTGCTCTGCGTTTCAGGCAATCTTTCTGCAAGGTCCATAACCTTCTTTGAGTTATCGGATATTACCAATATATCTAAATCCCCAACAGTCTCTTTCATGCGCCTTGTTGAACCTGCAAGCTCTATCTTTTCTACAAGACCTGAAGCTGCAAGGCTCTTCATTATTAATTCTGCTTCTGGAAGTGCAGTTCCTAGAAGAATTCTGCCTTTTGATGCATCTAGAAGTGCTATTCCATTTTTTAACTCGTTTTCGCTTTTCTCTCCGAAACCAGCTAGTTCACGCACCTTATGAGTTTGTATGACTGTTCTTAAATCCTCTATATTTCTTACACCTAATTTTTTATATAACATAAATGCCCGTTTTGAACCCATACCTTGTATACGCGTAAGATTTGAAAAATCTATAGGATACTGTTTTTTAAGTTCTTCATACTTTTTAATCTTTCCAGTAGCTACGAATTCTTTTATTTTTTCAGCAAGACCCTTTCCTATTCCTTGAATCTCCATAAGGCCTTCTATTCCTTTTTTTTCAAGAATATCAGAAACCTCCTCTTGCATTGAATCCAATGTTAATGCAGCTTTTTTATATGCTCGTATCTCAAAAATTCGATTTTCCTTTGAGAGCTCTAACATATCTGCAATCTCATTGAAAATCTCAGCTATTTTTTGGTTGTTCATATCGCAACACACAGCAAGATATTGTAATTCATACCGAAAGCCTTTTCATAAATTCATAGCATAATGTATCTGAAAATTCTTCAGGAATGGTATTTTTTTCTATTCTTGCCTTTAGAAGATTTATGTCTTTGTGAGAATAAAGTTGCTTATTTTTCTTAATCTGATTTAATGCTTTTTCTATTGTATTTAATTGTGAGGTATCAAGTGAAAGCATCCTTGTTTCAGAGAACATAAAACCTAATCCTTTCGAATGACTTTTCATAAATTCTGAAATTGCTTTTTTATTGAAGACCTCTGGTCCTTTAAAAATACGTGTTTTTTTATCCTGTTTAGGAGCTATTAGGATAATTATGCCTTTATTTTTTACAATCCATTGCAGTGAAAAATAAACATCAAGCTCGTTTCTTTTTAAATAATCGGTTATTATGCTTGACGCCTTTTTTATCTGAGGCCATAGTATTTCTTCACTTTTATCTGGTAAATTAAAGGTTATAGCGTAGGTTTCAAGTCCAGAGGTAATTAAGAAGTTTTTTAGGTATGATTTTGCATATGAATCTGAAAATTTTATACCGTAAAACTGCTTTTCCGAAGGATTACCAATAAATTTCCTTGATGCCAGTATAAATTTTGAAAGAGATTCCTTTGAAAGAGCAGCTGCGACATTTCTATTTTCATCCACAGGATCTAAAACGATAAAATCAGAGTTAAACTTTGAAAAAAGTTCCTTATTTGACAACTCAGATTTTGATTTTGGAATAAGTGCAACAGGAAGCTCGAGAGAGGATGACCATTCAAATAAATTTTTAATAGAAGAAAAATGGTATATTAATATTTCACATAGATAACCTGAAAAACCAGAGGTCTTTGATTCAGCGCCGTATATGTTCTGCGCCTTGAGAAAATACTTTAATAATCTAACATCGTCTTTCTGCTTTGAAGTGAGTTTTTCATTTATAAAAGTAGTATGCAATGGAGTACGATCTACAGCCGTTGCAAGATTCTCCGCATTTTGTATCTTTAATGCAGGAACTATATCGGCCTTTATCCCTAGTGAGTCTAAATAAACACGAGTGTATGGATGTTCGGCATATTTTATTTCGTAAGTATCGGTTTTTTTCTTAACAAGAGCCTTTCCATAGCTTAAGCCAAGTTTTGTAAGCTCGCTTTTAGTAGTTCCTACCTTAAAAAGAAGAAATATATCTATATCAGAATTGCCTTTGAGATTTGTTCCTCTAGATACTGATCCGGTGACTAATATCTCGACATCATTTGATACTATATTCTTTAGTTCATTTGTTATATTATTTATTTTTTTGATTGTTTCCTTATTTTCAGCATCGCTAGGTTTTATTTCCTTTAGCACTTTTTTGAATATTTTGTTTATTTTGTCTTGATTTTTTGCCATTCAAACAGATATACTATACAAAGAAACAAATAAAAACATCGCTGAAAGAAAATAGTTATCTTTAAAGTAAAAATTTCGTAAGTATGGTTATTATAACTTAATGGTAAAGAATACTTAGGTGGAATAATGATGAAAAAAACGTTACACAAGAATGCACGTAAAAATATAGATAATACAAAGCATGGTGGAAAAATTGTAGGCATTGTTGCTGAAGCCATGCCGCGTGATATGAATCTTAATACAGTACCATTAAATAAAAAGATACAGAAAAAAATAGGCGTAGTCCCTGGAGATATTATAGAAGTAAGGTTTAATGAAAAGCGTTTAGTAGCAACTGTTATTGATGGCTATAAAAAAGATGAAAATACTAGCTACATAAGACTGGACAAAAGCTCTAGAAAAGATTTAGGGATAATACTTGGAGAACAAGTAGATGTATTTAAACCTAAGATAAATGAAGCAAAGGTTGTGCTTTTTGAACCTTCTAGGAAAACGCCTAGGACAATACCAGTACCTATAGATTGGCAGGCTTATTTTAGGCAAAAACTCAACAATAAGGGTGTTGTTGAAGGCGGAAGAATAAGCGTTCGTATTTTTGGATTAGAGATGGATTTTGATGTTGTTCGCATACTGCCAGACGAGATAGGACGAATTACCGAGAATACAAACTTTGACTTCGCATCTGAAAAACAGGTTTCTTGAATAATTTATTTTATATAAATTATTCTTGCTTATTTTTTATATTTTTATTGCTTTTTTCTATTTTTTCAGATGAATAATCTTTATTTGATATTGAGTTTGTTCGTATTCCTAGATCTGCTATTTTGTAACCTATGCTGGCAAAAAGGAAAAGAATAATTATCTCGATTATATAGTAGATTGGATTGTTTATGCTTAAACTTATATTTGTAGCTAATTGATTAAATGAACTATTGAGATTACTACCATTTATTTGGGGGGTTTGTTGTGTAATCTGTAATTGTCTTAGAGAATTATACATACCGTAACCAAGAGCAAATGAAAAAATTATGAGCAAAAACCCGACAATTATAAATGCTGTTCCTACGTAAGACATACATACACCAGTAAAGTAAATAAGACAATAAATAAATGCCTTTCTATAGCTGCAAAATAATGTAATTCATAATAAAGGAATAGAAAAGTATAATCTATATAGTTTAATAATTAAATAATTCTCGTTAGGGCTCTTAGCTCAGGAGTAGAGCGTTCCGTTCGCATGAACCTTCTTGGAAGAAGTTTTACCAAGAACCGGAATACGGAAAGGCCGCGGGTGCGAATCCCGCAGAGTCCACATTAGTAAGGATTATCTAGTTTGCCTGATTTAGCTAATTGTTTGTACCTTTTGATAAAATCTGTTACTGCCTTTGCGGTACGTCTATCACATGCAATGTCTTTGTTTTGTTGTTATATTTCTCTTCAGTTATTGTATAGCCATTTTTAATCAGTAATTTGTGGAATCGTTTCTGAAATGTATGCTCTTCAGATAGATCTATATTGCTGTAGAAATCTACGTATCTAGAAAACCGGTTGCCGCCGTAGCATCGCCACACAGATGTTCCACCATGCATAACAAAATTGCTATAGTGCTTTAGTACAAGATCAACCATCTCGTCCTCTAGTATGGCTCTTTTTAATTGAACCTCATTAGTGATATCCATATTATACAACGCCTCATTACTAACAATAATGTTATCAATAGATATTTATCCATTTGATTTGGAGAGGGATTATTTTACTTTAAGAGACTATGTGGAAAGCTACGGTGCCATAGTAGAGTCAATAAATTTTCTTAGAATAATAGAATTGTATATATGAGCGATACTTAACGCCATATATGCCTTGACAGCTCAGACATATAACATCTGCTTCTTGCCTGTGTTCACATTTCGCTAATGAAAATAGATGAAAGTTCCAGCTCATATTGTTAAAATATACGCAGGAATTTATTTAATGATCTAATAAAGTGAAAAAACCTTTATCTTTGATGTATCTATATTTTCGATTGATTTAGACAAATCGCAGATTATACTGCTGATTGTTTGACTAGTATCAATTACCTCGTCTACAAGAAGTATACGTTTGGCTGCTTTCAATCGTTGTATATCTGATTGATGCATCCAAAGTTTACCTGAATACCATGAAGGTATGTTTTTTTTAGTCTCTGTTAATTTTGAGTATCCAATCATTGAAAAGCGAGTTGAAGGATAAAGTTCTCTCGCTATATTATAAGCATAAGAACCATGTATAAAACCGCTTACCATTATTGGGGCTATTACAGTTCCGTCAATTATGTTATGTTTTACCATACTCATTTTCTTTTCTAATATTGCAAGTATTTCAGAATTATAATCAGATTCATGCCATGCAGGTAAAACAGAGATAGGATTTGCTCTGCGTATGGTCTCGAAGATACCTTTTAACGTTTCGTTACTCTCGGTTCTCTGACGTTCATTTAGCTGTTTATCGAATGAGTTGTACCATAAAGATCGGACAACATCACTAATTCCGATAGCTGTACTAAAACCATGGCCTCTTTCTTGTTCTGATCTTAATAGAGCTTTGGCTTCGGAGATAAGCAGTGTATGAGCTTCATCAGATACAGAGATGGATTTTATTTTTTTTACCATTTATTTCACCTGGTTAATTTCTCGTTAAGATAATTATTTTAAGCATTAACCGAATTTAAACCTATATGATTAAATACTCGTTTTCATATATATTTTAATATGTGGTTTGAAAGTATGGATTTTGTAAAAATCATTTATGATTTGAGTTATTTAATAAATTTGCATATTCTGCCTAATTTGTAAATTAATGTGATGTTATGGTTAAAAATGTAAAATTAAATGAACTTACAAAAGAAGAGAAAAGAGTCATAATTGATAAAGGCACTGAGATGCCATTTACAGGAGAGTACGAACATGAGAGGCGGAAGGGTTTGTATATATGCAAAAGATGTAACGCTCCGCTTTATAAGTCAGAAAGTAAATTTGACTCCGGATGTGGATGGCCCAGTTTTGATCAAGAAATAAAAGGAGCAGTTAAAAGAATCAAAGATGCAGATGGCGCAAGAATAGAGATACAGTGTGCAAACTGTGGAGCACATCTTGGGCATGTATTTGAGGGAGAAGGTTTTACAAAGAAAAATACAAGGCACTGCGTCAACTCAATTTCTATGAACTTTATTCCAAAGTAGATAGTTATGGCAATTAAAAAAATTATCTTTGGCGGAGGTTGTTTTTGGTGCACTGAAGCAGTATTTAGCATGATAAAAGGTGTTGTCTCTGTAATGCCAGGATATTCTGGCGGAAACGAACCGAATCCCACTTATGAAGAAGTATGTACTGGATATACTAACCATGCAGAGGTTTTACAGATAGTATATGATGAAAATAAGATAAATTTGGATGTGCTTCTTGAAATATTTTTTGAGATGCATGATCCAACATCATTGAATAAGCAGGGAGCAGATTATGGAACACAGTATAGATCAGTGGTATTTTATTATGATGATGAACAAAAAATAGTCATAACAAGGGCTATAGAAAAATTACAAAAGACATTAGATAAAAAAATAGTTACCCAAGTTGAGATGGCACAGGAATTTTATCCTGCTGAGGAGTATCATAAGGGGTATTATGCTAAAAATCCTAAACAATCATATTGCAGTGTAGTGATAACGCCAAAGGTAGAAAAAATAAGAAAAAGATTTAAAAAAGAGTTGAAATAACAACAGTTGCTAATTTTTTTGATTACTGTGAAGAATGCAATTTATTATGAGGTTAGTTTTGATGTGCAAAACGCACACCTGGTTGCTTTTATTGGTATCTGTGAAAGACATTCAGGACAGGTTTTTGTTTGTGGAGGTAGAGCCTGTTTTTTGGCGTTAGCACGCTCTTGAATCTTTGATACTGGTTTTACTATGAAAAAGAATATCACCAACGCTAGCGTTATAAAACTTATCACTACATTAAGAAATGAGCCTATAAGAAAGGTGCTGCCGTTTATAGTGTAAGAGATTGCAGAAAAATCAACGTGGCCTGCTATGCCTATTAATGGGGTTATTACATCTGATACAAAGGCAGTTATTAGATTATTGAACGCTACGCCTATAACAACAGCTATAGCTAGATCTATTATATTCCCTTTTGTTATAAACGTTTTAAATTCATCTGCTAGTTTTATATAATTACCTTAGTTTATAACCTTTGATCTCACTTTGTCTTTGTTTAAAACCTGCTTATATAAATCCCTAAGATAGTAAAACATTATTACTATAGTTGCAAGAATCCAAAGTATAGACAATATTGAAATGTCCTGTGAAAGAAAATAATTTACTGAACTTTCGAGTAGTCCAATTATCATAACAATCATTAAGCCGGCTATGGAAACCCCCGCCCCAAGTATTAATTCAAAGTACTTGTTTACCCAATAACTTCGCTTATCTCTTTTCATCCGTGTTATTTCTGAAAAATAAAATGCAGGCATATTTATAAAATAAGGATATTTATTTAGAAGCTTAAATCTATATTTAACAGTAAGTAAAACGATAATTGGTGCTATAACAAGAATTATACTAAGTAAAGGAAATAGCCAACTTTGACCGTAGCCATTTGGAATACCATTCATGCCGTAGTGTATTGGTATGTATATGGGCAATTCAAAATATCCCAGAATACCTATTAAAAAAATAAGAATTATCTCGGTTAGCAAAAACGATTGAAGACCTTTACCTTTTTTGCCAAAAACTAAGGACTTGAATAATTGTTTGCTTCGTTTTGTTTTTTTAACAGCCATTATAATCGTTATAAATAAAGAAGGTAATCTTTTTAAAGCTTATTGTAAATTACCATAGACCCTTATTTTCATTTTCTTTGACCCATTTGACTAATTCCTTGTAAAATGGTATATTTTCGTAATTTATAATTCTTGCTTTTACTGTTTTGAAGTAAGAATCTTCAAACTCAAATATTTCAGTGTAATTTTCCAGTATTGCATAATCAAAATATTGCATATTGACAATGCCGTCCATTTCAAGCGCTTTTGCTTTGTCGTTACTGAAATAGTAAGGTATGAATACAACTCCATCACACCAGAAAATAGGCCTTGCTCCTTCTGCACCTAAACGCGTTTTTATTAACTCTTTTATTGTGTATTTGGATATTTGATGCACAACTACCTTTTCAACTTTTTTATATTCTATTTCCATAATAATACCATTGTCAAAAATAATTTTTAAAATAAATTTTTAAAATATAAAGAGTGTTGATTTTATTTCAATATAGATGAACTTATAACACTGCCAATATTTATTCCTTTTGATTTTGAAACCCCAGAGTTTAACTCTAAAACATACTTTGCTTTTAATCTTGGCTTAAATATCTCTGATGAAAAAATTGAATGTGAAGGTTTTGCATTTTCCTTTATATCAACAACCTTCCCGTTAGAATCCAACCAAATTATGTCTATACTGAACTTCATATTTAGCATCCAGATGCCGTAGTTAGATGCTTTGTTTGTTATAAATAACATTCCCTCGTTTTGATTAAGCTTTTCACGATACATGAGCCCCAACATCTGAGAAAAAAAGGTATCCGCTATATAAACTGTAAACTTTGTTTTTTTTATCATTATTGTAGATTTTTTGAATTTAACAAGATAGTATAACAAACGCGTGATTCCCACCAAATCATTCCTCTATTATTACCTGGCTTTGGCTTTGTTCTCTCATGAATTGTTGTAGGTAAAATTTGCTTCCGGTGCCTTTGCCAGTTAAACCGCTTCCCTTCCATCCAACAAAGGTATGAAAACCAACTATTGCACCAGTAGTTGCACTTACTTCTCTATTTACATACACAACTCCTGCGTTTATATTCTTCAAAAAATATTTTATCTCTGAGGTTCTTGAACTGTAAAAACCAGCAGTCAGACCATATTCAGTATCATTTGCTTTTTTGAGAGCTTCTTCTATTTCTGAATAAGTATCTATGACTAAGAATGGAAGAAATAATTCTTTTTTGAAAAGGATATTATCAGAAGAAATCTCAGCAATTACCGGTTCGACATACGCTCCTTTCAATCCAGTATCTATAACATTTCCACCAAACAATAATTTTCCAGATTTTTTGACCTCTTCTACAGCTTCACTATAACGCAAAAATGCAGAGTTGCTTATAAGCGGCCCCATAAAATTATCTTTTTGTAAAGGATTCCCTATTTTAAATAAAGAAACCTTTTCAATAAGTTTTTTTATGAATTCATCCTTTACCTCTTTATTTACATAAACTCTGGAACATGAACTGCATTTTTGACCACTGTAGCCAAATGATGCGCTTGCTATCCCCGATACTGCTTTGTCTATATCAGCGTATTTAGATACTATAGTGGGATTTTTACCGCCCATTTCAACTATAAAAACAGTCTGTTTTCCTGCAGCATAGCTAGATGCAATCATTGAGATGCCAGTAGTTTTAGAACCAGTAAATACAATCCCACTTATCTGTTTATTTGAGGATAATTCTACGCCGACCTCAGAACCTGGACCGGTTATATAATTAAAGACGCCGGAAGGAAGACCCGAGTCAGAAAATATTTTAGATAATAGAAAACCAGTCAGCATAGACATATTATCGGTAGAAGAAGGCTTAAACACAACAGTATTTCCAGTAATCATTGCTCCAACACTCATACCAGTAGATATTGAAACTGGAAAATTGAAAGGAGCTATAACACCAAAAACTCCATAAGGTTTCATAAGTATTTTTACCTTTTCAGGACTGCTTGGAGCCCCTTGAAATCCAGTTACGCTCTTAGATCTTGAACCTTCAAGAACTCCAACTCGCATGTAGCCTTTATTTTTTTCCATTTCGTTTGAATAATAATTCATAAAGTCTATGGCTTCATCTACCTCCCCAATAGATTCGTATCTTGTCTTCCCATTTTCTAAGCTAAGAACCGCAGCCATCTCAAATTTTCTTTTGGATAATGTTTGCGCCGCATTTCTAAATATAGATACTCGTTTTTTATAATCTATAGTGCGCCACTCTTCAAATGACTTTAAGGCTGATTCTATAGCTGCAATGGTTTCGGTTTTTGATGCTTTTTGAAATATTCCTAAAACAGTGCCATCTATTGGTGAACGCTCTATAAGCTCATTTTGAAGATATATCTCCTCGGCATTAATTATCAAAGGAAATTTCTTTCCTAATAGCTCTTCCTTTACCTTTACCACTGCCTTATCGAATAGTTCATCGAACTCGTTTTCTTTGCCAGAATCTATAAAGTTTCTATAAGTGAACTCATTCTTGAAATGCTGCATTTATACACCACTAAACCTTTGTTGTGAAAATATTAAAAGCCAAAGCATTTTTTTGTTTATTGAAAAACTTGAAAAGATATTTATTTCTGTATGAAGAAGTATTATCATGGCGATCGATGAACTTCAGGCATTAGGTATTGAAAAGGAGAGCAGTAAGGTAGACCTTTCGATACTTGTTACTGAGGCTACGTGGAAGGATATATTAGTAGAGCTTGTAAAAAATAACGAGCTTGATCCTTGGAATATGGATATAGTAGAGATAGTAGACAAGTACATAGATGCAGTAAAGGCATTCAAGGTAATGGACTTAAGAATTCCAGCAAACATAATACTAGCAGCAGCCATACTTCTACGGCTTAAAAGCGAGATGCTAAGCTTATTTAAGCAAGAAGAAGAGCTCTTAGAAACTGAGGAAGAGAGCGTTAGGCAGGAGATAGTAGTTGATGAGCTTACATTAAGGCTAAGACCACCGATAAAAAGAAAGATAGCTCTTGTAGAGCTTATACACGCACTTGAAGAGGCTATGAAGATCAAAGAAGGAAAAGCTACTCAGCGATTATTGAAAGGAGTTGATATGCAGTTGCATTTCGAGGATAGAGACATAGAAAAGGAAACAGAGATCTTATATTCAGAGATTAAAAAAAGAGTTGATAAGCAAAACATGACTACATTTTCGTATTTGTCCCAAAGTATTAAGTTTGAAGATAATGTAATTGTTGGACTTTTTATACCGCTGCTTTTTCTCACAAATAAAGGAAAGATAATGCTTGTACAGGAGGAATTTTTTGGTGAGATAATAATACAGGTTGCAGGATGAGATGATGGAAGAATTGTTAAATTATGATAAATTAGTAGAAGCTGCGCTTTTTATGGCATCCAAAGCAGTAAGTGTCGAGGAACTTTCTAAACAGACAGGCATAGCATCAAAAGTAAAACTTGAATCTATAATTAACAATCTTATTGAAAAATATAAGAATGAAGATACCTCGCTTGAGGTGGTGAGGTTGGGAGACAAGTACATGTTTAGCTTAAAGGAGCCATATGCCTCTAAAGTAAGCAGCCTTGCCGGAGGCCCAGATATAACAAAGGGCGCTCTTCGCATACTTTCGTATGTTAATAAAAATGAGGGAATATTGCAAAGCGCACTGGTAAAAATCTTCGGCGGTTCTACTTATGACCATATAAAAGAACTTGTTGATAATGATTTTATAGAGACAAAAAAATTCAAAACAAGTAAAAAAATAAATACAACACAAAAATTTAAGGAGTATTTTAATGTATAAATACTTTTATTTATAGCGTTATTAATTTCTTAGAGATATTTTTGGATGCGTTCTATTTAAATTTTAAAAGATCTTTCCATTTAATTCAATATATGGTACATGATGGTTTTTGTCGAATGCATTTCCAATTTGAGTTGTACTGCTTGAAAAGATTACATTATTTAATATAATATTGCCCATTATTATTGTACCTTGTTTTGCTAGAAAACCCCCAGTTATTTTTACGGTATCCTGAACCCAAGATCCATTTATTTTTTTGAAGTTTAATCCATATCTTTGGAAGATATCGCCGTCTTGAACGCTTAAGCTTTTAATTACGTCACTAAGCAACATATTCTCTTCTGGAGAGTTTCTTCTTGTTCCTTTGCGTATCTGTCTTTGTTCTTCTTTTGTAAGAAGTCTTGGCGCTTGAAATCTTTCAGTAGGTATAATGCCAATTTTAGAATATTCTAGAGTTAAATCATTTCCATTCCTAAAAAGTGATGCCAATGTTAATACATTATCTTCTTGTGATGTTTTCTCAGCTTGTATATTTTTATCTGAAACAGGTTTTTTATTAAAAGTCATATATACACCAGTTATATTATGGTTTTTGAGATATATATACTTTTTTATGTATGTTTATATTGTCTTATCCCGAAATAAGGTCCTCACGACAAAGGAATATGACATCCTCACATGACTTGAAGTCATTGACTTCTAATGGTGCTTTTTGATTAATCACCATATGAAATACCAAAAGGAATAGATATTTTTGCGATAGATATTTGATATACGGGCCCGTAGTCCAATGGTAAGACGTTACCTTCACACGGTAAAGACCGGAGTCCGATTCTCCGCGGGCCCACTTAAAAAATACTACGGCAAAAACAGAGTTCTAATGCGCTGAATTAAAGCAAAAATTATAAACTATTTTACCTCACTTGAAAAACACAACATCGGAGATATTCGAACAATCGTCTATCAGGTCTTATAAAATAGTCCGAAATAAGCTAACTTGTTTATAATTCGCAGTATAATCGTTGGTTAAGTATATATATCAAAAAAAGAATAATTAAAATATGAAATTTAAAATTAATTCACTTTCTGAATCCAAAGATCTAAAGGCGATTGCAAGAAAAGATGCA
>JAJZLJ010000025.1 GCA_021850625.1 Microcaldota archaeon | reverse complement strand
TTGGAGATGCTACAAAAATACTTTTGATGTCTTTGCGCGCAGAGCTGCTTTCCTTAGTTTCAATAGATCAAACACGAATACAAGATGAAAAATATCTTAAAGAATTGAATAGAAAATATAAAGAGGTTGCATCCTCAGTCATAGACAAATATCTTCCAGGAATAAGCGGGGATAACAAAGAGGTACTTCTAGCATACATGGCAAATGTATATTTAGGTTTAGGAGATATAGAAGTGCTTTTGGTAGATGATAATTTAGAAGAGATTGCAGTTAATACTGCACATGAGCCTATTTGGATATTTCATGTGAGTTATGGATGGTGCAAGACAAATATAAAACTCAGTAGCGAGGACACCATATATGAACTTGCAGAACAAGTAGGAAGAAGAGTTGGACGAGAGATCTCTAATCTTTCGCCGATAATGGACGCAGAGCTTCCTGATGGATCAAGAGTAAATGCTACGTTGTATCCTATTTCAGTAAAAGGAAATACGATTACAATAAGAAAATTTGCAAGAAATCCATGGAGTATGACAGCGCTTATAGCAAATAAAGCTATCTCAAGCGATCTTGCAGCATTAATATGGCTTAGCATGCAGAACGAGATTAGCATATTGATATCTGGAGGTACTGCCAGCGGAAAAACAAGTTTTCTTAACGCCATGAGTATGTTTATGCCGCCAAATAGAAGAATAATCTCTGTAGAAGATACACGAGAACTTAGCCTGCCTGGATTCTTGCAATGGATACCAATGCAAACAAGGCAGCCGAATCCAGAAGGAAAAGGAGAGGTTAAACTTTATGAACTCATGATAAATGCATTAAGACAAAGACCAGACATAATGATTATAGGAGAAATAAGAGTGAAGAATGATGCAGAGACGCTTTTCGAGGCTATACACACAGGACACGCAGTCTATGGCACACTTCACGCAGACAACGCACAAGACACAATAATAAGAATGACAAACCCTCCGATAGATATTCCAAAAATAATGCTTAACTCTATAGGCGGAATTGTATCACTGTTTAGGCATAGAAGATTGGGAATAAGAAGGATGCTTGAGTTTGGAGAGGTAACAAATTCAGGAGATGTAAATGTACTGTCTAGATGGGATATAAGAAATGACATATTTTTAAGAGTAGGGGATATGGCAAGATTAGGCCAGACTATAGGCCTTTATGGAGGATACTCCAATCAAGAGATAGCGCAGGATGTTGGAGAAAAAGCTAGCGTTCTTAACTGGATGTTGAACAATAAAGTAATAGATATAGATACCTGCGGACTTATAGTTGCAAATTATTATAAAAATCCAAGAAAGGTACTTGATATTGTAAAAGAAAATGTGCCATATTCTAAGGAACTGTTTGGATGAATGTATGGAAAACCTTGATTATAATGTAGCTGCTGAAATAATTAATTCATTAAGCTACTCTGAAAAAAGTGATCCAATAGACATAAGCAGTGCGTTGATAAATAATGAAAATATTTCAGAGTATGATTATAACAACGCATTAAAAATTTTAGATAGTATTATATCAACACAGGAAGACAAAAAATCAGATACATATATGGAAAAGCGTTTACAGAATGTTACATTTATCAAGGATATAGTAAAGGATGCTGAAAAGGAGCTTAGTAGTGCAATAGTGGACATAGAAAAAAATGTTGCCGAGGATGTAGGCGAGATAAACATGCCTTCGATAAAAAGGAAGAATATGGTACTCGTAACGCTTTCAATTGAAGACCAAATAGATGAGTTGGAAAAGATAAGTGTTGGGCTCGATGAAAACTCATTTAATAAAGAACAGTTTGAGGTAATACATGAGGAGGTATCTGAACTTTACAAGTTTGTAAAGGCTAAAAAAGCAACACAGATAACAGGAGACGCAGCCATAAGGAATCAGAGATTAGAAGAGGTACTTACAAAAATAGATAGCTCTATAAAAGGAAAGCGATAAGTAATAGTGATAGATGGATTTGATGAATGAAAACAATAATGTTTCAAGTGCTGATTCGCAAAGTTCTACGAGTACTCAGCCAATAGGTTTTACTAAAAGCAAAAAATTCTTATTTTTCAAGATAAAATCAAAACCAATATATGAAAATAATAAAGCTCCTACGCAGGTTAAACCACAAAAAAAAGAAACAGATAAAACTCAAGATAAAAAAATAAAACCCAATAAGAGCAAAGATGTAGCAAAACCATCTGCTCAGAAATATGTAGATAATAGTAAATACATAAATCGTATGCTCATGAATAGAAAGGGGCTGGAAAGCGCATTGAGAGATATAGGAATTAAGAACTCGCCTTATTCATTTATAAAAAAAATGGTAGTCTCTTCTATAATAATAGCTATAGTGGTTTCAATATTGATAGCAGCTATCTTATATAAGGTAGGAGTAAGCAACGTATTTGCAATATTAATTATAAGTCTTGTTTCGCTTATAGCAGTTTATAATACAGCGCTTAATAACTTTGTAAATTATCCTATAACAAGAGGAAGAAAGTTAGGAAAGGAAATAGACAAGGATATATTATTTGCAACACGAGATATGATAATTAGCATGCGTTCTGGAATGCCCCTGTTTAATGCTATGACCTCTATAAGCACAGGGTATGGATGGGCTAGTCATGAATTTTCCAAGATAGTGTCTTTGGTCCAGCTTGGAATGCCGGTGGAACAGGCAATAGATGAAATAACAGATAAAAGCTACTCTAAGACCTTTAAGAGAATAATGCTGCAGGCAAGTATAAGCATAAAGGTAGGAGCTGACGTAACTGCATCTTTGCAAGGAGTCGTAAATGATATAATGCAAGAGAGGGTTATAGAGCTAAGAAGATATGGACAAAGGCTTAATGCGCTTGCTATGTTCTATATGATCTTTGGAGTTATCTTTCCAAGCATGGGAATAGCAGTAGCTGCAATAATGACCACATTCATAAGTTTAGTTACGATAGATACTACCACTTTGGTGATGGTACTTGTATTTATAGTTGGAATACAGATAGTATTTCTTAATCTTATAAAGAGCTCTAGACCATCATTTACTATGTAAGGGGACAATAATGGCAATAAACTTTGAAAGACTTGTATCGAGGAACCTTGTAAGGTTTATCTCAAGTGAACTTGACCTTGCAGGGGTTAAGATCTCAGTTAACGAGTTCTTTAGTATTGCCATAATAGGAGGCTTTGCCATATTTATAGGTGCATCATTTTTCAGTCTTATTTTTATGGGTTATGGTTCAGGCCTCTCTGCTTTCATAGGCATTGTTGGCGGTGGAATCTTTGAGTTTATACTGTATGCTGTTTTAGAGTATATAATAGACAAAAGAAGAAGCTTTGTTGAGGATATTCTATCTGATTATCTGCAGATAGCCTCTGCAAATATGAGAAGCGGAGTTTCACTTGATAAGGCACTTATATCTGCAGCTAGACCTGACTTCAAATACTTCAAGGATGACATACTGCTTATGGCCAAACAACTTTACTCTGGAGACACCATGGGAAATGCACTAGTAAATCTTTCAAACAGATATAGATCACAGCAACTTAAAAGAACAGTAAGGATGATGACAGAAGCATTAAGATATGGTGGAGGAATGGCTGATATACTTAATCAGATAGCAAAAGACCTTAGAAGCCAGCAGACAATTCAAAAGGAGATAGGAAGCCAGCTCTTTATGTATACAATATTCATAGTCTTTGCCTCGGTTATAGGTGCTCCTGTTCTATATGCATTGACAAACAAGATGATAACCATAACAGACACCATCTGGAGTGGAATACTTCAGCAAAATCCAAATGGCTTAAGTTCAATAAGTCAGGTGAGTAGCGTCTCTTTCTTGAAACCACAACCACCCACAATACAACCGGCAGAATATAACCTGTTTTCTATTATAGCCATAATACTAATAAGCGGCATAAGCGCTTTCATAGTTGCTGCAATATCCTCTGGCGCTGCGATAAAGGGACTTAAATATTTGCCTGTTTTCATAATAATAGGACTTTCTATATTCTTTATAGTCTCAATAGTCTTAGGAGGATTATTTAGTAGTATAGGAAGTGCAGCATAACATCCCCCAAAGCTAAAGTCTGTGGACTTCCGGAATGATAAAAATCAAGATTAAATCTGGAAAATATTTACCAGCAAAAACCCTATACTGTTTACATAATGTTTGTTAGAACTTCTCAATAACGCAATCTATATATGAAATCCTAAGTTCCCTTCCGGTATTTTTGAGAAATAAATCCTAATTTTTCTGAGAGTTAGGTTTGTTCTTTGCTGAAATACTCTCACGGATAAATTCTGTGAAGTTCATATGCAATTGCAAGTAAAATATAGAGTTATTTGCAATAGTCATTTGCAATATTTATCAATCTCCATTATACTATGCCAAAGGTCGTATTTGTCCATATCATTATCTGTGCTTGGGCTGGCGCTCCGTTTATTAATATAGGTTCCTTTAAGGTGTTTATTGAGGTAGCATTGTATAGTTCAGGATTTTTGCCTATAGCTATACTAAAAGTGCTTGAACTTATATTTATATAATAGTCGTAAGCTACGCCAAGCTCTTCTTTGCTAAGTTGATAATTAGTATTTGACATAGCAAACAGTGCCATTAATTTGCTGCTTGAAACTGATCTGCTTTGATCATTAGTACTTCCTATGCCTATAGATATGCCTCCCCAACTTAAGGTATTTGAAACATTTATAACAGAGTTCCAATTGATTGGAGTACCTTTATTAAAAAGTACTGCGTTGAGCTGAACAAGCTCGGATTGCATTATTCCTGCATTGTTTGACGATGATGAAGTATAACTATTACTTATTGTGACCCAAGCATAAACTAGTATTACTATGCCAAATATGAATACTACCATTCCAAAAACAGCGTCAAATGACCAAAATTGTGCCTTCATAACATTACCTTAATGATACCCCAACACTTGAAGAAGCTGGCAGTCCTAGCTTATATAGAAATGAAAGTTGTGACTGATTCAATGCGGTTTTATAAAGAGAAAGATCTGCTATGTCTCCTGAAAAGCCTGATACCCCATTGGCATATGCACCTATGGTAAATGAGGATATAGCATTAGGAATTGTTGCAGTATATGGAGTAGTTGCCTGCTGTTCACCATTTATGTAAGTGGTAAGTGCTACTCCGTTATAGGTACCAGACACAAAATACCAGGTATATGGTTTTATATAGCCGCCTAAAGCGCTGTAACGAATACCACCATTTACAACAGATAAATTAAGTTCAAGAACATTTGAGGTAGGTACAAGATTATTTAAAGCCAAATAAAGTGAAGATGAAGAGGTAGTGTAACTATTTAGCAGCTCAATTAGATTATTTGTAGAAAGAGGGTATATCCAACCAGATATGGAAAAAGTATTTGAACCTACAATAGTATTTGAGGTACCTGATACATAATTATTTCCTGAAAAACTAAGCCCATATCCATTTAAGGCATATGAGATTGGATAAGGTCTTGAATAGAACTGTGAAAATAAAATATTTGAAGAGGTATAACTATTATTATTTATGGTTAAATCTGATGGAGAACCTTCCAATGGAAACCATGCAGTTAAATTCTTTATAAATGGAATAGTAGTTTCACCATGCTGGTATATTGAAAGTATAGAACTGTTTGAAAGTGTAGTATTGTATATTTGTATATTGGATAAATTGCCGTCGAAGTATGAGGATTGAGTAGAACCCATAGCTAGAGTAGTCCATGTTGCGTCATCTTTCCACGGAATGCTAGTTGAGCCTATATATATGCCATTAATATAGTAGGTAATTACAGAGATCCCATTCGAGTTAGGCTTGCTTGTTGTTATTGCTAAATCATACCATTTTTTAGTTGTTAGAGGAATTGTTTGCGAGTAGGAGTCTCCACAGTTGTCTGATAAAGAGATTGTGTTTTCGGTATATATTGAGAGATAATACCCACAGGAAGAACTAGGAAGTGTAGATAATATAGGCTGCGTTGCCTGAGCATTGTTTAGTATAAACCAAACGTTTATAGAAAGTGGATAGGTATAACCGCCTTGAAGCATTGCATTTGAAGGTTTGGAAAGAGTGATTATAGAATTACTACCATCAAAGGATCCTGCAAGAAATGAGGTATCATTTGGATTTGTAGAGGTTATATTGGGATTTGAAAACTGGATAGAACCTGTTGCATAGGTAGAGTAAGAACTTGATATATAATTATTCAAATTTCCATTGAGAGGAAGCCATGCAAGCAGTTGAGCCACATTTATTGGAGTTGAGGCTATGCCCTCGCCATAAAGTTCTGATACCTCAGATGGAGAAAGGTATGTGGAATAAAGTTGAAGATTTGATAACTTCCCGTTAAATCCGCCTGAATTTATGTTGTTAGAACCTATTAATAAAGGAAGATTGCTACCTAAGCTCTGCGGCTCGGTCTTTGATAGTATAAGCTGGCCATTTTCATAAACGCTTAGATTTTCTGAAGGAGCATTGTAAGTTAGGGTTATTAACGACCACGTATTTGGAGTGTAAGAACCAAACTGAATACTTCCGAAGCCATTTATGCCAATTGAGTATGAAGCAGGAGCTGTTGTGGTACTAAGTGAAAAAACCCCAGCTGATGAACCTTGCTGCCCTAAAATACCCGTTGTAGCATATGATGAAGGTGAGACCCATACAGATAAGCTAAATTGCGATGGTATTTGAAGGGCTTGAATGGATAAATAACCGCTGCCTGAAAAACTAGAGACATAATTTGGCATACTCCACTGTGCATTTGTTATTGTGCCCATTGCATTGTATCCACTAAGATCATATACATTATTTCCAGATCCAAGATTCAATGGAAACCACGCAGATAGATTACTTATCATTCCAGAACTACCAGAGTATGCAGTTGCTTTTATTATAGATTGGCCAGAACTTGATGAACGCGAGATGAATGCATTTGCGCTACCGTACATATTTGTTATATTAGATGAAAAGGAGTATTTTGAAAAATTACCTAATGTTGATGAAAGTCCTATTAATGAGTTTACAGTGTCATAACCAGTATAATTTTTTGCATTTACAAAAATAAGATATCCTGAATTTTTATTCTTTATATATGGCATTGCTTGTAGATATAGTTTGGTTGGAGTATTTAGTATATTATAACACGGCTCATCTATACATATCTGTCCGAAACTATTTTGTATTGATAACGTATTATTGCTAAGATATGATGGTTCAATTATATTATTCGCATCGGTATATGCAACTGCCGATATAACCTGAGTATTTACCTTTGATGATACTATAACAATTCCGCCTTGTGTTATGTTTACACTATAGATTGGTACAGAAACGCTACTGTATAAAGACAAATTTGAGGCATACCCATTTCCAGCAGAGATCCCTAAATCTATCTGTTGTGCTATATTTTGTGCAAGCAGTTGAACTTCTGAAAAACTTTGCTGCCTTGCAACATTTGCCCTCTGTGTAGCTATTAATGCAAACATGAATATAAATACAACAAGTAAGAATGCGAAGATTATTATAAATTCCAAAGCTATTTGCAGTTTCATTGGACCAGTTTTATTTTTTATATTTGAGATTCTCAAGTTATATTACAGGTGTAAGATAAACGCAACTCAACGATGGATTTGAAGGACAGTTTGACATCGCAGTGACATTAACCAGATATGTTCCTTGATTTACTATACCACCAAGATTTCCGCTTACATTTGCTGGTGTATACTCGGTTATATAGCTTGGACCGTTTGAGGCACGTATTACGAAAATTATAGCATGTCCTATGCCGTTATTTTCATTTCCAACATAAATATTTTCTACATCTGGAGGTATCTCTATCTGAGTAAGTTGCTTTGCAGGAGATCCCTCGCTGGCTACAGTAGAAGCTATGCTGGCAAGCTTAGATGCTGCCTGCTGAGATTGTATTGAGCTTATCGAAACATTTGCATTTGACACTTGTATAAATGCTATTATCACTATTGGCAGTAATATTGCTAATCCTATTGATAACGTAACAAGCAGCTCAAAGCTTGATTGTAACTTTAGAGTTTTATTCCTCATCATATCTTCCGATTAGAGTTTTTTTCATATAAACTGTTTCCTTCTTTTCTTTTATTGTATCATATACAGTGGAGATTAAATCTGAAAGAGCTTTATCTAGTGTAAAACCAGTTACTCCATGAGACACTACGCCCCGTTTACCAAGCCATACGCGCATATGAAGTTCGTAATTTTTACTTTTGTGTCTTTTTACATTTAATAGTATATTTTCTACATTAAGTTTATGGAACTTTTGAACCTTTTCGTTGAATTTTTCAAGTTCTGTTCTTATTTCTGATTCGTATTCTTTTGTATAGTCATCTAATCCTGATATAATTATATTTTCAGAGATTGGAGCGGCAGATTTAGCAATAGACTCGAATATATCTCGCACTGTTATAACACCTACCGTTTTCCCGTTTCTTGTTACTAATAATGATGATATATTATTTTCCACCATATTTCTTATCGCATCGTCAACCCCATCATTATAATTTATAGTAAAAGGATTTGTGCTTGACACCTCTTCAACCTTTGAAGATTTAATTATTCTATCCTTGTCTTTTTGTACTCTGTTGTCTAAAGTTGCTGTGTTTTTAAGTATGTCTTTATAAGTAATTATGCCATTAAGTGCGCCATTTGATGACACTGCTAATCTGTTAATCTTATTCTTCTCCATGAATACCTTAGCGCTTGCAACGCTAGCATCAGATTCTATAGCCATTACAGGAGTAGACATTATATCTGCAGCAGTTAACTTTGATGTCATGTGAAGTGAGAGTATAGCCTTCAGTATTGTTTCTCTTTTTATTATTCCCAGTACTTTTTTATTTTCTATATATGGAAGAGCCTTTGCTTGAGAGGTATAAAATGTATAGATTGCTTTTTCTATACTTGTTTCATTTTCAAGAGGAGGAAGTTTCACTGCAAAGGTGCCTATTTTATTTGTCTTTTTTATTTTTATATTGCCGCGAGAGATGGCTCTGTCATCTACTACACCATAATAGTCATTATTTTTCATAACTATTACTGCGCCGTTTTGTTCTATTTTAGTAAGCGCCTCTGTGAGAAGAGTCGTATGCTCAAAAAAATATGCTTTCGATATAAAGTCCTTTGGTATTATCTCAAATGCTGGTCTCATTTACACACCATTTAAATATCTAGATATTTATACTTTAAATACTTATCTAAAAAATACATAAGCTAATGTAAAGCCCTTTTTTAAGGAATTTATGCCAGGATGGCAGATCGGCTATGCGTCCGCCTGCAGAGCGGAATAGGGGGATTCGACTTCCTCTCCTGGCTATGCTAACGATAAGTTGAACTTTAAAAAAGTTCTGCAGTAAAAACGAGAAGTTCACAGAGATTATTTAGATTGTTCAGCTAATTTTTTCTTTGCTAATTCAATAAGCTTGCTCCCATCAATTATACCAAGTTCCGATAAATATTTGTTGGTGTTACTTAATATCTTTCTAGCCGAACTATTATGGAGTTTTATCGCTTCCATTGCAACAGTAATTCCATTTGCATTAGTCATATTATAGATATTTAAATCATTTAATGCAAGGATTGCAAACTCTGACCATTTGACACCAACATGTGCTATAGTATCTTCATGGTCATCGTCAAGTTTAAGCAATTTTTCAAAATTCTGAGAGCTTATAGTTGCTAGAGCTATATTGAGATGATTACGTACTGCAACATGTCCAACAGTAATTCCGCTCTCATTTCTAATTTCCCATATATTATTTTCAGTACTTATAGAATTCATTGCATGTTTTGCAACTTCAAGATAATGCCCAACAGCTTCATGCGCTACAGACCAACCATTTTTATTGGTCAAACGTGCAATTTCAGGATCTGAAATCAATTCTAAAGCATATTTTTCATTGCTCGCTGCAAGATAATGTGCAATTTTATTGCCCTTAGAATCTAGTTCTAGATCAAGTGCAATTTTATGATTCGTGATATAATGCGTTAAAATATTATCATCATGAAGAAGTTTTATAATTTCTTTTTGTTTACCTTCTTGTGCAAGCTTCATTATTGAAGAGAGTATTTCCTTTGTTATTAACTCTTCTTCGGTAACTTGAATTGTTTTTTTAGTATCTACAATTACCTGAGTAGTTTTTGGTTGAGAGTTAGAATTTCTTGCAGCAGAGATTAAGTCTGGTTTATCGGTATGTAAAGTTGTAGAGACATTGCCGCTTTTATTGCCATTATTATTGCCATTGCCTGTTTTGAAATTATCTCCAATATTAACGTGTTGTTTTAGATATTCTACATCTTCTCTAGATAGTGATAATCTATTTGCAAGATAAATTGTTTTTCCTATAGATTCGCCTCTATTATTTGTAATTTTTAAAAGAGACGGAGTTCTAGATTCAATGCATTTACGTGCAACCTCTTGATGGTGTTTAACCGCTTCATGCCCTACGCTCCAGCCATCAGAATCTGAAATTAACCAGATTTTTGGCAACGACATTGCGCGCAAAGCGCATGCAGTTCTCAATCTTACACATTCATGAGCAAGTGTCCTTTTTGTTAAAGGCTCAGATATTTTCTTTGAATAATCTTCTCTTGATAATACATACATTCCAGCTCTTTCACTTTCTCGTATTATGGAAAGAATCTCAAATTTAGAATTTCTTTCAATTGCATTATCTACTCTTACTTCTACAGAAAGATTTTCTATTTTTTTCACATTATTTTGTCCCATAATCTCATCAAATTTTATGAAGTGCAGCTAACGTAACATTTTTATCTGCAATACGTAATGTATCTAGATCTGTTTTTACTGTAACTCCAGAAGGACCGGGTAACTCCCATATCCGCGTATCACTACATAATTTTTCAAAATTTTCCCGTATAGTGGCCCATCGTATTGCCATGTGTGCAACCGTATGTCCTTTTTTATTTGATATTCTTGCTGCATCATAATCTGTTAATGCGTAAATTGCACACGTCACATGTTTCATTACAGCTTCATGAGCTAATGTCATACCATATACATTACTAAGCTTTCTTAATTCTTTATCCTTCATTACTGAAATAGCAAAGGAACTGTCCGAACGTACTTTATAAAGTTTTTCAGTGAAGTCATTTTTATTGGACTGTATTGTTAATTCCATTTTTATCTATAAACTAATTAATTTTTTGATATTTAAAGGTTTAGATATCAAGAATTACACGGGCTCTGTATATATTTTTTCTATATTTTATAACTAATTCGTGTGGAGTTACTGCTTTTACATCCATAATAAAGTATTTTTGATCTGGATTTTTTAAGAACAATAAGTTAAATGTCACATAAAATTTATTATTTTTCTTACTTATTTTTATATTAGTTAATTCGGTGGCTAGTATTGATTTGGTAGATACTAAGGAAAGCGTTTTTTGAAGGAAAAACCATAGAAGATCATCGAGATTGCCTGCTTTTTCTTTTACCTTAATTGAAGATAATTTAAAGCCTCTTTTTTTTATTTTTTTAAGATCAAACATAAGATTTAACATGGCGTTAGATGCATTTTTAAAACATTCTTCTTTAGTATTACCATATGCAAAAAATGATACATCGGCAGTATGGCGCAAGTACCTAAAATTATTTCTAAATTTTTTAGCCATATATTAATTTCGATGTAAAGCTTTTTATATGCGTATGAGATATAAGTATTGTCCGATGAAGACAAGAGTAACTGCTGAAGCTTGATGACGCCTATATCGGCTGAGGACATGTGTTTTTTATGAAATACAATAAGAATATTGCAGTTCTAATATTTGCGGTTTTAATAGGACTTTCAATAGCGTATTCTTTTTATTTTACAAGTAGTGTTATAAGTGATATAGATCCAACTACATATGTCATAATACCTATAATAATGCTTCCGATTTTTGCTTTTTTTTATATTAAAGACAATATAAGTATAAGCATTAAAAAAAGGGATTTACTATTTGGAATTGTTTTTTTTATATTAGGAATTATAACTACAATTTTTATGAGCGTTTATTTTTCATTTGAATTCTTAAGTTATAGACTTGATTTGTTTATACTTCCGTTTATAATATTATCCTTGGTATCGCTTCTTTTTGGAATTAAAAATCTTAAACGATTCATACCTTTAGTTTTATATTCTATACTTGCATCTCCTGTTTTTATAATTATTTTAATAGGCCAAAATGCGGCATTTGCTGCTGTTAATACGCAGATAGTTTATACAATTATAAGCTTTTTTGTAAAAGGTGTTAGTTATCTAAGTCCAATAACTATCTTAGCCAATGGATACCGTATAGGAATAGGTGAAGGTTGTGTAGGGCTTGGAATTCTTATAGCTATATTGTTCCTTCTTGCACCAATTGCGTATTTTTACAATGGAAAAATTAAAAATAAGATAATTTGGATTTTATCTGGATTTTTTATAATACTTTTGTTAAATATATTTAGGATGATTTTGATAGCATTGATTTGGATTTTTTACGGTCCTACGCAAGCCCTATCGATATTTCATGAATTTGCTGGAATAATGATATTTTATATATCAATTATAATTATTTTGCTAATTTCATATAAATTTAATCTTACTTTACCTAATCTTAATAAAAATAGAGGCAGTTATAATAAAAATAATTCAGATATGATCTTTAAAGGCATTGTTTTTGCTTCGATATTTGCATTTATTTATTTTTATGTTTATTCCGGAATTATAGGTGCGTATATCTCTCCTTCATTATATGTTAATACAGTTACTGGAAATGCTGGAATAAAACAACTTCTTTCAAACATATATGCTCCTTTGTACAATGAAGAGATTATACAACAAAATAACACATATGCAATAGGTCTATTTAATAATTCCCAAGGAATAAATCAGACAGAGCCGATGCTTTTTTCTGATTATAACAAATCGTATGTATACGCAAATAACTCTGTATTGAGTTCGTATAGTTATGGAATAACTGGAAATGCATATTACATAATGTCCAATGGATTAGCTTTTGTAGTTTATGAAAGAGACATCATTTATAATATCAATAATCAAACTTACTCTATTTTACATCTCTACGCGGTTGTTCCTGCTAACGAAGCTGAACATCTTTCTTGCAGTAATTCATTTCAAGAATATAATTTAATTTATAATGTCATTTTATTACGTTTGTATAATAATACAGTTTATAATGCACTAAATAATGTGGCATGTGAAGTAAACAACATGGTAATTAAATGAAAACAGAAAGAAGTGCCGGAGCAATCATTTATAAAAAAGAAAATAATACGTTTCTTTTTTTATTGTTAAAAAAAACAAATGGAGAGCTTGACTTTGCAAAAGGTCATGTTGAAGAAGGGGAGACCGATAAAATAGCGGCAATGCGTGAGATTTTTGAAGAGACAGGATTAAAACCTGAATTTTTGCCAAATTTTAATAAAGAAATAAAATATACATTTAAGAGGAGCAAAAACAATATTACAAAAACAGTTAAGTATTATATAGCCAAAACCGATACTAAAAAAATAATAATATCTAAAGAACATTCAATGTATGAGTGGTTAAGCAAAGATGAAATATTTAAAAAAATAAAGTATAAAGATATAATTCCTTTACTTAATGAAATCTTTTTGTATGTTAATAACTATGAAGCCTTAGAGGACTTGAATAATGAATACAGAAAACTGCCCGAAAGCATTGAACAATGGGCTTTGAGTTATAGATTGGTTCCAGGCTCAGGTCCATCTAATGCGAAAATAATGATTATCGGGCAGGCTCCAGGAAAACAAGAGGATGAAAAACTTCTTCCATTCATAGGCAGAAGCGGTATGCTACTAAATGAAAAGATAAAACGATTGGGAGTAAAAAGAGAGGATATTTATATAACAAGCTGTGTGCAGTTCTTTCCGCCTAAGAATCGAATGCCAACTACTGAGGAAATTGAGATCTGTAAACCATTTCTTTTTAAGCAGATTGATATAATAAAACCAAAATACATAATAACACTTGGAAGCCTTGCCGCAAAGGTTTTATTGAATGTTGAAAAGGTCTCAATAATGCATGGAAAACTTATAGAAAAAAACGGAATCACATTTATGATAACCTTTCATCCAGCAGCAGGACTTAGGTTTAAACGTATTAAAAATATAATGGATAATGATTTCGATATCTTTAGAGAATACCTTGAAAGTTCATTGTATGCTAAAAAGCAAAAAATATATAATAACAAAGATAACTAATATAATATTGATAATGGGCTTGTAGCTTAGCTTGGTTGGAGCACCCGACTGATATGGACTTTTTGATAAATTTAATCAAAAATACAGAGATCGGGAGGTCGAGAGTTCAAATCTCTCCGGGCCCATTTATATATCGGGATATAGGTATCCGCAGAAAATGTTACATAGAGTTTGAGTCTTCCAATGTTTGATCTACTCTGTACCATAAATAATGCCTTGTAGAGAATCCATAGTGCTCTTGCAGTATCTTGAGCAATTTGAGTGGTTTCACAGGTCTGAGCACACCTATAAAATCACCTAGCTTCTAGCAATTAGACTTCTTAGTATAGGCGACTTCATTTCCTTGCGGTTGTTCTTTTCCAGTAGAAATTCGACAGCCGTATCTACCGCGTCCTTCAGTTCGCTCTCAAGTTCGCGGAGGCTTTTAGCCTGATCTTGAACGTGCAATTCATCAATTACCCCTATGAACCACTTTCCATCTTTGTGAACATCTGCCTTGAATCCATATATCTCCATCTTCATGTCCATCCCTTTAGATATATGACAGCACAGGTATAAAATGTTTCGCTTCTAATAATACTCCTCTTCAAAAGTATGGAACGCAACTCTACATGAAGAGGTGACGTAGGTAGTAAAATGACCATTTTCGGCACGATTTTAGGTCGTTTTCCCTCGTAAAACTCCCCCACAGTGGTTTTGACCGATGAAATAAGTACTTTTACAAAAGTCATGTAGAGTGAGCCTAGCCCGCTTCTAAAGTCGCCTTCGGCGACACTCAGCTGGCCATATATTTACAGGGTTTCGTTCTCCTGGAAGGCGACCAAACTTGTCTACGGAAGATGTACCTCTCACTATATCAAAAAGAGAGAAGAAAGAAATAGAATTTATAAGACCTTAAGGTTTATAATTTGTCAGGTTCCTATAAATTAATGATTATATGAATATTTTTGTAGCTATATTACTCGGAATTTTTGTAGGCGTTGTTCTATTTTTTCTTCCTTTTGTTGGGGCTTTATTTGGAGGTTTAATAGCAGCGTATCTAGCAAAGAATAACTTTGGTATTAGTTTGGCTATTGGAAGTGTAGTAGGAATCATAACAGCAATTGTTCTTTTTGTATTATATATTTTTGTACCGTTTTTTATCTCAACTACTGTAGGTATAAACCCTTCACAATCAGGGCAAATACCTCAAACGCCAAATATATCTCAAACAGGATATATATCACCTCCGGCATATTTTAATAGTAATCAGAATAGCCTTGAGAATAGCCTTGTTAATTTCATTGCAACCATTTCTGCATTATTAACGGTTGGATTTATACTTGCACTTCCAGGAGGATTAGTTGGTGGTGCTATTGGAGGTTATTTGGTTAAGAGAAAACTTGAAAAACTAAATAAAACTAAAACTCCTGAAAATCCATCTCCAGAAAATTCTACATGAAATAATTAATATTGTAAATAATAATAATAATGTAAATAATAACAATATAAACAATAATATAAATAAAATATTGAGAGATATGGTCTTTAAAAGAATTGGTATTATTGTTTTTATACTTTTGATAGTTATCTGCGTTTTTGCTATTTTGTTTCTATTGCAGATAGGAATGGTACACACTATGAATATCAGTTCTACTTCTTCCTCGATTGAAACAACTATGCCCGCAACCACCATAAATACAATAAAGAGCAATAATAACACTGAAGTGGTTAATATTTTTGGAAATTTAAATGGAGTTTATATTAATCAAAGCCTTACTACAGAACAATTTTACTCATACACTCAATGCGCAAACTACTCTAAAAGTGCTAATAGAACCCTTAATATTTGTTATAAAAATAATAGATTTGACGACTTTTTACTAGACTCAGTTAATCAAAATAATACAGCTACGCTTTACTTTTACTTTATACCTCCTGCAGTAAATCAGGGAACTCAGTTCAGGGCGGTAAAAGCAATTGTTAAGGTTGGTCAGATAGTCTATGATGAATGTGGAGTAAAAAACAGCATTTACAGCATCAACTATACTGACGCATCAATTATAATTTTAGGAGTGGCTAATTCAAGTGTATGCCCACTCTGATAAGGATAAAATATTACTATTCAAAAATATAAAAAATAGAGATGCTTAAAATAATTTTAATTTTTTGCATATATTTTCTAAATCAACATCTTCATTCTTAAGGATTACATGTTCTAAATCATTTAGTGTTATTTTTTCATAACGTTTTTTGAACTCCTGAACTCTCTCTATTACTTTATCAAAAAGCATAGTTTTAATTTCTCCACTTAAAAGTTTGCCTTTTTTATATGAATCATAAAGCTCCTTAGACTCGTTTTCGTTTAGAAAGTAATTTTTAAGGTATATATATGCTATATCGATATCTGGATTTCCGCCTAGTTTTCTATGTTCCTCTATACTTGATTGGCCGCCGCTAAATGCGGACATTATTTTCTTTTTTATTTCTTTTTCTTCTTCTAAAAGGAATACAGCATTATTTTTTGATTTGGACATCTTAGTTCCGTCTAATCCTGGAAGAAAAACAGTATGCAAAACTGCAGGTTTTTTATAGCCAAACTTTTCAGCAAGATCTCTACATACTCTTAAATGGGCATCCTCATCTGGACCTATTGGAACAAGAACATTTTTTATTCCATGTTCCTGAGGTAAAAGTATATGCGCTGATTGAATAGAAGGATAAAAATGAAGTCCAACATTTTGATCTGGAGTATGACCATAAACTGCGCGTATTTCTGAAAGTGTAATGCCGCGAGAGAGTTTTATTGCAAAATTATATATGTTTGTATATAACTGATCTATTATTATATTTGTATTCTTAGTATCAAAGCCGTAGGCAAGCATCATCTTAGCTAGTATTATTGAATTTTTAAGTGCCTCCTCTTGTGTTTTTACCTTAAGAGAGACATAGCTTTCATCGTCAGAGATAGGAATAAACATCTTAGCACCGAACTCCTTTTGAAAAAATAAGTTTGTATCGAAGACAGAGATGTGGCCTATATGCATTGAAGCGCTTGCATTAAAACCTGAAACTATTGCGCTTTTAGAACCTTTCTTAAGTTCTTTGTAGAATGAATCAAACTCTCTATGCGTATACATAAGAGCATTTCTAAAGGTGTATAAATCTGGTACATTTGAAAGCGATGATACATAACTTGCACCAAATTTTTCTACTAGTTTAATATTCTCGCTTACGAGTTCGACTTCTGGCATGGAATAATATCGTATAATGCATATAAAAATCTTATGTGTTAAAGCAAAAAACTTTTTTACAAAAAATTAGCAAGATATATCCCTAAGATAAAAGGAAATTATTTGACAAAGAGAGATATTTAGTTTTTTTCTTTTAGATATATATGAATTACATGGCAAATCAAGGTGGAGGCGGAGGATGCGAGTGTGGAGGAGCATGCAGATGCGGATGCTTCGGAGGATGCATATGCAAAGATGAATGTTATTGCGGATGCAGCTGCGGAGAAAGAAAAAAAGAACGCGGTAGATAGAAATAGATTATTCACAGCAAATCTCAAATATGTGAAAGCTCTTTTCCGAATATGCCATCAATCTTGAAAATACGAAGCTTATTCTTATTTCTGAGCGTTATTTCGTATATTGGGATTAATATTGTAGATTGTTCTTTGATTATACAGGTTGGAAAAAGAGTTTTGAGTGATAAAGAAGCATGTTCCGAAGAGATAGGCTCATTTATTAAATCTGAAGAATTTATTTTTTCTTTACTGCTTTGCAAAATCGGTTTGTTGTTTAAATTAGTATATCTTTCAGCATACAAGGTATTGTTTTTTAGTGTTATTAATTTCCTTGCTATAAGTCGTTGTAGAATTGCAGATATAGAACGGACTTTTCCAGGATAATTATTTAATAAAATGTTTTTCTTTATATGTCCTTTTGATCTTAAAAAGCCCAGAACCTCTTCCTCTAAATCTGTAAGTTTTGAATATTTAAATGGTATGTTTTTAATTATAATTTTATTATTTAAGAGGATTGGAAGACCATCACCATTCAGCAGAATAGTATACTCATCGAACTCTCTTTTTTTCTTTGTAGGAACATGTATTACAAAAAAAGTTATTGGAATGAATACCTTTTTTATATTGTCTAAAGACTCTTTTTTCTTTCCAAAGATTCCGAAGGTTTTTTTAGCTAGTTTATTGGCATATTCTGAGATTGTTTCTTCTGAAAATTCTGAGATTGCAACTTCAGCAGTTATCTGTTTTATATTTTTATCACGTTTCTTTTCAATAAATTCAGAAGACTTTGCCTGCGATGGTTTCTGAACGCTTAATTCGTTTATTAAATTTTGCATATTTACATTATTAGCAGTTAATGACTCTTTTATCTGTGGTGTGGAACCCATATGAAAAGATAATCTTGATTTTACCTTGAAACGTTCCTTCTGTGCCTGTCCAAAAGGCATAAACTCGCCAGTATCAAGATTTACTATCTCATCTAGTGCGGTTCTGTTGCTAAATAGCTGGCTTATAGCATTTAAATCATTCTCTATTGTAAGCTTCCCTATAAAGCCGTAAGAGCACTGTGAAAGAACATTTTTGCTTATATTGCTAGGTCGTTGTGTAGCTATAAGGAGCCCTATTCCACGTTTTCTTCCTCTAACGCTAAGCTCCTCAATTATATTTATTTTTTGATGTACTATTTGAGGGGCAAACTTATCTGCCTCTTCTATTAGCACTAAGAAAGGCTTTCTTGAGTTCTCTTCTATAGCGTAAAGAGTCGATAACGCTTTATAAACAAGCTCCTGTTTTTGTACAACATCAGAGACATCTAAAACCATTGGAATGGAATCAGTTATAGAGGATAAAAATAATTTTTCCATGTTTACGGTTATAGGAAGATCTCCTGCGTCTCCACCCACTATAAGCAGATTTGGCAATTCGGCTTTTAATGATGAATATTCTCCTTCCGTGTCTATTATACAAAATGGAAGTCCCAATTTACCAAGCTCTTCTGCAACTATGCCCATTAAAAATGATTTTCCTGAACCGCTTTGTCCAATTATACAGCCTCTTCCGGTCATTACAAGCTGTGCGGAAAGCTTCACCCCATCAGAAATATTAAGATCCATAAAATTTTATCACAGTTAAAGGATATTAAATCTTTCGTAATTTTTATAATTGTAGATAACTTTTACTAATTCAAGATTTTTACATGCATTACCAACAAAGACCTTGTCTGTTGATGTTCGGGTAGATTTATATATCAAAAAAACATATACATACAATTAATTTTGAGAATATTTTTATTAAGTTAATTAAATATTAAACATGATTTGATTTTATGGGCATAGAGTATGGCAAGAATAAACTAGAAAGAGCATATAAACATGCAGGTATCAGGAGTTTAACCATTGCAACAAAAGAACACGGTATTGATGCTATGGTAGATACCATAATGAAAGGGGTTAGAGAAAACACTGTCGCTGATTTATCTGATTTAAAAAAATGTAGAGAAGAAAAATCAAACGGAGGTAAAAATAGATTATCTTTTCCAGAGGTTTTGACAGGCGTAGCTCTTCTTGAATGCAATTTAAGTTATTGCTGGGATTATTTACGAATCTTTCCAGATTTATCTAGTAATTCCAACAAAACAATATATCCGGATTTTGTAACTAATCTTTTATTTGAGAATAAAATAGTAACTTTAGAGTATCATTCATTGAACTTGATTTATAGATTAAATAAAAAAAAGTATAGGAATATATCAATACAGAATGAGGCAAATCAGTGGGAAGCAGGAACCTTTAACAATGGCTTATATGTAATCTTTGGATCTGATTTTACACAAAATAGATTGTCTGAAGAATTTAATGTAGATGTTAGAAGATTTTCAGATGTTTATATTTCGCCAAATTCCTTTCCGTATATCTTAACGAGAAATGAGGGAGTTGTACGCATAAATCACGAGGATACGACTCATGAAAAAAATAAAATCAGTATTAAAAAAAGTTTTGAAGAACTAAAAATGGAGATTAGAGAGGATAGGAAAAATTTTTTATATTATGATGTACTTGTTCATATTCTAAGAGACCTTGAAGCTAAACCGGGCATTAGAAAACTCGGTAAAGAAGAATTTCTTGAAAGAATTGAAGGATATACAAGAAAACAGATAGAAATAAATTTATTAACCAACCCATACTGTAACGAACTGCGTAAATAAATTCATATTATTTGTTTCTTTTACGCAGAAAACAATATAATAGGTAAGTGTATGGCAAAAATTACAAAGATAAATGCAAGAAAAATAATAGATTCAAGAGGAAATCCGACTGTAGAAGTGGATATTTATAAAGATAATAAGTTAATTGGAAGAGCGGCTGCTCCGAGTGGGGCGAGTAAAGGAACCTTTGAAGTAAAGGACTATCCTGAAGGTGGAGTAGAGATAGGCGTTAAGAATTTTAACGAAAATGTAGCTAAAAAGCTTGATGGAATTGAAGTTGGTTCTCAGGCTAATTTTGACTCAAAGTTGCATGAAATTGATGGCACGGAAAACTTTGCAAGTATTGGAGGAAATATCACTATAGCGGCATCGTTAGCTTATGCAAAAGCCTCTGCAAATATTGAAGGAATAGAGCTTTATGAGATGATACTTAAGCAGGGAAATGTAAAAGCAAGAATGCCTAAGCCTCTTGGAAATATAATAGGAGGAGGCAAGCATGCAATAAATGGAACTACAATGCAGGAATTTCTTGCCGTTTCTTCAGGAAGAAATTATGTGAGTTCTGCTTTTGCAAATATATCAGTTCATAAAAAGGTTAGCGAACTTCTTAAGCTTAAATTTCCCTCTATGTCATTAGGTCTTGGAGATGAGAAAGCATGGGTTGCGCCGTTAACTGATATTGAAGCTATAGAGATAATGTCTAATGCAATAAAGTATTGTAGTGAAAAGGCAGGCGTTGAGATATCTCCAGCCATAGATTTAGCCGCATCAGAATTTTTTGAAAATGGAAAGTATCAGTACAAGAACAAAGCATTATCTGTTGACGAACAGGTCGAATATGTAGCCAATCTTGCTGAAAAGTTTAACATAAAGATACTTGAGGACCCTTTTGACGAAGAGGAGTTTGAAGGATTTAGCGAACTTACTAAAAAAATAGGAAGAAATACACTTATTGTAGGAGACGATCTTTTTGTAACTAACAAAGCAAGACTTTTAAAAGGAATAAAAGCAAAGGCTGCAAATGCAATACTTATAAAACCAAATCAGATAGGTACACTTACCGATATGATTGAGACAGTAACGCTTGCAAATAAAAATAATTATCAGACAGTCATATCGCATAGAAGCGGAGAAACAGAAGATTCTACTATATCACATCTTGCAGTAGGATTAGGAATAGGATATATCAAAACAGGCACCATTGGCGGCGAAAGAACAGCAAAGCATAATGAACTTATAAGAATAGAGGAAAAAATAAATAATAAGTAAATACCAGATAAGTATTAGCAAGTATTTATTTTTAATAGTTTATTCTATGTCGTCGATTTTTTAATATTTGCGATTAATGCTTCGACAAGCTCCTTTATTTTTTCCTGTGTAGGTTTATCAGTAAGTACGTAGTTTTCATCCACCTTTCCAGTTATTAAAGGAACCATTACTTCGGGTTTATTCAATGGATGCACATTTAAAAACACAAATACCTGACGTAGATGATACTGGGCTCTTGCGCCTCCTATATAACCTCCAGAACAAGACATTATTGCTGCATGTTTGCCTTCGAATGAGTTGTCCCCATAAGGCCTTGAAGCCCAATCTATTGCATTCTTTAACACTCCTGGAATTGAGTAATTGTATTCTGGAGTAGCTATCAATACTGCGTCGGAGGATTTTATCTTTTCTTTGAGATATTTTACTGATTCTGGAACATTTGTTTCCAAATCCTGATTGAATAAAGGTATCTTTGAGATATCCAAAAGTTCAAACTCTATGTCTTTAGGCATTACTGTTTGAGCGTATTTCATAAGAGCCATATTAAATGAATCGTGCCTTAAACTTCCAACTATACCTACTATTTTTATTTTTTTTGGCATATTATCACAGTGTATATATTATATGACATCATATATATAATACTTATATTTGATATTTACTTTTAGTACTTACGTTTAAAGCTTACAGATAAATTAGGAAATTAAAGATTACGAGTATTAGTTGTCATTTGTTATCCCAAGTTTTTTATGTAGCCTTCTTTTAAAAATGGTCTTGACTATATCATAATCTACGCCATGAAGGGTATAATATCTCTCGGCGCTTTTAATATTGAAATTAGGTTCTAGAGTGCCCTTTATTCCAAGCTTTTTTCTTACCTCCTCTGTCTTTTTTTTATTTGGAGAACTTAATATTATAACAGAAGTTATTGAGGGCATCTCTTCTAGTATAATGGTAGTGTCATCATACCAATAAATTTCTCTATTTAATTCTGTATAATCAAAATCGTTTTTGGGCATTGTTTTAATAAGTACCTTTGCAGCTTTAAAAAAGTCATCGACATTGACTGCTATCTGTTCAGTATCTTTGCCTTCAAAATCGCCTTCCTCAAAGGTTATAGAGGGTGTATTTTTTCCTGAGTTTAAGGTTAGATAAGCATAACCTGGAAGTTTACTATGTATCTTGTTTTGGAGGTGTTTGCTCTGCTCGAGTTTGAAGCGCATCTGAAGCTGTGTTTCAGTAGATAGATATTTTGCGTTTAGTGCTTTTAACTTTTTGATTGCTTCTTGCTTATTTACATTTTTTAATCTTAGATAGTAAAGTTTCATTTTATCTACGTGTATTTGATATCCTAAAGATTATATATATTATTGGAAAGGAAACAAGCCATATAAAAAATCTTCCTTTTATGTTGTAAATCTCAAAACTCCAGAAGAATGGCAAAATTGATATAAAAAAAATTGCACCTATAATAAAACTGGCAAGTATTTGTTGCTTGTAATGATTTAGTTTTTTTGTAATGACCTTTTGCTTTATTACTATGTAAGTAAGTATTCCAAGTATTATCATTATGGAACCCATATCAAAAGCATATATTGCAGAACTGGTGTTGAATATCGCATCGTTTATTGAGGGAGATTTTAATATGTTAAAAAGATACGGTTCTATAGAAACAAAAAATAAAAGTATTATGTTTAATATCATTATTGAACGGGTTGTAAATTTTAAAGCAGATTCGATAAAGGTATATCTAAACCATACGAATAAAAGTATAGAAAAACCGAAGGCATAACTGAGTATGTTTCCAATAAATGCCGATGGAGTTGTTACACTGCTCGATGCTAAAAGTAATGCACCTATAGACAGAGCTAATCCGAATACAAGATCAGTAAGAGATTCAATTCGTAAGTCTATTTTATGATTCTGTCTTGAGATTTTTTTCATCTATTATCGCCACTCCCTGAGATTACACCGCGCTCCTGCCTGCTTTGTAGCTTTTTTAAATTATACTGAGCAACTTCATCGAAATCAATGCCAAGCTCCGTAGATACCTGGGATAAATACCAGAGGACATCGCCTATCTCTGCTTTCAGATCATCTTTGTTTGGTGTAGCTCTATCTCTTGCTATTTTTTTTATTTTGTTTAGAAGTTCTCCAACCTCTCCGGCAAGGCCTAATGCCGGATAATAAAATTTCCCATCCATACCATCAGGATACTGTGCAGTCTTCTTCGCATTTTTTTGATACTCTGAAAAGTCCATGAAATCACAGTATGAATTAGATTGAAAGATATAAATTACTAAATGTCTTGGGTAAATACCTTTGCTTTTTTATCATACTCCTTCATTATGCTGCTTAGGAATATATTTCCAAGATATCTGCCATTGTCTTCTACAGGAATGCTCATCGAACCTGTAGCCGACATGAAGTTTAACGCCTTTGCAACACTATCAGACGGGCTTAGAGATTTTGCAGTGTTATCTATCCATAATCCACTTGGCATTCCACTACGCATAAGCTCAGTTGCCGTTATACTGCCAAGATATACTCCCTTTTCCACTATAGGTATAGCATTGACATTTAATCGTTTCATAAGGGCAAGTACCTTTCGCTGGCTGGTTTTTTTGTTTACAGAGATATCGCGCAGTTGTATTTCACTTACCTTAATTGAAAGCATTATTGGTTTTTCATACTCGTCTATATGTGCTGGAGAATACTCTTTTGTATCTACCTGGGAACGATATATTGAGCTGCTTCCAGAAGCAAGATATGAAAATGCAACGGCAATCATGGCCGCAGGAAGCAATTGCAAACTTCCAGTCATCTCTATCACCATAAGAAGAACCGAGATAGGAACCTTTCCTGCTGCGCCAAAAAAGGCAAGCATTCCAATTATTACTAATGGAGCTACAGTAGGAAACAGGGCAGGAAGTAAGGAGTGTAGAGCTATAGCGTATACAAAGCCTAGTGAGGCACCTACAAAGATTCCAGGAGCAAAGACACCTCCGCTTCCGCCTGAACCTACCGTGAAAGAGGTAGCTGCTATTTTAGCAAAAGGAAGCATTACAAGAATAAGAAGTATTGGCAGGCCGAAGGTTGGAATTGCTAAGGTATTATTGTTTATTAAGAGCTGTATCCAGCCGTATCCTACAGACATAGCTTCAGGAAACATGAGTAGAATTAAACCAGCTATTGCGGCGCCTATTATTGGTTTGTAATATTTTTTAATTTTAAGTGCCTTGAAGCCGTCGCTGATTTTGTAAAAGAACCATATATAAAATATAGCGAGAGCTCCCGCAATAATCCCAAGTATAGCATAAAATGGCAGACGCAGAGGATCAAAGGTTGTTGTAAGATAGCCGAAAATTGGCGTAAATCCAACTATAGATCCAAAGATTGAGTATCCTACTGCACTTGCAACTATGGCGGGAAATATAGCTTTGGTTTCAAAATCCTTTTTATATGGAACCTCTATTGCAAAGATAGCTCCGCCTATAGGAGCTTTGAATATTGTTCCTACGCCAGAACCTATTCCAACGACTACGGCAGTTCTTCTATCTGCATCGCTTAATCTAAAGAAATCAATAAGCATCGAACCTATTCCTGCTGCTATCTGCGCAGTAGGACCCTCTCTTCCTGCACTGCCGCCTGAACCTATGGTTATTGCAGAAGCTATTGTCTTTACTAACGGCACTCGTGCGCGTATCTTTCCTTTATCATTATGAAATGCTTTTATAGCTGCGTCGGTTCCATGTCCTTCTGCTTCAGGTGCGAATTTATAGACAAGAAATCCGGAGATTGCGCCGCCTATTATTAAAACTACAGGTATAAGCCAGTAGTTACTGACTGAAAAGACAAAACCCGCTACACCTCCTTCGCCTGTTGGAAGAGGCACAGTCATTCCCAAAATATTTCCAAGAAAGAATGATTCTGAAACCTTAATTGCAAAGTAAAAAATAGTTGCACCGATTCCTGCGGCTATGCCTATTAAAATTCCAAGGACAAGCCATTTTTCGAAGTATGGCATCTCGCGCAGTTTAAACATAAATAAAATATAGAATAGATAATTAATAAACCTTTTTGTAAATTAATAAATGAACATTTATATGCTTATTTATCCACATAAAATATAATTCAAATATAGATTATTTCAACAGCATAGTAAACTTATAAAATAATTGAACAGGATATAAAAAATATATTAATAATTTTAAGAGATAATATGGACAAAATAATAAAATCTGATCTTGTTTTTTCATGTCCCAAATTTAAGGTTTATGAAGAAATTGTAGAATTAAATACAAAAAAATAACAAAACGTTGGCAGATATTTTACAATGATAGTGTAGTAATAATTGGCATAACTAAAGAAAGAAAAATAGTCATGATAAATGAATACAAAGAGAATATCGGTGAAAAAATATTATTGTTACCTGGAGGGGGAGTAAAAGAAAATGAGAATACTGAAACGGCAGCTATGCGTGAATTTGAAGAAGAAACAGGATATTATGGGAAAAATATTAAATTGCTGACAGTTATAGATCAGTCTAACTCAAAAATAAAACATAAGATATATTATTATGTTATAGAAGATTTATCTTTTAAAGGACAGAAATTAGAAGAAGATGAAGAAATCTCAGTTATATTATTTCCAATGAATGAAGTTTTTATTATGGCTGAAGAAAAAAGTTTGAAAGATGAATTAGATATAAAAGCATTGTTATTATTCAAAAATAAATTTGCTGAATCATACAATAAGTAATAATAGATTAATTATCAAGTTTTATGTTTATTCTTTTATTATAATACTTGAAAAAAAGCTGCTCTATATTTGCCTTATACTCTGATTTAGAGTTTTTTAGATCCTCTATTCTTTTTTTAATCTGCAACAATTCATTTCTTTTTTCTTCAAGGACAGAAACCTTTGAAAGTTTGCTTTTTAACTCCTGCTCATTTGAAAAGAGTTCATCAGTAATAAGATGGCGCTCCTTTTCTAAGATTCCAAGTTTTGTTACTAAATTATTAAGATTTGAAGCTCTTATGGTATTTATCTGTGTTATAACTGTTTCTTTACCTTTTAGAAGAATCTTATCTGAGGTTAACAACTCCTCTAAAGAGTCAAGAAGAGCATTGAACAATCTATAATCGCTTTCGCTCTTGAAGTTTTCTAATGGTTTTTCTATATATGCTACCAAACTGCTTCCGCCTGAATATGAATGATCCATCTTTCTTGCTGCGCGTTCTATTGGCATCAAAATTCCTGAAAGATTTAATGAAATTTTCTTTATCTCATCATTGATTTGGACAAGCTTAGCCTGCCTATCGCTTGAGATTGCTGCGAGCTTTTCGGCTAAGCTTCCATGGCTCTGGCTTTCGAAGGTAGTTATCTCGCTTGAAAGCGCCTTTATATTATCATTCATTATGTTTGTCTCATCTAGTATTCCGTATAAGCCTTCTATTTTATTGCTAAGCTCTTCGTACTTTCTATGCTGAGGCTCTATAGAATCTATGGCCATGCGCAGCTTATCCCTTGAATGCTCCATATTAGAAAAGATTTTTTTGAATGAGCCTAGCTCATTAGAGTATGACATTACCACAAGCTTGAACATCCCATTAATCCTTAAAAGCTCAGATATAAGCTCTTCTATATAAGAAAGATGTGCCTTGAACTTGCCATAAGAGGTATCAAAACTTCCTTCTTTTTCAGTATTTATTACTCTTTCAAGAGTCTTTGTATAGGACACCTTTTGGGTTTTTATGGAATTAATGTTTGGGGCCCATAAATCCTCAACATTCGGTTCGCCTGTATAATTCTCAAGTATATGACATGCATTGACAAACTCTTTTTTAGATGACTCAAAACTTTCTACATAGCCAGAAGATAACTTTGAAAACTCTGAAATCTCCTTTTCAAATTCTTGCTTTAGCATAGGCACAAGATAGTTTAGCTCTATCTCTTCTGATGGAGAGTTATCTGATGGTGCATTTTTCTTGAAAAACCACATATATAATTATTAAGCTGAAAAGTGTAATAAACCTTACCAATATCTTTGGTTGTGTAATATAAAAAGTTATTTAATATTTTCTTAAAGTATTTTTAATTTTTATGTGATTTTTTATTTAGCTCAAGAGATTTATGTAAAAAAATAGTAGATAATAAAAAGATAAGAAAAAATAAAAGAAAAATAAAAGAAAAAAACAACAATATTTAAGTAGTGCGATTACTTCTTGCCCTTATTTGTTGTCTTATTCTGCTTTTTCTTATTGTAGTAATAATACAATAATATTAGTATTATTATCAATAACAGCAATAGAATAATCCACCATGGGAAGGCTGTTGTTGTTGCTACTGTTGTTGCAAGTACAGTTGTTGTTGGAGTCTTCTTTGTTACATTGGTTGTGTTTTTCTTTGTTGTATTTGTAGTGTTGGTTGTTGTTATGTTAGGTTGTGTGTGAGTAATAGGTTTTACTGTAGTTGTTGGAATTGATGAAGGTGGAGCTGCTGGTGTTATAGTAGTAGGTGCTA
>JAJZLJ010000020.1 GCA_021850625.1 Microcaldota archaeon | reverse complement strand
TATATCAAAAGCACCGCTGTGCCATGGACATATAAGTTCATTTCCATCTACATATCCTTCATGGAGAGGCCCTTGTTCATGCGTACACTCTTCATCTAAAGCGTTGATATTTCCATTATGTAATATGATAACAAAATTTCTACCTGATACCTCTGCCTTGAGTGGTTCATTCTCTCTTAATTCAGATTTTTTAATTCCTAATTTTTCTTTAGGCATACCATTACCTTAATGATACTGGAGCCGCTTTGTTGCTATCTTCCTGGACTACTACTCCTGTTCCATATGCGACAACCTCTGTCATAACTTGGCCTATGTCTGCAGAATCAAATCGCATATCAACTACTGCATTGGCACCTGCTTTTTTGGCATCCGCAATCATCCTCTGTATAGCGTGCTCTCTTGCTTCAGATAGCATCTGAGTATACTCATCTATTTCTCCGCCAATCATGCCTCTTATTCCAGCTACTAAATTACCTCCTATACCTCTACTTCTAACTATAATTCCAAATACGGGTCCTATAACAGTAGTTATCTTTTGACCTGGTACATAATTTGTAGTAACAACAACAAAATCATCTTTATTTGCCATATGCTCACATAACTTTATTTCACCGTAAATATAAATATCTTTTTACTTTTCTTTTTTATATATACTTTTATTGGATTTGCTTTCTACAATTTGTATCTATTGCCTCTCCAAACAATGCTTTTCATTCTACTTGCTATTATTAAATTAACTTCATAGAAGAAAGGTGCCAAGATAACTATTATAAGTATCTTCAAGTCCTTTAATCGCGATCTTTTATACGCAAATACTATACTTTTCAATGTGTGTATAAAAAATATCAAGAAAATAGGAGAAATAAATATACTTAAAAAGATACCTGATAAAATTAGTATAATCTCAGAACTATAATACACCAGGCCTTCATATAAATTTTTTCTGTATCCTAATAGTGTAAGAGCAGTTTGCCTGTTAGCCCACTCGAAAAACAACTTAAAGTTTTCATCGCAATTTACTATTGGCTTTGGAGTTTTTGTATAACTTATATTGAGATTTTTGCTCTTCGCAATTTTAGTCAAAGAGATGTCATCAGAAACGGAGTACTTTGAGTCAGTAAAAAAACTTAACGATTTTTTATCTAGTAAATCTTTTCTGAATGCAAGAGAGCCTCCCCAACCAAACCTTCTTTTTTCATTTTCAAGCAAGCTATCTCCTACGAAACCCCAGATCATCTTCATCTCTGACCAGAAATTTTTCCTTATGGGCTTAAAGAATGGGTACATTGTGGATAAACCAATTGTTTTATCCGATAGGGGTGCAAGTAGATTTGTGAGCCATGTTCTTTCAAAAAGTACATCAGAATCTGCTATAACGTAAGCATCATAATCCCTGAATTTTTTTAATGCCGTTGCTATGGCCTTTACCTTTCCACTTCCATTCTGATTCTTATTTGTTATTATGTATGTAAAATTAGCTTTTTTTATAAATGTCTTTGAAGGATCATCTTCAGAATCAATAACTGCTAAGACGTTATAGTTTACGTAGCTTTGTTTTTTAATAGACAAAAGGTTTTCATATAATGTAATGTCCTTGCCTTTGCATGGAACTATGACGAGTGTTTTGCCTCTATATTTTGCATAATTTTTTTCATTATTTTTCCTTAAAAATGAACTCAAATCAAGGCTTAGTATAAAGATAAATACGATAATACAAAAAATTATCAATATATCAAGAAAAATTTCATACATGGATCATTCACGAATATACTATTGCAATGTAGTTTATATATTTTACATATTTTATATATTTTACAAAAGCACTTTCAAAGAGAAGAAACAGATAACTCTTTATTTATTCTCTTCTTTATAAAATACATGGCTTATCATACTTTTCAGACAATAATAATACCCGCTATAGTTGTTTTTGCTATTACCTATGTTGCAACTAAGTTTTTAATGGGTTATCTTTTCGGAGCAGGTATAATAGCGGAAGATAGAAACAAAGAAAAACCCATAAAGCTAGCTAGCAGCGGAGGGCTTGGGGTATCTTTTGGCATAATATTTGGTATACTTACATATATTTTTGGGGCATCATTTATTTTTCAGGCAGTGATAGATATAAACAAGTTATTTGCAGTTGCTCTTTCTATAATATTAATAGCTCTTGTAGGTTTTATAGATGATATAAATGTCAAGAGAGAGCGTGTAAAATCTACCGATATGATGGACATACGTGAGGGCTTAAAGCAGTGGCAAAAGCCTCTTCTTACATTGATCGGGGCTCTTCCTCTTATGGCAATAAATATTCATGCCGGAGCTATAAACATACCCTTTATAGGAAATGTTAATTTTGGAATAATATATCCATTAATTATCATTCCTCTTGCAGTAATATTTATTTCAAATGCGGTAAATATACTAGGGGGATTTGATGGGCTTCAACCAGGCATGATTTTAATAGCAAGCTTTGGTTTAATGATATACTCAATACTTTACGGTAGTTATATTGGTGCGTTTCTCTCAGTTCTTCTTTTCGCATCGGTTCTTGCTTTCCTTCCGTTCAATATATTTCCTGCTAAGATAATACCTGGGGATAGTTTTACATATGCTGTTGGGGCTGCATTTGCTGCCATAGCTATAATGGGCAATGCAGAGGCCTTTGCATTAATAATTTTTATACCATGGATAGTAGAGTTCTTCTTGCATTTAAGAAGAAAGTTTAAGGTGACTGATCTTGGAATAAGGCAAAAAGACGGAACAATGAAGGCGCCTTATGGTAAGAAGATATACAGTCTTACTCATTTAATAATGAACATTAAGAAAGCTAAAGAAACTGATGTTACTATTTATCTATGTGCAATAGAAATATTTTTTGTACTTCTTGCTTTCGGTCTTAAGTTTCTAGGTCTTCTATAGAGAATTTTTGTAGCAGTAGCAGTATTATTTTTTATTATATCATTTGATTTTTTTGTTAGTAAGATGTCTGATTTCTTTATTAGCCTGCGCCTTCCAGCGTGTTCTGCATAGCGCATTGCTTTGTTTGTTATGCTTTCGGCGAGCTTCTCAAGTTCCTTTTCAAGATCAAGAACAGCATCTTCAGTTACCTTTTCTGCACCAGCCTCTCTAATAAATTGTTCCACATCATATAAGCTGAATTTTCTTTCTGTCAAAGTATCACCAAAGCTAAAGAGTCCGTACGGTATAAGTTAATAAGCTTTAAAAAGCATTCTATAATATAATAAGTAGTGGAATTCTCATTCAAAAATAGTATTAGTTTTATGAAAATCAACGGTATAACTATGTTATATTTGCTATGTACTTACTAGATTTTTGGCAAAAACTACTCAAAACTCTACTTCGCTTTTTGTGTAAGCCTATAAATAAACAATATATATCTTGTTAATTACATACATTCTTGTGATTTAATGACAAAACCCCTTAAAACATTAGCACAAAGAAAGATCCCAAAAGAACAGACACAAAGAGAGATCCCAAAAGAGCAGCTTCAAGAACTTAGTTTAGTAGGTATAAAATTTGAAGTAAAGGAAAAGAGCCAAATCACAGAGACTCTAAATCAAATGCTTATTCCTGAGCACTCTTTGGAACAGCTAATTGAGCTTCAAAGAATAGGCGTTCTTAGCATATATCCTAGGAAAAGAGAGTAATTGCTTCTATTGTTAAGTTGCCTTAAACTAGCTACCATATAAAGAAAGCATCATTACCTAGTTTAAACTTTATCTTTGTTAAAATTTATTATCTTTGTTAAAATTTATTCCTTAAAATTAGTTTAGCTTATCTATGCTTTTTAATCCTTAAAACTTTTTTAACCTTTTCTATGGTATCTACTGCTTTATCTATCTCTTCTTTTTTTGTATATAAATAAAAACTCATTCTAGCTACGGCAGGCTCGTTAAGTACCTTATTTACAAGAGGCATTGCACAATGGTGCCCGGCTCTTATTGCAATTCCTTCACTATTAAATATTGTAGCTACATCGTGCGGATGAGCTCCATGTATATTAAATGAAATTACTCCTGCTCTGCCCTCTATTTTATCTTTACCAAGTTCAGGACCATAAACGGCCACTCCTTCTACCTTCTCAAGCTTTCCAATCGCATGTCTTACTAGCTCAATCTCGTGCTTTCTAATGTTATCTATTCCAATACCTTCTATATACTCTATTGCTTTTCCTAAGCCTATTCCTCCTTCTATATTTGATGTTCCAGCTTCAAACTTCCATGGCAGCTCATTCCATGTGCATTTTTCAAAATCAACGCTTCTTATCATATCTCCGCCACCTATTATAGGTTCTAGCTCTTCTAGGATCTCATCTTTTCCATAAAGCACTCCTATGCCTGCTGGTCCAAGCATCTTATGACTTGAGAAAGAAAAAAAGTCACAGCCTATGTCCTTGACATTTACCTTCATATGTGGTACAGACTGCGCCCCGTCTATGTGCACCATTGCACCTTCTGTGTGGGCAAGTTTTGTCATTTCTTTGACGTTGTTTATGCTTCCTAAAACATTTGATACATGAGTAAAAGATACAAGTTTCGGAGCATTCTCAAGCTTTTTCTTGTAATCATCCATATTTATGACTCCATTTTCAACCTTAGCATACTCTAAAACAAGCCTTTTTTTCTTTGAAAGAATTTGCCATGGTACTATATTACTGTGATGTTCCATCTGCGTTAGAAGTATGCCATCTCCTTCTTTAAGATTTTGTTCTGCCCAGGTCAATGCGACTAAATTTATGGCTTCTGTGGTGTTTTTACAGTAAAGTATTTCTCTATATGACTGTGCATTTATAAATTTTGCAACTTTCTCTTTTGAATTTGTATACCCCTCTGTAGCCTTTACCGATATATCATATAGTCCTCTATGTATGTTTGCGTTGTATGTCTTATAATACTCCATTATGGCATTTATGACCTGTATAGGTTTTTGAGAAGTAGCCGCGCTATCTAAATATATTAAGTCTTTACCCATGTTTTTTGTGTGCAGTATGGGAAAATCCTTTCTTATCTCATCTACATTAAACTCCATGCTTTGACCTTGATTTAATTAATTTATTCTATATATCCCTTTTCCTCAATTTCT
>JAJZLJ010000022.1 GCA_021850625.1 Microcaldota archaeon | reverse complement strand
CGCTTCTTATGGCCCTGCCTGCAGCTTGAACCGAACGTATTATTGCAGGAACCAAATATACATACTCGCTGCCTTTACCATTGAAGATTTTGTTTATATACTCTATTTTTGATGTAAGCTCAAGATTGGGCTTTTCAAGAGGTATTCCGACTATGATTATTCCTTTTATCACATTGTTTGCATAATCTATACCTTCGCTTAGACTGCCACCCAAGACCCCAAACATTAGAGCGTCTTTACTTTTTTTAAATGAAGATATCATTTCTTCAACGGCAGAACTCTTCATCTCGCTTCTTTGTATATAATCTATATTTACCTCCATATATCTGTAAACACTTTTTAAAACCTCAAAACTGGGAAAAAATACAACCACATTACCATTTGCTCTGTTTTTAATATTGGTTATTTTAGCTGCTATTCGCTTATACTGGTCTATTGACCTATGTTCATATTTTGTAGATATATCTGTATCTATTATACAAAGCTTATTTGATGAAGGAAAAGGAGACTGATAATTCACAATCTTTGCTGTTTCAACTCCAAAAAGCTCTTTATACATCTCCAATGGCAACAAGGTTCCGCTCATAAATATATTTGCATATGCTTCGTGCAAAGGCTCAAGAGCAGCACCAGGATATAAAGAGATTATTGACATTTTTATTTCGTTTCCTTTTTTTGTTATTATCTTTGCAGTAGAGTCACTATCTATACTTAAAGCTTCAAGAAAACGTGATATCTGCATTAGATATGATCTTTTGGCCTTTGAGTTTGTAAGATACTCAAGACCTGCTTTTTCAAGATCCCTTGACACCGAGTTTATATTAGAGGTTAATGAGGATCTGGCATCCTCTCCTGAAAAGAATGCTTCTTCAAGATTTTTTTCTTTTAATGTTTTTTCTGCTATTTTTTCCATCATAAAACGCATATAGCTTATGTCCAAACTGCTGTTCATTGATGCTAATTCCTTCTCTGCATTTGATAATGTATATGTACTCAATGAGCTGTTCATGTAAGAGCTTGCGGCATTTATTATGTTATGGGCCTCGTCCCATATTATTATAGAGTTTTCAAGAGTGTGTCCTATTCTTTTAAGGAATGCTTTTTTAGTGTAAGGATTCAAGAAATGAGCGTAATCAGCTATAATAAAACGGGAATCCTTTGCAAGATCTGCCATTGCTTCATATCCACAAACGCCTTTGCTAAAGCACTTATTAAAAAATGTATTATGACCTTCTTGTGCATACTCCTCCAAGCCTACTAATCTACTTTTATCTTTTGAAGCAATATAATATTTACAACCATTATTTTTGACAAGCTGTTCGCAGCTTTTGTAAAACGATTCGCCCTCCATATAATTTATCTTTTCATTTACGCATAAATTTCTCTTTCCTACAATGTCAATATATCTCAAACCTAATTTAAATTTTTCATTTATACCTCTTAATGAATCTATTACTATTTTATGCTGAGAGATCTTTGGAGTTAAGAAAAATATGTTTAGATTATTTTGAAGTGCGTATGTCAAAGAAGCAGATATAGAGGCGTCTGTTTTGCCTATTCCAGTAGGTGCGTTTATTATTATACTTTTTTTCTCCCCTAGAGAGGCATAAATATCATTAATCATCTTATCTTGATGCTTTCTCTGTTTTTCAAAGCGGAATAAGTACTGCACCTTACCGCCTTGTGGCTTTTTCTATAAAGTTTATGTTTATCTCGATTATCTCTTTAGACTGTGTTATTGCAGTAGTTATATCTCCACGAACATTAGTAGATTTAGAAAAAAATGATTTAAAGTTTGAGTATAATTTTTTATCTGTTATTGCACCTAAATTATCAACATATCTTGAAAGCATATGTGTACCGCTAGGATACTGTTTAAGCAATGCTTTCCAGTTTGATGTTGTCCATGAGAAAAGCAACTTTATTGCAGAAGGATTTGAAGAGCACATAGCAGGTATCATAAATGAGTCTTGGAATCTTACTTTTTTAGACATAGAAAAATCAAGAGCATCTTTTAGTATATTTATATCTTTGAAAAAACCAAGTGTTTGAAGGAATCTTATCTTTTCGGTTGGATTGTTCTCTTTTTCATACCTGCTTACAAACTCATTGAAGATGGTTTTATTCCCATAAGATGCAGCTATCTTATAAACCGCAGTCTTTAGATTAGAATCAAGCTCTTTTTTACCTGATATAAAGTTATTGAACATTTTCTTTGCTTTATTTATAGTACTAATATCTCCAGCTATACCTGAAGAAGAGATTGCAGAAGACCTCAATAGGGTTATAGTATTACTTTCGTTTTTAGATCTTACCCAGCCTACTTGTTTTAGAATTTCAGAACTGTAGTCTTTTAACAAAAGCCTTACATCTTCTTTTTTACTGCTCTTTGTATTGAAAAGAAGATTATACAAACCATTTAGATGTTTAAGAACATTTACATTCAATGGGTACTTAGCTGCAAAACAGTAGTTATTAACAAACTCCAAATACTCCTCAATAGTATACATGCCTTTTTTAGTGAAGTAATATAGATCGTTTTCAACGCCCCATGCTTCCTCCTGTGAAAGCTCTTGCTCCTTTATTAGCTCACCTATCTCGCTTAACATTTCTTTTGGATAGAAAACCCTGTAAAACCCTTTCTGATTTGAGTTTAGTTTTATAAAAGAGCTGGTATTTGAAGTTTTAATTTCTGTAGTTTTTTTATCCATAACAAACAAATGCTTGTTCTTTCCATTGTGTGATAGATAATATCTAACAGGTATTGGCCATATGTCAGATTTAAATTTTTTATTTAATAGAGTAAATCTTTCTTGAGATAGTAAAAATCCATTCTTTGAACGTGAAATGGAGATGTATGGATGTCCTTCCTTTTCTATCCATGCTTTTGCAACTTTTGCTATGTCGGTTTTGACATTATTTTTCTTTGCAGCTTCTGCTATTTTATCCCATAAATTCTGTTTTGTTGCGTTAGAATAAGAGTACTCGTTCAAGTATAGGTTTAAGCCCTTTCTAAATATTTCTTTACCAACATAATCTTCAAGCATGTTAAGTACGCTGCCGCCTTTATTGTAGCTTATTTCGTCAAATATCTGATCTATCTCATCTGGAGAGTTTACTTTTACGTTTATTGGATGGGTAGAAAGAAGTTGATCTGCTGCAAAAGCAATGCTTATTACCTCGCTAATATATTGCAGCTCTACCTCCCAATCAGGAAATACAAAGTCCATAGCCTTGTAGCTCATAAATGTGGCAAAGCTTTCATTAAGCCATAAATCTTCCCACCACGCCATTGTAACAAGATCGCCAAACCACTGATGAGTAAGCTCATGAGCTATTACCTCGGCTATTCTTTGTTTTGAAGCGACTGCAGATTTTTCATCACATAAAAGAGCCGTTTCTCTGAAGGTTATTGCTCCCCAGTTTTCCATTGCTCCAGCAGCAAAATCTGGAACTGCTATTAAATCAATTTTAGGAAGAGGATATTTAACGCCAAAGTATTTTTCATAAAATGAAACAAACTTCTTAGCATATGAAAGAGGAAGCTTTGCATACGCTTTCTTGCCAGGAGTAGTTATAAGCCTTAATACAAGCTTGCCCAACTTATCTGAGGTTATCTCTAAATTTCCAACACCCATGTATAATAGATAAGTAGACATTTTTGGAGTTTTTTTGAATTTTATAAGTTTTTTATTTTTTATCTTTTCTTCTGAGATCGATGGCATGTTTGAAATAGCCGTAAGATTTTCATCTATTAGAAGTGAAAGTTCAAAGGTTGCCTTGAATGAAGGTTCATCAAAACATGGAAACGCCCTTCTTGCATCTGCAGCCTCAAACTGAGTTGTCATAAAGTACTTTTCCTTCCCATCCTCAAGGTATTTGCTTCGATAAAAGCCAACCATTTTATCATTATGAGTGCCAGTAAATTTTATCTCTAATAAAACATCCCCAGAGATAGCCTTTTCAAAATAAAGCGTTAATCTTTCATTTTTGTTATCATATGAATTGGATTTGGATTGTTGAATTTTTTTATTTGAAGTTACAAACGCATCAAGTATCTCTATTTCTGAAGAGTTTAAGGTTATACTTTTTGTAGGTTTTTTTATGTTTAAATATATCTTTTCTTCCCCTTTATATTTGAAATCAGAAAAGTTAGGTTCAAAAAATAGTTCGTAGTTATATGGAATTATATTCGTTCCTAAAGTGTAATCTTTACTTTCCATAATGTATCATAATGAGTTAATACTTTTATATCTTTTGTTGCACCTAGAAAAGTTGATTATAAAGTTTTCAGAAAATCTAAAACCTCTGTATCATGCTTATCTGGTTTGACTTTTTCAAATATCTTTGAAATTTTTCCATTTTTATCTATAATGTAAGTTTTCCTTAAAGTCCCCATTCCAAAGATTCCCCTATCGCCATATGCACCATAAGACTTTATCATAGAACTATCCGGATCTGAAAGCAAAAGAAAGTTAAGAGCATACTTATTGCAGAACTTTTCGTGTGATTTGGTATCATCCTTACTTACACCTACAACCTCAGCGCCTAATGCCCTAACTTCATCTAACTTTTTATTAAAGTTCTTTGCCTCTGTTGTGCAGCCAGGAGTATCGTCTTTTGGATAAAAGTAAAGTACTAGAGTTTTACCTCTAAACTCTTTTAATGCATGTTTTTTACCATCGGAACCTACAAGCTCAAAATCAGGGGCTTTTTCTCCTTCAACAACCATAAATACACCTAGATAATATCATCAAATACAACTATAAATAGGTTATCTAAGATAATATATATGAATAACAATCTGGCGATATTTTGTCCATCTTAGATATTTTTAAAGGTAAACGGTCTATCCGAAATGATAAGACTTCAGATACACCTCAAGAAGAACATAAAAAAGCCGCAACAATAACTGCAGTTAATATAAGATTTGGAGGTGATGTACACAGCCTTCCCGGAATGGATGTTGATGAAATTTTTACATTTCAACTTCCGTTTCAAAATACAATAGGCAATGGACTGCTTCCCGATAATCTAAAAGGTCCTACAATAAATGTAGAAAAAATAACAGTAGATAAACCATTTACATTGCTAGAGATAGAGCCAACTCTTCCTACAGAGGTGCAGTACTTGACAAAGATGAAGTTTAATCTTAAGATAAAGGCACCTCAAGGAAATTACAGCGGACCGATGTTAATAAAACTTGAGACAAACAGCAAGGACAATGTAGATATAAGCATCTCAAAAATAATATTGGCAAATGCCCAGAAAAAAGTTGAACTTGAAGAGTCTATGTTTAGCATGAACATTAAAAAGGGCCAGCCATTCAAAAAAGATATACAACTCTATAAAATATTGAGTTATAACACAAGAGTCAAAGAGGTTAAAATAAACGAACCTTTTGAGATAATATCGATAAAACCTGAAGTGCCATTTGTATTAGACAGAAAAGATAGCTATGTCGCAAATATTGTTATAAAGGCTCCGAACTTTAACTACGCAGGAGAGATGGAGATAGGTTTTTACGAATAAGTTTTATACCTACCTTTCGGAACTGAGTACCGATTAAAGTTATCACAACATCCTACTTTTAGATGGTAGATTACTACACAATTTGAAGCATATGGGTTTATAAATGTTATATTAAATTTAATACAACTATGGCATATATTGTCTGTCGGAAAGTTCAGAACAAAGAATACTTCTTCAAAGTGGAGGGGTATAGGGAGAATGGTAAAGTAAAGCAACGCGTCTTGGAATATTACGGA
>JAJZLJ010000009.1 GCA_021850625.1 Microcaldota archaeon | reverse complement strand
TTTGAGCTTCTGGTATTAATATTGACGCAGTACCAGCAACAATTGCATAAGCGACTCCCCCTGCAATGAATAAGTTTATTCCAGAGGTAATTCCATACTTGACCATTATTTCATCAAGATATATTATTATTATTGCGCTTATGGCTAACTGTGCAACCACAATCCAGAAGAAGGCAGGGCTAGTAAGAGAGATGGTTGTTGAAGTGAAAATAGTAGCCTCAATTATTGCTATTACCATTGCTGCTATTTTTTGTATGCCCTGGAATCTGCTTTTTTGATCAGGATTATTAAGATCTATATTTAAAGCGCCAGTACCTTGGAGCATCTGAAGTATTATGCTTGAAAGAACTATTGGACCTATACCGACAGTTACCAAGGTGCCTATCCTTGCTGCAAATATTATATTTATTACTTGAAAGATTGAGCTGTTTAATGAAGAAGTATTAACTCCAAAAGCAGGTATGCTAAACATAGTAAAGTATATACCCATAATAATTGCTGTCCATTTAAGCTTGTCTTTAAACGAAAGAGGATGTGTTGGTTTTTTAATTGATGGTATAAGTTTAAGCAGACCGTCTAGGGACTCTATCTTCATTCATGCACCAAAGATTAATGTATAAGATTTATTTTAAGTATATAAACGTTATCTTTATTAATAGTTATGCTTGCTTCAACGTTCTTGTTAGTTACACTTTTTATAAAGCCGGTGAATAAATTTGAGGTAATAGAGACATACTCTTTTATAGAGTTGTATTTGTTATATTGAAGCTGCATCTCTATAATTTTTCTTTTCTGAGTTTTTAGTTTTGGTGCAGATACACCCAAATAACTTGCCATCTTCCTTAAGTTTTCCTCCAGATTCTTTAAAGATGAACTCTTTGATAGCTCAATTCCTGAAAGATAGAGGATCTTTGAAAGACCTAATGTTATGTTTTTTGATTCTAATATTGGAGTTATAGATAGCATATGATAAGGAAGATTTATTGATGAATTATTTCCATCTGAAATAGATCTTGATATTAATGAAGGAGAGATGCATTTGTTTTCTTTGAAGAAATTAGGCTCTCCAGAACCATATGATGCGTTGAACTGACACTCTGATGAACCATTAGCAACACATCTAGATTCTATAACATCTATATTTTTATCTAGGTAAGCAGACAAATAACCTGCAATAATTCCTGACTCATAAAAATGGATATTCAAAGCGTAGCTAACGCTGTTTGTATTTGGCTTTGAATGAATTATAGAAAGCTCACCGTAAGGATAATATAGAGCCTTTCTCATCCCTCCAACTTCAATAAAACGTAGAAGAGCATCTACATCACCAAACATAGAGTATATGCTTTTGCCTATAGAGTATCCGTGTTTATACGATATTTTTCTCATTGAAGGAGTAAGATTAGAAAGTATTGTATTAAGAGATATAGGATTTTCAGTGTTTGTATTTTTTTCTGCAAGAACCTCAGATATCATATATTCTTCTAAATCGGAAAACTCTTTTTTTGTATTTGTACTTTTATTTTTTATTGCTGATTTTTTGATTTTAGTTTTTTTCTCCGTATATTTTTTGGTGTTATTAATAATTTTAGCATGTCTTTTAGGTTTGAAGCTTTGTTTTTGACTGATTTTTTTATTTTGGTTTTTTGCTCTTCGCATTTTTTTACCTGCATGAATGTTTTATATATTTACAATATATCTAACAATTGAAAAGAATATTAATCATTAAGGTTGATAGGATATCATGCAGGGAGTATTTGGGCTTGTACTAAACTTGATAATAGACACCTCTTATTCATGGATTAGGATGTTTTTAGCACTCGGAATTTCAGTAGTTATCGCTTTTGCAATAGGCATTTATATGGCTTTGTCAAGAACCGCAGAACGATACTTGATGCCTATAATCGATATTCTGCAAACCGTTCCAATACTTGCTTTTTTCCCTTTTGCCATATACATAATTGTCGGATTACTTCCTGGAGTAATAGGAATAAATCTTGCCGTTATATTCTTGATAATAACAAGCATGTTGTGGAACATAATATTTGGTGTTTATGAATCTATAAAAACATTGCCTGAAGAGTTTAATGAGCTTTCTAAACTCTATAATATGGGATTTTTACAGAAAATAAAAAAAATATTTATACCTGCAAGCCTGCCAAGAGTTGTAGAACAATCAATGCTTTCTTGGTCTATTGGCCTGTTTTATCTAGTAAGTAGTGAAATTTTTTCAACAGGTAATGCCGAGTATAGCGTCAAGCACGGGATAGGTGTTGCCGTTACAGAGCTTGCGGCTTCTGGAAACACTTATGGCTACATAATAGCACTGATTATTTTTTTGATTTTTGTAATAGCCACAAGATTTCTATTTTTTGGACCTTTAGAAAGTTATGTAAATAAGCACAGAAAAGGCAAACCCGAAAAAAGTAGTTTCTTTAAAGAAATGAAATTAAGAAGCATACGAAGATATGAAAGATATGCTAAGAAGGAAGAAAGAGTACTGATAAGGGCACTTTCAAAAATAAAGTTTGGAATGCATAAAGAACAAAAGGCTAAAATTTCAAAGAGCAGCAGAATGCATATGATTTTTTACGCTTCTTTTGCAGTACTTCTTATTTTTATTTTGCTTTTTATTACAGGACTTTTAAACTCTGAAATAATGATTCTCGAGGAGCTTGCAGCATCAATATTAAGAGTCTGGGTTGCATTTATTGCGGTTTCTATTGTTTCTATCTTAATCTCAGTATATATAATATTCATGGCAAAAAATGAGTCAAGATACATTACTCTTTTCCAGATACTTGCAGCTATACCTGCAACTATACTGCTTCCAGAGCTTGTGAACTTATTTGGCAATGGGACATATGGCCCGGAGATTGTTGCTTTTCTTATTTTCTTCCTTAGCGGAGTATGGTACATGATATTTAGCATGATTGGAGCCGGAAAAACTTTGCAGAGTAATGTTTTTGAGGTTAAAAGAATATTTGGAGTTAAGGGAATAAACTCATGGAAAAAGATATATGTCATGGCTCTGCTTCCTGGAATAATAACAGGAGGTATAACAGCTATCGCAGCAGAGTGGAACGCCAGTATTTTGGCAGAGTCGTTCGGGAGCACGCATGTAACATACGGAATAGGAAGATTTCTTGATATTACTTTATCAAATGGTAACATTCTTTTGATGGGAATCGCATTAATAAATTTAGTTGTTATGATAATTATAATAAACAAGGTGCTTTGGAAAAGATTATATGATAAGGCAGCTTTGGTTTATAAGTAGGTATTAAGATGATTATAATAAACTCAAAGGAAGTAGGATTTTCATATGATAATGAACAGGAGGTCATTAAAAATATCACATTTACAGCTATGAATGATGAGTTTGTATCGATAATAGGCCCTAGCGGATGCGGGAAAAGCACCTTTTTAAGAATTGCTGCAGGGCTCATAAAATCAAGTAGAGGGGGGGTATTTTATAAAGAAAAGAAGGTGGAAAAACCTTCAAGAGAAATATCGTTTGTCTTTCAAGACTTTGCCCTCTTACCATGGCTTACTAATATAGAAAATGTAAAGATAGGATACTCTATGCTTAAAATAACTGAGCAAGAAAAAAACAAACACGCAGCAGAACTACTTAAGAGTTTTGGACTTGAGGGTTTTGAGTACACATATCCAAATATGCTCAGCGGAGGTATGAAACAAAGAGTTGGAATCGCCAGAGCTCTTGCTTCAGAGCCTGAGGTTCTTTTGATGGATGAGCCTTTTAGCGCTTTGGATGAACTTACAGCTAATACACTAAGGTATGATGTCTTGGAGCAGCTTAAAAATAAAAAAAGATCTGTAAAATCGGTAATTATGGTAACTCACAATGTAGAAGAAGCTGTTGAGCTTTCAGATAAAATAGTGGTTCTTTCAGGAAAACCTTCAAAGGTACTGAGCATTGAAGAGATAAACATGAAAAGACCTAGATCAAGAAGAGATCCCATATTTCTTGATACTGTAGATAAAATATATAAGATCCTTTCTACACCGCAATAGACCAAAGATCATTTTTTGGAGTATAAGAAACAATATTTGCTTTTAAGCACCAAGTAATTAAAAAATTGTGCAGCTCCTCGGTCATCTTCAACGTATCACCAGATATTAGCTTTCTGTTCTTAAGAGAAACTGCAAGCTCTGGAGTTGTCATGCTTTGGTTTTTTAATAAGATTAGAACGGTCTTTGCCGGCTCTATTTTTTTGAGTATGGAACTTAGATTTTTGTCTGGATTATTTAAGAAGGCTGAGCCTTTTTTGGTAATTATTACTTTTTCTTCTTTAATGGTTAAAAGTTCCATTATTCCTGCAGCAGAAATCAAAGGAAAAAGTAGGTCTATATGTTCCTTTGTATATGAAGCTAGTTCCCTCAGTGAAAGACCTTTGGTTTCGTTTAGTATTTTTAATATAGCACGTACTCTGCTTAAACTTACAGATAAAGGAAAGGAGTTTTTTAGAAATAAATTTTTGTTTTCCATGAATATGATTATACAATTACTATTTTAATCCTTTCCAAATATTAGAATAGATTACAAATTAAAGTGCAATTAACTAAAGTTTTTATGAGCTAAGACATCAACGGTCAATGTTCCACTGACCTGGTATGAGTTAAGATTATTATCAGAACAGTTGCTGCATAGTCCATAAAAAATATTATATCTGGAGTTTATTTGTGAACCTACTGAGGGAAAATAATTATTTATATAAACAGTACAGGTAAATGTGCTTTTTTCTGTGACAGATTTAGGGTTACAAGAACCATTATAAGAAGCGTTGCTATAAGTTGGGAAAACAGAGATGGCATTGCTTGGAAAACCTACTTTTGTTCCGACCTCATTTTTTACTGTTATAATCAAAATAGAACCTGACGAATTTACATATACAGAAGCATTACTGCATTGAAACTGAGAGTTTATGTAACAGTAAGAGTATGTACTTGGATGTGAGGTTATTAGAAAAAAAGTAAGTATTACTGCGCCTGCTATAAACAAGGCTATAAATACCCAAGTATAAGTGTCGAAAAGTTCGTAGGATGATTGAAGTTTCATGGTTAAGACAGATTGTAATTACATCATTTTATTTATAAATATTATGTTTACAGTAATAATTTCTGGTAAAATTTAATAACCATTCGTGCTTTCTATAGTTTTTATTGCAGGAAGAGAACATACCGGTGCGACATTGTTTATTGAACTGCATACCATAGCAACATAAAGATCTGCAGCAGCATACTCGCTTTGTGAGAACTGATCATTGAATGTCGCAAGCTGTTGCAAAACCTGAGCATGAGTCATATTTACAAGTTGAAGATCAGCACTAGATGTTGGAGGTGTATTACCAAAATCTATAGCATCTGCACCACTTACCTGATCACTCCCCCATATAGTGTAAGGAGTGCCTTGAAAATTATTTAGTTGCTCTATAAATTTAAAGGCATCTATATACGCAAGATTTCCAGACTGATTTATCTCTTGTTGTATAATTGGAATAGGCTGGACAACAAAACCACCAGTTATTGGATTTGTATCCTCTATGGCTATGAAGTTAATGTAATTGCTCTTATAATAAGAGCCTAAGTCTACTGTAGAGCTGTTGTAATGGGCAGGAGACCAATATATAGTAGGTACATCGCTGTCCTTAAGAGCGCTGTATCCTTCAAAAAGATTACTGAAGTTACCAAATCTTGAAAGCGCCAACGCCATTGCCCATCTGTTTTCTCCACAGAATATACACGTTATTGAACCTAAATATATAACGCTTGGTTTTCCATTAA
>JAJZLJ010000030.1 GCA_021850625.1 Microcaldota archaeon | reverse complement strand
TTATCCTTGAATACAGGAGTAAGTGTCCCTCTTAATTTTTACTGTGGTTTACAAAGCAATACGTTAGGAAGTGCTTTTGTAGGAACGTTATGGTTGCAGTATACATACTCTGGTGTTTCAGGGCAGGAGGTTAATATTGCAAAAACAGCGATAAAGGCAACTGTATCTGGAACCTCATCTACAGGTACACCTCAGACAGAGTATTATGTACCTATAACAATACAAAATACACAGAACACAGCAACCTCTGGAAACTTCCAGGAAATGATCACTATAACAGAAAGCAATTATGCAAGTTATATCTCCTTTAACGGAAATGTGGCAAACTTCGAGTATGTTTATCAGAACGGGACGATTATCCCTTCGTGGATAGAAAGCAATAATTCAGGAACACTTACAACTTGGGCACGTATTGCACCGTCAATTCCTGCGCAGTCTCAAATAAAAATTTATATGGCATTGGTTGCAAACACTATGAATCTTCTGAGCAGTTCTGGAACAATTGGCATCGGTGAAGCGCCACAGCTATCGCCAAGTTATGCAGAGTATGATGATGGTGCGAATGTATTTAACTTCTATGATAACTTTGCTGGAACGAGTTTGAATACAAATAAATGGACAGAAACCAACAACGGCGGATTCACACTTACAGTGAATAATGGATTAACAATGCAATCAACAAGGTCAAATGATAATGATGAAGGAATAATAGCAAAAACAGGATTTTCAGAACCAGATTTAATTGATATGTATGGGACGATACCACACGGTAGTAATGGTGGGTGGTCTACAACAGGTTTTGGTTTACTTCAAAATTTAGGTTTTACCGTTCTTTTTGATTCAATAGGAAGTGAAGGTCAATCTAATATTTATATAAGTCCATGGGAAAATTCAGTTTTAACAGATTATGTAACATATTCAACAACACCAAGTGTCTGGAGTATAACTAATAATGGGGTTACAATAACAAGCTATAGAAACTATGCCAATTCTTATTCAAGTTCTGAGGCTGTAACAGGAGTATTATACCCTTCATATTATATGGAAGGACAAGCCTTGAATGATTATACCTCTTATTGGACTCGTGTTCGTGCCTATCCACCCAACGGAATCATGCCAAGTGTAAGCTTTGGCGTGCTGAGCTAGTGTTTTATAAGATCAGTAAGATATTAGCGTATGTAGGTAAGATTGTCTTTGTGACCTGGGGCTCCGGAAAGTTGTTCTGGATTGCCTTTTGATGCTTCTTCTAGTTCCTTCATAAGTTTTTCTGTTTCTTTCTTTATCTTATCAAGATTTGAAGGATTTATATTTATATCTAGTACCTTGTTAAGAATCTCTAAAACAGCCTTGGCTGCGTTTGCATCTATCTCTAATAAACCAGTTTCGCCCATTATACATGCAGAGCTTATGCCTTGTTTTGATGCTAATAGAGGAATAAGGCCTGCGGCACCAAAAATACTACCTGATGCTTTTCCAAATAATATCCCAAAAGAGCTAAGCTTTTTAATTGTCTTAATGTCCGTAGCAACTCCAAAAACACGTGGTTTTTCTATATAATGATTACTTACACTATATCCACCTATGGCATAAACTTCTTTTCCGCCAATTCTTTTGAAAAACCGAGCTATTTGCCCATTTACTTCATATTGTCCTTTTGTTGTCATTGGTTGTGTATCTCCTAGTAGTATAATTATACTGTTTCCTTTTTTATTTTTAAAGTGATAAAATCTATTACTTAACATTCTTGCTTTTCCAGAGGTTTCCATTATTACATGTGGTGGGAAAAAAGGAGAATATAAAACACCAAATTTTTCTGCACCAGATTCATTTTTTATGTGTTCTGCTACAAGGCTTCCCACACTTCCAATACCTGGAAGACCTATTAATAAAATAGGATTCTTAATTTTTATTTTCTTATTGTAAAAAATTGTTGTTTTTTTCATAATTAAACCTTGTCGTTTTTCATTGAGAAAGAAATTGTTTTTGTTTTTTCGAGGATTTTTCTCGATTCTTTTATCTTTTCTTCCGCTGTTATATAATCAGGACCCTCCGATGTGAAACGATATTTAGGCGCACCTAAATAAAGAATATCAATTCCTAGTTTATTTATTTCTGTTAAGATGGATTTTATAGATTTAATACTTTCAGAAGGAGAGGTTATTTTTAGATCTACAGTGTATGAAACTATGTATTTTTTAGGTTTGATATTTTTTGTTATTATCTCTGCTAGTGCGTCGGTGAAAGGTTTAGATTTAACAAAAGAAAGAGTTTCTTTGTTTTCTAATAACGCATTAAAAAGTTGCAAATATGTTGTATATTTTGTATTTATTTCCTCTTTTATTTTATCCTTTTTTTGTTCTTGTTTAGAAAGAACTATTGCTTGTTCAAAAAGTTTTTCATATCTTTTTTCGAGGTTGAATTCGTTGAGTTTGTCGGCTTTTTCTTTTTGTGTTGCTTTTTTAAGTGATACATCAATAGTGTTTTTCTGTTTGTCTACAGAAATTACTTTTCCTACTGTTTTTTGACCTTCTTTTATAAACTCGTGTATATTTTTTATCCAACCAGACGCTATTTCTGATATTGGAAGATATGCATCTTTTTTATTATATTCCTGAAGTTCGCAATAAGCACCATATGGCATTATTTTAGTTATTTTAATAAGTACAAGTTCTTTTTCATCAGGTAATTGTTTTGGAAATAACGTGCGTTTCACCTTTTAATCTCAATTTTCTTTTTTGTTCTTTTCCCAAACACTTTTTCTGCTTTTGTTTTACATTTTGTACATTCTATTATAACTTTTTGTTTTTTTCCTAGTTTTTTAGGATGTATTTTAGGTTCTACACTACCAACGTAACCTTTTATTGCTCTGTTGTGTCTTCTTGTTGCTTTACTTAGCCCTCGTTGTTTACCTTTGCTAACATTTTTTACAGCATGTGGTGTGTGTGTATTACATTTTGGACAGAATGTGTTAATTTCTTTCGCTATTTTCATTTAATCACTTTTATAAAGTTTCTCCTATTTTATTTTTTATTATGAATTCAATATCGTTTTCGTTTTCTAAAGTTATAATTTTTCCTTTTGAAAAAGGCCCTAATCTTTTACCGTCTGGAGATATTATTTCGGGTATATCGTTGATTATTTTTATTTTAGTATTTTTATTGTTATTTTGAATGTTTTCATTTAATATATTCTTAATATGTTTATATAGACTTTCCTCTTCCATTGGCATAGGCGTTGGCAATCTACGTTCATAAGCTAAATAAATTAACAATTTTTGAATTCTTATTTTTTTAAGATTTTCTATCATTTTTATGATATTTTTAGTTGTATTTTCATTTTTTATATCATTTTCTTGAAATTCTTCATTTTTTATTGTTTTGGGTGTTTTTTTAATATAAAAATTTTCAGGTAAAGAAAGAAGTTCTCTTGTTTTCTTTTCTTCAGAAAGTTTTGCAAAAAGATCTTCTAAATCATTATTTTCTGTCATTTAAACACGTTTGAGGGTTCATTTCCACTAATATTTTAATTATATTAGTATTTTTTGTTTTATTTATATTATTATGTAGCTTCGATTACTTACTATATATACTACAAACAAACGATTAGTGGAACTGTGGGGTCATGTCAATTATAGTAGCGAGGGGTGGATTTGAACCACCGACCTCCGGGTTATGAGCCCGGCGGGCACTCCGAGCTACCCTACCTCGCTTTACTTTGTTTTATTAAAAGAACTATATAATTCTTCTGCTTTGGTTTTTTCTATCATGGTCATTTCTTTTCCACAAACACACTTAAATCCACTATCAAACGCGGTTTCAAAAGGTATAACTATTGTATGTGTTTTAGAGCAATTTTTACATATAAAAAAATCATTACAATCTTCTGGTAAATATGTTGTTTTTGTTTCTGATATCTCCTTTATTTTTTTTCCAAAGGTTCCTACAGATTCAAAATCCAAATACCATATAAAAGTAAGCCATCCATTAGCATCTTTGTTTATATTATATTTGACTAAACCAAAATTGTTTAGAAGATTAAGCATTCTTCTTGTTTCATTTAATTTAAGTTTTAAGAAATCGGCTACTTTATCATCAACATTAGGTCCTTCAAGAAGCAAAGCCAAAATTCCGTTGGCGTTACTACCTACATTTTTAGCTAAATATTCTTTGAGATGCTCTTCTTCCAACAATATTTTTGCTTTTTCTTTTTTTTCAGTTAATTTTAACTGTATTTCCTTATTTTTTTCTGCAATCTTATCTATTTTAGGCATTTTTATAATTTCCTTTTTATTACTTTTTATGGGTTTTATGTTATTTTTATTTTTTTTGTTTTTTAAAACACTAACAACTGACATTTTTTTAACTTTTTTAACACTACGGTTAGTTCTAATTTTATTATTTTTTTTCATTAAACAACCCGACGCCAAGCAGTATATATATTACGCTCTTCAGATATAAATACCTTTTGACTAAGCTACGAGTATAATACTTAAAAACGCCAAAAACAAACAATTGCAAATAAACGTTGTTAGTCGTTGCTAAGCATAATATTTTAATATTAATCCTATTATTTATACTAAAACGTGATTTTTTGATAGATATAAATTTACTTATTTCAGAAAATGCTAAACTAGTGGATAAACAACTAAAACAGTATATACCTACTATAGCTTCAGAAGAGTATATATCTTCAATTTTAAATAAACCTAAATATGCTTATGATAATCAAGCGTTTACAAAAAGCATTCTAAATCCTTTCTGGTATTTATTAGATTTAGGGGGTAAACGATGGAGACCAACTCTCATGCTTTTATTTATTGAAGCTCTAGGTAAAAATTCCAAGGATTATCTACGTTTTTGTATAATTCCTGAAGTAATACACAACGCAACACTAGTACATGATGATATAGAAGATAAATCAGAAACACGAAGAGGAGCACCAGCAGTTCATATTAAATATGGAATTGATGTTGCTACCAACTTAGGAGATTTCATGCAGTTTTTTCCAATGCGCATTTTTTCTTCAGATCCAAAACTTTCCTTAGAAATAAAAAATAAATTGTTTGGTTGTTATATTGAAAATCTCACACGCGTAACTGTTGGTCAAGGGGTAGATATAGCGTGGCACGCAGGACTTATTAATTTAGAAAACATAACCGAACAAAACTATCTTCAAATGTCTACGGATAAAACAGGTGTGCTTGCCAGATTATCTTGCGAGTTTGCTGGAATATTTGCAGAAATAGACGAAAAAACAATAAAAACAATCGGAGATTTCGGGGCAGGAATCGGCGTTGCGTTTCAAATTCAAGACGATATACTAAATATAGACGAAAGCAAGGTTTCAGAAAGCAAAGGAGGCGTTGGGGATGATATAACCGAAGGAAAAATATCCTTAATGGTAATACATACACTGAAAAAAGCATCAGAAGGAGACAAAAAATCGCTTTTATCTATACTCGCTGAACACACTACTGATAAAGAAAAAATATCAAAAGCAATATCTATTTTAAATAAATATGATTCAATAAAATATTCAAAAAAAATCGCACAAAAAATTATAAACGAAGCGTGGGAAAAAGTTGAACCTGTGTTAAAAGAATCAAAAGCAAAAGAACAACTTAAAGAATTTGCAGAATTTATGATAAACAGATCCCGTTAATACTTATTGGTGAAGCTTCTTTTTTGGTGCAAAAGATTCACCAACCTCTCTTTTAACAGGATTAAAAATAATCTCTAACTTTTTTTTATCTCTAAAATCTTGTATTATATAATCTGGAGCTAAAGTCTTTGTTACTTTTTCTTCCTCTCTTTCAACAATAGATACATGTACAATTCCCATTCTTTTACTTACATTAATACGAGCAACATCATCATCAAAAAGAAAAACATTTTGTCTTTTATATCTATTATTAATAATATTTTCTGCTGTTTCTATTGCAATTTTTATTCTTTCATCATGTTTTAAACTTTCATTTTCGGTTATAACGAAAGAAAAAATATCATCTAATTCTTCTCTTTTTAAAACTATATCTATCACTTCTTTATTTTCACATGATGTTACTACACCTAAAATTACATTTTGTTTTTTAACTAACTTTAAAAAATCTTGTATTCCTGGCATTGGTTTTATATTTTCATACAAAGTAACTATAGTTCCATAAAAATCAAAAAGCAATAACTTATGATCTTCATTGTCGTGCCTAAAAACCTCTGCAAATTCTGTAACCAAAAAACCCCCTTAATAAATATTATAATATTATTAAAACTTATCTTATTTCATCTAAACAATTAATTCTTATATAAAATGGGCCCGGTGGGATTTGAACCCACGACCTTCTGGTTAAGAGCCAGACACTCTGACCATACTGAGTTACGGACCCAAATTAAATATTATTTTATATACAAATAATGAAATAATGTTTGATTATATTGGTTATTTACATTTATAATACTTTTTAACAACGTGAGCGGGAAATCCCACGCTATTTATGGGTGGGATGAAAGCGAACTGTAGATGAATAGAAGAATCCCATTTTTCCATCAGGGATTCATGGACTTCATACTTGGTTTTCAGTTGGTATGTTCTCAGTTCAACGAAAATTGCCTCACTGGAAATCTGAGGTCTTATAAAATCTCCCTGAGCGTATATTTCGGCATGTCCTGCCGTATGATAAGATTTTATTACAAACATATATATCCTTTTTGTTTCATATTATTATTGGTTTTCAGTTGGGAAGCCCACACCGTTTACGGGTGGGAGGATGTCACTCCTGTAAAACGTGCATGAATAGATAATGTTTAGTGATAACTCTTCGATCTTTCTATAACTTTTTAAAACACAAAAAGACCACCCATGTAAACATATTTATATGTTTTGTATGTGTTTTTTAAAAACATTTAAAATTAATATTTAAATTAGAATTTCCTCGACAAAATACATTGAAAAGCTTTATATTCTTTAAATACTATTGATTTAGTGGATCTTTATGGATATGCCAGATACTGGAGAGTATGAAGCATCAAATATAGTGGTATTGGAGGGTCCACAAGGAATACGGAAAAGGCCAGCTATGTATATAGGATCAACAAGCTCTCAAGGAGTACTTCATCTTTTATTTGAGGTTGTGGATAATGCTGTAGATGAGGCGCTTGCGGGTTTTTGTAAAAATATAATAATATCTATTTCTCAAAACGGTGATGGTAATACTGCAGAAGTAAGTGATGATGGAAGAGGTATACCTGTAGAGATAATGCCAAAATACAATAAAAATGCCCTAGAAATTATAATGACAACTCTCCACAAAGGCGCAAAATTTAATAACGATACTTATAAAGTGTCTGGAGGTCTTCATGGTGTAGGTCTTACCGTTGTAAACGCTTTATCTGAATTTACATACGTAAAGGTCAAAAAACACGGTAAAATATATGAACAAAAATTCAGCAGGGGAATTCCAACATCAAAACTCGAAATCATAGGTGAAAGTCAAGAATCTGGAACTACTATACTATTCAAACCAGACAAAGAAATATTCAAAACAGCAGTTTTTGATTCAACTAGATTAAAAGAAAGACTTACTTATACAACATTTCTTAATCCAGGTCTCAAAATAATCCTAAAGGACGATAGATTCGAACAACCAGAAGAAATCACATACTTTTCAGAAAACGGTCTAAAAGATTTTATTGTTTTTTTAAATAAATCAACAACACCTATAACAAAAATAATACACGGTAAAAAAACAGAAGGTCCAATGACTTTAGAGTATTCTTTACAATATAATACGACATATGAAGAGAAACTTGAATCATTTGTAAATTCTATAAAAACAACAGACGGAGGAACACACGTTGTAGGTTTTCATTCCGCACTAACAAGAGCGCTTGTTAATTATGTTTCAAAAAATAAACAATTTTCAAAAACCGAAATAAAAATAACCGGAGATGATGTACGGGAAGGACTTTCTGCTGTACTTTCAATTATGATGCAAAATCCTGAGTTTGAGGGGCAGACAAAGGAAAAACTAGGAAACAGTCAAATAAAAACGTTTGTAGAAACAGAAGTATACTCTTTATTTTCTCGTTATCTTGAAGAAAATCCTCAAGACGCCAAAGCAATTTTAGAAAAGGCAATCTCTGCAGCAAACGCAAGAGAAAGTGCAAGGAAGGCACGTGAACTTTCAAGAAAAAGAAGCATACTTGAAAGCACAGTTCTTCCAGGAAAACTTGCAGATTGTATAATAGATGACCCAACAAAAACAGAAATTTTTATAGTTGAAGGAGAAAGCGCCGGAGGGTCAAGCAAGATGGGCAGGGATAAAAATACACAGGCAATACTTCCTTTAAGAGGAAAAATATTAAATGTTGAAAAAGCAAGCTATGAAAAGATTTTTGACAACACAGAGATAAAATCAATGATAACCGCTTTTGGTACTGGTATAAAAGAAACCTTTAATTTGGAAGGTGCACGTTATCATAAAATAATAATAATGACAGACGCTGATGTTGACGGCAGCCATATACGAACGTTGCTTCTTACATTTTTTTATAGATATATGCGAAAACTTATAGAAGCAGGCTATATTTATATTGCACAACCTCCTCTTTATAGAGTCAAAATTGGAAAAGAAGAAAAGTATGTGTTTAGTGACGAAGAACTTAATCAAATTAGGACAGGTACGGATAAAGAAGCAGAAACACAAAGATATAAGGGGCTTGGAGAAATGAATCCAGAGCAGCTATGGGAAACAACAATGAATCCAGATATTCGTTTATTAAAACAAGTACAAATAAAAGATGCCCAAACAGCAGATGGACTTTTTACTGTTCTTATGGGTGTAGATCCATCACAACGTAGAAGATATCTACATGACCATGCTGAAGAGGTAAACTTCCTTGATATATAGGTGTGCTCATGACAAAAATAAACATTGTTAATCTTGAAGATGAACTTCAATCAAGCTATATAGATTATGCCATGAGCGTAATAATAGGAAGAGCAATACCTGACGCAAGAGACGGAATGAAGCCTGCACAAAGAAGAATACTATACGCGATGTACAAAATAAACAATACACATAATCAACCGACTAAAAAAAGCGCAAGAGTTGTAGGAACTGTAATAGGTCAATTTCATCCACATGGGGACATTGCAGTTTATGAAACAATGGTGCGAATGGCCCAAGATTTTTCAATGAACTATTTGCTTGTAGAAGGGCAGGGCAACATGGGTTCTGTTGATGGCGATCCTCCAGCTGCAATGCGTTATACTGAAGTACGACTCACAAAATTGGCAGAAGAGACACTGGATGATTTAGATAAAGAAACTGTGCAAATGGTTCCTAACTTCGATAACACTGAAAAAGAACCCAGCGTTTTACCTGGAAGGGTTCCAAATTTATTGATAAATGGCGCTTCTGGAATAGCAGTTGGGGTGGCAACTAGCATGCCTCCGCACAACTTAAACGAAGTCTGCGATTCAATAATATATAAACTTAAAAACAAAGATGCCACTGTAGAAGACATAATCAAAATAATTCCTGGTCCAGATTTTCCTACAGGAGGCACTGCAATAATGTCTGGAAATTCTTATAATGGATATAGAACTGGCAGAGGCCAATTATCAATACGTGCAAAGGTTGATATTAATGAAGAGAAAAACAAACTCATTATAAACGAATTACCTTACAATGTCAATAAAGCATCGCTTATACAGACCATTGCACAGCTAGTTCACGATAAACGTATTACTGGAATACGGGACATACGCGACGAAACCGGACGTACAGGAATGAGCATAGTTATAGAACTGAAAAATAACGAAGATCCAAACCAAATTTTAAACCAATTATATAATCATACACAATTACAAACAACATTTCCTATAATAAATTTGGCTGTTGTTGGAACAAGTCTAAAAAGTTTTAACATTTTACAATTAATAAACACATTTATAGAACACAGACTGGATGTAATTCTCAAAAGAACAACATATGATCTTGGCGTTGCTAATGACCGTTTACATATAGTTGAAGGATTAGTTATTGCCCTTGCAAGTATAGACGAAATAATCAAAACAATAAAGAAAAGCGAAGAACTTTCTGATGCAAGAAAGAACTTAACGGAGCAATTCCGTTTGTCTGAGAAACAAGCTAACGCCATATTAGATATGAAATTAAGCAGATTAACACATTTAGAGGGAGCATCACTTATAAAAGAAAAATCAGAACTCGAAGGAAAAATCACAATTTTTAAAGATCTAATCGCTAATAAGCAAAAACAAGAAGAGATAATAATAAATGATATGAATGATCTTAAAAAAAGATATGGTCGTTCAAGGAGAACAGAGATAATACTTGCCGAAGACGGGATAGATATAGCAGACGAAGACATGATTAGTAATGAGGTAGTTACGTTAATACTTACAAATGAAGGTTATATAAAACGCCTCTCTACTGAAAATTATAAAGAACAAGCAAGAGGCGGGAAAGGTATAATATCTATAAACCTAAAAGAAGGAGACTTCGTAAAGAAAATAATTTCCTGCAACAACAAAGATTACATTTTATTCATATCCGACGCTGGAAGAGCGTATTGGCTTAAAGCATATAATATACCAGAATCTGGAAGATACTCTGAAGGAAAAGCAATAGTCAATCTACTCAACATAACCACTGAAAAGATAGTTACAATGTTAAATGCAAATACCTTTGCTGATTCAAGAATAGTATTTCTTACTTCAAAAGGACTTGTAAAAAGAACAGACGCAGCATTATTTTCACATCCTAGATCTACAGGTATACGAGCAATAACCCTAAATGACGGGGATAAAATAGCAGACACTATAATTTATAAAAATGAAAAGTATCTAATCATAGTTACAAGGAATGGTAAATCAATAAAATTTGAAGAGGAATCATTAAGATTAACTGGTAGAAGCTCAATGGGAGTTAGGGGAATAAAATTAAGAAATGATGAAGCTAGAAACATAATTGCTGCTAATGATTCTGGCAGTGTTTTAACCATAACTGAAAAAGGATATGGTAAAATTACTGATATAGCATTATATAGGACACAGAGCAGATCCGGAACTGGAGTTATAAATCTAAAGGTAAACGAAAAAACTGGAAGTGTTCTAAAGGCTATTTTTGTAAAAGGCAACGAACAACTCATTCTGATAAGTTCTTCTGGAATAAGTATTAATATCCCAGTATCATCAATAAGAATTACCGGAAGGGCAGCTAGTGGAGTAAGACTCATACGCCTTGAAGAAAACAACAAAGTTTCAGATGCTAAAATAATAGAAAATATAGAAACTATTCCATCATCAGCAAGTTCATCACAAGGACCTTCTTATCCAGATTCTGCTCCTACCACTCCTTCAAATATACAATAACTATTTTTTCCAAAATCTGCTGTTCTTAACAAAAGTTCTCTGTGCGTTAAGTATATCATTAACAAATTTTTTATCTGTGGTTCTAAACATTTTAAGTATCTTTCCTGCTGTTGAAATTCCAATTCCATAGGTGAGAAGAGCAATAATCGCTCTCCACGAATATGCACTTATCAATCCGGCCTCTTTAATGGCGTTTTCATAAGCTTCTTTTTCAATTTTATTAATCTTTTTACCATTATATTTTTTATTTATTACATTAACATACTCGTCTTTTCTAGTAGATATCATTGGACTTTTGCATCTTATGCATATTATTTTATCATTTTTTTCTTGATCAAGCATTATTTTTTTAGAAAAAATCATTCCACAGTATGTACATAACAAACTTACATCTTTATTTTCAAAACGTTTAATGAAGCCTTCAATTTCTTCATCGCCAGGGTTTGATGACGTTAAGAATTCTCTATAACCTAATCCTATTTTAAGCGTCTCAAAAGAGATTGGCGAGCCGCTATTAACAATCTTTACCCTTATTTTACCTTCACTATATTTTTTTGAGAATTCAAAAATAGTTTCATAATCTAAATAATTTTTTTCTACATCTCTTATCGCTTCTTTATAGACGACAGTATCCTTATAAAAGAAAATTAATTTGTTAACCACATTTTTTGTTGGTGTACTATGTTTTTCCACAATACCAAACAGTTTTGCTATCTGTATGAATTTATATCTAAATAATTCCGAATCGGTTAAAATTTCAATATTTTCTTCATATCTAAAAACAGCATCTATAATTTTTTCAGGCTCAGGTCTTTTTCTAGAAAATCTAAAATCCACTATAATGGCATAAGGGGTTGGTTTTACAACAACATCCATCTCCATTTTTTTAAATATACTAGACATTTTTCTCGCATAAAATCCGTTTGCAAGCGTGCCTAAAGGAACATAAAATACCACAAAATCGTCTAGCACTTCAAAAAGTATACTTTCAAGTTCTGGTATAAAAAATTCTTTCTGTTTTTTTAAAAAAGAATCTATTACTACTAAATCTTTATCATAAAAAAAACCGCTTATTTTTTTAAAATCTGCAAAAAAAGATATTGTTTGTTTTGCAATATTTGCAGATACTGGTATATCCTCTCCAATCCAATCTGGTATTGCGGCATCTATTTCTTCGCTTCTCTCTACAAAAATCACCCCCTCCTCAATTTTTATTACTTTCCACGGAATTCCTTTTGTTATGAACGAATAGCCTTCCTCTATACTACTATAAACAAAGCGCTCATCCAAAGTCGAGATTATTTTATTTGTCGATATTTGTCTTACTAAAATCCTTGGTGTATCAGGTATAACACTTATATTATTTATAAAATATTTTCTTGAAGCCACACCAGTAAAAATATTACCTTCATTAATTGAGATTGTTTTTATGCTTGCCATAAACTTGACCACCTCAATAAATTGCTCCAAAGTTAGACTTTTAAAAGACGAAGATCTTTTTATAATGCTAAATATTTTTTCCACACTTATTTTTTTATATTCAAGCGCCATTGCTGATATTTGATTTGCAAGAACATCTAGAGGGCATATATCCATAAAATGTTTTTCTATATCCTTATTTTCAGCAGAAATTATAGTAGCTGCAGATTCTAAAGCGTCAAATATTCCAGATACAATTATTATACCGTTTGAAACAAGACCTTCTTTATGCCCGCTTCTTCCAACACGCTGCAGCAGCCGTGTAGACTGTCGTGGCGAACCATATTGGACGACTATGTCTATTTTTCCTATATCTATACCTAACTCGAGAGAGCTTGTGGCTATTATGGATTTAATTTTTCCATCTTTAAAGCCATTTTCAATATCAATTCTTTCTTCCTTATCCAAAGAACTATGGTGTATTCCTACACATTCAAGATTTTCAAGTCTACCGAGGAAAAGAATTCTGCTACCAACAGTTTCAACTACTTGCCGTGTATTCCCAAAAATCAACGAAGCATTATGTGTTTTTATTATATCTTCTAAAAACTCTATTCTTGCCATTGCAGAATCATCAAGATCAAAAGAAGCCCTAAATTCATCATGCCTTCTCAAAGGGATGGTTGGCATTGTTATCTTAACAGATAATTTTTTTTCAATATTTGACACTATTATTTTATTTTTTTTGTCATTGAACAAAAATGCTCCTGCTTCTTTATAATTTCCAACAGTAGCGCTTATCCCTATTCTTATAAATTCTCCAGAATATTCTCGAAAACGTTCCAACGCAACAGCTAATTGTGCTCCACGTTTATTATAATACAATTCATGAATTTCGTCAACAACAACATATCTCAAATTTTTTAATGATTCTCTTAATCTAGGAGACAAAAGAATATTTTGCATGCTTTCTGGCGTTGTTATTAGTAATTCTGGAGGAGTTTTTACCTGCATTTCTCTTTCGTTTCTACTAGTATCTCCATGTCTTATTCCTATACTTACTCCTGCAGCATCACAAAGTATGGAGAGCCTCTTCATCATGTCTCTATTCAATGCTCTCAAAGGCGTTATATACAAAACACATATTCCTTCTGTTCTGTTTTTTTGTATATCTTTTAATATGGGCAATATTGCTGCTTCTGTTTTGCCACTTCCGGTAGGCGCAATTATCAATGTATTATTTCCTTCCTCGATCTCCTGCAAAGCAAGTTTTTGTATCTGTGTAAACTCTCCAAACATATCAAGAAAAAAGGAATAGATATCCTTCATTAAATCATACTAAATATGCATGCCCAACAGAGGTATAGTTTGCTCTTCCAACCGAATAATTCATTATCATATTTAAGTAAAGCCCTAAAGATACTCCATTTATAACATTACCATTTTCATAGCAAGGCGCAGAGAAGCTTTTATTTGAAAGTGCAGGTATACTTTGATTAATTCCTTCATATATTGGAATTCCAGACTGATAGCAAGCCATTGTTCTAACTAAAAATGTGCTGTTTAAATTATTATGTAAATTAATTGTTATTCCATTCAATCCAAAAACAGGAGAGGAACACACAACGCTAGCATTGAATACACAACTATTCGATATTCCATTGCTAAACTGTATTGAAGTTCCATTAATCTTTATATTTTCTAAAACTCCTATGTTTTTTGGTATTTGAGCAGTAACTAGTGAAGTATTTATCAAATTAAGAATAGAAAGATTATACTGCCCAACATACGCCTTCGTATCAAACAACGACACAGGACCTATCTCGCTTGTCTTTCCAAAATCGTAGCTGCTGCAGTAACTAACATTATTTACAACATTGATTAAACCATAACAAACTGAGCTTCCTACTAAGTTTGGTTCTATTGATTCAAAAACAAATGAACTGTTAACAAAAAAAAGTTTTCCATAACCATTGCCTATTTTAGAAAGAGTTGTAATATTGGCTATGGTGTCATTTTCTCCTATAGGTTTTAAAATATTGAGTTTTGCTGCATTATTTAATGTATTATTATATTTTGAATTATTCATGAACAGGTAACAATTTGGACTTCCCATAACTCCGACTACCTTTGTCCATCCTCCTGCGTACCAACTACACAGTGTTGTGTTTTTATCTATATTAATAAAAATAACACTTTCGTTATTAAGAGTTTTGTTTGAAACACTCAAATTCGCTCCTCTTGCTCCCTGAGCAAAAACATTTTGAGTTAATGGTCCAGCAATCCAAAGCGAGTAAACTGTGCTATTTTTATAAATGGCTTCTGCAGAGTACATTTTATTTATGTAACTATATGTAAGATTCAATATTGGCGTTAGAAAGGCATTTATAGCTGGAACATCTGACATTCTAAAAATACTAAGCCCATAATTTTGATTTAAATATGTAAGCGGAACATATGCCCCACCACTTATAGTTTTTAGGCTTTCAAAGGAATTATTATTACTAAGTATAGAAAATGCTGTTGCATTAGAGCGCTTCAATACATAAAATCCTACCGTTGCGTGAGATGTAGATCTATTTTCTAAATTATCCCCTCCTGTTGGATCTGCTATAACACTTAAATTGTACTCTCCTTGCGATATTGCTTCATGAGAAAAATTAATCTCTGTGTGCATGCCTACAGGCAATGAAATATTATAAATATTTACCAAACTTCCGTTGAAAAAAACTCCAAAATTCAAACCGTGTATATATGTTTTTCCAGTATTTGTTATATTTGCTGTTGCATAAATAAGCTGATATGGATAAAGAACGGTTTGTAATGGATTTATTTTAATAGAAACACCAATAGGTGCGGGAGGTGCAAGAAACCAATAATAAAAAATAACTCCTAATGCGGCAACTATCAAAACGCCTATTATAACCCAAAAAACATTGTTCTTATCCATATTCCTCACTGCATTTTTTCTTTTTCTTTCAAATCGTTTACAACATCTCCAAACTTCTTTGAAATTTCCTTATAAAAAGTCTCAAAAAGCCAGTTACTCCAAACGTTAGGATCAAACCTATCTCCTACTGCTGGTGGCTTAAAACAGAAATGTCCCTGTTCATTATCAATAAAACCCATCTTTTTCATTCTAAGTAAGTGATATCGTAGGGTTTTTTCGTTTATTGGTTCCCACATTACATTTATATACTCTATCAACTCCTTTACGTTTGGATCCTGTTTTTTCATGAACTGAAAGTAAATTATTGAATCAAGTACTGCAATTGCGCTAAGTCGCGACTCTCCAGGATTTATTATTCCTAAAGTAAGGGCAAGCCATCTGGCTGCTGATCTTCGCGTTTCAAGAACCTCTTTACTAACTCTCAAATTTCTTACTGTAAGTTCTCTTTCTATAAGTTCTGCTTCATTAAGTTCCACAAAAATCACTATACATTAAAACAAAATTATAATATATATCTTTCTCAAGCAACTACTTATTGGTTTTTACTAGCTCCTCAAGCATCTTTTCATTATCATCTGCAGCAGCAATGATCTTCTTTCTAAAGCCGCAAGTTTCACATTTATAATGTATTGTATAGCTCATATTTTCATAAATTGTATATTCCGGAATCATTATTCCGCGGCAGGTATTTTTTCTATCTCCTGGCATTATATCTACATGTTTGCTATAAAGACAATTATAACAATGATCGGTATAACCATTGCCATTAACCTTCTGTCCGCAGTTATCACATATAAAATTTTCTACTTTTTTAGTAAATCTTTTATCTGTATTATGCATAGGAAAATTAGTATCTTCCATTTTTAACATCTTTATTTTAATAAACCAAGTATATTATCGTGCATTATTTTATTTTTATCATTTTCAGATACGTTTAGCTCATTAAGAATATCTTGCTGCTGTTTTAATATATGATATCTATATCCATCTGGAAAAATTCGTGTATCAGAACCGTAAATCATCTTATCGGGTCCAAAAACATCAAGAGATTTTTTGAAAACATCCTTCAAACTCAGGAAATTATCCTGATTGGGCAACCAATTATTTGTTCCTGAAGTTTCAATATATAAATTATCTCTTTTATATTTGAGCATAAGCGCCTCTCTGAAATATCCCGCTCCAAAATGTGCAATTATAAAATTGAGCTCTGGAAAAAGCGAAAGTACCTTAGAAAGATGTATTGGATTTCCTGTATATAAGTCTGCGGTCATACCAATAGTAACCCCAAAATGTATAGTTATTGGTATTTTGTTCTCTTCACAATACTGATAAAATGGATATGCTTTTTCGGATCCTACATTAAACTCTCCGCTTGTTGCATATAATTTTACTCCTTTCATACCCGCTTTAATCTCCTTTTTCAACGTTTCAATAGCATCAGGAAGCTCCGGATTTATCTTTGCAAAACCAATAAATCTATCGCTTGAATTTATAAAAGAGGTAAACTCTTCATTTAATGATACTGTAGACATAAAAATAGTCTTTTCTATTCCAGCTTTATCCATAGCTTCTATCCATGCTTGTTTATTATCATCTATTGTGTGTTTCACTGAGTTTATCATCGCCTGTGAAATTTTATATTTTGTGTTTGGAGCATGAATACCTGCAAACATCTTCTCAGTAAACATATGCGCGTGAGCATCTATTATCATATTAATCATCTCTATATCTTTGTATTATTAAACTAAATATTATCCGTAAAATTCTAAATATTCTATGTTATTGTCTGTGTTGATTACTTTGTACTGTATTTTTTATTGATATTACAAAACATTATTTACTATCAAATTTTTTGTGAAAGATCAGACCAGAACCCAAAGTCACAGCAGTAGCTATTAGAAATGTACTCTGATAACCAAATACCACTGTAATAACTCCAGATAACATGGCACCCAAAACAGCAGAACCTCCTAGAAGTCCGGTCCACAATCCAACATAATAACCCTCTTTCTTACCTCTTATCATATCGTAAAGTAATACGGACGATGAAAGATTCCATAACGCATATGAAAAACCTGCTATTGCGTACGCTATAATATTAACAGAAAAAAACAACATTGGAAAGAACATAGCTGCTGCAGCAATCACATATCCTGTACTTCTATATGTTATAGATAGCATGTATCCTCTTTCTAATTTTAAACTTTTTTTAATTTTTATTATAGCAATAAAAATTATTATTTGCGCAACAACATTGGCAAGGTTTATGGCGAAGATGTTTGCGTATGAAAGACCATACCCATTAAGGTAAGGGACATAAGAGGTATTAAAAATATAATAGCCAAAATTGAATAATATTATCGCACCAAGAAGCTGATAAATTCTTTTCTTTTCTATGCTTTTTATTGTATTGCGTATTCTTATTACTGTATCACTGCTTATCATTAATATTGGCAAAGCAGTTATTGAGTTAAGCAAAGGAAATAAATTATTTGCAAGTGTTATTTTTTGGCTATTTTTAATTTCTCGTGGTTGATCTTTTATTAAAATTAAAGCAAGTATAGCCGCAGCTATATTCAGATAGATTAACAAATAAAGATATGTAGATGGATTATTAATTGCTAAAGAGGCACCAAACCCATAAGCTACAATAGATCCAATAAGTCCAAATAGGCTGTACCTACTGAAGTATTTAGGAAGAGTTTTGTTCCGTTTTGTCCCCATTACAAGTATATTCAGAGCAGGGGAAGCAGCTGTTGCTATAACGGCAAAGAGCGAGTAGTATATATACGTATTATTTAGTTGTTGAGAAAAACCGAAGAGCAAAAGTATTGGTATTGTAAGAAACACTGACAATAATATGAATGGCTTGCTTTTTCCATAAATATCGGTAATTTTTCCCCAGAAAAGAGCTGAAGGTATGCTTACTAAGTTATAAAAAGCAAAGGCAAGACCTATATCAAACACATTTCCTTTAAGATATAATATATATAGCGGTATAAAAATTCCAAGTCCACTGCTTATCGCTGTGATAGGAATTATACTAAGCATCCAACTATAACTTTGTTTTTTTCTTATAACCGTATTATCAACCAACTAAGAAATATTTACAAAGCAACAAACTAAAAAGTTAAGCATAATGTAAAAACAATTTAAAAATATAAAAATAAAAAATTAGCAATAGCAATGTATATGCTGACTAAATACAAAGTGACATCCTCCCACCCGTAAACGGTGTGGGCTTCCCAACTGAAAACCAATAATAATATGAAACAAAAAGGATATATATGTTTGTAATAAAATCTTATCATACGGCAGGACATGCCGAAATATACGCTCAGGGAGATTTTATAAGACCTCAGATTTCCAGTGAGGCAATTTTCGTTGAACTGAGAACATACCAACTGAAAACCAAGTATGAAGTCCATGAATCCCTGATGGAAAAATGGGATTCTTCTATTCATCTACAGTTCGCTTTCATCCCACCCATAAATAGCGTGGGATTTCCCGCTCACGTTGTTAAGCAATAAAAGCAGTAATTATCCAAGCGACATCTCAATTTGTACGGTATCAGGAACAGGTATTCTCATAACTTGTCTTAATGCTTGTTCACTTCCATCTATTTGAACTATCCATTTGTGGATACGCATCTGCCAATGTTCATAAGTGTGTGAGCCATCTCCGCAAGGCGACTTTCTAGTAGAAACATCTAAAACTCTTGTAGGTAGCGGTATAGGTCCCTTAAATTTAACACCAGAAACCTTCGCTATTTCTATTATTTGTCTTGCGATATCTCTTGCATCTTTCTTATTTCTACTTATTAATTTTATCTTTGCTAATGGCATTTATTCACTTATTGTTTAGGTTCTTTTAACAACATCTAAGACTACTCCTGCAGCCACTGTTTGACCCATATCTCTTATTGCAAATCTACCTAACTGTGGGAAGTCGCTGAATTTTTCTACAACTGTAGGTTTTGAAGGTTTTATCTTAACTATTGCAACATCCCCATTCTTTATGAACTCTGGGTTCTTTTGAAGAGTTTGTCCTGTTTTTGGATCCTTCTTTTCAACTATTTCTACTATAGTAGCTGCTATCTGTGCGGTGTGGATGTGAAATACAGGTGTATATCCTGGGGCAATTGCATTCTTGTGGTTTATTACTACTATCTGCGCGGTGAATTCCTGTGCAACTGTTGGAGGATTATTTGCTGGTCCTACGACATCTCCTCTTTTAATATCCTTTTTATCTATTCCTTTGATGTTGAATCCTACATTATCCCCTGGTATTGCCTGTTGCAATTGCTGGTGGTGCATCTCAATACTCTTAACATCTGTTTTTATTCCAGAAGGCATTATTATTATTTGTTCTCCAGGCTTCATTATTCCAGTTTCTACCTTTCCTACTGGAACTGTTCCGAAACCAGCAACGCTGTGTACATCTTGAATAGGTAATCTCAATGCCTTATCTGTAGGCTTGTTTGGAACTATAAGACTATCAAGTGATTGAAGCAATGTAGGGCCAGTGTACCAAGACATTTTATCTGACTTAACTACCATGTTATCTCCCTGCAAAGCAGAGTATGGTATAAAGGTTATCTTGCTTACATCATATCCTACTGTTTTTAAAAGTTCAACAACCTTTGTCTTTGAATCTTCAAACTTGGTTTTTTCGTATCCTGCAGCATCCATCTTGTTTATGCCTACAATTACCTGTGAAATTCCAAGGACCCTTGCTAGATATGCGTGTTCTCTTGTTTGGCTTTGTATTCCATCTATAGCTGAAACTACCAAAACTGCAGCATCTGCCTGGCTTGCTCCTGTAATCATGTTTTTTACGAAGTCCCTGTGTCCTGGTGCGTCTATAATTGTAAAATAATATTTTTGAGTTTGGAAGTCCTTGTGCATTATATCTATGGTTATTCCTCTTTCTCTCTCTTCCTTAAGCTGGTCCATTACGAACGCAAACTCGAATGAAGGCCTATTGTATTTTGTAACTTCATCCTTTATTTTTTTCATATCCTGCTCTGTAACTGCTTTTGTATCATAGAGCAATCTGCCTACTGTAGTTGACTTTCCATGATCAACGTGTCCTATAAAAATCAAGTTCATGTGTGGTTTTTCTGCCATTTAATTCACCTAAATATAAAATATATAATATAATTAGCCAAAATCTAAGCCGTTTTGACTGCAACGATTAATGTAGATAAATTATATTACGATAACCTATTTATATCTTTCGATGTATATGGTCTTATATGGGAAACTAGTTTTACATCTCATGACTTGCTTTTACTATTGAATATGTTCACATCTATTAAATATTTCATTTCAAGAGAAAGAGCTTATAACTTTTCACTGATATCTAATTATGATAACATGCCTATAAAATATTGGGAGTATGAAGATGCACCACTCAAAGAAAAGATGAAAAATCCAACGGTGCGAGAGGTCGCAAAAATATACTTTGAAAATGAAACGCGTGCATATAGATTTGCAATGGCACTTATGGAAGTAAAGGACAAAGGCCAACTCAGACTAAAGGATTGTAATTCTCAGCTTCCTTTGGCAACATGGAAAAGATATTTGGATTTTGGAGTTACAGTAGGTCTTCTTAAACATGAGGACGGTGCATATAGTTTTACTGATAGATATACAAAACCATTTAGAAATATACCCATTTATATAAAATCATGGATCGATGGCGATAAAAAAGAAGATCTGTCTATACTTTTTGTAACGGCAAAAACAACCAAACAAAAAAGCCGTAGACCTCCAAGCACTGAGATTTCTGAGTCAAAATCAGTATAATTCAGAAGATTTATACCAAACAGTTCCTTCTGGGGTGTCTTCTAAAATTATTTTATATTTCTTTTTAATCTCCTCTCTTATTCTATCGGCTTTTTCAAAATCACGGGCTTTTCTAATAATCTCTCTTTCTTCTATAAGTTTGCTTGCTTCTTTTGGAATCTCGCTGTTTAAGTGCATGTTAAAATCAAGTCCTAAAATTTCATCAAAGTCCAACATAATCTTTATTACATAATCCGCTTCATTTTTTGTCAATGCCTTTTTCTTAACTATATTTATAAACTCATACATTTTTGTTATAGCTATTGGTATATTAATATCATCATACGCCTTTTCAAAAAACTCATCTCTTTTACTATTAATTACTCTAATAAACTCTTCATCAATGCCAGTGCCATCTTTTACTGCGCTTGTTTTGCTTATGAAAACATAAAGTGCCTTCAAAGAATCATCGGCACTCTTCAAAACATCTAGTGTAAAGTTAAGAATATTTCTATAATGCACAGTCAAAACCAGATATCTAAATGACAACGGCATGAATTTTTTCTTTTCCAAATCCTCTATAGTATACACATTTCTTAGCGACTTGCTCATTTTTTTCCCATCTACAATCAGGAATGCGCCATGAAACCAATATTTGACGAACTTTTTTCCAGTAGCTGCTTCGCTTTGTGCTATCTCGTTAGAATGATGAATAGATATATGGTCTGCACCTCCACAATGTATGTCTATTTGTTCTCCTAAAAATTTCATAACCATTGTACTACATTCAATGTGCCATCCTGGAAAACCCCTCCCAAACTTAGTATCCCAAACCATTTCTTTTTCTTCAGGCTTAGAGAATCTCCAAACAGCAAAATCAGTAATATTTTTTAATCCTTCTGGTCTTTCAACCCTCGCTCCAGCTTTAAGCTCTTTGTTTAATTTTTCAAAACTAGAACCAGAAAGTGTGCCATATTCATTAACTTTAGAGGTGTCAAAATATACTCCTGTATTTGTCCTGTAAAGATAACCCTTCTCATCAAGAATTTCAATAAGCTTCAGCATATCTTCTACATTACTGGAAGCACGTGAAATTATATCTGGTTTAATTATATTAAGTTTTTTAAGATCATTCATAAACGAATCAGTATAAAACTTTATTATCTCTTCTGCGGTTCTGTGCTCTTTTTTTGCTTCTTCTTTAATCTTATCTTCACCTACATCCCCATCTCCTATATTATGTCCAACGTCTGTGATGTTCATAACATGTTTAACTTTATACTTATCATGAATTAAAGTTCTTTTAAGGACATCTATTGAGATATAAGTTCTCATATTTCCTATATGTGCATAAAAATAAACGGTAGGTCCGCACGCATAAAGTTTGACTGTTTTGTCATAAAGAGGTTTAAACAACCTTTCCTTTTTTTCAAGAGTATCATAAAGTTTCATTAAAATCTCCAAAAATCAAAAAATAAATAAAATAAATAAAAAACAAAATATACCTCTACTTTGTTACTGGGGTTTTTGAGAGATAGAAGTCTCCAACCGCTATAATATCATATTTTGTTGCCGGAGTGTATGTTACACCAGAAACAACTCTTATGTTTATATTTTTACATAGAAGTGTTGTAAGCGGTATGGTTTCATTCTCGAAAGTGCTGGATGGTGCACCAGATGTTCCATAGGTATCAAAACCTTTTCTTATTACAGGAATTCCATTGCTTAATATTTCCACATATAATTGATTGTTTTGAGGAGATATTATTTGGAAATTTAGGTAAGGTTCTGTTACTTGGAAGGTGCTAGAGGTAAGATTTCCAGGGCTTATTACAAATCCTCCTTGATATGTTGTAGCAAAAAACTGTCCGTTATATCCTGCCCACGGGCTGTTATAATATTCAGATTTGTTGTTATATGCTGTTATATTTGCCGGCACATTACCAAAACCATTTCCTGTCAAGTTCCATCCTGCATAGGTTCCTCCATTAAAGCTACCTTCTGGTACTTGAACTGTAGCAGCATTGGAGATACAATCAGCAAGCGTGGTATTTTGTGTGGTGTTAACTTGTTGTGTTGTAGTTACAACAGTACTTGTTAATACTACTGATGTTTTATTATTTGTCGTATTAGAACTTTTAACTATATTTGCAGTAGTAGTCTGAGTTATATTTTTAATAACTCCGCCGCCATACAAATAATAAAGTCCTCCAGCTATTATTACTACAATAATAACTATTCCTATCACAGCTGTTTTTTCCATAAAATCACATGTATTCATTTAGAATATATTTAACGCAAGTATTATTATTCTTACGCCACAAAAGATTATGAAACTTATACCTGGTGTTTAATTGGGAAGTATACCTAGAAAATGGAAAAAGAAAGGAAGAATGCGCTGGAAATGGGTAAAGAAAAGAAGAAAAAGAGTAAAGAGAGCCCAAAAGAGAAGAGTCGGAGATCTTTAGAAGTATCTTTTTTTATTTTTTTTATTATTTATTTTTTTCTTATTTTTTATTCTAATGTTCGTATTTGATATCTTCCGCGTTTTTCAATATCGTTCAATTTGCCAATTACTTTTTTATATTCAAAATTGTCTTTAGCGTACGCTTTAATAAAAATTTCAAAATCCTTTTTGTCTACTGAACGTTTAAACAAAAGTAAATCTAACGCCTTTTCTTCAATACTATTTGTTATCAATCCTAGTCCAAAATCAATTATGTATATTTTATTTTTTGAAATAATTATATTTGCCGGTGTAAAATCTCCATGAACAACTCCACACGCATGCATTTTCTTAGCAATTATTCCAATCTTTTTCATAACATTAGTCTTCTGTTTCGTATCCCTTAGCAGAACTCCATGAATTCTTTCCATAATTATGGTGTATTTTCCTACTGCAATAAGCCTAGGTACATAAATCGATGCTTTTTCTAAAATACCTAAAATTTTAGCTTCTCGTTTAGTTCTAAACTCTCGTAGTTCTTCATCAAGACTAGTTACTCTATATTTTTTACAAAAACGTGTTTTTATAAGTACTTCTGTATTGTATATAATGTCACAACTGGCTATGGCCTCAGCTCCTTCATATATCTCAACCATAAAAAACAGCCTCATCAACTCTATATCGTTGTTTTATATCACATCTTTTAATACTACACCGTTTGCCTTTTAAAAATTCTTTTTCTGCAACAATTGCTATCATAGCTCCATTATCTGAATTAAATTCATTTTTAGTTCTAGCAAATCTTATGTTATGTTCTTCAGCAATGCTTGTCAGCATCTCAGCAAGTCTATTATTTTGCGCAACACCTCCACAAACACATAGTTCTGATTTTTTTGTAAGAAGCAGGGCTCTTTCAGTAGCTTCACATAATTGTGCAAAGGCAGTTTCCTGAAAAGAAAAAAGTATGTCCTTTACACTGTATTTTTTAAGCATGCCGATGGCGTTTGTTAGCAAGCCTGTAAAGGCAAAATCCATTCCTTTTACGGTATAAGGCATTTTTATATATTTTCCGTCCTTAGCTAGCTTTTCTACTTCTGAGCCCCAAGCGTGTTCAAGCCCTAGCTTTCTAGCAAGGTTGTCTATAGCATTTCCTACGCCCATATCAAAGGTTTCTCCAAGAATTATATATCTTCTTTCTTCTTTATTGAAAACAAGCAGTTGTGAGTTTCCACCGCTTACATATAAGACAAGCGGATCTTTTAATCTCTCCATATGTTTTGTTATTTCTATATGCGCAAGCCCGTGATTTATGGGAAGTAGTGGTATATTTAATTTATACGCTAGTGCTTTTGCGCTGAGCTGTCCAACTTGAAGACATGGACCAAGCCCAGGACCCATAGTATAACCAACTCCCTCAAGTTCCTTAAAAGAAATTCCAGCCTCTAAAACTGCCTTTTTAATTGTAGATGCTGCATTTTCAATATGATGTTCAGCTACTTCTATAGGTATCATACCTTTATTTGTTATTTTGTACATCGACTTAGCGTTAGATAAAACTTTACCATCCTTCACTATTCCTACCCCAAAAGTATGTGCGCTACTTTCTATTCCAATAACAAGCATAATCTCATCATTTAATACAAATAAAAACAATGCTTTTTAATATTCTATCTTAATTAATAATAAGATATAAGTAGATTTTCATGTTAAAAAAAATAAAAAATAGATGCTTTCCAAACCAAATTAATGTGCAAAAAACAAGAACTTCTCACAAGTCTTCATTGGTATTTTTAAAAAAAGTTTTGCCTTCAAAAAAGGCAATTTACGATAAGAAACTTCTCGGAGTTTCATCAAATTCTTTTCGCGCACAAAGTGCAATGGAGTATCTCATGACATATGGATGGACCATACTTCTTATTGCAATTGCATTGGTCGCATTGTTTAGTTTGGGCATTTTTAATATAGGCACACATGCCAGTGGAAGCTGCGTCGCAAATAGTGGATATTTGTGTTCTGATCCAATCTTTGCAACTAATGGTACACTTACAGTCCTTGCAGGAGAGAGTTTTGGTCCTATTACAGTAACAGGAACAGCATGTATAAACAGTACTACTGCACCTTCTTCTGCCCAGTTCAACGCAATAATACCATTATCCTTGAATACAGGAGTAAGTGTCCCTCTTAATTTTTACTGTGGTTTACAAAGCAATACGTTAGGAAGTGCTTTTGTAGGAACGTTATGGTTGCAGTATACATACTCTGGTGTTTCAGGGCAGGAGGTTAATATTGCAAAAACAGCGATAAAGGCAACTGTATCTGGAACCTCATCTACAGGTACACCTCAGACAGAGTATTATGTACCTATAACAATACAAAATACACAGAACACAGCAACCTCTGGAAACTTCCAGGAAATGATCACTATAACAGAAAGCAATTATGCAAGTTATATCTCCTTTAACGGAAATGTGGCAAACTTCGAGTATGTTTATCAGAACGGGACGATTATCCCTTCGTGGATAGAGAGCAACAATTCAGGAACACTTACAACTTGGGCACGTATTGCACCGTCAATTCCTGCGCAGTCTCAAATAAAAATTTATATGGCAGTGGTTGCAAACACTATGAATCTTCTGAGCAGTTCTGGAACAACTGGCATCGGTGAAGCACCGCAACTTTCACCTACTTATGCAGAATACGACAACGGGGCGAACGTGTTCAACTATTATGAGAATTTTGCAGGTTCGGGATTACCTTCTGGATGGCAAGAACTTACCTCTTCTGGAGATACTTATACATGGGACAATGGAGTTACTTTTATTAACAACGGAAATGGTAATTATGTTTCCATAGGAACAACATCTGCGGTTAGTCCTTCTGGAATTTTAGAGGTAGGAATAACAAGTGGTTCTAATGCAAGACCCACTATAGAATTAGCTACAAGTGATACACAGATAGAAGGCAATCAGCCGATTTATATGTATGAAAATGGTTATGGTCAATCATATGGGATGTATAGTGGAGATATGCAGTTTGAGATATTAACAACATCTTATAACAATGCACCAAATTCAAAAACAGCTTATGATTCTCCAATAATAGAAGGAGTCGCTTGGACAGCAACTGGTTCACAGTTGTTAGAGATAGTGCCTAACTACAATTATAATAATATGGAAACAGTTTCTGAAACTAACACCGCAATATCTCTATCTACATCGCTATATATTATGCTGGGTCAAGCATCTTCTGGAGCCACCTCAAACACTGGCGGATTTACAGCAAACTGGCTTCGCACTCGCTCATATCCACCAAACGGCGTAATGCCAAGCGTAAGCTTTGGAGCGCTGAGCTAGTTAGGTCTTTATCTTATTAATATCGATACCACATGTTTTTTGTAGAGTTTTGTTTAGAAGAATTACTTTTTAAACAGCGTACTGCCTTTTTAAACAAAACCCCCTTTGTAGATAACATATTTATATCATATACTTCATATAAGAATTGGCGAATATATGGGTGTAACTCCAAAAATTGTGAGTGCAAGAAACGACATTGTAATAGTAAACACTGCGGATCCGAAATTAAAAAGTCTATTACGTGGTATAAAGTTTTGGGAGAACGATCTAGAAAAACCAAAGCTTAATCATGCATTTGATAATATTTCGAATACTGTAGAGGCATGTTCGGGGCACAAACTTGAACTTGGAGACATTCCTACACTTTTTGAAAATAAAATATCTAGAATAGCAAGCGCAGCATATTTTCTTGTTCTTGCGGGAAAAGAGTCTAATAAAGAAGCAGAAAAAGAACTCCAATCTGTAGATACAAATATCTTATTTCCGTTTATCTCGTTAATTGGGGATCACGTCGAACAAATTAAATCAACAGAGACTCTAGTTGAAATATTGGAAATAGTTAAGGATGTTAATGACAACAAACTCTCTGGAAGTAGGGCTACACTTGGAAAGCTTGACGAAAAGACAGCTTCCTTATATGGACTTATACATTCTTAGTATATTAACCTCATCACGTTGAGTTTTTTATTTTATTTATTTTTATCTTCTAATTCTATCTTTGCATATCTTTTAATTCCCTTATTTTCCTATTCATATCCTTAAGACTTCTCCAATATTCTATTCCTCTTAAAAATCCAGAAACCATTAGATTGGTTCCTATTGCAAGACCAACAGTTCCAACGGTTCTGGCGGTAATATCTTTATTATTAATAATATTATTTATTGTAGGTATATAATTGATTATAACTACCGGAATGGAGATGCCTATCGTTATGGCGCCGGCATAGATAGCTCTATTCAAATCCCTTCTTTTTAAATATAATTCTTTATCCTCTAATCTACACTGTTTTTTGATACTTTCTTTACTTCTTTTTTTAGTATCTATGACCTCCACCACAATATCACCAAAATTTAGTTGTTTTTGCTGATATTTATTATTAACACATTAGCGGAAATATACTATAACAAAATAGCAAAGTAAACATTTTTTCAAAAAGGTTTATAAACCTTTTCAGTCTAATATAAAAGATGCTTCCGGTAAGGTCAGTGCTAGTACTTATTTTATTCATAGGAGTTTAGATGGTAGAAAAAAGCAGTCATGAATTTATTCCAGTTCAGGAGGTTCTTAGCGTAGAGGAGTCAAAAAAAATACTTACAAAACTTAATCTGAGGGCAGAAAACCTTCCAAAACTTTTAAGTTCAGATCCACAGGCTATATTTTTAAAGGCCAAGCCCGGGGACGTAGTGTTAGTAAAAAGAAATGACTACGGTAAGGAATATTTATATTACAGGTTTGTTGTAGACGGTTAATTCTGTTTACTAAATTAAAGTTGATTAAATGGAGGAAAAAAACCTATTGTTAGCATCGTATTTGAATAACTCTTCTCTTGTACAGCACCAGATAGACAGTTTTAATCGTTTTCTAGATAATGGAATAGCAAAGGCAATGGGTAATCAAAATATAATAGAGCCAAGCGTCGAAGGTTTTTCATTAAAGTTAGGAAACGTAAGAATCGGTAGCCCATCAATAATAGAGGCAGATAGTTCAAGAAGAAATATAATGCCAAACGAAGCGCGTTTAAGAAATATAACCTACGGAGCTCCACTTTATATGGAGGTCGTTCCAATAATTCGCGGAATAGAAAAAACAGCGTCATACGGAGAGGTATATGTTGGAGATATTCCAATTATGATACGCAGCAATGCATGTCATATGAAAAACATGAGCAGATCACAGCTAATAGAAAATGGGGAGGATCCTGATGATCCTGGTGGATATTTCATAATAAAAGGAATAGAACGAGTTTTAATAGGTCTTGATGATGTAGCCTCAAACAGAATCATAACTACAAAAGAGAAAAAAGGCACAGAGGTAAAAAGCCGCGTATTCTCTTCAACTCCAGGTTTTAGGGCACGATGCGTAGTAACCCGAAATCAATCTGGTATTTTTACCGTAGATTTTCCAACAGTAAGCAGAAGCATAGAACTGATATTATTGCTTAAGTCAATAGGTATGGATCTAGAAAATGTAAAGGAGTATGCATCAAATCTTCTTCCATTCAAAAACGATATTCTTCTTAATATAGAACTAAGTTCTGTCAATAAGAAAAAACCAGAAACCGGTATCTTAACAAAACAGGAAGCTCTTCTTGAACTTGGAAAAATGGCTGCTCCGGGACAGGCAAAAGAATATCAAATAAAAAGAGCAGAGATGCAGATTGACAATTATCTTTTACCACATCTTGGCAGCGATGAAAAATCACGAGTAATAAAAGCAAATTATCTCTTAGAGATGGCAAAGAAATCTACGGCTATAGCAAATAAAATAGTACGTCAGGACGATAAGGATCATTATGCAAATAAACGAACAAGATTTGCAGGAGAACTAATGGAAGAGCTTTTTGCATACGCGTTTAGATTCTTCTTAAAGGAGGTAAAATATCAAATAGAGCGCATGAGTGCAAGAGGAAGAAGGCTAAGCATGCAATCAATAATAAGTCCAGATACACTATCTGAAAAAATTGCATATGCAATGGGTACAGGTACTTGGGTTGCAGGACAAACCGGTGTATCACAGGTGCTTGACAGAACTAATCTTATCAGTACCTATGCCCATCTAAGAAGGGTAAAGTCGCCGCTTGCAAAGAAACATCCGCACTTCAGAGCCAGAGACGTCCATGGAACACAGTGGGGCAAGATCTGTCCCGCAGAGAGTCCTGAAGGACAAGAAGTAGGTCTTACAAAGTATCTTGCATTAATGTCAAAAGTTACTACTGGAGCTGATGAGTCCATAACTGAAAAGGAGCTCAGAAAGCTTGGAGATATTAAATCAATATTATAAAAAAAGCAAATGTGATTTTTTGGATAGCACTAAAAAAACCTTCATATATCTGAATGGAAAAGTAATTGGATTTGTAACTGAGCCTGAAAAGTTTGTTAATGAGGTAAGAGCTACAAGAAGAAAAGGACAGATTTCAGGAGAGATAAATATAGCTTACTCAGATAAATTAAATAGTATAAATATAAACACCGACAGAGGCAGACTCAGAAAGCCTTATTTAATAGTTGAAAATAGCAAGCAAAAACTAACGCCAGAACTAATAGAGAAATTAATCAAAAAAGAAATAAATTTCAATTATTTAGTAAGAAATGGCGTAATAGAGTATCTTGACGCAGAAGAGGAAGAAAATGCAATGGTTGCAATAAAAGAAGACGAAATAACAGAAAAAACAACACACCTCGAATTTGATATGGCCTCTATATTTGGTTTGTCAGCAAACGTTGCTCCTTTTGCAGAACATAATGCAATAGCAAGGCAGGCAATGAGCGCAAACTACATGAAGCAAGCAGAAGGATTATATGTAACAAACTTCAATCAAAGATTTGATTCAAGGTCCTTTATTCTTTTTTATCCACAAGCACCAATAGTAACTACCGTTCCTTATGAAACATTAGATCTTAAAAAACACGCAAGCGGACAGAACCTAGTTGTAGCTCTCTCAACATATTATGGTTATAACATGTCTGACGCTTTGGTTTTAAATAAAGCTGCAGTAGACAGGGGGGTAGGAAGAAGCATGTTTTACAAATCTTATTCAGACGAAGAAAGAAGATATCCTGGTGGACAAAGAGACAGGTTTAAGATACCATCTCCATCTTCAGAAGGATATATGGGCGAACATGCATACTCAAAATTAAGCGAGGACGGAATAATAGAACCTGAGGTTCCGGTAGTAGATGGCGATGTTCTTATAGGAAAAGTTGCACCTCCACGATTCCTTGAAGAAAATATCGGAGCAGGCGGACTTGAAGAAAGAACACGTGATGATTCTGCAACATTAAAAGCTGGAGAAAACGGAGTAATAGACAGTGTTATTTTTACAGAAACTCCTGGAGCTACAAGAACAGTTAAGGTAAGAGTAAGAAGCATACGCGTTCCGGAAAGAGGAGATAAATTTGCAAGCAGACACGGACAAAAAGGAGTAGTTGCGCTAATAGCAAACCCAGAAGATATGCCATTTACTGCAAGCGGAATTGTTCCTGATCTTTTGCTTAATCCACACAGTATACCAACACGACTTACATTCGGTCACCTGTTAGAGGAAATAGCAGGCAAGGCAGGCGCGGTAGCTGGAAGAAAGGTAGATGGGACCTCATTTACTAAAACTGGAAATGAGAAGCTTTCAAACTACGCAGAGATGCTAAAACAATATGGCTTTGACAAGTACGGAGACGAGATAATGTATGACGGAATGACTGGCAGACCATTTAAAGCTACAATATTCGTCGGTGTAGCATATTATAACAGGCTTTACCATATGGTAAGCAACAAGATACAGGTGCGAAGCAGAGGAAAGGTTCAGATTCTTACACATCAGCCTACAGAAGGAAAGGCAAGACAGGGTGCACTTAAGTTCGGAGAGATGGAACGAGATGCACTTATAGGATATGGTGCAAGTTTGCTCTTAAAAGAAAGAATGCTTGATCAGAGCGACAAAACTACTGTTCTAATCTGCAAGCAATGTGGAGCAATGGGTTATTATGATTACATAAAGAAGACAAACATCTGTCCATTATGTGGTAATACCTCTCTAATGCCTGTTGAGATAAGTTATGCATTCAAGGTGCTTTTGGACGAAATAAAGTCAATGCACATAATGCCTAAAATAAAAATTAATGAGTGAGCATATGCAAGCAGAAGTAATAAATTATATAAAATTTGGAATAGTATCACCTGAAGAATCAAAAAAACTTAGCGTTGCAAAGCTTACAGTACCAGATACATACAACGAAGATGGTTATCCTATAGACGGAGGTCTTCTTGATCAAAGATTAGGAGTAATAGATCCTGGTCTTATTTGCAAAACCTGCGGTGCAAGAGCAAAGACCTGTCCTGGCCACTTTGGACATATAGAGTTAGTAAGACCTGTAATACATTCGGAATTTTCAAAGGTCATATACAATATACTTCAATCAGTATGCACCGAATGCCATCGTTTGCTTATAGATGAGAAACACATAGCAAAAATAAAAGAAGATGTACTTAGACCAGAGGTAGACGGTGAACAAAAAGCAGAACTTACTCAAGTAGAACAGGAAGAGAAGAATGAAGAAGCACATATGAGTAGGGCAAGCGTAATGCAGCATAAAAAATTAAAAACAAGCAAGAAGTGTCCATATTGTGGAACGGTCCAGCAAAAGTTTAGGTTTTCACAACCAACATACTTTACACTAGGCGAGAGAAAATTAAAACCAGATGAAATAAGAGACATGCTCTCAAAAATAAGTGTTGATGATTTAAAGGTTATAGGTATAGAGCAGGCAGTAAGCAATCCATCATGGCTGATCTTAAATACCTTGCTTGTACCTCCAGTTAATGTAAGACCATCAATAACCTTAGAATCAGGAGAAAGAAGCGAGGACGATCTAACACACAAACTTGTAGATATAATGCGTATAAATCAAAGACTTGAACAAAATATAAACGCAGGAGCACCACAAATAATTATAGACGATTTATGGGAACTTTTGCAGTATCACGTAACAGCATACTTTAACAACGAAACCTCTGGAATACCTCCTGCAAGACATAGAAGCGGAAGAGCATTAAAGACTCTTGCACAAAGACTTAAGGGCAAGGAAGGACGTTTTAGATACAACCTAAGCGGAAAGCGTGTCAACTACTCAGCAAGAACAGTAATAAGCGTAGATCCTTATGTTAATATAGACGAGGTAGGAGTTCCTGAAGCAATAGCATCAAAGCTTACCGTTCCTTTCTACGTAACAGAATGGAACATGGAAAAGGCAAAGGAGTTGCTTTTAAACAAAAACTATCCTGCAGTGCTCAATGTAATAACAAAGGACGGCAAGCGAAAACGAACAATGGATGTCAACAGAGAAGAGCTTATAAAAGATCTTGTTGTAGGGAGCATACTTGAACGCCAGCTTAATGATGGAGATATAGTTCTATTTAACAGGCAGCCTACGCTTCATAGGATCTCTATAATGGCTCACAAAGTGCGTGTTCTTCCAGGCAAGACCTTCAGAATAAATTATTGTACCACCTCACCATATAACGCTGACTTCGACGGAGACGAAATGAACTTACACGTACCACAAACACTAGAAGCACAAGCAGAGGCTAGACTTCTTATGGATGTAAAGTATCAAATCTTTTCTCCTAAGAACGGCGGAGCAATAATAGCAAATGGAGAGGACGGAATAACTGGTATGTATTTTCTCACTAAAGATAATGTTTATTTATCTAGGGACGAAACCGAGTATTTGCTTGGACTTTCAGGAATATACGAGCTACCTTCAGCTCAGAAAAATGGACTATACTTAGGAAAGGATATTTTTTCGGTGCTTCTTCCTAAAGGAATAAACTATGAACAAAAAACCTCGATGGGTATTGTAAGGATAAAGAACGGAAGGCTCGTAGAAGGAACTATAACAAATGATACATATGGTAAGGGTAACGGTTTATTCATAAAGATAGCAATAGATTATGGCTATGATGTACTAAGGGACTTCATCTTCAATTCATCAAAACTTGCAGATGCATATATCACTCTTGCAGGAGTAACTGTCGGAGTAAAGGAGTATGAATTAGATGAAAAGATGGAAAGCGAAAGAGTAAGGATAATAAAAGAAACCTTTGAAAAAGTAAACAAACTTATCAATGACTACAAATCAAAAAAACTAGAGCCTTTGATAGGATACACTCTCCGCGATTCACTTGAAAGAATAATTATAACTGAACTAAACAATGCAAGAAACAAAGCAGGAGATATATTAGTAAAACACGAAGGAGATGGAAATAGTGCAGTAGAGATGACCAAAGCAGGTTCAAGAGGTAATATTCTTAACCTGGAACAGATGAGCATGTTCCTAGGCCAGCAGGCAACATTGAGCGGAGGTAGAATCAAAAGAGGATATTACTCAAACAGAGTACTTCCACATATAGCTCCTGGAGATCCAGGCCCAATAGCCCACGGCTTTATAACAACAAGTTACTTCTCCGGAATGCACCCAATAGAACTATTCATGCATGCTGTAGGTTCAAGAGGTTCAGAGGTATACAAAGCACTTTTGACAGGACGAAGCGGTTATCTTTACAGAAGACTTTCAAATGCGCTTCAAGATTATTATGTAAAGGAGGACCTAAGTGTAAGAGATGTAAACAACAATATAATTCAAACATTATACGGCGGAGACGGAACAAGTCCAACAGAGTCACGCTTTGCCGAAATAGAAAAAGGATGATTATATGGATAAAAAAGACAAAAGCGACAAATACATAGTAAATTACGGAGAACCGGTTGGAATGATAGCTGCGCAGTCTTTAGGAGAGCCAGGCACTCAGATGATTCTAAGGGCGTTCCACTTTGCAGGAATAGAATCAACTATAGCTACTTCTGGTCTTCCAAGAATAGTTGAGCTTGTAGACGCAAGAAAAAAACCAGCAACACCAATAACCTACGTTTATCTTACTGGAGATGCAAAGAAAAACATTGAAAAAGCAGAAGTAATAATGAAAAAGATAAGCGAGGTAAAGATGAACACGGTAATAAAAAGAACTCTTGAGAACTTTCCAAAAGGAATGATAAAACTTATCTCAGAAGAACAGGCAATGTCTGCAAATAATCTTACTCCATCACAGGTAGCTCAAAAAATCTCAAAAAAATTAAATATCTCTGCTGTAGTGGATAAGGATAAAAATATACTTGTAAAGCTCAAGACAAAAAACGTAGAAGAGATACGAACTATGAGTGTAAAGATAATGCGAGAAGTAGTTCAGGGAATACCAGATGCTGGAAAGGCAATAATACAGCAGGATGCAAAAACCGGCGAATTTTATCTAATTGCTGCTGGAAGTAATATCAAGGATATAATAGAGGTCGATGGCGTTGATCGTTCACGACTTTATACAAATGATGTTTTTGCAATGAATGGTCTTTTCGGAATAGAGGCAGCGAGAAATACTTTGGTAAACGAACTTAGAAAAACACTCAAAGAACAGAAAATAGGTGTGGATACAAGGCATCTAATGGTTATATCTGATGCAATGACCTACTCTGGAACAATAAAAGGCATAGGCAGACACGGATTAAGCGGACAGAAGAATTCGGTCTTTGCTAAGGCAGCCTACGAAGAAACGGTAAAGCATCTTGTCAATGCTGCTGCGTTTAGCGAAATAGATAATATGCGAGGCGTAACAGAAAACATACTCGTTGGCAAACAGATACCTCTTGGCACAGGATCAGTGCGTCTTGCAATAAAAAAAGAGGATATGCAAAAAGCAGCGGTTAAAAAGAAGCAAAAGTAATTTTTTACCGTTGTTTAGTATATCTATATTATTCACAACATTTTAACTCAATGTAATCAGAAGTTATATATACACATTATGTTCTAATAATAAATCGAGTTAAAATGGGAACAAAAAAATCAACCAAAACAGACGTTAATGTTGCATCTACTTCTGGAATGAAACATAAACTTCAGATTTTTATTTTCACTATACTTTTCTTTGTTCTTATTTTGGTAATAGTTCGAACTATTACTCATTTATCTGGACTTGAAATTATGGTAATAGTATTAATATCAATAGCACTATTCACTATTATTTTTTATGAGCTATATTCACTTGCAAGCATTCTATCAAGCTCTTATAATAAATCATTACCACGGAAGATTTTTAAAATAACATTTATCATATTATTTGTAGGATTAATTTTGTTATTAATATATCTTTTTTTCCCGTATTTTTTGGTTCAAGCAGGCGGGTTTAATACAAGCGGATCATCTGTTTACTCCACACATTCAACGACCTTAACTCTTATCTCATCTATCTCTATATCTCTAGTACTTTTGATTTTAATTGATTTTATAGCATTTTATATAGCATTTTTAATAGGAATGATTCTTACTCTTTTTACTATCGGAAGTATAACTAATAACAGTTTTATAAAAATCGGCGCAATACTATATCTAATAACTTTTATTGTGGTGGTGATACCAGTGATAAATATAATTACCAGTATAATAAATATTGCTGCGCTTATACTCTTATTTATAGGCAGTGAAAAATTACATTAATTAATTTTAATCATATTTATCCATAAAAAGATTTATGAATGGAGGACCATAATACTTCTTTTACAAAATACTTTAACTATTTATTTTTTCAAAGAGATGTCCTCCTTTTTTTACAGTTCCAGAATACTCGGAAAATTTGCATTTATCTATTTTCTGTGCGTCAACCCCCAACTGTATCCTTATTTTTTCAGCAGTTTTTGGCATAAATGGAGTTATGAGTATTGTTATAACCCTTATCGATTCAAGAAGATTATAAAGGGCATTTGAAAGCTCTTCTCCTTTTAATTTCCATACCTCTTTTTCATTTATATATTTATTAGAAGCTCTAATCTGTGACCATATCTCATCCATAGCATTGAATGTATCAAAGTTTCTCATCAATGTTTTTATTTTTTCAACATCTAAATGCTTATCAAGCTCTGGAGTTCCCTTTATAATACCATCAAATCTCTCTGCAAGCGTTAATGTTCTGAAGACAAGATTTCCTAGGTCATTGACAAGCTCGCCATTTATTCTCGCTATCAATGCCTTTTCAGAGAAGTCAGCATCATCTCCAAAAGGAACCTCGCGAACAAAAAAATATCTCATCTGGTCAAGTCCGTATCTTTTTTTAATATCTAATGGGTCTATAGCATTTCCAAGAGATTTACTCATCTTTTTTCCTTCCACTGTCCACCATCCATGTGCAAAGACCATTTTAGGAAGCTCAATTCCTGCAGAAAATAACAATGCTGGCCATATTACAGTATGAAACCAATTGATTTCCTTTCCAACAACATGCACATTAGCAGGCCAAAAAATCTTCAAATCACCATCTGGCCAGTCAAGCGCACTAAGATAATTTATCAATGCATCAAACCATACATATATTGTATGTTTTTCATCTATTGGAAAAGGTATGCCCCACTTTACAGTTGTTCTAGTTATACTTATATCATTCAAGCCATCCTTGACTCTGTTTATTATCTCTGCAGATCTAGTTTTTGGCATTAAAAATTCCTGGTTTTTTTCATAAAACTCAAGAAGTTGTTTTTGATATTTGCTAAGCCTAAAGAAATAGGTCTCTTCTGATACCTTTTTAACCTCCCTGCCACATACTGGACATTTTCCTTCTACAAGTTGCAGCTCAGTAATGAAGGTTTCGTCTGGCACGCAATACCATCCTTCATAATTTCCTTTATAAATGTCTCCTTTTTCATAAAGCATCTTGATGAATTTTTTAACAGTTTCTTCATGTACTATGTCTGTGGTTCTTATGAACTTATCATAAGAAATATCAAGTTCTTTCCACATATCTGTAAATTTTAACACTACTTTATCTACAAATATCTTAGGCGTAATCCCTTCTTTCAACGCAGCTTTCTCTATCTTTTCTCCATGCTCATCTGTTCCTGTGAGGAAAAAAACCTCATCACCACACAATCTATGCCATCTTGCAAATATATCAGCCATTGTGGTTGTATATGCATGTCCTATATGTGGCTTGTCATTAACATAATATATTGGAGTTGTTATGTAATATCTTATAAAAACACCTAACCGCAGATAAAACCTTTTGTAATACAACCTTTTATTCCTTTACAAATATAAATACTTTGTACGGGGTGCTTATTGTGGATGAAATAGCAAGTGCTGAGCTTGAAGATAAATTTACCGAGTTTCTTAACACTTACTACTCAGAGCAAATAAAGGATTTATTTATAGAGTATCCCAAAAACAGAAGTCTTTATGCTGACATGAGGGATTTAGAGCGTTTCGATACAGATCTTGCACTCCAGATTATTCATAAACCGGACGATTTTCTATCAATTGCAAACACGGCCCTTAGGAAGATGAATCCAGATTTAGAGGCTAAGGAGCCAGTATATGTACGATTTTTTGGCGTAACTACTCAATCACCAATGATACAGGATGTAGGCTCAGAGTATATTGGACAGTTTCTTACTATAGATTCATTAGTAGTAAAACGCTCTGAGATTACTCCAAAGGTAAGCATAGGTTATTTCAAATGTCTTTTCTGTGGCAGTGTTATAGAAACAAGAATGGATAGAGATACTGTTGTTGAGATCTGTCCTCAATGTAAACGAAGATCTCTTAAACAGGATACTGAACGTTCAAGATTCTCTAATCTTCAAAGGCTTGCAGTTCAGGATCCTCTAGAGAGACTAAAAGGAAGCACACCCACTTGGCAGCTTGAGGTATGGATGGAGGATGATCTTGTTAATAAGGTAATACCTGGAGATAGAATAGACATAACTGGTATTCTAAGAATTAAACCCAGAAAGAATGCCAGAGGAAAAGAAGACAAAATACTATTCACAATGTTTTTTGATGCAGTTTCAATAAAACCAAAACAAAAGGAGTTTTCTGAGCTCGAGATATCAGAGGATGACAAAGTGATAATACGTGATTTGTCAAAAGATCCTGTAGTATTCGATAAAATCGCAAAGTCTCTGGCACCATCCATTTATGGACATATGGAAATTAAAAAAGCACTGGTTTTACAATTATTCGGCGGCACTCCTGATAAAAAACTTGTCGATGGCGCATTAATAAGGAGCGACATTCACATATTATTAATTGGAGATCCAGGTAGCGCAAAAACAAGACTTTTACAAGCAGTTACTGAGATAGTTCCTAAAGGAATTTATGTAAGCGGAAAATCTACAAGCGGTGCAGGGCTTACCGCTGCAGCAGAAAGAGATGAGTTCTCCGAAGGCGGATGGACCTTAAAGGCCGGCGCGCTGGTTTTAGGTTCAGGAGGAGAGGTGAGCATAGACGAGTTCGATAAAATAGGCAACGAAGACAAATCTGCTCTTCTAGAGGCATTAGAATCTCAAACAATAAGCGTGGCTAAAGCGGGCATTGTTGCTAAATTTAGCGCTAAGACCTCTGTTCTTGCAGCTGCAAACCCAAAGTACGGCAGATTCGATAAAAACACATATCCTGCAGAACAATTCGATATTCCTCCAGCACTTCTCTCGAGATTTGATTTAATCTTTCCAATTACGGACGTAATGGATGAGGAAAGAGACCGACAGATAGCAACACACATAATGATACAGCACTCGGCTGCAGGAGCACAGCTTGCAGAGATAAAAGAATACGAACAGGTAGAAAAACAACCAATATCTACTGAACTTTTAAGAAAATATGTTGCATATGCAAGACGGAACATATTCCCTAGATTGGAAAAAGAAGCAAGCGAAAAGATACTTAATTATTATGTAGAATTAAGAAAATTAGGGATGAAACAAGGCGCAGTACCAATGACTCCTAGGCAGATAGAAGGTCTTGTAAGATTATCTGAGGCAAGCGCAAAATCTAGATTATCATTAATAATAGAAAAAAGCGATGCTGAACTAGCCATCTCTTTATTTGAATACATGTTAAATAGCCTTGCTGTTGACAAAGGTGGAAGAAAGGACATAGATACATTACTAACTGGAATGCCAAGGGAAAAAGTTAATAAGATAAACTCACTTTTAAACATTATTAAAACACTTGAAAAGGATGAGGAAACTGCAAAGATAGCAAGAATATTAGAAGAAGCAGAAAAGCAAGGTATAGACAGAAATACGACAAGCAAGTATATTCTTGAATTAGAACGAAGCGGAGACATTTTCAGTCCAAAACAAGGCATAATAAAGATAGTAAGAAGAAACGAAGAAGGAATGTAATTATATCGGTGCTTAAATAGAAAGAAGAATAGAAAACAGGCAAATATTAGCTATATTTTCATTATTTCTTATAGCACAAATTCTAGGGATTTTTTTAATTGTAGTTGGTTTGCCCTATGCATATCAACTAGAAAATATAGCTTATTCCCCATCGAGTTTAATAAGTACAATCTTCTCTCTCATACTTGATGTATTCATAGCGGTTATAATTTTTATGCTTATAACACGCAGATACAAAAATGGATTAGTCTTTAACCTACTAGAGGGTTATATAATAATTTTAGGTTCTGGAACATTTTTTTACCTTGTAATATTATCAATTCTTGGCGTTTATCTTTCGCTTTTCGAGGGTTTTGTAGCAGCCCTAATATTTGCATTAGCACTTCTTTTCATAAAAAGAAATAAAAAAGAAAATCCCCGTGTCAGAAATATTACTACTATGTTAAGCAGTATAGGTATGGGAATTCTTATAGGCGCTGGAATAGGCAATCTCCTTATTTTATATCTATTAATAGCTGTTTTTGCAGTTTATGATTATGTGGCAGTATTTGTATTAAAGTTCATGATACCTCTTGCCAAACAGGCAGTAAATATGAATCTAGCCTTCATGATAAGCTCCTCAGACATGGAAGCGATACCTAAAACGGAGTTCACAGAAAAGGAAAAGAAAGAGTTCAATATTTTTTTAAAGAAAAATAAACATTATGCAGAACATGTGCGCGAAATAACTAAAACCGGAGCAATACCTACGGTGTCTAGCATAATGCTTGGTAATGGAGACATAATGCTTCCAATAGCAGTAGCAGCAGGTTCATATGCAGCAACTGCAAATATCTTTTTATCTGTTCTTCTTGTAATTTTTTCTGGCCTAGGTGTAATTACAACAATGTTAATACTTAGAAAATATAAGGTAGGACTTCCTGCAATACCTCCGCTATTTTCATTTATCAGTATTGCATTTGCAATATTTTTTATACTAGAACAACCAAGTGAACTTTTCTACATATTGTTATTTTTAATAGCATCTATTGCATCGATGGTTGCTCTTATATTTACACTGAGGCGTATAATAAAACTTCAAAAGAGGTTGATAAAATGAAATGGTTATCAAAAATAAGAGAGGAGGATCCGGAAATTTTCGAGTATATGCAAAACGAATTACTTAGGCAACAGAACACAATAGAGTTAATTCCTTCAGAAAATTTTACTAGTGAAGCTGTAATGCAAGCAGCAGGAAGCATACTGACAAACAAATACTCTGAGGGCTATCCAGGGAAAAGATATTATGGAGGAAATGAATTTGTAGATAAAATAGAAAAGGTTGCAATATCTCGCGCAAAATCTTTATTTAATGTAGAACATGTAAATGTACAGCCATACTCTGGCTCTCCTGCAAACATGGAGGTATACCTCTCAATCTGTAAAGCAGGTGATGTCATAATGGGACAGAGCCTTACTGATGGAGGGCATCTTACCCATGGTTGGAATTCAAGTGCAACAGGCCAGCTTTTTAAAAGCGTACAGTATCATGTAACTGAAGACGGTTATATAAATTTAGCAGAGGTGAAGGAGCTAGCAGAGAAAAACAAGCCGCGTCTTATTTGGATTGGTTCAACTGCATATGTAAGAAAACTTCCCTTCAAAGAGTTTTCAGAGATAGCAGACTCTACTGGAGCATATCTTGCTGCAGATATCTCTCATATTTCTGGGTTGGTTATTGCTGGAGTGCATGAAAGCCCTGAGCCTTATGCAGATATAATTACTACAACAACACATAAAACCCTCAGAGGTCCTAGAGGAGCAATGATAATGGTAACTAAGAAAGGCATATCAAAAGATCCTGAACTTCCATCAAAGATAGACAAATCGGTTTTTCCTGGAATGCAAGGAGGTCCTCATGATCATATAACTGCGGCAATAGCAATAGCCTTAAAACAAGCATCAACGCCACAATTCAAAGAGTATGCAAAACAGGTAGTTTTAAATGCAAAGGCATTGGGAAACGCACTAATGGAAAATGGGCAAAAACTTGTTACAAATGGAACTGACAATCACATGCTTTTAATAGATCTTACCAAAATATCTCCGGGTCTTGGTGTTTTTGCACAAGAAGCACTAGACGCTGCAGGAATAACTCTAAACAAGAATACAATTCCTAATGAGCAATCCTCTGCCTTCTATCCAAGCGGTATAAGATTGGGTACACCTGCAGTAACCTCAAGGGGTATGAAAGAAAACGAGATGAAGTATATAGGAAGAATGATCTCAGAGGTGATAAAAACAGTAAGCAACGAGCGTCTTCCTAAAGATAAGGAAGAACGTATAGCGTATATTAAGGACTTCAAAGATAGAATAAAAACAAAAGAAGAGCTCAAAAAAATAAGGAACGAAGTAAAGCAATTAGCTGCAAAGTTTCCGCTTTATCCAGATATGGAAGTTTAATAATATAAATTTTTAAAAAGACAAAACCTAAATTATTTTTACCTTTTAGCAGGTTATCTCTCTTACTACAGCCTTTAATAAATTTCTAGTGTTTTCGAAAGTAAAATCAGCAACTTCATTATCTGTATCTGCTTTTTTATCAGTTATGTGTATGGATAAAATACCTAGCTTTTTAGAAGCTCTAACATTCTCCTCAGAATCGTCTATGAAAACCGTTTCTTCAGGAGCGACCCCAAAACTTTTTGTCGCTATTTTATATGAAAATTCTTCAGGCTTAAGGAAAGGATATAACTCTTCATAAGCTATTATACTGTTAAAGTACTTACTATACTTGAATCTTTCAATAACTGTTTTTACTATATCTCCTGTGTTGTTTGTAAGAATTCCCAGAGCAATCTTATTTCTTCTAAGTATTTCAAGTCCTTTTGTTATGCTGTCATGCGGCTTCATTTTTTTATATTTCTTATTATACTCTCCGAACACTCTAGAAAACATAACCTTTTTTTCAATATTTGGAAAGTTCTTTAGGAAAAAATCATTTAAATTGGTTTTTCCTTCAAGCTGTAGCGAAGCATAGAGTCTGCTTCCTTCTTCTATTGATATATTTCTAAAATCAGAGATGAGCTCTATCGCATTAGAGATAAATTGCTCATGGTCTTTTATTGTAGGTCCTGGAACTATAACTCCATCAAAATCAAAAAGCCATACCTTCTTATCTAAAATTTTTTTATGATCTGATTCTTTCTTGCTTTTTACTTTCATCTCATTACCTAGTACTCACTAAACTTAAGATTTTCTATATAATAATATACTTTATTTTCTTCTGTATCTTTTGTATGTGAATTCTTCAAACTCTGCGGTTTCTTCAAGGATCCACTCATCATAATTTATTTCAGGAAAGTATACATCTCCTTTATAGATATTTTTTATTAATGATATATGTAAAATCTTGGTTATGGGTAGCATAGTTCTATAAAGCTCCGCACCACCAATGCAGTAATAATCACAATCAAACCGTTGTGCAATTTCTATAGCCTCCTCTATACTCTTAACAACAATTGCCCCAGGTTGTGATTTTATTGTAGAGCTTATTATTATATTATTCCTGTTAGGTAAAGGTCTAAATCTTTCGGGAAGAGAGTCCCATGTCTTTCTGCCCATAATTACGGTTCTGTTTAATGTAAGTCCTTTGAAAAGAAGCATATCCTCCTTTATTGTCCAAGGAATCTTTCCATTTTGGCCTATGATTCTATCTTTTGTCATTGCAACAATCATATTTAGCTCCATTCAAACAGCAATGTCAAATTTTATTCCTGGATAACTCTCATATCCTTCAAGCTTAGTCATTGAAGCCTCCCACGTAAAGATATCCTTAAAGTTTTGTGTAGTTATTCTAGGAGGAATATAGAGGAAGGCATCCCTAGCGCTTTGTTCTTTAGCTCCTTGAATATGATTTTCATATATATGCACATCCGCTAGAAATCCCACAAGCTTGCCCTCTTCATATCCGCTTTCTTTAGCGAGAAGATGAAGAAGCAACGCATAGCTTGCTATATTGAACGGAAGTCCCAACATTGTATCTACTGAACGTTGATTCCAAAGAAGATTAAGCTTATTTTCTATAACGGTGACCTGAAAACCATAATGGCAAGGAGGCAGAGCCATCTCATGAAGTTGCTGTGGATTCCACGCTGAAACTATCATGCGTCTGTCGTTAGGATCTTCCTTAAGCTTTTTCACAAGTTTTTCTAATTGGTCAATTCCTTCATCTTCATAGTTGCTTTCATGGTCTTTGTATTTTGCATTAAAATGCCTCCATTGAAATCCATATATAGGTCCTAAATCTCTTTCTTCAAGCATTCTTTTTTTATTCTCTTCTAAATGTCCATATGGCGCTTTTAATGGCGATGCCCATTCATCCCATATATGATTATTATGATCCTGTAGCCATTTTTTATCGGTAATTCCTTTTATAAAAAATTCAAGTTCAGATGCAATATTTCTAAAAGGAACTTTTTTAGTAGTAAGAAGCGGAAAACCATTTTCCATATCATATTCAAAAATTGCCCCAGCAACAGCAAGCGTTCTTATTCCTGTTCTATTTTCTTTCCATCTGCCGCTAGATAAAACTTTATTGACAATTTTAAGATACTCAAAATCAGCCGTGATCTTAACTTGTGTTCCCTCTTTAGTAATATTCTTTGGTTGCTCGGCATTTATTTTATTATCTTGTTTTTCAATGGACATTAAATCATATTTATTAATTTAGTATTAAATCTTTTATTACTTTCTTTTTTAAACCACAATAAAAAGTTGTATTAAAAGTTAATGTAAAAGTCAAAGATAAAAAACAGAGCTATTATTTAAATCTTATAGTGTCTAAATCCATTGGCGAACGAGACTCAACCTTAAATCTATTTCCAAGAAATCTTGCAAGATCCTCACATCTACTTTCTTCTCCATGCATTGTATATATTTTTCTTGCAGCAGGCCTTAGATGATCAACAAAACTAGTTAATTGTACTCTATCACTATGTCCAGAAAAAGCATCTATCGTTTTTATTTGCATTTTAATCTTCACTTCCTCCATCTTTCCGTCAGTTCCGGGCAGTGCAGTCTCAGTAAGCCCGTTTTGAACTCTTCTTCCAAACGAACCGGCACTGTTGAATCCTACAAATACCAAAAGATTTTTAGGATCCTCTGCAAATGCCTTAAAATACTCAAGTGCTGTTCCTCCATTAAGCATTCCTCCACTTGCCAATATAACTGCAGGACCTTTATCTAATATTTCTGTGCGTTCTCCCTTTGCAACCTCAAAAATCTCACTTTCAAATGGCGAATTGTTATTTAATATTCTATGTCTCAATCCCATTTTAAGATACTCTGGGTAAGCTGTATGTATGGCACTAGCTTCAAGAAGCATGCCATCTAAGTATATAGGAGCGTCAATCTTAAACTCTTTATTATTTGTTATATAATTTTCCATAACCATCTGTAGTTCTTGTGCCCTTCCAACCGCAAAAAGAGGTATTAAGACCTTACCTCCATTGTCTATAGTCTTTTTTATATTTTGCATTAATTCTATCTCTGAGCTTTGCCTATCATGTCCTATATTCTTGGCTCCGCCATATGTGCTCTCAATAAATAATGCATCTATTCTAGGATATTTTGTATCTGCTTGGTCATACAATCTTGTAAAACCATATTTTATGTCACCAGTATGTACTATGTTGTAAAGTCCTTCGCCTATGTGTAAATGAACAATTCCGCTTCCTAGAATATGTCCTGCGTTGTGATAGGTAAGTTTTATTTCATCAGTAATATTTGTTACTTCTCCGTAATCTCTGGTTATCATGTGTGTTAACATGCTCTTAATATCCTTTTCTCCGTAAAGTGGAGTACCTCCTGTTCTCATAACTAGCTTATTATAATCATAAAGCAACAAAGCTGCAAGGTCTCTAGAAGGCGGAGTTGCATATACTGGACCAGTATATCCAAATTTATAAAGATATGGTATAAAGCCCATATGATCCATGTGAGCGTGCGTCATTATTACTGCGTCTATGTCGTTTATAGTGAGGTTTGCATTATCTAAATATGGGAATGCTTTATTTTCAGTACTTGTTGTATCGAGTCCTTTTATTCCAGGCTCTGGACTTATTCCACAATCTATTAATATCTTTGAATGATTGGTCTCTAAAAGCAAACAACTTCTTCCAACTTCCTTGAAGCCTCCTAATGCTGTTGCCTTAAGCCATTCACTTTTATTCATAGGTTGATTTATCTTTTTTCCTACTGCAGTTAAAAATTTCTTTCTAAATTCATTTTCTCTAAGGATAAGCTGTCTTACTCCTTTTATAACATCACTATTCATTGTAGGTATCCTAAGAACCTTCGGAACCCATTTAGTATCTGTTATTATTTTAATAAGTGTAATTCCACTTTTTCCTATAACTAACCCTGGTTTCATTGCTTCTATATATACTTGAGAAAATTCCTTATCAAATCTAATGCATTCTTCAGTGACTCCAGCATCAGCAGGTATAATCTCTAAGATTTTTTTAAGGGCGGTATCTTCATCAAGTAATTCTTTGACATCGCTTCTTACTATAAGCCTTTTCTTTATAGCAGCAGATATATTTTTTATTATGCTTTCATCATTGTAAACAAAAGAGATATTTTTTACATAAACTGCAACATCCGGCCCTTCGAAATCTATCTCTATAAGCTCAGCTTCATTCGGCATGAGCTCTTTTATTTTTTCCTTTATATCTTTATTTTCTTGGCTATCGCTGTTCAACTACTCACTGTATTTATTATTAAAATATGCATTACGTTTCTATCCTCTATGTACTGGTTTATTTGACCAATTTTTCTATCTCTTCTTTTGTATACTCCTTATATCCCTTCTTAGTAATAGATACTATCTTCATCCCATCTCCAGTAGCGCTGTCTCTTTTCATAGCTATCTTCAAAGCCTTTGCAATATGCTTTACTGCGTCTACTGTTTGCATGTCTTCACTATAAACACTTTCCATATATCCTGTTGCAGCAATAGAACCGCTTCCTGTAGAAGTAAATTTAGATTCTTTTATATGTCCTCCAACTGGATCTATGTTATATATTTCAGGAGTGCCGTTGTTCAACCCTCCAATTATAAGTTCTACATAATATGGGTACATTTTATTTTCCTGCATAACTAATGACATTATAGATGTGGCGTTTTTCGGAGTCATTGATTTTCCTTCATCCATCTTATATAATTCATTTTGCATTTTAAGTAGTTTTACAAGATATTCAGCATCTCCAACCCCTCCTGCAATAGTCATTCCCAAATTGTTGTCTATTTTATGTATCTTTATTGCCTCAGAACTGGATATATACGTGGAGTATGTTGCTCTCACATCTGCACCCATAGCAACGCCATCACTGCACACAAGTGCTAAGGTTGTAGTTCCGTGTCTTACCTTATCTGCAAACTTCTCATAATCTATCATAATACCACTAAAACGTTAAAAAATTATTTTATAATTGCAATTAAATCAATAATTAAAATATAATAAAAATAAACAGGTCTATACTATTAAGCTACCACTACCTATAAAATACTTACTATTATTCAATGTGTCTGCAACTTCACCATATGCGAAGGTTCTATGCAACTTAGTAATCCTTATTTTATGTGTCTTACCTATTCTCGCGTCAGCATTCTTTACGAATACTACTACATTGTCAATTCTCCCTATTCCTTCGCCTCTAGGATTTCTAGCGCTAAGGCGCACATCGTACGTTCCTCCCTCAACTAATTCTTCAACTCCCATTTTTATCCCCACTTACTACTATGATAGCAAACTATTTAAGTATTTTCTACAAAAATCTGCAAAATAATTCTCATTTTTATTTATTAGAAAAAGTTATGTTCTCTATTCCATATGTCAAATATGGGTTTGTTTGGTTTGTAGTTGTGGCGTTGCTTTGATAAAACACTATCTGATTAAAGCCATAGCTCACATTGAGGCTAAGTGAATAATTTCTCAACGCTGTACTCGAGTTAATAGATATTGGTGTTTTTGCATTATTTACAAAAATATAGACCGGATTGGAAGGTTGCGCATTAAGTAACTGCATATTCATATTTATCGTTGTACTTTTTGGCGAGAACAATACAATTCCTCTAAGGTTTGTACCCCACCATGTATTTTCATAAGTGCTGTTTACGCATACATTTTGTGCATTACAAAATGGAAGATATCCATAGGTGTATCCTGGTATCCATGTTCCTATTATATATGAAATAATACTTTCATTAAACGAGCTTAAATTTGCTTGATTAGCATAGAAAAATGTAAGGTTGTTATCTTGATATGGCTGGCCAAAGATAGAGGCTAGGTATGAATTGAGTACATAATATGCTTCTGAGTTGAAGGCACTTTTAAGTACGGCTATACCACCAACATTATACTCTTTGAGCCATAGCAAAGAAAGATCAGAGTAATTTTCCTTTATCGGAGAGGGATATAAAATCGCATAATTTTGCGTTGTATTTGCGTTTTGTAAATATAATGCTGATACTGCCAATGGAATATTCTCATCTAATTGTTGCTGCGTTGCATTAATTCTTGTAGGATAACCTCCAACAAGAGGGATCTTAGCCGCAGTATCATAATACATCTCCAATCCTGGATATAGATATCCAGTAGCCCCGCTTGGTAATGCTGGCAACATCAGTATAGAAAATGATTTTGTAAGATTTTGTGTTCCAAGATTTTTGAATGCGTTAGGTATGGTTGCATTTCTTGTAAGCTGGCTAGCAAAACTTCCAGACAATGGCATGCCGTTATACTCTATTAATATCAATAAAGATATTCCTACAATTGCTAGTACAATATTTTTATTTACATAAGGTATCTTATCACGTATATTTTTTATTCCAAAACCAGCAAGAATTGCAAGCGCAACAGTAACTATAAAATCAAACCTTCCAGGTTCTCTTATTACATTAAATATAGGAACAAGCCTATACACATAATACAACGAAGGCACTCCTGTGCTGCTACCTATAAACTGGATAAATGGACCTAATGATAATAATCCAAAAATAACTCCTATTACAATCCAGTACCTAAGTTCTATTAACTTGTTTTTCTTATGCTCGTGATAAAGTGCAAAAAGCACAAGCGCAATAATAGTAAAGCCAATATATGCTACCTTTTCAGTTATATCAGGACCGTACTGTACATTTTCATAATTCAACGAGTATGTTTGATTGAAGTAGGATAGTGATGCGTTGTGAAATACTCCGTTGTAATAACTAGGTAAGAAGAATGAGGTTACTGTATCGCTATAGAGCATATTGTTGACTACACCGCTAAGCTGATTTGCCGAACTAAGCGTTGAGCTGTTATAAGCACCGGATAACCAGTAAATAAATGGTGAGCTGAAAAGCAAAAAGAAAATAACCATTATGCCTAGATTATACAGAACTACTTTTCTAAGTATCTCTTTTCGTTCAAGCACCAAAAGAACAACAAGACTTACCAATGCAAAAAATATCAACATAATTCCTTGCTCTATATCTCCCATAAATGTAGCAAGAACGAGGCTAATTCCAGCCAAACCAGAATACAAAAAGTTAATTTTCTTCTCTCGCAAAGCCATTATGAAAAATAATATAAAAAGAGGTATAAACTCTATCAATGTCCATTGCAAATGTGAATATGCTTGTGCTATGTGCACTGGGCTAAATGCAAATACTAATCCTGCAATAAATGCTGCATAATTATCCTTTATTAAATATTTTGCAAGCATGAACATTGTAAGTCCTCCTATTATAAAACTTGTAAAGAAGAGGAAATTATATTCAAAAGCAAGACCTATTATCTGAAGCGGTGCGAAGATAATGCCAGCAAGAGGTGTCATTGTTTGAGTTGCAAGATTTGCTCCAACAGGATAAAGTATCATATTTGTAATATATGGTGAGGCATGAAGCGTAAAGATGCTATACGGTACCCACCACAATCCCCAAAGGCTTTGGAAAACATCTCCACCTCCATTTACAACAATATTATTGATATTTCCTGCAATGTTCCAGAACATAATTAGAGATATTACTGTATAAATGGCTATTGCTATTAAGTATGGTTTAATTCTTTTCCAATCAATATGATTTTTAAGATCCTCAATTTTCATAAAAACAATCAATAAACTTTATATTATGGATTAGCAAACAAGCCTTATTATTTGTATATGCTAAAGAATAAATATGCATATAGTTGCCATATAATAAACTGAAGATTTTTATGCAGACCAAAAAAAGAAGTATAGGCTCTGAAGCTGGAAAGACATTGTCCTTTTTATATCTAGGTCAGATACTTGGCGCAATAATAACCATAATAACTTTCATTTATGTTACTCGTTATCTTGGACCTTCAAATTATGGCATATACGTCTTTGCTATAGGTTTTTCTGCTCTTGTTGGTGCGGTTGGTAATTTTGGCATAGGAAGCTTCATGAGCAAAAATCTTTCAGAATTCTCCTACAAGAAAAATACAGATGGAATAAGCAAAACAATTTCTGCTTCATATATTTTAATGCTAATTGTAGCAACAGTTCTAACTGTTATAGGTGTAGGAATAAGTGGTGTACTCTCTAACAGCTTTGCATCAAACATACAAATCTCCTACATTACTCTGTCTATCGCTGCATTGATAATCTTTTTTTCAATGATACAAAATATAAATGTACACGCGCTTGCCGGCTTTTCTGGCGGCAAGCAAGCTGCAGCAACCTCAATATCTGTAGACGTAATACAACTTGTTTCGATAGTTCTTTTATTAAAACTAGGATACGGTGTTAATGGTGCAGTTTTTGGCATACTCCTAGGGAACATAATAGGTTCAATATTAGCTGTGTATTTCATATTAAAAATAGCGCGTTCATATACTGGCTTTAAGTTGATACGTCCTAACAAAAAGATGCTTTCCGTAGCATTTAATTTTTCATTCCCACTAGCCATAAACAACATACTTAATACCGCAATGCAAAATTTTTCTATATTATTTTTAGGTTTTTATGTAACCTCTGCGGTTATAGGAAATTATGGTGCTGCCTTAAAAGGGCTCAACTTCGCTGCTATCTCCTATGGTACAATGTCTATGGTTGTTCTTCCATTATTCTCTAAAATAAATACTGAAAAAGAATCTAAACAAAAAAATAATTCCTATACAAAAACAATGGTATACTCTCTAGTTTTGACTCTTCCATTTATAATATTCATAAGTGCAATGGCGACTCCAGCAGTCGAACTTCTTTTATCAAATAAGTACTCTCTTGCACCATTATACCTAGCATTAATAACATTGGGCGTTGCGATAAATTTAATTTCTTATTATTTAGGCAGTATTCTTACCTCAAAAGGCCTTACGAAAAAGATGTTGAAATATAATATAATTTCAGTTATAACACAGTTAATTCTTCTTTTAATACTAGCTCCTAGCTATGGCGTGTTGGGCGTTATAATTCCTGTATTCATAATTGGGAGCATTCTTAATGATATACTACTGATCCTTGCGGTACGAAACAATCTATCACTAAAAATAAATTATATTCCAATTTTCTTAGCAACACTTGCGTCACTACTACTTTATTTTCCCTTAGAACTCTCTTTCTTCTCTGCCAATATTATCTTACAACTTATCTCCGGTTTTATCATAACAATAATATTTTATCCTATTTTTCTTATGCTTTTAAGGGTTATAACAAAAGAAGACATCTCAAAACTACGCAGTTTTATGCCACGTATACCTGTACTTGGGAGATTCTTTGATTATATACTTTCTTATACTAATATTTTGTTAGGTATGCACGATGCTAAATAATGAAAACAAACTTACTGAGACACTGGGCAAAAAGATGACAAATGTTGCCTCATTCATAGTTGCAGGCAAATCAATTTCCCTTATAATAAATCTCGTGACCTTTATAATTATAGCAAGATATCTAGGTCCTTCAGCCTTTGGTATATATACTATAATAATGAGCATAACTGCGCTTTTCGGAGGCTTTGGAAATCCGAATATAAACTCTTATATATCCGAACGTATTCCAAAACTTATCTCTGCAAAGAAAACATCAGAAGCAAAACTTGTCCTTGGAGACACACTTTTTATTACTATCATATTCGGTATTATACTGACTATCTTAGTCTTAGTGTTCTCTCCATCATTTTCTGTTTACTCTTTGCACAATATAAATTATTTCTTTTTGCTTGATATAGCAAGCGTAACTATTTTACTAGCTCTTATTTACGCTACTTTATACTACCATATTTTAAGTCTAAATAAGGGTGGCTCTCTAGCCACTAGTTCTATAATTCATGCGTCAATTCAAGGAATCTTCGGCGTGGGACTTGTACTTTTAGGTTTTGGAATACTCGGCGCAATACTAGGTTTTATTTTCGGTTTGATCGTTGCCTCTTTATTTGAATTTTATGTATTATTAAAACATTTAGGCTTTAACTTTAAACTAGAGGGAATTTTTAGCAGAGTTAAAAAAATACTTTTGTTTTCAAAAGATATGGCTTATTCAAACATTATTTCTGCTTCAATAAGTAACTTTTCAGTAATCTTTCTTGCATTGATAGTATCCTCTTCTTTAGTAGGTTATTATGGGATTGCATCACGTGTAGGATCATTGATAGATGTGTTTATAGGTGCAATATCCCTAGCGGTATTGCCAATGTTTTCTGAAGCAATATACAAAGAAAAACAAGGAGCAAATGCAGGAAAATTACTTTATTTTTCCACCTACATAAGTCTTATCTTTACCACCCCTCTTATAATTTTCCTATCTGTTTTTTCAGGTGAGATAATCTATATAGCATTCAATACTGCATATCTTGGTGCAACACAATACATGCAATTAATAAGTATAGGAATTTTAATTGGAATATTTGGAAGTTATGGGGCTAATTTTCTTATAACCTCATCAAAACAAAACAAGATCTTAAAATATACCGCAATCTCAGTACTTTTGCAATTTATTTTTTTATTTATACTTACTCCTTATTTTGGAGTTATTGGGATGATAATTGCAACTTTCTATATAGGAAACATCTCCCTAAGTATTCTTTATCTAAATTACTTTTCTAAGATAGGCATAAATATGCACAGAGGAAAGTTGCTTAGACTTTTAACTGCAAATTTTCTATTTGCATTTTTACTAATTCCAATTTCCTTGATTTTTTCCGGTGCAATAGGTTTATTAATCGGAGTTGCGGCAATGTTTTTGCTCTATCCAATTTTTCTTGGCGTTATGAAAGCGTTAACAAATAACGACATACTAGTAATCAAAACGGTTTCTGAAAGCGTTCCTATTTTCGGAAAAATAATAGTGTCTATAGCAAACTATGCTTCTAAATTCTGCTCTTAGTATTTTCAAGTGCAGCTTTTATAAATTCTACAAATAATGGTGCTGGATTTTCAAGTCTAGACTTAAGCTCTGGATGTGCCTGTGTTCCTATTCCAAACTGATCTTTCCATTCTATAAACTCCACAAGTTTTTCGTCAATGGTTGTACCACTTATCAACAACCCACTATGTTCCATTATCTCTCTAAATTGATTATTAAATTCATATCTATGTCTGTGTCTTTCTTCAATTAATTCTGATTTGTATATATTATACGCCAAAGTGTTGGTATTTTTTATTTTACATTTCCAAGCTCCAAGTCTCATTGTACCTCCTTTATTCTCTATCTCCTTTTGCGAGCTCATAAGGCTTATTACGCCATTTTTAGTATCAGCATCAAACTCAAGCGAGTTTGCGTCATTCAACATACAAACATTTCTTGCAAACTCTACTGCCATAAGTTGCATACCTAAACATATTCCCAAATACGGTATTTTATTTTCACGTGCATATTTTATTGCACAAATCATACCTTCTATACCTCTATTTCCAAAGCCTCCTGGAACAAGAATACCATCTACTCCATTTAACAGTGCAGTTCCTTTCTCCTCTAATTCTGTTGATTCAATCCATGCTATCTCTACTTTAGCATCATTTTCAACCCCTGCATGTATAAATGCCTCGTTTATGCTTGCATATGCATCCTTTAAGCCAGTATATTTTCCCACAACCGCTACGCGCACTTTTTTCTTAGGATTTTCTATTCTATTTATCTTTTGATTCCATTCTTTAAGCTTATCATTATCTATAGATCTTTCTTCAAGCTCTAGTTCTTTTATTAAAAGCTTATCAAAACCTTGTTTCATGAAATGTATGGGGAGCATGTACATGCTTTGAAGATCTGAATCATCTATAACTCTTTCTTTCTTAAGATTCGAGAACATGGCTAGTTTTTCAGCAGTATTTTCTTTCAATTCTTTATTACTTCTGCATATTACAAAGTCCGGTATAATTCCAGACTGCAACAACATTCTAAAACCAAGCTGTGCTGGTTTTGTCTTTTGTTCTCCTACGACCTCCATTGTTGGAGAGTAAGTAAGGTTTATGAATACTGTTTTTTCTTCAAGTGCAAGCTGCCTAACTGCTTCTATAAAATAACTATTTTCTATATCTCCTACAGTTCCTCCTACCTCTATTATAATTACATCTGGTTTACGTGTATTTGCAACTTTCTTTATCATAGATATTGCTTCGTTTGTGAGGTGTGGTATTATTTGAACATCAGCCCCGAGGAACTCACCTCTACGTTCTTTATTTATAACGGCACCGAATAGTTTTCCTCCAGTTATAGACAAATCCCCCGTCATATCTTTATTGAGAAAGCGTTCATAAATTCCAAAATCCATATCTACCTCACTTTTATCATCAAGCACAAATACCTCTCCATGCCTGTATGGATTCATAGTTCCGCAATCATAATTCAGATAACCATCAAATTTTATTGGAAGCGCATTATAACCATAAAAATCAAGCATCTTAAGCAGTGAAGAATTTACAACTCCCTTTCCAAGACCGCTCATCAATGAGCCAAGAACAACAACATACTTAGTCGGCATACTTTTTTATTCATACATAGATATTTAGACTTATCAAAAGTTTAAAAGTAAGAAAATACAAAACATTCTTACAAATATGATTATTAAACTTTTCATTCCAAATATTATTTACACAAAGTTGATAAAATGAAACTCACAATTGGAAAGGATAGTCCGAAAAAGGTAAATGCATTTATAGAGATATCAAAAGGAAGCAACATAAAATATGAGCTTGATGAAGTCTCTGGAGTATTGAAGGTTGACAGAATACTTCATACTGCTATGTTTTATCCGTATAATTACGGATTTATAGCTGGAACAAAAGGAGAGGATGGAGATCCTCTAGATATACTTGTCATAAGCAATTCCTCTTTTATTCCGGGCAGTTTTGTTGTTGCAAGACCTATAGGTCTACTATTAATGAAAGATGAAGAAGGTATAGATACTAAAATAATTGCGGTTCCTGTTGAAAAGGTAGATCCAGACTTCAAAAGCATAAATGACATATCTCAATTAAATGAAAATACAAAGAACATGGTATCTCACTTCTTCAAATATTACAAAAGTTTAGAACCTGGCAAATGGGCAGAGGTCTCTGGCTGGGAGGGTGCTGAAAAAGCATACGAACTTATCAAAGAATCATCAATTTAATTTGGAAGGAGAAATAAACCCTATGTTGTCAATATTCTATACGTGGCATTAAGTAAGGGAAATATAGGATAAACCTTATTATCTTTTCATTACAAAAAGTAATTGTGAATTTTATGTATGCATCATGGAGCATAGGTGATAGTGCACCAGAAATAAAAGCAAAAGCATGGTTTCCAGAAACTAGGAAAATTTCTGAGTTTAAGCTTTCAGAACAAAAAGGTAAATGGGTAATATTAACTTTTTATCCCGGAGACTTTACATTCGTATGTGCTACTGATATAGAAGCATTTATGTCGAACTACGACGAATTTAAGAAAAACGGTGCAGAGATAGTTGCCATAAGTACTGATAGTGTATATTCACACAAGGCATGGAGCGAAACCTCTCCAAGAGTTAAAGAGAGTAAAATACCTTTAATAGAGGATTTCAATAAAAAAATCTCTACGGATTATGGTTTTATAAACAACGAAAGCGGTGCAGCAAGACGAGGGAGTATAATAATAGATCCAGACGGAAAGGTACAATATGTTTCAATACATAATGATGCTCTGGGGAAGGATGTCGATCATATATTTACTTCGTTTATGGCATTAAAGTATATACATGATACTCCTTCAGAAGAAGGACATATCTGTGCAATTCCTGCGAACTGGAGACTTGGAAAAAGAACTTTAGATATAGACATTGTAAACGACATAGGCAAGCTATAAACATATCAAAACCAAGGTTTTCAAGAAGCTTTTTATATGCTCGATGATAAAAACACTATATGGAGAGCGAGCGTGTTTATGAAAATAAAACTATTAGCATACTTCTTATAACAGTGGCTTTAGTTCTTTTAGGAAGTGGCATATTTAACATACAATTATTTTCAATTCAATACGGCATAGGTGCAGGCGCCTTAATAACCAGCAATTCAGCAAATACTCTTGTAACTCCAGTACTAAGCTATACGGCTTCAGAAACAAGCCTTTTCTATCAAGCAATTCTTGAATCATATCTAATAACTGCTATAGCTTTTGTTCTTTTTTCTATGGCTTTTGTTTTATGGCTTCATGGACAAAATGGATATCTGAAATATCTTCGTTTTTATATACCTCTACATCTATTGCTAATATTATTATACAGTATAATTCTGCTAGTAATCTACTCTTCATTTAATTTTAGTTTATACTCTTCTTCTTTAGATATAACCTATCTTGCTATAGCAATAACAATAATATTAGATTCTTTTCTAGGTTATAAAATATATCTATCTAGAATGAATAGATCATTTAAAGGCATAAAAATCTCTCCGTCAAAACCATATTCAAATATACTCTTACTAAGAGAAAAATTATTTTCGATGCTTACTGGCGAGGTCGGCATTGTAGATAAACACTTCAATTCACAAGCCCTAGAAAATCTCCACCGTCTTATACTCGGAAATCAAAAAATAAGCAAGATAACAATAATAACCTACAATGAGATGTTTGATTCCTCATTTAACAAAGAATACAGGGATTTGAAAAATGAATTAAATAATATGAATATAGACTTGGAAATAAAGCTAATGAAACCTGAAGAAGCCATAGAACAGCACGAACGATTTATTTTTGATTCAGAGTCTGCATATAAAATACCTCCGTTGAACATAATAAACAAAAAGAGCGAACACATAGTTAAAATGAGCAGAAGAGATGCAGTAAATAGATTCGATGAGCTCGTTTTTAATTCTATTAAGCTATAACCTTATAGTCTTGATTTATATCTGAAAGTATTTAATTGTAAATATGAATTTACTATGTTGTGGTTTTATGCAGGAATTAAAGTCTTTTGTGCTAGAAAATAAAATGCCCGTTAATATTTACTCATTTAAAGAACTCGAAACTGTCGGAATTTCTATAGGAATAAAATATGGTTCAGTAGATGAAAATCCTGAAATAAACGGATCTGCACACTTTCTCGAACACATGATGTTTAAAGGAACTAGCAAATTTACTTGGAAGGAGATAAATGATCAAACAAAAGCAATTGGAGCATATGCAAACGCAACTACCGACAGAGAAGCAACAAATTATATGTTTCAGGTGCATAAATTATATATAGAAAAAACAATGCAAATACTTTCTGACATGATGATAAATTCCATATTACCTCCGAAGGAATTTGAGCTTGAACGCGGACCAATAATAAACGAAAATCTTATAAGAGAAGACAATCCCGAATATCTTTTTTATGATTACATGCCAAATCTGCTTTTCAAAGGACATCCTGCAGAGATGCCTGTCGGTGGAAACAACGAATTAACTATTAAAAAAATAACAAGAGAACATCTTTTCGATATATATAAAAAATATTACACACCACAAAATATGGTATTGACAATTTCTGGAGGCATAAGCACAGAAAAAGCCCAAAAATTAGCTGAGAAGTATTTTGGTCGTTACAAAATGGCTTTCGTCTCTACAAAAAGGAATAAATTTATCGGAAGTAATAAACATAGGGTTATGGCTTTAGAAAAAAGAGACATAAAACAGGCAAAAATTGCGATAGGTTTTTCATGTCCTAGTTTTGATAATAAAAAAATAGATGATTATATATCAATGGTTCTTTTGAATGAGCTTTTGCAATATAGAATATATGAAGAGGTTAGGGAAAAACGCGGACTCTCATATGATCCACAATCCGTATATACCGCTGGAGAAACAATAGGAATGATCTCTGCAGAGGCAGGTACCGAACCAAAAAATGTTGAAATAGTAAAAAAGATTATTCTGGGCGAGTTTCAAAAAATGAAGGACGGCGAATTTACAGATACCGAACTGAATAGGATGAGAACAGCAATAAAAATAAGATACGAAACATTAAAGGAGCGCACTTTAGACACCGCAGTTGCTATTTCCACTGCAGCAGTAATAAAAAACGTTCCAAATCTTTTCAATATAATTCCAAAACGTATAGGAAAAATAACTATCGATGATGTTAGAAAAGCGTCGAATCAGAACATAGACTGCGATAAATACAGCATGGTTCTTTTGAAACCAAAAACGTAAATAATACTTTAAATTATTATATATAATAAAGAATCTTGTGTGAACAGGATACTTGTATCATTTGATGATAATGGGGAAACAAAATGATAAATGAACTGTATAAAGCATTTGACGATGAAAATGTAAAAAAGAAGATGCAGAAAAGACTTTCACACATGTTTCATCTTGCGGAATTAGAAAGTTCAAGAGCTGGTAAGATTGGTATGCAAGTTGGCTCTGTCAGAGAAAGCATAATCTGTGCTTTCTTTATATACAAATTCGGCGAAAAGAACGTTGAAACTGAATTACCTATAACTGAAGCAGAAGTAGATGTGAAACTATTCGGAAAACCAATCTCAATAAAAACTATAACGGGAAAAGAACCTAGCGGAGTAAAACTTATCTGGACAGTAGACGCAATAAAAGCAAAGCAATTCTCGGAAAGCTATAACCCAAGTTGTGATATGATATTTGTTCATGTAAATTGGGAAGGCGAAGGAGGTATATACTACATACCATTAGAAGTCCAAAAGAAAGTTTTCGAGAAACTAGGCAGAGAAAGGTACATAAAATTGCCTAAGGCAGGAACTAATCCACGAGGAGTTGAAATAACTCGAGAAGCACTCAAAGCAATAATAACCGATAGCAAAACAAAAGAGATAATAATTAAGTGGACTAAAACTATAATACAGTATAATCCATATAAAAGATGGGTTGATCTATGGGGTGAAGAATGAATGTCTTTAGCACCTAAAAAGAATGGAAGCTCAACGAGTTCTTTCGGTAGTCCGAGCCGAGCTAATCACGACTCATCTAAATTTTATAGCGGTAGATTATACGAAAATCTACCTAAGCAGAAGGAAAACGTAGACTTTACTGAGAATCCACTACCTATTAATTCAATAGATAAGATATTTTGTAAATCATCTGAAAAAATGGCAGAACTGCCAGACAACAGTGTTCATCTTATGGTAACATCGCCACCATATAATGTAGGTAAGTTATATGACAAAGAATTATCACTTGACGAATATAGAGGATTTTTGTCAAGTGTATGGAAAGAGGCGGAAAGAGTGCTTGTGCCGGGAGGAAGGGTCTGCATAAACGTAGCAAACTTAGGAAGAAAGCCATACATACCACTACACGCCTTCATAATCGAAGACATGCACAAGCTAGGCTTCCTGATGCGAGGCGAGGTAATCTGGGATAAAGGAGCAAGCGTAAGCTCTTCTATCGCCTGGGGCACATATTTATCAGCTAAGAATCCAGTTCTAAGAGATGCCCACGAATACATACTAATATTTTCAAAACAAAGCTTCACAAGAGGCATTAAAGAAAACATGAAATCTACCATTTCAAAGGAGGAATTCATAGAACTCACTAAAAGTATCTGGTCATTTAATGCCGAATCAGCTACAAGAGTTGGGCATCCTGCGCCATTTCCGCTAGAGCTACCGCTAAGATGCATAAAACTGTATACTTTTGAAGGAGAAAACGTACTTGATCCATTTATGGGAAGCGGTACTACTGCACTTGCATCCATGCTGCTAAACAGGCATTATGTAGGGTATGATGTAAGTAAAGAGTATGTAGCCTTAGCTGAGAAGAGAATAAAGGAACTATCGGACAAGAATAAACAGCAAATCTTGCAAGATATAAAGTTTTACTAAAATATTCCACGTTTAGTAACATAAACAAGTCGAGTGATTTGATGAACAAGCTACTAGAAGAGGTACTTAACAAACCTTATCCACTTTCAAAACAGCAAAAGCAAGCGGTTGTTTCTGATTCTAGATATTTACAAATTGTAGCTGGGGCATGTTCAGGTAAAACTGAAACAATGACAAGAAAAATTTTATATTACTTAATAGTTAAAAATCGTGATTTAGAATCGGATCTAAAATCTGGATTTGGACTCTTATTTTATCATCGATTTTTGCAAATGGGCCCGGTGAGATTTGAACTCACGACATCTGGCTATCTTACTTTTGATCAAACTTTATTTAAAAGTTTGGCTATAAGACCAGCGCTCTAACCATGCTGAGCTACGAGCCCTAAACAGGTATATTTTAATATGAGTTATTATATATAAAACTATCATATAAAGTAAATATAAACTTACAATCTAGTGAAATCATGGATTTAGGAGAAGGATTAAGAAAGGCAATAGCAAAACTACAGGGCTCTACAATAATAGATCTAAAAACAATACGTGAATTCAATAAAGAGCTCCAACGTGCGCTGATAAGCTCTGACGTAGAATTAAGCTTAGTATCTACATTTACTAAAAAAATAGAAGACGCAGCAGTTCGCGAAAAGATTCCAGAAGGAGTAAGCCCTAAGGATTACATAACTAATATGGTATATGAAGAGCTCGTAGTGCTCATGGGAAAGAGCTACGAGCCACAGATAAAACCAAAACGCATACTAATGTTAGGAATGTATGGTTCAGGAAAAACTACAACAACTGGGAAGCTTGCCAAATTTTATCAAGATCGTGGATTAAGTGTTGGACTTATATGTTGTGATGTTGCAAGACCTGCAGCATACGAACAGTTAGAAACTCTTGCAAAACAAGTAAATGCTTCTTTTTTTGGTATAAAAGGAGAAAAAGATGCAAGAAAAATATTGAAAGAAGGTGTTAAGGCTCTTAAAGACAGAAAGGTAATAATCTGTGATTCAAGCGGCAGAAGCGCATTCGATGAGATTCTTGTAAACGAGATAAAAGCAATTTCCGAAGAGCTAAAACCAGATGAAAAATTTCTAGTGATAAATGCAGATACTGGACAAGTTGCAGGCAAACAGGCAAAAGAGTTTAATGATGCAGTAAAGATTACGGGGGTCATAGTAACAAAAATGGATGGTTCTGGTAGAGGTGGAGGAGCATTAAGCGCGGTAAGCGCGGCAAATGTAAATATAACATTTATAGGTACTGGAGAAAAGATGAATTCTCTTGAACTTTACAATTCAGAGAAGTTTGTTGGAAGACTTCTTGGTATACCTGATATAGAGTCGCTTATAAAAAATGTCAACGAAGCAATAAAAGAAGCAAATATTAAACCTGATGAAATTAATTCAGAAGAACTTAACTTCGATACATTTTATTCTCAATTAAAAACAATGTCAAAAATGGGTCCGGTAAAGAATATGCTCGGAATGATGGGCATGGCAGACGTTCCAAAGAACGTGGTTGATCAAGGCGAAGAAAAACTTTCAAAATACAAGGTAATAATAGGTTCAATGACAAAAGAGGAGCGTAAGAATGATAAATTGCTTAGAGACCATAGCAGAATAACACGAATAGCAGCTGGCAGCGGCACACAAGAAAAAGACGTAAGGATGCTAATAAGCGAGTTCAATAAAATGAAGAAATTTTATGAGATGTTCAAGAATGACAGAAATGTTAAAAAGAATCTTTCAAAATTCATGAGCGGTCAAAAATAAAAAAAATTAAAAATTAAAACTTATCTTCTTTTACCTTTGCTTTTCTTTGAAGTCTTTGAAGTTTTTAGTGACTTCTTTGACTTCTTTGTCATTTTTTTCATTTATTTCACTACATACAAAATACAATGTTATTTATTTAAATCAATTTGATGCATGAATTTATTTTTAAACTACTTATGGTATTTAAATAAATATATTTTACACAAGTAAAATATTTTTAGGAAAATGTCGCTTATCATACTATTTTTATAAAAAATAATTACATATCGGTTAAATTTTAGTATATATCATCTTTATAAATTTTCCAATACAATAATAACACATGCCTGGATTAGAGGAAAAATTAGAGGAGCTTAGAGAAGAGTACTCAAAAACAAGATACAATAAGGCTACAAACAAGCATCTTGGGATACTTAGGAAAAAAATAGCAAAGATAAGAAAAGAGCTAAGTGAAAAAAAAGGAGGAGGTGGAATAGGTTTTGCAGTCAAGAAAAATGGCGACGCAACAGTAGCGTTAGTCGGTTTTCCTAATGCTGGAAAATCCTCATTTTTAGGTATGGTTACAGATGCAGAATCCAAGGTAGCAGACTATGCATTCACAACTGTAACTGTAGTTCCCGGAATGCTGGAACATCATGGCGCAAATATACAGATTCTTGACGTTCCGGGACTTATAGAAGGAGCAAGTGTAGGAAAGGGAGGTGGTAGAAAAATAGTAAGTGTCATAAGGGTTGCAGACTTAATCGTTTTTATGATAGATATAACTGCACCAATACAACTTTACAAACTTCTTGATGAGTTATATAGCTTAGATGTAAGAATAAACATAAAACGACCCAACATAAGAATAGAAAAACTTAAAGCAGGAGGCATAAATCTTGAACCAAACAAACATAATGTGCCTGACAAAAGGAGTGTAGCTGAGATATTAAATGAATATAAAATATTCAATGCAAATGTAATCTTTTATCAAAACGCAACAGCCGAAGATGTTTCTGACGTACTCGATGAAACTATAACTTATATAGACGCCATAGTTTTACTTAATAAAATAGATACTGTTGATAAGGCGTACGCAGAAGGAATAAGAAAAGAGCTGGAAAAAACCTCAAAGATGAAAGTTGTCGGAATAAGTGCGGCAAAAGCTACCAATCTCGAGGAAGCTAAAGATGCAATATTTTACAAACTTGATCTAATGAGAATATATCTTAAGCCTAAATTAGGAAAGCCGGACATGGAAAAACCATTAATACTTAAAAATGGCAATACTGTCCTACAAGCCGCAAAGGTTTTGCACTCAAAACATGCATCTAGCCTAAAGTATGCTTATGTTACCGGAAAAAGTGTTAAGTTTGAGAATCAAAGAGTAGGTAAAGATCATGAACTTAAAGACCAAGACATAATAACCTTAATATATGAAAAATAATGTTTCAATGAAAGGATATGATATAGCATGTATTGATAATATAACTCGGGAGCTTTCTTTACGTTTAGGTTACAAAAAAATACTTTCCAAGACAGAAATAGTAGTTGTGGAAAAACCATTATTTAACTCCAAAATTAGATATATACTGCTTTCAGAAGATGATAATTTAATAAGAAAAGCACTACGCGACAAAATGTGCGCTGGTATATCTTTCAAAGAAAATTCCGTTATTAAAAAAAGTTTAGAACAATTACATGAAGCAGAAAAACCACTTTTTATCAACGGAACAATTTTAATCAGTGCTAAAAAATCAGAACTTCCAAGAATTCTTCATAAAACAAGAAATCTCCTTAAAAATGCGATTATACATAAAACTATTGTTGTAATTGCAAGTTTTGCAAAAGATAACGCTCATCTTCTTTCATCTTCGCAACTCAATGAACTGGCATTGTTTATATACGATGATGAAAAAATAGCCAAGAAGATGGTTTTATCTTTATCCGATATATTACTTAAAAGTGAAAAAAGTGATAACTAAAAGAAAGAATCGATATATACTTTTGGAGTGCACCACCGCATTAAACGATGAGCTTCTTGATGAATTCTATTCTTCAATACACTCCTTTTTAGGTTCTGGTAATTATTCTAATACTAACCCAAAAATAATCAAAACCTATGGCGATAATTTTTTTGCAGTACGCGTAAACAGAGGCTTCGAACGACAACTTGTTCTCGCTTCAGCATTTTCAAAGCCTAATGATGGAACCGTTGGCTTTTATACTATTATTATATCCGGAACAATGAAATCTATTTCAAAGAAAGCATATTCACTTATTGGCTATGAAAACAAAGGTTAATATATTTTTTTATGCCAAACTTAATAAAATAATAGAAATCTATTTTCTATATTCTTTATTGGTGAATTAATGAACATAAATGAATTGAAAGCAGGAGCGTCAAACGTTCAATTGGAAGCAGTAGTCGCAGAAAAAAGCGAACCTAGGGAAGTAGTTTCCAAATATGGCAAAAGATTGAGTGTTGCAAATGCAGTATTAAAGGACGACACAGGAAGCATAGCTATTTCTCTTTGGGGGAATGATATAAACAGCATAAATGTTGGAGATAAGATAAAGATAACCAACGGATATGTTGGCGAATTTAGAGGTACACCGCAACTTTCCACAGGAAAATATGGAAAGATAGAGGTGCTCGAAAAAGGATCTGGAGAAACACAACCTCAAGAAGAACAATCTGAAGACGAAGAAGAGGAAGAATTGTAATTATCTAACTTTTTCTTTTTTTTATTTAATTTATTTTTTATACAAATTAAACAAATACTTATTTTTATCCAAGCTCAGAGCTAAAGCAAAAGTTACATTCTTTAGGATTCGACTTAACATTTAGCAGATACATTTATCTTACATGAGAATATAGAATATTTAACCTGTTTTTATTTGTATTATTTGTATTGTATAACGCTTCAATTAAAAATCAAGGATATTTACATATTAATCTTTATCCTTTCTCCTGTCTTTGGTGCGTATGCCTTAAATCCTTCAAGCTCTAGCCATTCCTTCAATGCGACTGAACTATCAGCATCTCCATGAACGCATATAACCTCTTCTGGAGAGGATTCTTTTATGTATTTATAAAGATCCGCCTGGCCGGCATGTGCTGAGAAATCATAAAATGCAAAAGGATTTTTAATATGAACTTTTCGTTCATCTATATTTAAAGGTTCATATTGCATAAGGCGCCTCCCATTAGTAGTTTCAGCTTGATAGCCAGTAAGAAATATCATGGATTTATTATTAAGTCTGGTTATGTAATCAAGAACCGGGCCGCCGTTAAGCATTCCAGCAGTTGTAACTATAATATTTCCTCCAGTAAGTGCCTCTTTTCTTTCATAAGGTTTTATTATCTGTGTTACCTTGCTTACGGCTCTAGATAAAACATCATAGTTTTGTATATACTCTGGATAATCCATCACTATTCCTGTAGCTTTTCTAGACATTCCATCTACATATGTAACATCAGAAAGACCGTTCTTTTCTAACAAAGCAAGCATTTCTTGTGAACGTCCAACGGCAAAAACAGGAAGTAGCGCAATGCCTTTATTATCTATTATCTCTTTAATATTGTCTATAAAAAGTTTTTCAAGTCCTGCTCTGTCAGGATGATCTCTAGAACCATATGTCGATTCTATTATTAACGTATTGCCAGAAACAATATCTGATCCTTTATGTAACATTTGTGGGGAAACCTTCAAATCTCCAGTATAAACTAAACTTCTTTCTGTTTTTCTATCTACAATTTTTGTTATTGCACTGCCACAAATATGTCCGGCATCACTAAACATTATGTCATAATCTCCAAATTCTATTTTTGAATTATATTCATACTTTAAATATTTATTAGAAAATCGTTGTGCATCCTTTTTATTATACGTCATCTTAGTATGGTTTTTCATATTTATTTTTATTGAATCAGCTATTAGAAGCTCAGATAACTCCAACGTCGGAGCTGTTCCAAAGGTTGGTGGGTATCCATCGTGGTATAATGCAGGTGCGTTTCCACAATGATCAAGATGTGCATGACTAAGTATAAACGCATCAATCTCTCCAGCAGGCAATGGGTATTCGGTTTTTTCATTTATCTTTACTCCGTAATCCATCAATATTTTTTTCTTTCCTTTGAGTAAAATGCCCGAACGACCTACCTCTCCAGCCCCTCCCAAAAAGCTAATTTCCAAATAATCACAAAATTATTAAGTAGTTAATATGTAATAATCTTTTTATTTGTTTGCAGGTATTTAATAATGGTTACATGGTAGACGAAATAAACTTTTTAGATCTAGCTGTTATTACACGAATAACTCCTAACACCCCTCTTGAAAAACTAGGCGGATTGATAAATTCTAGTATATTTGATGCCTCAAATATAGCAGGAACATTAAAACAGAAGTCCTTAATAGAATTTTCAGCAAACTATCCTGGACCAAATAGTATGAATGTAACAGAACAAGGAAACGCCCTAATAAGAGAGGCAAATGAACATTCTGCAGATTCTTTTGACAAACTAGATGAAACTATCTTGCAACATCTCTCTGGTGGAAAACGATTTCCTTCAGAACTTCAAACAACCTTAAATCTAAGACCAAAAGATCTTGCATTAAGAATTTACAAGGAAAGTAAGCAAGGTTTTGTTACATACGATATTAAAAATGGCAATGTGGAACTCCTACTCACAGAGAAAGGATTTCTCAAAGCAAAAAACGATCAACAACAAATATACTCAACTTCTACTGCCCAACCAAGAAATCTTACCGGAGCAACACAATCTCCAAATTCAATACAACAGAATACAACTACCCAACAGCAAATGACAAATTCAACCATACCTTCATCTTCAAACTCATCCGAACTCTCAACTTCAACACAAAATAATGTATTTAATGATCTAAATCTTGAAAAAAATAACAAAAATTATAACGTTGAGAAACCTGCTCTAAAAAATGAAAGTAAAAGATGGATAATAATACTAGTGCTCCTAATACTTTTGGCTTTAATTTATCTTCTAGATATTTTTGTATTATCAAAGTGATATAATGCAACAATTGGAATACTTTAAAGCTAAAAAAATTCTTGATGATTACGGTATAAAGAATATCGAGAGTAAATATGTAAACGATGCCAAAGATGCACAAACATTTTGCGGAAATGACAAAATAGTATTAAAAGCAATATCTGAAAAAGCACTACATAAATCTAAGGCAGGTTTAGTAATGCTTGATATAAGTTCTGGTGAGGTATCGAAAGCATATTCAGAACTTGTCAAAAGAGCAAAAAAGATTAAACCATATAAAATAATAGCTCAAAAAATGTCTAAAAAAGGCATAGAAATAATTCTCGGTGGCAGATATGATGATCAGTTTGGTAGGCTAATATTAATCGGTCTTGGAGGCATTTATGTAGAAACGTTCAAGGATTTTTCACTTAGAGTTTGTCCTATAAACGCATACGATGCTTCAGAAATGTTAAAGCAGCTAAAATCAATTAATGTTATAACTTATAATGGCAAAACTACAAAGTTGCTGGAGAATCTTTTATTAAAAATTTCAAAATTACTTATTGATCATCCTGAGATAAAAGAACTAGATCTTAATCCTGCAATAATCAGTGAAAATGACTATGAAATTGTAGATATACGTATGTTACTTTAGTTGATTCAAATGAAAAATAAATTTAGAGATTTGGAACCAATGCTCAAACCAAAGAGTGTAGCCATAATAGGGGTTTCTAGGGATCCAAATAAAGTTGGAAATATAATCTTTCAAAATTATGTTAACGCTGGATATTCTGGTAAATTATATCTTGTTAATAAAAATGCAGAAGAGATAAATGGCATAAAAGTATACAAATCTATAACCGAAATAAAACAATCGATAGATTTAGTAGTAATAGCAATTCCTGCCCCTTTTGTACCGGATGTAGTTGAAGAATGTGGAAAAGCAAAGGCCAAAAGCATAGTTGTGGTAAGTGGCGGATTTGCAGAAGTTGGCGAGGTTGCGCTCCAACAAAAAATGGTTGATATAGCAAATAAATATAATATTCCATTGCTTGGACCTAACTGTCTTGGCGTTATGGATCCACGTTCACGTATAGATACTTTATTTCTTCCAACATACAAGATAAGTCGTTCATCAATAGGTGGTGTAAGTTTTGTAGCTCAAAGCGGCGCTGTAGGTAGTACTATTTTAGACTTAATATCTGGAGAAGGGTTTGGTCTTTCAAAATTCATATCTTATGGTAATGCTGCACAGGTAGATGAAATAGATATATTAAATTACTTAATGCACGATGATGAGACAAAAGTTGTAGTGATGTACCTTGAGGGTATTAAGCGAGGAAAGGAGTTTATAGAACTTGCAAAAACGATTACAAAAATAAAACCAGTTGTTGTTTTAAAGGCAGGCAGAACACAGGCTGGTGCATCTGCTGCAAAGTCACATACTGCATCTCTTGCAGGGAGCTATGAAGCACACGAAGCGGTATTTAGACAGTTTGGTTTTACAATTGCTAATGATCTAAGCGAACTTCTTTATTATGCTAAAATCTTTGCATCTGAGCCTATGCCTAAAGGACCTAATATCTCAGTAATTACTGATGGTGGCGGCACTGGTGTTCTTACTGCTGACGCTATTGGTTCATCACAACATATGAAATTAGGAACATTTAGTGATGAGGTAGCTAAAAAACTCAGAAAGTTAATGCCAATACTTGTAAATATACGAAACCCTCTTGATCTAGCTGGAGATGCTGATAGCAAACGATATAGCGACGCAATTCTTACTCTCAAGGATGATAAAAACATAGACATGCTAGTAGTAATAGCCTTATTTCAAACTCCTGGTGCAGATTCAAGATTAGCTGCAGAACTCATAAAAATAAAACAGGAATCAGAAAAGCCAATGATTGTAATAAGTATGGGCTCACAATACACTACAATGCATAAAATAATGATGGAAAGTGGAGGTATTCCTGTTTATGATTCACCTTCGTCTGCGATATCTTCATTATCTGCACTGTACGATTATTACGAATTCAAAAAAGGAAATAATTATATATAATTTAACTTTTCTGCGAATATTTTATGTGAATTAGTGTAAAAATACACTTTTTAGGAGTGGGATATAAATCAATCGTAAAGTATATACCTATTAATGATATAATAAATTTGGTAGTAATGAAAGCCGCATATAAACTTTGTACATGCTCTTTAAAAGAACAGAAAGAAATACTTAATCAACAGATGTTTTTTTCAAAAGAACAATTCTATTATCAAAAACGCAGAATGTCGAAAGACAGAGATTTGAATCTATCAATAAACATACTCAATATAGCTACTAAAGAACGTTCGGAAATTCAAGCCTCTAGAGATTTTATATCTACTCTTCAACAAGAAAATATAGTTAGGATTGTTGAACGCAGAAATATATTTGGTGTTTTAAGATGACCAATCAAAAAACACCATTTGAAGCAAACAATCTTAAATCATTAATTAATATAACAAATAATAATTCACATAATTTTAACGGACAATCAGCAATTGAGTATCTTATGACCTACGGTTGGACCATACTTCTTATTGCAGTTGCACTAGTTACACTTTTTGGATTAGGTTTTTTAAATACTGGTGGAATTTCAAATACTGATAGCTGTATTGCTCAAGCAGGTTATCTATGTAGTAATCCTATTCTTAACACCGCTGGCAATCTTACAATAAACTTTGGCGATATTACACAAGTACAATCTCTAATAGTAACTGGAGTCGCATGTATTAAAAATAATACCTTATCTCAAACAAATTTTAATAATACTTATCTTAAGATATATGCTGGAGAAAAAACAACATTACAGTTCGTATGTCCATTAATATCAAATTCAATTGGAGCTAAATTTACTGGAACTCTTTGGATAAGATACAATACTGGTTCAGTTAGTAACCAAATAAGTAAGTTAGGAAAGATAAGTGTAAAAGTAACTACATCTAATTCTTCAGGTACTGTGGATCTACAACAATCAACATTATACTCGGTTCCTATATCTTTAGTTAATTCCCAATCTATTGCAACACAGGCTCCATTTCAACAGATGCTTGTAATCGACAGCGCAAAATATTCACAATATATAAATACAAATTGGAACAACGTGGAATTTACTACTGGTAATGTTGCTGCTGGAAATCCTGGTACTATTTTAGAAGCATGGGCAGAAAGCGGTGTGAGCAACACGGCAACAAATACAATAGTGTGGATAAAATTGCCAAATGGCATTCCTGCATTATCTACAGTTACAATATATATTAATTTTCTCACAACAAACATAATGTCAAGTTCCGGTCCTACTGGCGAAGCTCCTGAATTATCAACACCATACGCTGCATACGATAATGGAAATATGGTTTTCAATTTTTATGAAAACTTTGCTGGAAATGAACTAACTACAAATTTATGGAAATTCAACAATGAAGGAATATTACAAAATACCTATGAAGTAAATAATGGTCTATATCTATATCCTGCTGGAACTTCATATTATAATTTTATAGCAATTAATACGAGTCAAGGTGTATTTTTAAATAATGAAATAGCAGATTTTTATGCACAGTGGGGCAAACCAATCTCTGGTGCTTACGCAACAATAAATTTTGGTAGTGGTCAAGGTATAGCTATTCATACACAACTTGAAGGCGGTAATGGTAATTTGTATTTAACCCTTTGTGGTTATAACTCAAAACCTTATTCTTTTCTTAATTATAATTACCAGTATTCGAGTAATGGAGGTTGTCAATTAACTAATTATCCTTATTCATATTCTTTAGTTCAACAACCTGCCGAAATATACTCTATAGCACATAATGGTACAGACCCTGGAACTGGTATAGTGATTCAACAGGGAACACAAACATCGAGAACTATTGTTTACTGGATACGTACTAGAGCACAACCTCCTAATAATGCAATGCCAGGTCAGATTTCTATTTTGGCTAACACACTAACTTCTGAAATATATCAAGGTGCAAGTAACGATATAACTTCTTTGATAAGCGGAGGAAATGCTCCATACACTTATCAATGGTATATAAAATCTCCGGGGCAATCAAAATTTACTCCAATTTCAGGTGCAACGTATTCTTCTTATACTTTTTCAACAACCTCCTCTACTTTAATAGGAAAATATACTTTTATGCTAAATGCTACTGATTCTTTTGGGGAGCAAGCATCTAGTAATAATGTTTCAATATTAGTGCTTCCTTCTGAACCAGTAACTTACATACCAATAACTTTATCAAATCAACAAAACATTGGTACGACAACAGATTTTCAGCAGATGATATATTTTAATCCATCTACCTACTCTAATTATCTTTATAAAAATCTTAGCAACATAGAATTTACTTCTGGTTCACCTGCAGGAACATACGGCGGTACACCATTATATTCATGGATAGAAAGTGGTGCATCTTCTTCTGCAAGTAATACTGTTATATGGGTGAATTTGGGTGGAAATGTTATTGGAGCTTCAGGTAGCAATTCAAACACAATTACTATATATATGAACTTTTTATCTGATAATTCTCCTATAGATTTGGGTATAAGCGGATATGCACCAGAACTTTGGTGTCAAAGCAGTTGTTTTCAAAATACATACGGACAATATGATAATGGTTATAATATATTTCCATTTTATGATAATTTTAAAATTCTTAATCTAAGTAAATGGTCTGAAAATAACAATGCTCAACCCGGAGCGTTTCAAATAAATAACGGTTTAACTATGAATTCTTTATACGATCCAACCTTTGCTGCAACAACTCTTACGTCATATGCCCCAATTTGGACTGCTGGTACAACACTTGATATATACGGTAAATATGGCAAGATAATAGAAAATGCATATGCATCATTAGGATTGGGTAATCAATTCTCTATGATCTATGGTCTTTTTGGAATAAATAATCCATATATGTATTTATATGGAAGTTCAGGTAATATAGAAACGAATTATCCTACTGGTTCTGGAAGCCCTATACCTACAAATGGAATATACTCTGTTATGCGAATACCTGGAAATATAATAAGTATGTTTAATTACAGTAATCAATATTCTATACTAAATACTTATTCTGCCAGCTATCCATATTATTTTATCTCAGGATATGAAGTTGAACCATCGACATTTTACTGGGTTCGTAGTAGAAGTTCTCCACCAAATGGAGTAATGCCTCAATTTAGTCTTGGAAGTATTAACTAATTGTTATCCATAAAAAGCTCTTTCATCGCATTGTTTACTGCTGTTTCCTTCCTTTCATCAGAACTAAGAATATCAAAAAGTTTTGAAGGACTTAAACTTAAAGAATATTTATTATTTGAAAGTTTTTCTAAAAAGATTGAGATACCATAATCTTTTATAGACATATTCTCCATTCTCCTTGCTCTAATCTCTTCTGCTTCTTCGCTTGCTTTTACTTCTTCAACATTATTTTTAGTTATCTCAATTATTGCGTCATTTCTTTCTATCGATATTGCTCCCAGATTTATATCAATTGGTTTAAATCCCTTTTTTATTTTTCCTGTCATCTCTATTTTTATTATAGGCTTTTGTTTAGTTGTATTGTTTATAATTGTACTCTCTATTGCCTTTTGTATACTATCTGTAATAGTTTTAGGATCTTTATCCTCTATATCTATTTTTATTAATGAAAAAGGGCGGGATGTTATCTTATGGAATGTATATGTATATGTTTTTGTATCGTATATAAAAAATCCCTTCTCTTCTTGTTCTAATCCCTTAAGTTGTGTTAAAACGGTGCTTCCGGGTATTAAGAAATCCTTACCGTGACATTTCATCTCAACTCTGCTGTGTATATGTCCATCTACATATAAATCAAAACCTTCTGGCAACTCTTCTATATGTGTGAATTCTTTGCTAAATGGCAGGAGTTCATATAATGTCTGATGAATCATAAAGATGTTAAACGCGTTTGCATCTGGAATAAATCCTGCATCTTTTATTGTCTCTCTAAAACGTTCATCTGCAACGCCTCCTATGCCAAAAACAGCTATTCGTTCTCCAGATTTTTCTACAACTACTTTTGATTTATTTACCGACACAAGCAATCCCGCAAGATGAAGTACATCTACTGAATCTACAGCTCCTTCGGATCTGCGTTCATGGGTGCCTGGAATTGCTATTATTGGTTTATTTGTATAAAGATTTTTTCCAGTGTATTCTATAACTTTTGCTTCAAACTGTTTTCTAGAAATATCTCTAAAAAGTTCTACTGCCTGTGCCATTACTTCTGGTTCGGGCCTTCTATAATCAAAAATATCTCCTGGAATTATGAGCACGTCTGCAAGTTCTGAAGCTTTTTCAAGAGCGTCTCGTGCTTGAGTGTAAGCATCATCAAAAAAACGTTCATATCCTAAATGTAAATCACTAACTATTCCTATTTTCATTCATACACAATTACATTTTGCTATAAAAATAATTATGCGTTGCGGTTGCTTTAGCTATAATTAGAAATAAAATATATAAGTTTTGTAACATTAAGTGTTGGGGCATTTATTTTTATATTATTATATGTGGTTTCTGTGATATCCACTATTGAAACATTGTCATTTTTTACAGCTACTATATTATAACCAAGATCATTATAACTTACCGATGTTCCATTGTTTAATACGTTACACTTACAACCCACACCGGAATACTCTTGAATGGAGTATTCTAAATTATTATAAGTTTTATTATTAATAACAGATGAAACATTGGAAAAAACATATTTGAATAATTGTGAATAAACATATATTGGTTTTAACGTTTTGTATTCCTTAAAAAATACACTTACATATCCATCAGAGTTACCATTTTCAGTTATATTTTGTTGATATACTGCATATAAAGCTGCAGTAATATTATCTCTTAAACTATTCGCATAATCCTGCAAAAAGCTGTTTAAAGAAGATCTCTGTGTATTATTATAAATAGATAAATCCTCAGTTACAGGAGCATTAATACCAAACAATGATGCTACCTCTAATTTTGTAAGATAGAGATTATTGGTTATCTGCTTTGCCGTGTTGGTATTATTTCCAGAAATAGAGCTTGTTTTATTAAAATTTATATTAATTATAGTAAATGGAAGTATTAAGAGAAGAACGACTACTACTATTAGCATCCAATATTTGGATAGAAAGCTCTGTTCGAGCATCTTCTTTTCTCTTTCATTTGCCTCCCAAGGTAGTTCTGCATTAGGTTCAATTCCAAAAGAATTCCCTTTCTGAAGCTCGTTGTTTGTGTTCTGTTGTAATTTATTATTATCTACTTCCATACATATCTAATTAATTGCTATATTATTAAAAGTATTATGTTTCCAAAAAATAGAGATAATATTACCCCTATTAAGATAAATGCGGACAACGGAGCGGCATTTCTATATACTGGCAGTTTTTTCTTAATCTCTTTTATCTCATTTAACATCTCTCTAGTTGCTAATCTTCCAAAATGCTTAGAGTGCTTTTTAAAATAATCAAGTTCAGACTGAGGCATAAGATTTATTGCTATCATATCCTCTATTTTAATTGAGGTAGGCTCAAGTTCCTTAACCATTCTGTAATTTATTAATTTTTCGAATATCATAATTAAAGCAGATAATACTGCTATTATTATTAATAAAATAATTCCTAGAATACTTATCTTCAAAATATAATATATCAAACCAATAAGCAAAAGATATGCAATAATTAAACTTACGGCCTTTAAAATTCTTATTCTTTCTATTCTAAAGTTTCTTTCGATTTCAGTTTTTTTTGCAAATACAATATAATAAATTAAAATTATTATTATAGAGGCATATCCAGAGGCAATAAAAACTGAAAGTATGAATGGTAAACCTAATTGCTGTACATTAATAAAAAAGGGAATTGGTTGAAGCGGTAATAAAAGAGTTATAACAACAAACTCAAAAACATCTCCGCCTCCTAAAAAACCTTTTTCATATATTAAATATCCAAAAACTGCTATCCCGGCTGCAAGAAGAAGTATATAATACGGATCTCCACCTAGGACAACTGCGGCTATAAGTGCAATTGCTATGCTTGCATATGCGAAAATATTAGGTATCTCCCGTTTGTTAAAAACATCAAAATAAGCATAAATTGATGTTATTGCAATAAGCAATATTATCCTTATTATCTCGTCAAGCATAAATATACCTAAGTTGTTAGCGCAATCTCGAATATTAGTATAGCACTTTGTAGAAAAGGTTTAAATATCAATGCTTGAAATAATCATATAGTCAAAACAGTGTTGCAAATGGAAACTGGTATTAATAATGCAATGTGGTTCGTACACATCTCACCAGTAGCTATAGCAACAAAAAATATGTATAACTTTAAGTTGTGCATATCTGTTGCATAAGGGCTTTTTAAAAATCTTTTTTTGTGGTGCTCTTATGCAAGTGGCAAAATTAATAGTTAGAAGTGCTGGAAAAACAAACAAAAGGCTCAATAGCAAAGAGCTTGCTCTTCTCTATGAGATTGGTTTAGATCAAATTCCTGCTGCTACAAACTTCGTAGAGTTTTTTGCTGATAGCTATGGTTTATCACAAAGTGGTATATGGTACATACTTAAAAAGCTTAAAAAAGAGAGGGTGGTGGATTTTACCGAGAAGGGAGAGGCATATAAGCCTCTCTCTCTTACGGCAGAAGGTCGAACCATACTAAGAAATTATCGTTCTTCAACACAATCAAATAATTATATTTCATCACTAGTTGGTGGATTATAATAACATAACTTTTAATTCTGCACACTACCGAATCAAATGTTTATTTATAAAAATATTTCATTAAAATTATTTATTCATATCTTCAAGAACAAGAAAAACACTTCGCTGTAGTTCCTCAACAGTGCCGGAATTTTCAATCACATACTCTGAACTTTCTATTGCTTCATCTATTCCAACCTTCGTTTCGTTATTTTCACGATAATTTATGAACTCACCGAATGTTTTAGGGTCATCAGATCTTCCTCTTTTATTTAATCTTTTAAATCTTGTTTCTTGCGGTGACTTTATGGCTAGCATTTTAATATTTTTAATATATTTTTTAAAGTACTCTACCTCCGTTAAACTTCTTATTCCTGTAATCACAATATTGTCATTGTTCTTAATTAATACATCCTCAACTGTTTTTTTGGCTATCACTTCATCCCCCTCCATCTCTCTTATGTGCAGCATAAATTCTTTAGTATTTTTAGGAGTTGGTTCTATTCCTTTTTTTATCATCTCTGATTTTATTACAGATCCCATCTCTATTACAACAAAGCCCATACTTTCAAGTATACGTGAAACCTCTGATTTCCCTGCTCCTGGTCTTCCGGTTATACCAATTATCATAAAAAATCCTATCTAACTATGGAACCATCTTCTATTTCTTTTTCAGGAGAAAGTAAAACTATGTGTTCACCTTCTCCACTAGCAAGAAGCATACCATTTGAAATAACATTTGCAATCTTTTTTGGCTCAAGATTTACAATACAAACTATCTGTTTATTAAGAAGCTGTTCTTTACTATAACTATTTTTTATTCCAGCAACAATCACGCGCATGCCTATCTCCTCACCCAAATAAACATTCAGCTTAAAAACTGGGCTCTTAGCGCCTTCTATATCCTCGATAGCTGTAACTCTTCCAATTCTTATATCAAGTTTAGAAAGATCCTCAATACTAGCCAATAACTCACCATATGTTTTGTACAATTAAAATATAAATATTCGATATGTATGTATTATACATGAGAGCATTTTTAAGCGTAGACCTTCCGAATAATATAATTAAAAATATACTTACTTTTCAGAATACTTTACGGATGCCTGGAGTAAAAATAATACCTTCTTTACAATTACATATAACGCTTGCTTTTTTAGGAGAACTGGAGAAAGAGCAGATAGATTTTATTATACCTAAGCTTTTTGAAATAAACAAGACAAAATTCAATCTTTCATTTGAAAATATGGGATATTTTAAAAGAAGTAATACCGAAGGGGTAATCTTCATAAACGTAGCAGAGAACAAAGAGTCTATTATTGAACTCAACAGAGCTATTATCTCTAAACTAGAACTCTTCCAAATAATAAAAACTGATACAAATACCTTTATACCACATTTAACAATAGCGAGGGTAAAAGATAACAAAAAAATATGGGAAATAATAGATTATGAAAAACCACTATCTTTCGGTAGTTTTACTGTAGAAAGTTTTAAACTCAAAAAAAGCACTCTTTCAAAAGAAGGACCTACATATCAGGATCTGGCTATATTTCCTCTCATATAATTAAAGTTTTAGTAGTAGAGAAAAACTCATCATAACTCTGTTTATTTATCAGCTCTCCAGGCCTATATATCCTATTTTCAAGAAGTAAATTATAAGTCATTCCTGTTTTAGTATCTATAATTATATTTCTTTGTTCTCTACCAAACAGATCAACCTCCATAAGTTTACATTCAACATTATCCTTTAATTTCTGAAAGAAGCCCGTTTGTTCTATGTGATTATTCTGCATGCCAATAAGTCTAGCTTCTATATTTGCTCTTTTTAATTCATCTATAATGCTAGATATCTTATCGATTTCCTTTCCACCAATAATCTTACCTGTTCTAAACGCCAATGTGTAAGAGGTATTAACATCAAAAAAAATTACAAGTAAATCAAAGGTAAGATTTGGAATCCTTATATATCTTGTATCGTAAGAATATGTTTTTTTAATAATTGAATCAGCCGCAAGCACTACTCCCCTGTCGAAGTATCTATTTATAGAGCTATTGTGTCTATCTCCTGTGTTAAGAACAAGTCTATCTGAGCCGAAAGAGCCATCAAGTTTTTTGCGAAATAATACCTCCCAGAAATCCATAATAACACTATAAATAAATAATTAATTAATACTATTAGAGTATAAATAGATGTAAAATAAAAGCTTTTTGAGTAATTTAGTGATAAATTCAATACAGTGCTAAGTTACAAAAGAATTAAATATATTACCATACATAATTTATAAAGTCTTGACGCCTATTTTTGGCTGGTTTTTATGAAAGTAAATATTATCGAGAATACACCAACTTCAGTCAGCTTTAAGCTTTCTGGAGTAGGTTTTAACTTTGCTAATGCATTACGCAGGATAATGATGAATAGCATAGAGTGTTTTGCAATAGATACAGTAACCTTCTATGAAAACTCAAGCGCAATGTTTGATGAATACATAGCCCATAGAATAGGTCTAATACCAATTCTAACACCAAAAGGCTACACTAAAAAAGATGAGATATTATTCAAGCTTTCAGTTGAGGGCCCAATGACTGTTTATTCAAAAGAAATAATAAGTTCAGATAAAGATGTACGAGTGGCTAATGAAAATATACCTTTAATGAAGCTTGCACAAGGACAAAAGCTTAGGTTTGACGCCACTGCAATATTAAGTACTGGAGCTAAAAGCTCAAAATTTCAGCCCGGACTAGCAACCTACTCTGCAAATGAAAAAGGAGATGAATTTGAGTTTTATGTTGAAACATTTGGCCAAATTCCCGCAATGGAAATAATAACGCGTGCATTAGATATAATAAGTAATAATGTAAAAGAGATAAGCAAGGAGCTTAAGAAATGAGCAAACCCAAAAGCGGGGGTGGCAGAGTATGGTCAAATGCGCAGGACCGAGGCTCCTGTAGCTTTAGAGCTTGCGTGAGTTCAAATCTCACCCCCCGCAATAAAGCATAAATGGTGCTATAATGAAAATAGAAAAAGAAACAACAACGAAATGGATAGCTGCTTTGGAAAAAGCAAAGGCTAATGGTAAAAATGCAAAGTTATCCGAAAGTGCGATCTTTAAAGCATCAAAACCAAGGAGACAAAGAGTTACTGTTACGCTTCAGAAGCTTGAAAAATATGTTAATAATAATGATAATATAATTGTTCCTGGCAAAATTCTAGGCACAGGAAAAATCACAAAAAAGTTCAATATTTCTGCTATAGAGTACTCCGCATCTTCACTTGAGATGCTTAAAGCAGCAGGCTGCAGCGTTGTAGCTATAGAAAACATGATTAAAAACGACAATATTAGGATTATAGTGTGAGTTTATGGTTGAATATTCAATAAATGGAGACGGTATTATCTTAGGAAGGCTTGCTAGCAAAGCTGCAAAACTACTTCTAGAAGGAAATACTGTAAACATATTTAATGCAGAGAAAGTAGTAATGAGCGGCCATCTCAAATTTATAATAAACAAATACAAGGAAAAGGTCGAGCTGAAGGACAAAGCAAATCCTGAAAACTCTCCATATATTTCAAGAAGACCAGATCTTTTTGTGAAGAGAGTTGTGCGTGGCATGCTTCCATACAGACAACCAAAGGGTAAAACTGCATATAAAAATTTAAAGGTCTACATGGGTGTTCCTGAAGGCATGGAAGATAAAAACGATTTTAATCTTAAGAAAGGAACAGAGGTCTACGAGGATCTTATAACAATAAAAACTATTTCAGAAAAGTTAGGATACAAGTGAGTATATGGCTAATGATACAATGGTAGATAAAACAATTATTACTCCAAAAGGAGTAAAGGATTTTGATAAAGAATTAAGTGTGTTTAATCAGGCGGTTCCTCAAACTAAAACTTCACAAAAATCAGCTAAGAAAACAACTGTAAAGAAAACAGCAAAATCTAAAAAAAGCAGAAGTTTAGGGAAGATATTTATAGAAAAAGGAAAGCGAAAAGAAGCTGTTGCAAGAGCAACTTTATTCAGTAATGGATCTGGAGAGATTCTCTTAAATGGAGTAAGCATAGAATATCTACAACCTAAAGAAATAAAAGAAATCATAATGGAGCCTTTAAATATAGCTCCAATGGCAAAAGAGATAGCATCAAAATCCAAAATAAGCATAAATGTAAGCGGTGGTGGTGTAAGCGGAAGAGCACAAGCTGCAAGAAATGCGCTTGCAAAAGCAATAGTCGCTGCTTCAGGAAGTGATGAATTAAAAAATATATTCATGCAGTATGATAGAAATATTCTAATAGATGATTCTAGGCGTGTAGAGCCTAAGAAGTTCAAGGGTCCTAAGGCCAGAGCAAGATTCCAAACTTCATACAGATAATATTAAATTATAAGTGATAACAATGATGGTTCCTGTAAGATGTTTTTCATGCGGTCAAGTAATTGCAGATAGATGGGAAGAGTACGACAAAAGAGTAAATAAGGAAAAAGAAGAGCCAGGAAAGGTACTCAACGAGATGAAAATAAAAAGATATTGTTGCAGGCGCATGATGATAGGACATGTCGATTTAATAGACGACATAATAAATTACAGCAGGAAATAATTGAAAACATATAAATAACAAGGTGAATAATACTTAAAATTAAGGGGTCGTCTGCTAGTTTGGTTAGGCTTTGTGCTTAGGGAGCATAAGACCCGAGTTCAAAAAGAAATTGAAAATCTCGGCGACCCCAAATTTAAAAAATTAAAAGTTGGTGAAAAAATGAATGAAGAGACGCTTGTTGATCAGACTGAGTATTTAGAAGTAGGTATACACATAGGCACAAAGGTTAGAACTCCTGGCATGAGTAGATACATTTACAAAGTACGTGAGGATGGACTTTATCTTCTTGATTTAGCTACAATAGATAAACGAATAAAATATGCTGCAAAGTTGCTTGCTAAATACGATCCTTCAGAAATAGTTGTTACTGCTTCAAGAATATATTCTATAACTGCAGCTACGAAGTTTGCAGAGATAACAAAGGTAAAACTTGTTACTGGTAGAGTAATGCCTGGTCTTTTTACAAATCCTAACAGAGAAGATTTTATAGAGCCTGAAATAATTTTAGTAAGCGATAACAGAAACGAAAGACAAGCTATAAAAGAGGCGAGCAAGACAAGCGTTCCAATAATTGCATTATGCGATACTGATAATTGGATAAAGTATGTCGATCTTGTAGTTCCGTGCAATAACAAAGGTAGACGTTCATTATCTTTAATATACTTTCTTCTTGCAAGAGAGTTCATGAAAGAGAAAGGATTAATAAAGACTAATGATGAATTTACCTATAAGGTCTCAGACTTTGAAGCAAAGGTCGAGATGAAGGCGAAGTAGTTGTTGGTAAGGAAAATAAAAGGACAGGCCGCCATGGACTTCATGGCTTCATATGGTATAGCACTTATTGTAATAATAGTTGCCGTTGCGGTAATATACATAATAAGCAACTCAAGCAACGATCTTTTTCAACAATCATGTACTGGTTATTCTGGTTTTTCTTGCTCCTCAATGTTTTTAGATAGCAATGGTGTCCTTACCCTTACAATTTCACAAGCAACAGGCGGACAGATTTTAATAAATGGAGCTGCATGTGCATCAACTGCAAGCACTAATGGCGATATGCCAGAATATGGAAATACTGGGGTATTCAACAGTCTTTATTATTATCCTAATAGCGAATTTGCCAACGGTGTTTTTATAAATACCGGCAGCTCAGCAAAACTTACGCTATACTGTTACGGTTCTTCTGGAGTTGCCGTTTCCCAAACAACAAGTGCGCAGTATGTTGGTTATATATGGTTAAATTATACAATAGTAAACACTAACATAAAGACTACCCAACTTATAGCTGCAATAAATGCACAATACACATGACGCATTTACCTCTGAAAATTAGCATAAATATATAAATTTAACGAGATAATATTAGAACATTTATTTGGTGAATTAATGAACATGAACCATGAAAGGCCTTTTGATCTTTTGAACAAAGCAATAGGACAGCAAGTATTGATAAGGCTAAAAAACGGAGACGACATACGCGGAAAGGTACAATCCTTTGATGTACATATGAATATAGTATTGGAAGGAGCGGAAGAACTTGACGAAGGCGGAGGAACAAAAACAAAGCTTGGCGTAATTCTTTTAAGAGGAGGCAATATACTCTTTATTTCTCCTGCATAACAATTCTGTTTATGGGCTCCTAGCGCAACGGTAGCGCGCCTGCATGGCATGCAGGAGGTTGCGGGTTCAAATTAAATCCTTGGAAAATACCAAAGATTATGAAAATCCCGCGGAGTCCATATTTTTATTACTGAGAAAACACAAAGTAATATATCTTGTATCTATTAATAATAACTTATTAAAATAAAAAATTGGTAGTGCTATGAAATTTGCATATCTTGTTATAATATTAGCTATAATTGTTATTATTGCTGTTGTAGGCCTTTATTTCATATATAATCATCCAACCTTAACAGTTCAACATAACAACTCTACAGTAACAGTTCAAAACGGAGACAATGTTTCTGTATTTTATACTGGTAGTTTTACAAATGGTACAGTATTTAACTCAAATGTAGGTCAAGCCCCGTTTAGTTTCATTGTTGGTTCAAATCAAACTATCGTAGGTTTCAATAATGCTGTTTTAGGCATGTCATTAAATCAAAACAAGACGGTCACAATACCTCCAAATCAAGCATATGGTGCTATAAATCAAAGTCTTATTGTAAGAATTCCTATCTCTGACTTTCAAAATCAAAGTATAAAGATCGGTTCAATTGTTTCTACCTCTTCTAATGGTCAAGGTAAGCGTGGCATTGTAACATTTACAAATAGTACTTACGCAATTGTAGACTTTAATTCTCCATTAGCCGGAAAAACCTTAGTATTTAATATACGTGTGGTAGGAATTAAAAAATCTTAAACTATAAATAATGAAATCAAGCAAAAGAGCAAAAAAAGAAAAATAAAAAATTAATCAAGCAAAATTATTAGGGTTATTCAAAAATATAGAATACTGCTTATTTTCCTCCTATTTTGAACATTTTAGTTCCACATGAAGCGCATGTTCCTGTCATTGCCTTCTTTCCATTCTTCATGGTAACTTCCTTAGCTCCTTTCATTTCACTTTTCGCCTTACATTTAACACAATATGCTTCCATATTATCTCCATTTAATATATCAACAGCATATTATAAAAATACGATACATTTATACTTAAAACGTCAGCTTTTTAAATCTGTCTTTTCACATCAATTACATACTCAAGAATTTTATTATTGGCTTCATCAATCAAAAACTCAGAGGTTATGCTTTTACCTGAAAGCACTGTTTCTAACCAATATCTATCATCATTCCACATATCTCGAAATGGTAACTCTTTAATATCAAACCACTGTGGTCTCATTTCTTCTGATTCTTTTGGAATTCCATCCCATTTATCTATTATATATAAATAAACTTTTAGTGCCTTTTTCTTATAATCAACATTACCAGAATCGTAAAAAATTATACTTCCGGCAGTTCTAAATGACTGTATTTTTATATTAATCTCTTCATTAGCTTCTCTTTTCATTGCGCTTTCTGGAGATTCATTAACTTCCAACTTACCTCCTATCCCATTCCATCTCCCAACCCCAAAACCACGTTTTTTCATGGCTAACAATACTTTGTTATCCTTTACTAAAAATCCAAGCGTCATTTCTTTAACTTCAGTTGTATTTTTTCTATGTTCTAGAATTGTCATTAAATCACAAAAATAAAAAATACAAAGAAAAGAAAATTATTTTAAAAAGTCTACCTTTATTTCATGCTCTTCTGCTTCAAAATTTGCCTTATGATGGGCTCCATCACAAAACGGCTTTTTATTAGAATGGCCACATCTACAAAGTGCCATTTTAACCTGATTATCAACTACTATTAAATTAGGTCCATTCTTAGTTGCTTTTATAGTTACATCCATATAATTACCATTATATATTATTAAACAAATAACTTATTAACTCTTTTATTATTTTCATACTTACAATATGTATGGTATAAAAAATATTGCAAACATCAGATTAAAAAAAACAATTATAGTAATCAACAGATATACTCTATTTTTTTGATTTCCAAAAAAGTAAATAGAATAAATGACTCTCATTATCGGAGTAGCTATCAAAACTATTAGTCCTAAGACGATATATGATATTCCATCAAAAGAGAAAAAACCATAAAATAATTGAGATGCACTTATGCCGTTTGTGCTTACCTCCGAATCATGCGAGGCTATCTGCTTCAAAGTATAATTATTTGCTCCATTATTTAGAAATAACATTGCCGTTCCAAAAAGTATTAATAAAATACTAAACAACGATCCATATCTTAATATATTTCCCATTATTTTATTCGGATCCATTAAAATACACCAAAACCTCTCAATAACATCTGTATTCCTAAAGCTATTATAACTATTAAGAAAAGCATTCTTACAAAGCCATTTCCTTCTTTATTCAAAAATTTAGAACCTATAAAACTGCCCGATAAAACTCCTATTGCAGCAGCACCTGCCATAAATGGCTGTATGTATCCTAGTTGCCAATATATTGCTGTTCCAGTAGCTGCAGTTACTCCTATCATAAAATCACTTGTAGCTGCGCTTACCTTAGGGGGCAATCTCATCATTTCGTCTAAACTTAAAACCTTAAGCGCGCCTGAACCAACTCCTAATAAACCAGATATTATGCCTGCGATAAACATTATTATCTCAGAGTACCACCACCTCACTCCATGATACCTTATTCGTTTTTTAAGTTTTTCATCATAATAGCTTCCTGTAAGCTGAAAAAATTTAGTAGTTTTATCAGGTTTAATATTCTTTATTTTATTACGTAACATTATTTTTTTAAGACTAGGATAAACAGAAAAAAGAAGAGCTATACCAAAAATAACAAAAATAATTGATAAATCATTTGCTTTATAAAGTGCAGCTGCAACTAATACTCCTATTATCGCTCCAAAAGTAGTACCTACCTCTAATGACATTCCTATTTTTATATTGGTTATTTTATCTTTAACATACGCGCTTGCCGCTCCGCTCGAGGTAGCTATGGATGCTATTAAGCTGGCCCCTGCAGCATAATATATCGGTATATTAAATCCAAGAACAAGAAGCGGTGTAAGTATAACTGCTCCTCCAAGACCAGTAAGTGATCCTATTAATCCTGCTATAATTCCTCCGATTACAATCAGAATAAAAAATAATATAGGCAGCATACTCATACTTTACGCACAAAATGTTAAATAACTATTCGAATAAGGATTTGGCATGTATTATTCTTTTTTAGTATCTTCTAAAATATCCTTAAATGATCTATAAAAATAAGCTTTAGCCTCCTTTACATCAACACGCCCTTTTTCGGTAAGATAGTAAACTATTACTTTTCCATTTTCCTTTCCTTTTATAAGCCCATTATTTTTTAGTTCGCGCAATGCAGGATATATAGTGCTTGCTTTAGGTTTTTCTCCTCTCCGTTTCTTAATCTCCTCAGCTATTTCATCCCCATACATTGGTTTTTTAGATAAAAGCCAAAGCACTTGAAACGAGAGGAGTCCTCTCATATCACATCTATTCCTACATCTCATAAAATCCTTAATTATTATTTACTGGACATTTTTCAAATAATTTATCTCACATTAAGTATATATAGGATAACCTATATATTTAAATAGTTGTTCCTATATATGATATCATATATATGGTGTATGATATGCATGGAAACAAATTTGAAAATGGTTGTGGTTGTGGCGGAGAAGGATGTGGTTGCAATGAAGAAGGTTGCGGCAGAAACAAATCAAATTGGAATGGAGCGAGAAACTTTCTTACAAAGAAAGAAAAACTAGAATTATTAAAGGAATATAAAGAACAACTTGAAAATGAAGTAAAAGGAGTATCTGAGAAAATAAAAGAACTACAAAAAGATACCGATCTCTAAAAATATTTTATTTTTAACTTAACTTCGCCACTTAGGGGCTTTGACATAATAATTTGAATGCAGAACATTACCCCAACCTCGTTGGGGTTGACCTGCTCTGTGGTTTAATGCACTTATAATTTCCGATTAGTACATAACCTCTGGCAATGCTGTTATATGACTTATCTCGACCCAAAGTGCGTAAAGACACCTTTATGTTTAGGATAATTATGTCCCAAAGCCGCGGTTGGGGGGCTTCATTATATCTCTCTAGCACAAAGCATAGAGATGACTACAAGTTGACTTTATCTGGAGATTACAACAAAAACATGCAAACCGATCGCTCAAGAAAGTATTTCTTTTACCGTTGCCTTCATAAGAATGGTCATTGTATCATGCACCTTTAACTTTGGATGGTCCTTTACGATAAGTTGAAGGTCGGTGCAGGCTAGTAACACATCACTTATACTCTTATCAGCAAAGGAATCAATTATCTCGTTTAGTGTTTTCTTGTCATTTTCAGTCTTCGTCCCGAGCACCAAATTGTTGATTAACAAATTGAGATTCCACTGTTGCGCCTTTGTTGGAGATATCTGTCTTATACCCTCTCTCACAAGTCCATTTTCGTACAGCTTCATGTTCAGGGTGGTGGATGTTGCAAGCATACCCACCTGCTCTATCTTTTTGTCTTTAAGGAATTTTATGGTTTCTTCGACTATACTGAACAACGGTATTTTAACTGACTCACGTATCTCATTTATGAATATATGTACTGAATTGCATGGTATAACAATAAAGTCTGCGCCCCCTTTCTCCAGATGTCTTGCAGCTTCTATTAAATATGGAAGGTATTTCTCCTTGCCTGTGCCAAATTTCAAGAAATTGGACTCCTCTGTGTAGTTTATGGGAACATTCCAGATTAGTATAGGTGGTCTTCGTTCCTTGTTCTTATTGTAACACTCTGATATTAAACCAATGTAAAATTCAGCAGTTGTTTTTGGTCCAAGACCACCAATAATCCCTACAGTTTTCATAAGAACTCACGTGAATAATTAGAGATTAAATGTAAGAGTCTAAAAACGTTACGATAACTTCGCGGACTGATGGGATTCCACTATTCGTACCTTTTCCTAAAGATATTCAATATCTACAGTTTATTGGATTCTCGGAGATCAGACGATGAAGACATACGACGAATTGTTGGAGATTGTACAACAGTTACAAAAAGACTGAAAAGAAAAAGACAAAAGGATTGAAAAGCTTGAGAAACTTGACCTCGCTACTCAAAATGGCGAGGTTAAGTTTTAATATTTATTTTTTATATTTTTAATTTCTTTTTTATTAAAGAGCTTTTATATTTCTTTTCATTATAAGCTTTAATTCTAACTATTCTTGCGTTAATTTTGTTATGTTTAAGCCACTCCTTTAATTTTTTCTCATCTATTTTTTGATCATATCCAAATGCTAACACTGATGGTTTATATTTTTTTATTATATTATATTCATCTTCTAAAGTTTTGAGTTTTATTCCTATTACTGCATCATCTATAAATCTAATAGCTTTTAATATCCTTAATCTATCTTTTTCTTCAAATAGAGGAGTTCTTTTTTTAATTGTCTTTATGCTTTCATCTCTTGCTACAATAACAATGAGTTTATTTCCATACTTACGTGCAGATTCTAAATAACTTAAATGACCTGGATGAAATAAATCAAACGAACCAAAAGCAAGAACAAGACCCTTCATTATCTTCATCATAAACTATTAAAACGGTAAATGTTAATAATCTATTCCCGCGCCTGCAAACATAAACATCTTCCTACTAAACTTTCCTTACATTTTCCTTACATTAAATAAGATTCTAAATAAGGTAGTTGCAACACTAGGTTATATAAATATTATCATACTAAATATATCTGCTAATAAGCTTGTTTTCCCGCAAGCACTGCAATTTTGCAGGAGGGATTTTAATGGCAATGAGTATAAATGATTTTACAACCTTTATTAATGAAAATAAAGGAAAAAGAAAGTTCAAACAGACGGTTGAGCTTGCGGTTAATTTTAAAGGAATAGATTTTACAAAACAGAACAATAGGCTCAATTTAGATATATTACTTCCTAATGGAAATGGCAAATCAGTAAAGATAGCCGTATTTACATCTGAAAATGCTATAATAGCAGAAGCCAAGAAAAACAATATTGAGGTAATAGCTCCAAATGAGATAGATGCGATTTCAAAAGATCAAAAGCGTATGGCATCATTATTAAATTTTGATCTGTATGCACAACCTAGCCTTATGCCCTCAATAGCCAAATCATTAGGTCAGTTTCTAGGTCCAAGGAATAAAATGCCAAGACCTCTACTTCCTGGTATAACACTTACTCTTGTAAATAATGAATCAAGCAAAAGAATTTCTATAAAGAGCAAGGGTAAATATCTTCCTACAGTTCATTCAATTATAGGAACGGAGGATATGGAGCCTCAGAAATTATACGACAATATAAAAGAAATAATGGAAAACATAAATAAAAAAGTAGGGCAGAACAATGTAAGATCTGTTTATGTAAAACTTACAATGTCAAAGCCTATAAAATTCATGTGATCTTATGGTTATGTTAAAAGCGCAAAAAATAGAGTTTGTAAAAAAACTTAGTGCAGATATTAAAAAATATAAAATAGTAGGGGTAATGCCGATAGAAAAAATGCCGGATAAACTCCTACAGAAAATAAAAAATGAATTAAAGGAACATGACACACGTTTTGTAATAGCAAGAAAAACTCTTCTTCTTAAAATATTAGATTCTGAAAATTATAAAGCACTGGATAAATTTGTAACAGGTAACGTTGCAATAATAATGTCAAATAAAGATTCATTTGGTTTATATGATTTGGTATCTTCAAATAAGATAAAATTAATAGCAAAGCCAAATCAGATAGCTCCAGAAGATATTTCAATAGAGTCAGGGGAAACAACATTGCAGCCAGGACAAGCAGTTACTGATCTTAAGGCAGCAGGAATAGATGTACAGATTCAAAAAGGAAAGGTAACTATAAGCAAAAGCAAGGTATTGGTAAAGAAAGGAGATAAAATATCAACTCCTGTATCAAAAGCACTTAAAATGTTGGAAGTATTTCCATTTGAGGCTAAAGGCAGCATAACCGCAATAATCGATGGAAAGCTTTTATACACCCCAGAGGTTTTAATGATAAACTCTTCTTATGTTTCTGGAGAGATTGGGCGCTGTTTTAGTTCAGCATATGTTCTTAGCTTAGAAACAGGAATAGTATCAACATATAATATAAATGAGTTCATAAGACGCGCATTCATCTCAGCATTATCTGTAGGGATAGAAGCCAAGATTCCTGAGGACGAGGTAACCTCTAAGCTTATGGGAATAGCATCATTAACAGCTAAAAATCTTGATGCTCTTGTGAAAAAAGAATAAATTATATAAAATTATATTGAAAGGTGAAAATATGGAATACATATACGCAGCTCTTTTGCTTGATTCAGCAGGAAAGGAGATAAACGAATCGAGTCTCGAAGGTATAGTTAAGGCAGCAGGCATAACCCCTAATGAGGCTATGGCAAAAGCAGTAGTGAACTCTCTAAAAGGAGTAAATATAAAAGACGTAATAAAGAACGCCCAAACAGCGCAAACAGCAGCTCCAGCAGCAGCTCCTTCAGGAAAGGCAGCTGAGGCTAAAAAGGAGGAAAAAGTAGAAGAAAAGGTTAGCGAAGAACAAGCGGCAGGCGGACTTGCAAGCTTATTTGGCTGAGCAGATGCTTCTGATTGGCAAAAATATGCAGTATGGTCTAGCTATGCGTGTTTCGTGTAAAAACGAACACGTACTTAAGTTTATAAACCATCGTTACCAATCTTATTCCGTTATGTTTTAGGTGTTTTTATGGAAGTATATGTTGAAAAACAAAAATGTACTGGATGTGCTCATTGCTTTGACGTTTGTCCTGTGGCAGTGTTTGCTATGAAAAATCGAGGTGATTCTGAGGTTAACTCAGATGTTGCTCCAGAGCAGGATAAATGGAATGGTAAACATGATCCTGCAGTTTATGATAAGTGGTCAAAGGTCCAGGACGGACATAAACACTTTGCAGAGAATTTCGAAGGCGGCAGTGGAGGAATCTCTGTTGGTATAAATGGACCATCATGTATACTTTGTCAAGCATGTCTTGTAGAATGCGAAGGCGAGTGTATAGTTATAAAAGATGATTCTGAAAACATTTACAAATCAATATATAAATAAATTATAAAAACGGTCTATATATGGATAAGATACGCTGTGCACATATTTTAGTTGAAAAACAATCTACTGCGTTAGAGATTCAGGAAAAATTAAAGAACGGCGAATCTTTTGCAAAACTTGCAGAGCAATACTCTCTTGATGGTTCAAGAAAACGCGGAGGAGATCTTGGTTTTTTCGGAAAAGGAGTAATGGTTAAACCTTTTGAAGAAGCAGCATTTAAGCTCAATGTTGGCGAAGTATCTAGTCCTATAAAGACACAGTTTGGCTATCATTTAATAAAAAGAATCGAATAATAATGCAAAAAAAACAATTATTTATGGTTTGTTAATCTGTTATTGTTTTTTTCATTTAAATCTTTTTTTTAGCATAAGATATGCCATTCCGAAACCATAGAATAGTTTTGATTTTGTAAGCTTTGAAGGTCCCTGTTCTCTTTTAAAGTATTTTATATCTATTTCTTTAATTTCATATTTTCTTTTTGCAAGCTCTCCTGCAAAAAAGCCTATTCCGGTTCTATATGGTGTTATATTTTTTATATCTTCAAAGGCTTTTCTGTCCATTACAAAAAGACCAGTAAGTACATCATGCACTTTTTTTCCATAAAGCATGCCAAAGATCATGCTCAGAGAACTATTTCCAAATCTAAGATAAGCACTCATTGCACCTTTTTGTATATTATTTAATCTGTTTCCAAGCACAAAATCGGCTTCTCCAGAAGCGACAATCTCTACGGCTTTCAATAAACCTCTTGTTTCATGAGTTCCATCAGCATCTATGCTTGCGAGTATATCGCCATTTGCAGCTCTAAGCCCTGTCATAATGGCATTTTCTACCCCTCTGTCTTTTTGGCGTATTACCTCAACATTTGTCTTTTTAAGCCGTTTAACATAAGCATCTGAACTTTTATCGACTATTATTATTTCAATATTTTTTCCTAAAAATTTTCTTGAATCTTCTATTATCTTAAATACTGCCTCCTCTTCTATTGTTGGTATAATAAGACTTATTCTTTTGTTTTTCATCAAATCATTCATAAAATATACTATTTTTTATATTTCTTTGTCGGTAAAACAAAATACACATAACATCTGATTTTATATTACACACATACAATTTAAAATAATATCCATTATAAACATATTTCAGATATTATTTAGCATTTATTATATCATCTAGAATTTTCTTGATCTCAGTAATCTTTGCGTTTGTTTTTATTCCATCTTTGTCGAACTGTGTTTTTGATGTTTTAAAACCATACGTTTGAAGTTTTTTAATTATCTCTTCTGGCGATACAGAAACATAACCAATTGATTTTGTAATTTTTGGAATGGAGTAAAAAAACAACTCGTCTAGTTCATTAGATATTTTTAAAAGTAATTTGTCCATATTATCTGATTCCGTTATTATTCTATTATTTGCATTATATAACATAAGTTTATCAATACTGTTCTTGTCATTTATACTGCCTAAATACATAGGCCCAAAAAATTTCAAATTCTTTTTACAAAAATTACATTTATTGTTTAATATCGGAGCTAATCCTTTTGCATATTCAAATGATCTACAATTATTGCAGAATGATACAAAACCTAATTCCTTCATAGATGATACTGCTTTCTGAGCTCCATGTACAACTCTTAAAAATACTCTCATATAATGCATATCGGATATAGAAAGTATAGGTTCTACGCCAAAATTAAAGCTCGCAGTTACTCTTGCAATATATCCTAATAAAATTCTTATCCCTGATTCTTTACAAAGTTCATTATGTATAGGCTCTGCACCATAGCTCTTTATACATGCGTTGGCATGTGCTCCACATAAAACTGCTGTATCTGTCGCAGTTATCATCAAATAACTTCCATCCTGAGCAACCCGCATAATATCATTTATGTGTGGTTGTGGTGAACCAAACGGATCAAGATCTATAAAATTAAAAATACCTCTTTCAGGACCAGCGCAAAACTCCTGTATACTTATATTTTTAACTTTATTCTTAATTTTGTTTAGCTTTAAATTATTTCTTGTATTTTCTGCAGCACTTTTATTTATATCAAGAAAAACCACATTCTTTACACCTGCCTCTTTTAGGTATCTAATGCCTCTAATTCCTGTTGCACAGGTGCTATCTAATACAGTTGCTTGTGCATCTCCAAAAAATTTTACAAATAGAACAGAAATATCTCTGAGATTTTTCATCTTATTATTGTAAAAAACATCATCTGATACCTGTATTTTTGCCAAACCTTCCTTTATTATAATCTTATTTTTTTCCATGTAGCTTCAATATTGCATCAAGAAGTCCATGGGCATAATTTATACTTGCAAAAGCAGTGTAATAATCATCATTAGATAAAAAGGATTCTGTATCTCTATAATACATTCCTGCAAGCTCTACTATTTCTTGTTCTTCAGTATTAAGAACCATTCCATTAACTTGCTTGACGTTCTCTTCAAATATTTTTATATCTTTTAATATTCTTTCTTTAATTTCCGTAGACACACCATAGTCTACTCCTCCATATACGGTGCAAGGTAGTAGCTTACCTCTGCATCTCCTATATTATACCTAAGCTTTAACGGCTCGCTGGATTTTAAAGATAATGTAACTGCGCCTCCTGTAGGACATGACCTTACCATATTGTCAAGCAACTCAAGGTTGAATGTAGATTCTGCGTTTTTCTTTGCCTCGACCTTTTTAATCATTCCTCCTTCAGCTTCATGAAGCTCTTCAAGCTCTCCGCTTTCGCCTCTTGCGCTTACTGCGAACTGTTCTTTGCTTGCTTTAAATGAAATATATGATGAGATAAGGTTAGCATCCTTTATAATATCTTTAAGCGGATCTCCATTCATCTCTACATTAGCGTCAAAATCCACATTTGGTTCTTTTTCAACACTTTTTTTCACATCTACTAACTGCAGTTTATATCTTCTTCTACTTCCCTGCCCTATAAACTCTAAAGATAACTTATTGTCTACATCTTTCATAACTAGTGACTCGCCATCTCTGGTTCTTGACAATATCTTATTCAGATTATCTATATTTAATCCTAGACTAACATTCTTATCCACTGAAAATTTAGAAAATGCTTTATTTGGCATATAAAAAGAAATCATGCTTATACTTGACGGATCCATAGCCTTCAGACTTATACCTTCCTTGTTGATTATGAATAACCCTTCATCAACCAAACTAACTATTGCAGAAACACACTCCTTCCAATATTTTGCATTATCTATTTTTATTTCTAGCATAAAATCACGTACTCCACTATTGACTTATAATTTATATAGAGATAATAATATATAACATGCTATGGTAATGTGGTTACTTTAAAGAAATATACAAATTGATATTATGGACGGCATAATTTTTTATAACGGCGACATCGCATCATCAAATACTTTTTTCTATCTATCACAAAAATTAAAAGAGAATGATTTCAAGCTTGAAGATCCATCTCTTCCAGAAATAATTACGCAATATTCTAATGGGAAAACAACTTTCATAATGAGTAAAACCGATCTTCTTCATTCTGAATATTTGGATAAACTTTCCTTTGAAAATTTAATTTTTGTAAGTAAGCACATTAGCAGTATGGGTGTAGCTGCTTTTACAGTTCATTCAACTGGAAATTGGCTTTCTTCGGCAGAATACGGAGGTGAACCATACACACTTTCAATTGCCTCTCCATTAAAAATGCTTACTTTTCTCAAAGCACTAAATTCAATACAAACAAAAAGCACAATAACATATGAAGCTACGCATCACGGGCCTCTTTTAAAAACGCCTTCTCTTTTTTTAGAATTTGGGGGCAGCGAATTAGACATAAATAATACTAAAAATGCAGAGCTTCTTGCCAAAATACTCTATTCCTCAATTAATACAGAAGCGTTTTCTGGAAAAATTGTGATTGGCATTGGTCTTGGTCATTATCCTAAAAAATTTACATCTCTTGCATTATCAAAAGACTATGCATTCTCTCATATATTACCTAAATATGCTATAGAGAAATACGATATCCCTACCTTTAAAAAAATGGTCTTACTTGCTATTTCTTCATCAAAACCATTTCCTAAACTCGCTGTAATAGAAAAGAAAGGATTAAATAAATTCAAATTTGATACATTATTGTCTTTACTAAAAGAAAAAGGATTAGATTATGAATTTCTATAGATTTTTTATATTATTTATTTTGTTCGTAAGTTCCTTGTCTTTTGGTTTAAATTTTGCAGGATATTGGTTTCAATTTGGAGTTAGAGGTGGTGATCGTACTATCTCAAATCAAGGCACAAGCGTTAATATTCAAACAATTACAAATCAAATTCTAAACTCTGGCTCATCAGGATATTGGGTCGGAGAGACTCTCAGCAATGGTGCTTTTATTCAGATAGGCTATCTATCAGAAAATCAATCCGGAGTATATCCCTCTTTTTGTACAATGTCAGGCTGTGGTGGGTATGAAAATTTAACCGCTGGAAATGATGAATGGTTTTATGAATACTTTCCACCTTCTTTTTCAAGTTCTTTTCTAGGAAAAATAGGGCCTGATGGTTCAGCAGGTAAAAACGGCACAATTAATAATTATGGTTTTTATTACAATGGAACAACATGGAACTTTTTATTTAACGGGAAGAATATAGGCAACGTAACCTTAGGGTCTAATAGTTCTGGGCAAAATATTCCAATAGCATTTGGAGAACTTGCAAACGCAAGCAATTCAGATACTGTTTTAAAGGATGTTGTATTTAACAATTTAAAATTTTATAAGAATGGCAATTTTCTTACAGTACCTTCCGGCTATTCTTTTATAGGCTATGGGCAGGGAAGCAGTACAGTACTTAAAAATCCATATGGCGTGGAAGAGGTTGGAAACAAAATAAATTATTTTTCTCTAGGTTCCGGAATACCTCAATATCCCAACAACACTCGTCTTTGGACACTCGGCTATACACTAAGCATAAACTCTACCTATGGTAATGTTAGTGGCGATATTGGTTATGTTGCATATGCAAATGCAAAAATAAACGTTCCTAGCATGGTTAATATAAATAATGGAACCAGAGCTATTTTTATAAAATGGGTTGGTTCTGGCCTTGGTTCTTACACTGGCGTATCAAATTATTCTAATATATATCTAAATGAAAATATTACTGAAACTGCGGTTTGGCAAAAACAATATTATCTAAATGTATTTTCTCAATATGGTAATACAACTGGCTCTGGCTGGTATGATGCTAATTCTACAATAAACTACTCAATAAATTCAAACATTATATATCAAAATAAATCTTCAAGATTTATTTTTAATGGTTGGAATAACGGTGCAAAACAACTATACGGTAAGATACTTCTTAATTCTTCAATACTTCTTTCCCCAATATGGGAGCAGCAATATTACATAACAATAAACTCTCAATTTGGAAATGTATCTGGCAGTGGCTGGTATTTTAAAAATTCTACTGCAGTAATATCTATGAAAGAACCTATAATAAACGTAACTCCTTATGAAAAAATAGCATTTTATTCCTGGAATAATGGAGCAAAATCTCAAAATCTGTCATTAAAGGTTTTAAATCCGCTTTCTATAATGCCAATATATAAAAATCAGTTCCTTACATACTTCGAAGGAGCTAATCAAAATGGCATTCCAATTTTTATAAATAATATAACTATAAATGGCAACAAAACCAAAAATACCCTATTTCTTTATTCCGGCTTAAATTATACAATAAATAATGTATACTACGATGGCACAACAATACCTCTTAATAAAAACATAAATATAACCTCTAATTCAACAGTTTTGTTAACTCTTCCATTATATAATTTAAGTATTAAAACAACAGACCTTTTTGCTGCCCCTGTAAATGCATTGGTAATATTAACTTTTTACAACGGCACAACAATTTCTGAATATACTGGTAATTTAGGCTCAATAAAACTCCAAAATGTACCTTTTGGAATGGCAACAGGTACTGCTTCTTATGGTTCAATAACTACATCAATAAATGCTCTTGATGGAAATCAAAATACCTTGCTTTTTGTATCTCTATTTAACATAGAGGTCTTCATACTCATAATAGTAATTTCTGGAATAATCTTTGTAATAGCTTCAAGACGTTTAAAACATTCAAGTAATAAGGATATTAAAAAAGAAACAATAGAAAAGAATAAGAAGCCAGAGCAGAACTAATAAGTATTATATCTTTTACTCTACATTGTATTATCGATATGATGAGAATAATCATAGTTATACCTCCAAAGGATTTCAAGGACGAAAGCATCTCAGAAATAACATCCATGTTTAAAAAATGGAAAGTTGAGTATGTATTTTCAAGTTCTATAATTGGAAAATGTTATGGCTATCATGGTGCAGAAGTTGTATCTACAACAAAGTATTCTGATATAGCAAGTGAGGATTTTGACGGTATGATTCTTATAAACGGACCTGGTTTCGAAGAGTATAAACTTTACGATTCTAGGATTATATTGGATTTGTTTAGACTTTTTAATGAAAAAGGTAAACTTATAGCCTGTATAGGAAATACTATCAAGGCGCTGGCAAAAGCCAATATAATAACTAATAAAAAAATAGCTTTTGTGAAAGATCCTGAAACGGTGCGGTTTGCTAAATTATTCAGAGGCATTGTAACTGAAAATCTTCTGGAGAGTGATGGAAACATAATAACTGCAACCAACAGCGAAAAAGCAGCCGAATTCTCAAAATTAATAGTAGAACAATTAGGAATTATTTAGTTTTTATAAAAATCTTATTTTCATATCCACATTTACATAAATAAATTAAAAATCCATTACTGCCCAGCCTTACAGAAGTGTTAATTCCTGGAATCAAAAAATTATTGCAATTCTTGCATATTTTATTTGTATACTTTTTATCAAGTTTTATCTTATAATGCGAGCTTATATTCAAGGCAAGTTTAACATATCTTTTAGAAAGTATTTTAGACTCTGTAGTGTTCTCAATTATATTTTTTTCAGCAAGTGAAAAAAGCTTATTTATTCTAAAAATACCTATTTTTCTAATCAATCCGGCATTTTTCTTCATTTTCTCATCATCAAAGGTTTTAGTATAAACTATATATAGTTTTTCTATCAAATACTAATATTATATATTAAGTCACACATTTAATATGTTGTTTTTATGGATAAATTTGCATTATTTGATACAAACAAAACAATAGTCGCAGACAAAAAGGACATTTCGCCATATATCTCAGAATCAATACGTAATATATACGGATTAATAACTACTGTAGATATAACAAAATATGAAGACTTTACGGCAAAAGAAACAGCTATTGAAATATTAAAAGAGAATGGTATTTCAGAGCAAGAAATAAACGCGAGACTTGATAGATATCTTGAAGATCTTCCATATTCTTATTATAATGTGGCATGGAGCGACAAGATAAATATATTGGACGGAGCAAAACAACTTCTTGAGTTTTTAACTAAAAAAGGAGTAATGATAGGAATAGCTACCGGCGAGCCTGCTAAAATAGCTAAAATGAGGCTTGAAAAGGTAGGTTTAGAAAAATATTTTACCTTTAATTCCTCTGCAGAAAATGGACAAACGCCCTCTTTAATATTGGATTCTGCTTTAAAGACTCTTTCTTTAGATTATGGTTTTGAAAAAACAGATGGTTTATTTTTTTCATCATCAAAAAGATTTATAGAAGCTGCACATCAACTTGGATTATATTCTGTGGGAGTTGCAACTAATACTAATGACATTAATGCTTTAATAAACGCTGGCTCTAATGAAATAATTTCTTCTTTAAAGGAAAAACCACATTTTTTAAAAAACATATAGCGAATATTAAAGCTATACCTTTAGCTCTTTAGCTTCATTAGAAAACTCATCTATTTTTTTCTGGTCAGAAATTAATTCCTTATTATTAACTTGTTCTTGATACTGCCATTGAGTCTCAAAAATCTTTTCCATGTACTCCAATCCAAAACCTGCTGGTTCTCCAGTTACTAATTTTAATATATCATTAACAAAAAACTCAGATGTATCAGGTCCACGTGGGCAATTAGATTCTATATCAGATCCCTTTCTACTTAAGGTCCAACAACCTCGCATCCCAGTTGCTGCTTCTCTATCTGAATCCATATAATCTAACTCTAAAAATGAATCGTCTTCGAGATAAAATCTAATAGCTTTCTTATCGAAAGGTGCTCCCTTAGCTATATTTACTGTACCATCTACAATCCCTTTGAAATAATCTCCCTTTAATTTTATCTTAGCATTTATTCCAGAAGGATTTTTATTATCATACTCTTTTTTCATAAGATAAATATTCACATCATTAAGATCTATTGAACTAGCCTTTGTTCCTCTATATAATATCTCGAAAGGATGTATCCAATCCATAAAAAGTCCTCCACTTTCCATTGAAAATAGCCACTTACTTCTTCTTAAGTCTTCATCTCTAGTCGCTTCAAAAAAGGTTGCTGCTACTTTAGTTATTTTTCCATGTTCTTTTTCAAAATTTTTTATAAGCCCAAAAAGCTCTACAGTGAGTAATTTATGCAAATAATGCAAATGAAGATATGCCATATTTTCTAATTTATTTTTTTTGATATAATTCACTACAGAATAAAATTCTTCCTTGTTTACTCCAAAGGTTTTTTCAGTTATGGTTATCTTCCCTTTTTCAAGAGATTGTATGGTCTGTTCAGCGTGATATTCATTCGGATCTGATATATGTACTATGTCTAATCCATTAAAAAAAGCATCAGGTATGGGACCATTTTTATCCAATCTATAATATTTATCTACTCCTAATCCTACAGATTTTAAACGCTCAATCTTACTTTCAATACTACTTACTCCGGCTATCTTTGTAAGAGATATTTGATTTGTTCTTACCATTCCAGAATAAAGTCTTTCAAACCAATGTCCAAATCCTACGGCTCCCAGTGTATATGTCATATAATCCTCTTTTTATCTTACACTTCCAAATTTATTTAGAGGTTTTATTATATTTATTTTATTATCCTCTGTATACTCTATATATAGGACATATTATACACTAAAATTATATTAATCCTATCTATTCTTTTTTATTTTTATCTATCTTGCATTGAGCTTATTATCTCAAGTATTATTCTATATGCAAGATACTGGGTAGTATTTTGAATATCGTATTTCGGACAGATTTCCATTAAATCAAATCCCAAAACTCCTTCCTTTGCAATTTCTTTTGCTATAATAAGTAATTGATTTGGTAAAATTCCTGCAGGTTCTGGTTCTGTTACTCCTGGGGCAAACACAGGATCTATAACATCCATATCTATCGATAAATAAATTCTCTTCCCTAAGGTCTCTTTTATTTTTTTTAATATTTCTCTGACACCTAATCTTTCAATATCTACTGGTGTTATTACGTGTATACCTAATTTTTTGATGTTATCCAACTCCTCTTCTTCTGGAGTTCTCATCCCTATAATTATACTTTCTTTTGGAGAGAATCCTCTTAATTTTGAAATATCATTCATTACAGATCCAAAGTAACTACCTCTCGAGCTGATCAAATCTGGATGTGCATCAAAGTATAAAACTCCCCAATTCCCTTTTATGTTCATTCCCTTTATAATCCTATATGTAACAGAGTGATCTCCTCCAATAACTACTGGAATTTTTTTATCTGCATGTATCTTTTTTGCCATTGCTTCTTCTTCACCTATTTTAACATTTCCAACATCTGTGGTTTTTGCTGAAAATTTTTTAGTTCCTGTTCCGAATAAAGAGATATTTTTACCTAAAATCACCTCTCCTATCTCATTTTTATTCACATACCTTCTAATAGAATTTGGCGCATCCTTGCTGCCCTTTCTATATCTACTACCTTTATCGTTTGGTACTCCAAAAATTACAAAATCGGCATCTTCATATTTACAGTTATTTATCGGCAACGGCAGAGTTTTTTCCAAACATACACCTTGATATCATAGATCTTAAACAATCATATTTCAATATCTAATAATCTATGTAAAGATATAAAAAAATTAAAACTTATATGTATTTGGTTTATTTATGATATACAGACCAATTATTCTAATAATTAGAGACGGTTGGGGTTATAGAGAAGCAAAAGAGTTCAATGCTACTATTCTTGGAGATATTCCATTTACAAAAATGTTAATGCAAGATTATCCAAATACATTACTTGATGCTTCAGGAGAAGCTGTAGGCCTTCCTGACGGTTATATGGGCAACTCAGAAGTAGGACATATGACCATAGGCGCAGGAAAGATATTTTTTCAGTCGTTGCCAAGGATAAATAAGGACATAAAAACCGGCGAGTTTTTTAAAAATAAAGCATTAATTCAAGCTGTTAATAACTGTAAAAATAATAAAAGCACAATGCACATAATGGGAATTCTTCAAAAATCAGGTGTTCACGCACATATGGATCATTGTATTGCTCTCTTAGATTTATGTAAGAAAGAAGGTCTTAGTGATGTTATAATTCATATAATCTCTGACGGGAGAGATGCGCCAGTAAACGAAACTGTGAATAATCTAAAAATATTACTTGAACACATAAAATCAATAGGAATCGGTAGAATAGCAACAATTTCAGGAAGATATTATTCTATGGATAGGGATAAAAAGTGGGATAGGACAAAGCTTGCATATGACTGTATAGCAAAAGGCGAAACTAGTTTTACTTTTGATGATCCGATAAAATCCCTAGAGGAGTGTTATTCCAATAATGAAACTGATGAATTCATAAAGCCTAGAAAAGCTTCATGGTATTATGGAATAAAGAGAAACGACAGCGTTGTATTTTATAACTTCAGAACAGACAGGACCCGTCAGCTCACAATGTCATTAATTGAAGAAAACTTTGAAGGTTGGCAAAGAACTCCTCTCGAAATCTGTTTTGTAGCTATGACTGAGTTCTATACTCCTATGGATAAACGTGCATATATTGTATATCCTCCTGAACCAGTAGTAAACCTTTTGGGCGATGTTATTTCTCAAAATGGATTATCACAATTAAGAATAAGCGAAACAGAAAAATATGCACATGTGACCTTCTTTTTCAATGGGCAGTTCGAGCAGCCTAAAGCAGGAGAAGACAGAATATTAATACCAAGTCCAAAAGTTGCAACTTACGACTTAAAACCAGAGATGTCAGTAAATGAACTCGGGGATAGGATTGTAGAAGAAATTAAAAAAGACAAGTACGATGTGATAATAACTAATTTTGTAAATGCCGATATGGTTGGTCATACAGGGGTATGGCCATCTATTCTAGAAGCGGTTAACTCTGTAGATAAAAATATAAAAAAAGTAGTAGAAGCTACCCTAAGCAAAAATGGTATTATATTGATCTCAGCAGACCATGGCTGCTGTGAAGATAAAACAGAAGCATTTAAAACAAGCCATACAACAAATAAAGTTCCCTTTATTTTGGTAACAAATGATATGACATTAAGAAAAGCAAAATTAAAAGAAGGGAAAGGCCTTCAGGATATAGCTCCAACTATATTGAAACTACTCAACATCAAAAAACCAGCAGAGATGACTGGAGAAAGTCTACTATAAATATGGTGTTGTTGTTTTGGACAGTTATGCAGCAAGTGCATACAAATCTTTATATATCAAAAAAAACATAATATATTTGTGTTTATATGGGAATTAATAAAATTCCAAAACCTGAAAACAAAACTACACAAGAATCACGATCAATTTTTAATGATTTGTATGTAGCTAAACTATTTTTTGTATTTAGAGATACTCCTAATGGTCCTCGTATAGTGTCTGTTTTAGACGAGTTACCAAAAGAAAAAAGAAGAGATTAATATCATAGTATTTAAACCAATACTTACATTTTCTAATTATCAAAATTTTTTGGTAAGTGAGATTCAAAATAATTTTTCAGATAAAAACCCAAAAATCTATTATTTTCTACGTAATTTATACTATTTTTATCCTATAAAAAGTAGGAGAAGCAATATTTGCTAGCTGTCTAACAGAAAAGATTATTCTCTCACTTTTAATTGCTCTATATTTTATTTTATATAACAAATCTCTATGTACTGTCATACCAAGGTAACTAAACTGCTACTTTGTAGTGATAATGAATATGCGCATAATAATGCTCTTTATACTTTCCTTTATAAAGATATTTGTGCAATAATCCAAAATAATTGTGAGATATATGGTTCCCATAGGCAGCAATAGTAAATATGTATCAAATGATCCTAAACTTTTATTAGGCATGCCTGCAGTAATCTTTTTATTTATAATTGTTGCACTTTTAATAATTAATGGAGCTTATTTATATGCAGTTGCAATAATATTTATATTTATATTAATTTTAGCTACAATATTATTTATTTTTATTAAGAAAGGAAAAATACAAAAAAATAAACTTATCAGATCCTTTACAATACTTTTATTTAGTTTATTTATACTGTTTGGAGTAGCATTAGTTGTGTCAGGAATAGGTTCATTTTCTCCATCAATTGCTCAATATTTAAATTTTATAGATGGCGTTTATGGCAGTTCATCATTTCCAATAATCTCTATTCCGATAGGTGTATTTTTAATAATAATTGCTGAAATAATTCGAAGAAAGGCTCATTTAACAAAACAAGAGCTTTTTGCATATCCAAAAACAAATAATTCTCAAGAAGAACCAAATACTCCTTCATAACATTTATAACATATTATAAATTTTATAATGCATATAAACATAGCTAACGCTACTTATTTTAAAACTCTAACTTTTTTATTTTAAATAAAAAGTAGGAGAAGCAAGCTTGAATTATGAAATCTTAAAAGATTTCAAGTTTAGGATTTAGTTGCGGTGCGCTCACGGGTCGCCGAAGCTTCCCATTTTCACGCCCGCTCTATCAAAGTCATGTACTATGACCACCCTAAGTGTCTCGTTTCGGATATGGCTTCATCCTTAGATGCTTTCAGGATTTATCCATTTAGCGCGTGGCTACCCGGCAGTGCCATAATGACAACCGGTCCACTAGAGGCGCCGTTGTCCCGTTCCTCTCGTATTAAGGACGACTTATCCTCTGACACTAACACTCTCAGTAGTTGCTACCGTACTGTCTCGCGACGTACTGAACTCAGCTCATGTATCTTTTTAATGGACGAGCAGTCCAACCCTTGGCGGCTCCTGCACCGCCAGGATAAGATAAGCCCATATCGGTGTATCAAACGGCGGGGTCGATGTGAACTCTCACCCGCCACGAACCGGTTACCTCCAGAGTAACTTTTCTGACAGCATGGTGGCCCATTAAAGGCCATCCAGAGTTCGTTAAGCCCCTGTTTCCAGTCTGCATCTCATGCTTTGCGAGATACAGTCAGCCCTGCATTTGCCTTTGCGCTTCACGGTGGGTTCCCAACCCACCTAAGCAGAGCATTGGTCACTTTCGTTTCCTTATCGAAAGCAACCGCCCAGTCTAACTATCCACCTGCAGTTGTCCCGCATTGCGGTAAGTTATGTAAAAAACGAAAAGTGGTGTTACATTGTCGCTCCATGTTCACCAAAGCGAACACTTCGACGCTCCCACTTACGCTATGTATCATCCTTCACACAACAGCAACAGGCTATAGTCAAGTTTCATGGAGACTTCGCTACCCACTGAGAGAACGTGGCATGTACACCACGTAGTGAGTTCACCAGGTCCAAAGTTGGGACAGTGGGACAGACGTTACGCCCTTCATGCAAGTCACCTATTAAGTGACGAGGTATTACGCTACCTAAAGAGAGTCAGAGTTACTCCCGCTCTTTGCTAGGGCTTAGTCCCGTTGAAATGGGGTTTCGCTGAC
>JAJZLJ010000004.1 GCA_021850625.1 Microcaldota archaeon | reverse complement strand
ACAATGCACTGAAAAAGGATTATAGTATTGTTGTAGATGCATTGATAAAATTTGCTATTGATACTGGATGTGAAGCAATAGCAATAAATAAAAGTATAGGAAATGCAACTGCTGTGAAATTTGCAGAGTATATTGATGCGCCTATAAAAAGATCTGAAATAGAAATTCTGACAGAAGAAGAACAGTATTTAGAAACAGATATCCCAAATGCAGAAGTTAAAATAATTGACTTATCAGATTACTTAAATGGTAAAGTTGCAGAGTCCAATCCTCTAAAAATATTCTCTGAACTTGTTCGATAATTTTATAGTCTTTATAAAATATATTATATTCTTTACTTTTTATGTATGTATATAAAGAAACAATTAAAACGTCCTGGCAAGTTCCTGTACATTTATTTCTCGAAAAAACTCTGCGAAGATTAGTTAAGTATAAATATCAAAAAATAGAAAATTAAGTGTAATGATTAGTGAATGTCATGGCTAAAAAATTAAAAATGTCCTGTAAACAGCAAAATGAGGTTTCTGAAGGCAACACCGCTACAAATTTAAATTCCGATACTTTTGAGAATAGATTTGAATATTGTGTAAAAGAGATGAAGAAATTAGATGCTGTGAAAGAGTACTTAAAAGCAATCAGAAGTACAGGAATGGTAGATTTATTTACAGATGAAAGAATTATAATTTTTGTGAAGGAGTTAGGGCCTGATGCTGCGAATGAGTACTTTAAAGCAATCGCAGATACAAAAGCAGTAGATGCACTTACGAATGAAAAGGTTATGGACTTTGCGAAGGAGTTAGGGCCTGATGCTGCGAATGAGTACTTTAAAGCAATCGCAGATACAAAAGCAGTAGATGCACTTACGAATGAAAAGGTACTCACGGAAAATGTTATAAATTTTGCGAATGAGTTAGGATATCATGCTGCTTATGGGTACTTTGAAGCAATCGCAGATACAAAAGCAGTAGAGGTACTTACGAATGAAAAGGTACTCACGGAAAATGTTATAAATTTTGTGTATACGTTAGAATCTGATGCTGCGAATGAGTACTTTAAAGCAATCGCAGATACAAAAGCAGTAGATGCACTTACAGATCAAAAAATATTCACGCGAAATATCATAAACTTTATAGAGAAGTTAGGGCCTGATGTTGCAGGACGGTATTTCCACGTAATTGGATATACAAAAGCAGTAGATGCACTTACAAATGAAAAGGTACTCATGGAAAATGTTATAAATCTTGTAGAGGAGAATGAACCAGATGTTGCGGAGAAATACTTCTACACAATCGGATATACAAAAGCAGTAGATGCACTTACAGATGTAAATGTTACGAGATTTCCAGACGATTTAGACGATTTAGATTATGATGCTGTGGAAAGATACTTCTATGCAATCGCGTATGTAGAAGCAGTACATGAATCTACGAATGAAAATGTCATGAGCTTTGCAAAGGAGTTAGGGCCTGATGTTGCTGAGATGTACTTTAAAGCAATCGTAGATACAAAAGCAGTAGATGCACTTACGACTGAAAAGGTTATAGACTTTGCGAAGGAGTTACGCTCTGAGGTTGCTGAGATGTACTTTAAAGCAATCGCAGATACAAAAGCAGTAGATGCACTTACGAATGAAAAGGTTATGGGCTTTGCGAAAGAGTTAGGATATCATGCTGCTTATGGGTACTTTGAAGCAATCATAAATACAAATGCAGTAGATGTACTTACGAATGAAAATTTCACAACAAAAAAATTGGCTGAACTTTTAAAGTATCTTGAAGACGGTAGTTATTTTGAAGAGGTAGCAATTACAAGAAATCCTGAGCTTCTTAGAAGAGGTGCAATTGCGATTGCTATAAGTGCAGGTTCTGATTTTTCCACTTTAATCAAATCAAAAGGTATAATAAAAAATGCAATAGACTATTATGATTTGCTCTCGAAATCACTCAAAAATATTGGAGAGATGGAAGATGTAGAGATAAACTATGATGAAGAGTTTTGTAGAATTGCAATGGCTAATGTTAAGAATGGTAGTGCAACTTTACTTATTCATGATATTGCAAGTACAGCATACGAGATAAATAGTAAAAAATTACTTAGTATAGATATGAATACATTGTTTTCTATAGGTCCTAATAAGATAAAACAGTATGTACAAAAATCAATTTTACCAGTATTTGAAAAGTTTGGAATAAAAGGATATATGGCATTTGACATAGAAGAATCATTTATTCTATTAAAAGATATTGAGTATATTGAAGAAAATTCTAAACAGTTAAATGCTTTTATTGAAAGAAGGATTAATAATTTAAAGCAGATATCTCCATTTAACAATAAAGAGATAACCAGTAAAGTTATATCCGAAAAACAAATTGGCGAATCAAAGGTTCTTGAGATCTCTCAAAAAACCGCATTAGAAACAATGGTGTATGCAATTAACGGTTCAAGAGATATGACAAACTTTGATAATGCAAAAAAACTACTTATTGAAAGTGGTTATTTCCAAGAAAAAGATATATTGTCTGTATTTGGTAGATGGGCAAGTATTAAAGGTCCATACAAAAAACAACTTGCAGTTGAATTTAACAATTATCTTCAAAATCCATCAAAAGAAAATGCAAGAAAGGTAATTGACGTTTTCAAGAATGCAGTCGCTGAAAGAGATATCGTTATTAAGGAACCAATATATGATTTTATAGGAAAACTTGAACCTCTTATAATGGGAAGTGTTAAAAATATCTCTAAAGGTGACAGAGTAGTAGCGTATACTGATAACAAAAACAATATAATTAAAATAAAGAGTAGTGAAACTGGAGCGTGTTGCTTTATAGGAGGAGTAAATGAATATGCTGCTTTGAAGTACGCACTTGACAGTGGAATAGCTCTTATAAACTTTACAGTTACTGATTCAAGTATTACAGCAAAAGAATTCGAAAAACAAAAAGTACATGGAGTTGCAATATGTGCATTTGGGAGAATGGAGAATAATAAACCAGTATTATTAGTTGATTCATTTGAAGGAGGCATAACTTTGAACAATGCACTGAAAAAGGATTATAGTATTGTTGTAGATGCATTGATAAAATTTGCTATTGATACTGGATGTGAAGCAATAGCAATAAATAAAAGTATAGGAAATGCAACTGCTGTGAAATTTGCAGAATATATTGATGCTCCTACAAAAAGATCTGAAATGAAGATTTTGACAGAAGAAGAACAGTATTTAGAAACAGCTATCCCAAATGCAAAAGTTAAAATAATTGACTTATCAGATTACTTAAATGGTAAAGTTGCAGAGTCCAATCCTCTAAAAATATTCTCTGAACTTGTTCGATAATTTTATAGTCTTTATAAAATATCATATTCTTTACTTTTTATGTATCTCGTTTTGTATAATATTCATGCGGGTCTTGCCTATCACTCAATGAAAAAATATCCACGCTTTAATATTATTTTGATAAGATACCTATAAAGCCCTAGGAGGGAATTGAACCCACGACCTCTTGTTTTCCTGATTAGGTTTTGATGAAACTTTTTCTAAAAGTTTCTTACAAGACAAGCGCTCTACCACTGAGCTACTAGGGCATTTTTTATTAATATGATATTAAACCTATAAAAAACTATACCCTAAATGTTTCAAGCTAAACTATGTTTAATTATTATGTAATTAACACATCAAATCTTAAAACCTAACTGTTTCGTAATATATATTAATTAATAATATAAATACTATTCGATAAAATGTCACTAAATCATAAAAAAATTATTTTATCTTTATTTATTTTAGGCATAATCGTAGTATCATTAATATTTTTATATAGAAATGATATAGGCATTTCAAAAAGTAATGTATATGTTTCTACCGTTATTTATTCTGGCGCTACCACACAGACTACCCTAAAAAATAATACAACTTCATCTAACAACGTAGGTACCTCAGTTCAAAGCAATAATGCCATTTTATTTTCGTCATCACAGCTATATCCATACTCCTATCTTATATATCCTGGAACACTTTCTAGCAACGCAAAGGCTGCACTTTCAGGTTTTACTATAATGAATAGAACTTTAACAAATGGCAGTATAGAATTATTCATTGAAGAACAGCGATATGGAATAAATCAATCTATAACTCTAGCTTCCAACGATAAGCTTTATTTCATAGAAACTACATTTTCAGAAGATGGTTTTGGAAACGACGGCTCGTTGTCTGATGATGGGTTTGTTGCTGTAAACTCAACAGGCTATGTTATACAGTAAATAGGTGTCTTAAAAATGAGGATATTTGGATATACTATTGGAAATCTTTATTTTTATTCAATACTCCTTCTTGTTTTTTTTGTTGTTTCAGCATCATATAGCTCAAATATGTTTCCACTACCTTTATTATTTGGAGTAATATGGGCAATAATTCTTGAGTTTTTAATTATAAAATTTTATATTAAGAAAAGGTTTAGAGTTCCATACTCGGCAATAATAACCTCTTTGATAATAGGTTCAGTTGCTCCTTTAAATGCGCCAATACTATTAATAATTACTGCAGTAACCATTGCTATTTTTTCAAAATTTATAATAAAATTTAAGAGCTCAAATATATTGAATCCTGCAGTTATAGGGCTATCATAAGCCTTGCAATATTTTCTATTGGTGATGAGTGGTGGATTGGAACACCTATGAGCATTGGAGGAGTTCTAATTACCATAACTCCTATTCTAGTTATTTTACCTTACATGTCACAAAGACTAACTGCGGCATTTTCATTTATATTTACAACACTCATAATTAATTATCTAATGTCTCCATCGATTTTTATTATAACAACTATAAGTGGAATAATTGCATTATTTTTAAGCATAAACTACTTTTTTGTTTTTGTAATGTTATCTGACCCTAGGACCTCGCCTTCTAGAAAGAGAAATCAGATAGTTTTTGGGACTGGTACATCATTGTTGTATATTTTACTTTCAGTATTGGGAATTAACTACGCTATTTTGATCTCTTTATTTATTGCAAATATTTTATACTTTATTTATCGTTATTATAGTTTAGGATAGATAAAATTTGATATAATTAACTTCAACGTAAATAAATAAGTTATATTTAATATAAATTTATAAATAATTATAATAATAGAAAAAAACTAAAAACAAAAACTATAAAAAATAAGAAATAACCTGTTCTATTTTTATTTTTCTAGCTCAATTTGACTTCTATCTACACTAAAAACTTGATGTTGTTTTGGTCTAAGATGCTTTACCACATAATCAAATGCTTTGTTAGGATCTGAATTTGAACCGCATGTATAGATATCTAAGGTTGCATATTCATACTCATTCCAGGTATGCAATGCAATATGGCTTTCTTGTATGACAGCTATTACAGTTACTCCTCCTTTTTTACCGCCAAAAGACCATGCCTTCAGCTCTACAAGCTTCATATTTGCCATAGAGATTGCTTCTGTGATTATCTTCTTCAAAAACTCAATATCATTTATTGCTGTTTTATCTATCTTATAAAGATTTCCAAAGGTATGTTTGCCTATTATTCTGTCATCTTCAGTAATTTTAAAACCTTCGACAACATGCTCTCTTAGAACAAGTTTATCATCTTTAATGTGCGCCGATCCTTTAAACTGTGAGTTTTCCTTGTCATTTTCTCTTTTAACAAACACGCCCATATTAAAGACCGTTTTTAAATAGAACATTAGTTTTTAAATATCTTTCATATATTATTGCATTTTAACACGCACATTATTATTTTTTAATTGATTAATAATAAAGATAAAAATGCATATTTCAGAGCTGCAAAAAGAACTTCCGCGTGAGATAATTGAAAGTGCAAATGAGAGAGGTATAACTAAACTTACACCGCCACAGGAAAAAGCAGTAGAGCATGGCTTATTAGATGGAAAAGATATAGTAGTTGCTTCACCCACTGCAAGCGGCAAGACCTTCATAGCTGAGATTGCGATGCTTAATGCGGTGTTTTGGAAAAAAAGAAAGGCACTATACATAGCTCCAATGCGTGCTCTTGTGAGCGAGAAATTTAGCGAGCTTAAAGCAGCATATCCATATCTAAAGATAGCAATGTCTATGGGAGAGTTAGATTCGCTTGATATGTGGCTTCAGAACTATGATATAATCTTTGTATCTACAGAAAAGCTAGACAGCTTAATTCGCCACGGAATAAAATGGCTTGATGAGATAGGATGTGTAGTAATAGATGAGCTGCATATGCTTGGGGAGTTCGGCAGAGGCCCAGCACTTGAGATTCTTATAACAAGGTTGCGCAGAACCTGCGCTGACTCGCAGTTTATATACTTATCTGCAACTATAGGCAACGCAAAAGATATTGCAAAATGGCTAAATGCCGAACTAGTTGTGAGTGAATATCGTCCAGTTCCTCTTGAGAAAGGAGTTATAGTAAAAGAACATATATTTTATGGCGAAAAAACAGATAAATTAGACAGTAAAAGTGAGAACTCAGAGATAAAAATAACAGAAGACACAATAAAACGTTCAAAGCAGATACTTATATTTTATTCTTCGAAACGAAATACCGAGGCAGCAGCAGAAAGGCTTTCTATTACAACCTCGAGATTTCTTACAGATAACGAAAAGATTTATTTAGAGGAGTTATCTAGCAAAATACTAAACGCATTGGGAAAACCGACCCAACAATGCGAAAAGCTTTCTAGAATGGTAAAAAAGGGAATTGCATTCCACCATAGTGGTCTTATCAATTCCCAAAGAGCTATGGTAGAAGATGCATTTCGCAGTGGATATATTAAGGCTATATGTTCAACAACAACGCTTGGAATAGGTGTGAATCTTCCTGCAAATACAGTTCTTATACGTGACATAACACGATATAATACAGAACAAGGACAGATTAGATTAGGTATAAATGAAGTAACACAGCTGTTTGGAAGAGCAGGCAGACCCAAATATGATACGTATGGAAGAGCATTATTAATAGCTAAAACAGACTCTGAGGCACGAGAGCTTTATAATACGTATGTGCTTTCTGAGTTAGAACCAGTAGAATCTGTACTTGGTTATATGCCCGTACTACGTTCACACATACTTTCATTCATAGCAACCTCATTTCTTACAATAGACGACGCTATACTTTCATTTCTTAATGAAACCTTTTACGGTTTTAGCAAAGGAGGAGTTGCAGATCTCAAAACAATAATAAAGGATGTTTTAGAGCAATTGAGCTCATGGAATTTTATAGAGAATCAAGATGGCAGGTATACACCAACCAAAATAGGGAAACGAATAAGTGAACTTTATATAGATCCAGTATCTGCAAAATGGCTAATAGACTCATTGCCAAAAATAAAGGATGAAGTATCCTCCTTATTTATGATCTCAAATACCTTAGAGATGAGACCATATGCAAAGGTAATAGAAGAGGCGGAAGATAAACTTCCTTCCTATTCATATATGTATGAAGATTATTATGTAGGAGAAGGAGAGTTTTATGACCTTTCAAAGCCATTTAGCACAGCGCTTATGCTTAATGATTGGATAAATGAAGCAGGAGATGGTGGCATAATGATAAAATATCATGAAACTCCAGGTGCACTATACTCTAAAACAGCAAATGCTGACTGGATGCTTTATTCGAGTACAGAGCTTGCAAAATTATTGCACATTGCCCCTGCACGTTTAGTAGAGTTACGAATAAGAGTAAAGTATGGAATAAAAAAGGAACTTTTAGATCTGACGAGATTGGAACAGGTAGGAAGAGTAAGGGCTCGAATAATGTTCAATGCTGGAATTAAAACAGTGAAAGATCTTAAGAAAATAGAGTCTAGGCAAAAAATTGAGGCTCTTTTTGGCAGTGAAATCTCAAAAAGGATATTATCACAAATAGAAGATGTGCTCTGATCTTTTCTTTTTTTAGCTCTTTTTCCTTATTTTTAATAAATATTTTACAGTTTTTTAATAAAATAACTGTATAGTGCCCTTTACAGCATTATACGAAAGACTTTAATAATTAATGCAACATCATTTATAGCAGAATATTAAAAGGCGATAGAATGGGAATGTTTGATAAGCTCGGTCATGCTATAGGTGGCCAATCGAAAGACATAAACATAGAAGATTACATGAACTCGGCAGAGATGGAGGATGTTGATGTTCTTCATGAACCTGCAGACATGTACATAAAACCGGTAACGGCTAGCAGCGAAAATGATGCTGAACTTATACAGGAGGAGATCTCAAAAGGAAACATAATACTTCTTGATATCTCTGAATTGAACAAGCGTCCTACTACTAGAAACAATATAGTAGCTAAGCTTAAGACTTATACCGATAAGATAAATGGAGATATAGGACAAATAGACGAGAACAGAGTCCTTATAACTCCAGCAAAGGTAAAGATAGTAAAAAGAAAGAAATCAAGCAGATAAGTATTTTGTAAAGGGTAGGAAACTCCTACCTATATTTTATTTATTTTTCATTTTTTACTTGTTTATTTTATGTTGCTTGTTTTTTTGGTCATATTTTATTTTACTTATTTTTTCAGTCAGTTTCTATGATGTTCAGACTCAAAAAGTTCGTATTTGCTTAGGATAAGTTTTGATGCTTGAGGTTTTGTTGAGTTTATTAAGGAGATAAGTTGCTCTTGTGTAATTTTTTCTTCATCGGCAGTTTCTTCATCAATATCATTTTTATCTATGGTTTTTTCTAATGCCTGCATCTTAGCTTCTCTACATATCTCCACTATTTCTGCACCAGTATAGCCGCGAGATGCAACTGCTATTGCATCTAGGTCTATATCTTCAATTATCTTTGAATCTATTAGATTCTTTTTGAATAGCTCAATTCTTGCAGTTTTATCTGGTGGTTTAACATAAATAAGCTTGTCTAAACGTCCAGGTCGTATTAATGCGGTGTCTATAGCTTCAGGTCTGTTAGTAGCTCCTACAAGTACAACGCCTTCAGATTCCTTTAGCTCCTCAAATTCCCTTAAAAATTCAGAGGTTATCTTTATACCTATCTCACTTGTGTTACTTCTTTCTGGAACTAAGGAATCAATCTCATCTATAAAGATTACAGAAGGGGCATTTTCCTTTGCTCTAAAGAAAGTCTCTTTTATTTTATTGACAGCGGTATCATAGCCTTCTTTGCTTAAATCTGAACCCATTAATTTTATGAGTTTTATGTCTTTGTATTCATTTGAAATAGCTTTCATAAGCATGGTCTTGCCGCATCCTGGCGGTCCGTAAAGAAGAATTCCAGTTATATTCTTAATGCCGTAACTCTTTACAAGATTAGGATGTTCTAATGGTATACGTATAGCTTCATCAAGTGCTTTTTTAGCGTCGAGTATATTTACAACATCATCTAAAGTGACACTTATTTTTTCCTCGGTTTTTTCAGGATTTAATCTTCTTTCATAATCAATCTTAAACTGTTCATAAATCTCAAGTTGAGATAATGATGTTGAAGGTTTTATCATGCTTATTACTTTTATAAGATCAGAGGTTTGTATCTTTACGGCAGCTGAGCTGGCTATAGCCTCGCTTGCAACCTTTTCAGCTGTTTCAGAAAAAATAGTAGATATATCTGCTCCAGAGAATCTATTTGTTAAAGAAGCAAGCTTTTCATAATCAAGTGACTTACTTGTAGGATATTTTTTTGCATATTTCTTGAAGATCTCTATTCTGCCATTTTTATCAGGCAGGGGCATATAAATTATTTTGTCAAATCTTCCTGGCCTTAAAAGAGCAGTATCTATAAGGTTAGGCATGTTAGTAGAACCTACAATGACAACTCCCTCTATTTTTTGAAAGCCGTCCATCTCACTTAAAAGATCTGAAAGCAACTCTTTTGTAGCTTCATTGTCTAGTGCTGTTCTTCTTCCGCTTATACCGTCAATCTCATCGAAGAAAAGAACAGTTGGAATATGCTCCCTTGCTGATTGGAATAGTTTAGAAAGAGCCTTTGAGCTATCTCCAACATTTGCCGATAATATTTCTGAAGATTTGACATAAATAAATCTAGCCCTGATTTCTTTAGATATGGCACGCATAAGCATTGTCTTACCAGTTCCTGGAGGTCCAAATAATAATATGCCTCTGGATGGTTTGACATTATATGCCTTTGCTACGCCTTTGTGTTCTATTGGCTGTAATATGGCTTCTTTTAGCTCATTTTTTGTTTCTTCATAGTTACCTATGTCGTCAAGTGTTTCTTTTACAGTATATGCAAGATCTTCGTATGACTCGCCAAAGGTGCTTAAAAAGTCTCTCTTCATGACATCTAGCACACGTACTATATCTATATCATTAAATTCAAGAATTAAAAGAGAGATTGGGGCTAGTATAAATCCAGCGATTATTACAATAGGAAATGGACTATTAATTGAATAATTCAATATAATATATACTATTAATATTATAAATCCGTAAAGGCTTGACTCGCTTCCTTTATATACAGATCTGTGCTTCATTACATAGATGCTTATAGAAAAAACAACAATAAGCCATGTGACTAATTGTATTATTATGTAAATCAAGCCATAAGCTAATGCCGTGATTGAAAGGTAGATTCCTTTAGTAATGTATGCCGAGGCGCTAAAGAAACCTAGTATCCCTTCTACAGTATTGCTTGCGAAGTTATCTATGCTTGAGATTTGTTTCCCCGGAGTCATTAGCTGAAATGCAGCTGATGCGCCAGAGACAGATCTAAATCCTGCAACATTATATGCTATCGGTGCAAAAATAGTTGTGCCTGAAAGCGCAGCTATTACAGGTATTGCTACAACTGCAATTGTTGTTGCTATAAGTGCCCTTTTTAATCCTATATAGAGAATACCTATTACTAATACTGGAATCTCAATAAAATATCCTATTGGAGAAAATGGCAAAACCACCAAGGTAAATGCAAAAATTATTGCACGATAATGTTTAAAACCAAAGATCAATGCTATTGTAAGAAAGAATGCATAAAACCATGCGAGTAGAGGAGCCTGATACATAAACATTGGAAATGCTATAAAAAGAAGCGCCATTAATCCCGCAAGAGGATGCAGTCTTGCCAATAAAAATGTTATGACAAGCAGAGGAATAATCACTATTATTGGATAAAATGGAAAGGTTATTGCTATGCTAAGCAGAGCAAAAAAGGAAAGCACCGCGTCTGGAAAATATTTGTTGTTGGCGAACTCTCTAAGCAGCTCCTTGAACCAATAAAATGTTATAGGAATGTATATACTCTCTTTCTTTTCTTTCTTAGTATATTTCTCGATGTCATTTTTTATTGGCATCTTTAAAGTCTTAGTGTTTTTTGAAGAAGAATCACTTGCAGTGACAGCTATCTTATTAGTGTTTCCCATATACGTTACCTTGGATATTACAGGCTTTTTTGTATCAGGCATAATTTTTATAGTTATCTAATGCTTATATATAGTTGCTTTTATCCCGTTGTAGCTCAATGGCAGAGCGATCGGCTGTAGTCTGTTAACTTCTTGGGTTTTCAAGGAGGAAACCGATAGGTTGGGAGTTCGACTCTCCCCAACGGGAATTGATTAAAGATCATGTCTTTATCTTATTTTGAGTTTTTCCAATTATTGAGTACGTTACTGAGTATATACACTTATTTTTTTTCAATGTAAGTAAAAGACTATTTGCACTGCTTGCATGAGCTGATACGATTACCATGTCAACACCCATACCGTAACTATGATAATGCATCTCGGTTTTTATAATAGATTTAAATTTGTGCAATAAATCAGAGACATGATTCTTTTCGTTTTCTTTATATGTCAAAACAAAAACGCACTCTACCTCTCCGGTCATTGAGTTAAGACTTTGATATTCTTTAGTAATATTTAATATTGCACTTCTTAGAAGTTTAGATCTACTTTTAAATCCAAGTTCTTTTTGTATCTCTTTTAATTGCAACAGAGTTTTATCGTCTATAGAAATGCTAAGTATTTCCACTATATTCACCTAATGTAAACAAGAAAGCCCAGAAACTTTAGCAGGTATTTGCTTAATCATATTATCTCTATTAGTTACATGCTTATAACAAGTATAAATATTAGACATATTTGAAAGTCCAAAGTCTGGAAAATATTTATATACCTTGCCTTCTAGTTATCTAATGGTAAATATATGGCTAAGGCTCTAAAACATAATGTTAAAAAAACCGAGCGTTATGTTAAAAGATATCGTAAAATTGTAGCTTTGAGTGTAATTGTTATTGCAGTTGCACTTTTACTGATGTTTTATTCGATTGGAATTGGAAGTGGTTGTTTTGCTCAGTCAGGCTTTTCGTGCTACGGACAGGTAATTAATACAAAAGGTATGTTGAAGATAAATATAAACGAAAGTATAGGAACATTGACCGTTTCTGCTGATGCATGCACTAGTTCCAGCGTCCAACCGCAAAATTCTTCTTATGATTGGTTCCTTAAAAATCTGACAATAGTTCCAGGAAGCACTTCCACACTTACTTTTCAATGTCCTGTTGAAAATCAATTAATAGGAGATTCTACAGTCTACTTATGGCTTTCATATTCAAAAAATAATTCAAGTAGGGTACAGACCATGTTCGCATCTATATCTGGCAAGGAAACGAGCTCTAATGCTATACCATTTTATACCGGCCTTTTACCTGAACTTTCAGCTTCAATTTCTTCTGCAGCATTTGCATCGCCTACTGCAATAGCATTTTCTCCATCAGGTAATTATGCATATGTAATAAACAAAAATGGCAATTCAGAGATTATTACAAACAACAGCGCTAATGCTACAACGGCTATAGGCACAGGAAATATATTGATAATAAGCACTGCAACAAACGCCATAGTAGGCTCTATAAACTCTCCGCAATTTAATTCCCCTACCGATATATCTTTTACACCGAATGGTGCTTATGCGTATGTTTCAAATGAAGGAAATAATAATATATTAGTAATAAATACCTCGACTGATAGTATAGTTAAAGAAATAAGCTCAGAATTAATTATAGCACCGTATGCTATAACTGTAAATGGAAATTACATAGATGTGATAGCTACTTTCAATAATAGCAATTATAATCAAATTATAAATAAGACTGTATTTACTATAGATACTATAAATGATTCAATAATAAGCACAATAAACACCTCCTTTGTTTCAAATCCGGATGGAGTAGGATTTTCAAATAACGCAGATGAATATATATTGAACACATATAATGGATCAAACCAGACTGGATATTTGACTCTTATAAATTCTGCACAAGACTCAATTAATTTGATAAATTCATCAGCATTTAATTACCCTTATTCTATATCCTTCGCACCTAACGGAAATTATGCGTATATAGTAAACAATGGAGGAGGTCCTGAACAAACTGGAAATATTCTTATATTGAATACTATTACAAACCAACTCCAAGAGTCAATATCCTCTTTGGAATTTAACAATACTTACTCTATTGCAATAGCCCCAGATGGAGCTTATGCGTATGTATTAAACAGTAATAGTGGTTCGAGTAATGGAAATATAATAATCTTAAACAATAATCGACAAATTGTCTAAGTATATTTTTTAGATGTAAAAATATAAAATAAACGTTTGTGTTATAGTAATGTTAATAACATTTATAGAAATGTTTATTAATATTAATATTCAGAATGTTACACAGTAAGGTGCTTTTTTGAAAAATAAATATATAAAACTGATATTAATAGGATTGATAGTTATTTTTATTGCAGTACTATTTTATGAATTATATCAGTATTTCTTCTCAACGCAGAATATATTCTCCCCCACAGCAACTGGACTAAGCCTTGGAGCAGCTTTATTTCTTTCATTGATTTTAGGATTAATACATGGTGTGACTCCAGATGAGCATACATGGCCTATAACCTTTAGTTATGCAGTTGGGGCTATGACAACAAAGAAAGGTGCAAAGGCAGGTTTGTTCTTTTCATTAGGATTTACTTTTCAACGAGCATTAATGTCGGAGCTTGCCTTTTTGGTTCTTGCGCCATTTTTAAGGCTTGATTCTATAAATGGAATAATATATATTGTTGTTGGTAGTGTGATGGCGATTTCTGGTTTTTATGTATTAAAACGCGGAATGTATGTTCATTTTCATAAACTTTCACATTATCTACATAAGATTTTGGATCCTAAAGGACATAAGGCTGAAGTAGAAAGTATGCAACAACATAATATATTTTCAAAACACGATGTTTTAGAACCACGACCCGTTCCAATTAAATTAACTATCCTTCATGGATTGATAGCCGGCTTTGGATTTGGTGCTTTTGCAATAGTTTTATATACTGTGATAGCACCAATGATGCCAAATGCTTATGTAGCTTGGATTCCTGGCGCACTTTTTGGAGTGGGCACAATGATAATGCAGATACTTTTTGGAGCGGCTATTGGAAAGTGGATGAGAAGTAGAAAATACACCGAAAATGAGATAACATTTATAGGAAGAGAAACTTCAGGAAGCATGCTTGCGTATGGTGGAATGGCTTTTGTTTTAGGTGGTATGTTTCTTCTTTTGCTTCCGGGAATAGCAAATTTCAGCATACCAACAGGAATAAATATACCTAATCTTGATTCAATAAATTTGGGATTGTTATTGGTAATTATAACTGTAATAGCTGTTTCGATACCCTCATATTTCCTGGCAGTAAGAAGATTAAAGCATATTAAAAATACAAAAACAGAATATAAAAGTAAAATAAAAAAAATGAGTTCAAAAAATAAAAAGATGTAGTTATTGGCATAAATAAGGATATTTTATAAGGATGTTATGTAAAAATATATCATGGAAAATGCTTTTGAGTGCACACTGATTAAATTTACAGCTTCGGATAAAATGAAGCTTGATGGCATTCTTATCGGACGAAATAAAAAAACATGTGTTATATATTTACACGGAATGAACGGCAATTTTTATAAAAGCAATATACCTTTAGAACTCTCAAAAAGCAATAAGTTCTCAGTATTCTCAATAAATACACGTGGTCATGATGTTATCTCAACAATAAAAACAAAGAATAACAAAAAGAGCGTCTTGGCAGGAACAGGAGCGGAGGTATTTACCAATGCAAAATATGATATTGAAGGAGCCATAAAAACAATTGCTAGTTTGGGTTTTGATAGGATATTTCTTGCAGGCCATAGTACTGGTTGCCAAAAAATTACATATTATGCAAGCATTAAAAAAGATAAACGTATATCCGGAATTATACTTTTTGCACCTGCTGATGATCTTTCAATAACAAAAAAAGAAGGCAGTAGATTTGAAAACCGTATTTTAAAAGCGAGGAATTTGATTAAGCATAATGAGGGAGATACGCCAATGAAAGAGTTTGGCTTTTTTACTCCTAAACGTTTTCTTTCTGCGTATTATTTTAAAAGTATAGAAGCTAATATATTTTATTATAATGGGCAACTTAAGCTCTTTTCCTCGATAAAACTTCCCATCCTTGCAATTTTTGGAAGTAAGGAAGAGTATAGAGATAGAAAGGTTTCTAAGTATCTTTCGATATTGGAAAATAAATCGCAATCTAAGTATTTTTCTTCTGTAATAATAAAAAATGCTATGCATTCATTTTACAATCATGAATTCGAGCTGCGTAAAAATGTTGAAAAATGGCTGGAGGTAATTTGAATGGAATTAAAATTAATTATAGTAAGCCCAAAGTACCAATTAAATGTTGGATATATAGCCAGAGTTGCAAAAAATTTTGGAATAGACAAACTTTATTTTGTAAAACCACGAGCTAATATACATGGAAAAAAAGCTATTATGTATTCGAAACATGCACATGATCTTTTAGATAGTGCTTTTATAAAAAATACCTTAGAGGAGTTTGCAAATGAATGTGATGTTCTAGTAGGAACCAGCGGCATATTTAGAAGCAATCCGCGTCTAGGGCAGGTCTATACACCTGAAAACGCATACAAAAAAATATTAGATGAATCAAAGAGATATAAAAAAAATATGATAGTAGGACTCGTCATAGGCAGAGATGACAAAGGCCTTACTGCAAAAGAACTAGAATTATGTGATATCCTTGTACATATAAATGCAAATTTAGAATATCCGGTGCTTAACATCTCTCATTCGATAGCAATTCTTTTATATGAAGCAAATAGATTTAATTATAAAAAATCCTCTTTGAACTTAGAAAAGCCGGGTATAGAAGAACAGAAGATGCTTCTTTCATTGTTTGATGACTCAATTAGAAATAAACGAATAAGGGATAAAAAATCAGTGAGTAGAATTTTTAGGAAGATGTTAAGAAGATCCCAACTAGACAGACATGAACTTCATGCTATGATCAGCGCATTTAAAGAATAGAAATTGTAATTTTGAATAAGTATTCGATTATTGCGCGTTAGATACACCTATCATGGCTAAGTCTGTAGGCTTTTAGAGTGATAAACTCAGATTACAAAGCTAAAATAGAGGATATAGACATAGTTGTATTATTCTGTACGATAAACTGGTATGATGTTGTTATAAGATTTGTTATATCGCCATTAGGTACAAATTTCAATGTTAAAATAACCATTGCGGCTATTAATCCTGCTTTTTTAAGCAGATCTTCATTTTTCTTTATGTCAGAAAATATCTTCTTCAAAAAAGGGCGTATCTCTTCACTTACAAAATATTCATGATTTCTTCCGATAACTCTTCTATTCACCACATTAACCGTGCGTAAATATTTGAGGGTGTGTGAAACATTTGTCTGCTCCATATTAGTAGCATTGACTATTTTATTTACTGAAAGAGGCCCGGAAAGAAGTGCATCTAATATCTTTATTTTGCTTTTATTTCCTATTATTTCATAAATAGTTTCTTTTTGAGTATACGTTTTGCGCATAAAAACCCCTCCATTTATTATTCATCGTTTAGTTATTTAAATATTCCCTTTTTATATGGAAATAAATCATATGAAAAAATAACATATATATAAATACTTTAACAAAAAAAGAGTATTGGTGAAAAAATGCCAACATATAAAGTATCAGCAAAGAAACTAGGAAAAGAGTGCAACTTCGAAGCAAGTGCACTAGATAGGCAAGAAGTAATAAAGAAAGCAGCAGAACATGCAAAAACATGTTCAGTGTGCGCAGGTTTGACAGAAGCGCAAGTATCAGGAGCAATTGAAGAGGTACAGTAATAAAAACCTTTTCTTTTTTATTTTTTTAATTTTTTTATTTTTTAATTTTTGAAGTATTTTTATGATTCTGTTTATCTATCTTATTTAAGCTTTTTTAACTGGATTTGCCTTTTTTGTAGATGTATAATGCACTCACTATTATTCCTATTGCTATTATGAGATATATCCATTCACCATAATTGATATAGGTATTTTGCAGATAGTTCAATACCTCGGTTTCAGGAGATTCGGTAATTACATAATTAAAAGAGAATTGCGAAAGTGGCTCTCCAGTATACCAGGAAAACTCTGTTATATTAGAGTAGTTCCCTATAAAATTTGGCTTTGGATAATCAGGAAGCGGATAGACACCGATTACCTCTGCACCTTTAGGAATTATAAAATTAAGTCTTACATCGCTTGGAAGAATCTGTCCGCTTGCTCCCTGCTCGAAGTTAAATACGCTTGTGTTAAAATTATACTCAAACTTTCTAGGTGCTATGTTTTGTATTGATGTGACATTCTTAACGTAATAGTTCATTGTCATTGTAGCATAGCCGCCCCCTGGCACAGTTATTAATGGTCCTGGAAGCAGTTCAAAATTGTAAAAACTATGTCCACTGCCTCCAAGTATATGTTCCTCAAGATTTGGAGAATAAAGAACCTTTTGCCAGTCGCTAAGAGTAAGACCTATAGCATCCTTATTTTGTTGATAGGTTGATATGGAAGTGTTACTAATATAAATTATGAATTGCTCGACAACATGTGCGCTTTGATTAGTATTTAAGATTAGAGTTGTATTTATTGAGGTTATGTTGTAATAAGCATAAGAGTTAGCAAGCATTAGAAAGAACCCAAAAAGAATACCTAGGTAAATAAATGCACGCATTTAATCAATCAGATATATGCCGTGTTAATATTTAAATACTTTGATGTATAATATACTCTGTATAATATATTTGTCAAACATAGCAAAAATAACTAGAAAGTAATAAATAACTTCATAACTCAATATCTATGAAAAAAATTGATTCTTATCTGAAGGATTAAAGGTCTTTTTATGAACTCAAAATTAGAAAACAAACTGCTCGTCGTAATACGGGTTAGAGGAAGGGTAGGCGTAAGGCAAAGCATAACTGAAACGCTAAAGAGGTTAAATTTAAGCAGAGTAAATAATCTTGCTGTAATCTATGGAAACAAATCCAATCTAGGAATGATACAAAAATGTAATGATTTTGTCACATATGGTGAGATAACAGACAGTATGTTCAACAAACTACTTGAGGCAAAACAGATAAAATTGCAAAAAGATGAGCTAGAGTCCGTAAGGGCTGGAAAGGTTAATTTAAGAAATGTAATAAATAAAACTATAACAATGCATCCGCCAAGGCATGGATATGAAGGGACAAAGTTCGGATACAGCTCTGGAGGGGCATTAGGATATCGTGGAGAAGCAATAAATGATCTGATAAAAAGAATGTTATAAAAGGTTTAGATATGGTATTGAGAAGAAATAAAAAGAACAGAAAGAATTTAGGCAGAAGAACCTGGGCTGTTGGAAATAAAAAGAACAACAGAGGAGCAGGCAGCAGAGGAGGTACGGGAAAGGCAGGGAGAAAGCATAAATGGACACATATAGTAAAATATCAAAAAGATAGAATAGGAAAACCAGGCTTTACACGTTGGCATGCAACTAAACTTGAGGTCATAGATTTAGATTCAGTGTCATTAAAAGCAGAGCATTCAAAAGAGGACAAGCCAGTTATAGAACTTAAGGGATATAAGGTACTTAGCAACGGAGTGTTGGTAAAGCCTGTTTCTATAAAAGCGGAGGCTTTTTCTAAGAAGGCTATAGAAAAAATAAAATCAGCAGGAGGAGAAGCAATAACGTTGTAATTGTGTATCGATGGATAAGCTTAATCTAGCTTTTTATACAGACACATATGAACCAGCTATAGACGGCGTTGTTAGCTCGATAACAAACTTTAAGCGTGAGCTGGAATCTCGAGGGCATAATGTATATATTTTTACTAGCTCTAAACTTAGCTTGAAGACTACAAAACGCAAAAACATTTTTCTTTATCCAGGAATAGGCTTTAAGCCATATCCTCAATATAATGTTGCCTTATTTCCGTATAATTCAATACTCAAGCTAAGCAAGCTTAATATAGACTTAATACATGCACATACTCCTTTTTTTATGGGAATAGCAGGAATGATGAGTGCAAAACTTGGTAAATATCCAATAATAGGCTCATTCCATACAATGGTCAACAACAAATCAGTTATAAATGATTACTATCCTAAAAATCCTCAACTTCGCAAGCTTACAAGCAAATATCTATGGAGGTATGTAGTGTTTTTTTACAAAAAATGTAATGCAGTTACAACACCATCGCAGATCATAACGCAGATGCTTTTAAAACATGACATAAACAATGTCTCTACAGTGCCAAATAGTGTGGATGTGAATCATTTTAATCCAAAGGTTGACGGATCTAGTTATAAACAATCTTTAGGCATAAAGGATAATGAAAAGGTAGTTCTTTACGTCGGAAGAATTAGCAAGGAAAAGAAGCTAGAGGTTTTTCTTAAAGCCGCTAAGGTTATGTCTAATAAAAAAAGTAACATAAAATTTCTCATAGCAGGTTCTGGTCCTGCAGAACTGCACTATAAATTTATGGCAAGAAGGCTTGGACTTGAGAACACTCATTTCTTAGGTCCGATAAGTAGAGAAAAACTTCCGGAGGTTTATGCCGCCTCTGATGCCTTTTGTATACCTTCAACATTTGAAACTCAAGGAATAGTTGCACTCGAAGCTATGGCTAGCGGAAAACCAGTGGTAGGAGCTGATTATTTGGCATTAAAAGAACTGATAATTAATGGAAAAAACGGAGAAAAGTTCCCTCCAGGCGATTATCTTGCTTGCTCTAAAAAGATAGAAAAAGCTTTAAATAATTCAGATGCATATATTACTGATGCGGTAAGAACCGCGATGAGGTTTTCTCCAAGTAAAGTGACTGATAAACTCCTTGAGATTTATAGCTCTACGCTTGACCGAAATTAAAAATATTATAAAAAAATAATAATTAAATCTAAAATATCAGATAAAGGCGATTGACTGGAAGAGTTAAGTATTGTACATACCATGCAGGGAAGTAAACAAGAAGACAAAAAGGATGATAAGCAAGAAGTTAAATCCAAGGACACGAAGGAGCGCAGATCTCCAAAAGAGGACAAAGGTGCTAAGGCCGATAAGCCTATGACAGAAAGCACTGCTTCTGAAACATTAAAACCAAGTGAAACCGTGCCTTCTGCAGTAACTGTTGAAAAAACAGCAACTACACAACAAAATAAACAGCAACAAATTTCTCATGATAAACATGCATATAAGCCTTCACAGCCATTTGACTATACAGTTAAACTTCCAGAAGGAGCTACTGAGCGCCAGAAGGAATTGGCAAAGGCTATAGAAGATGAGCGCAAGAAAAAAGCCCAGATAATTTTTGATATTAAAAAGTTCAAGCGAAGATTGGCATATAAACTTGCAGAAAAAGAAGCAACAAAGAAGCTTACTGAGACAGGTAAAAATACTACAAAGAATATAGGTTTCTTAAGACGAAAGAAGGAAAGATTAGAATTTAGAATATCTACAGAGGCGTATACGCTTGAAGCAGAACGAGATCTAATACGTAAGAAAAACGAGATAGATGCAGAGCTTGATGAAGCAATAAAAAGCTACAGGACTAGAAGAAAGGCCGAATTCATAGAAGGAGATATATTAGAACTTAATAAGAGCATAGAAGACTCAAACAAAAAGATATTAGAGATAGAAAAGAAGCTTGATGAACTTTACGGCGAACTTAGAAAACTTAGTGGCCAACAGAAGAAACCATTTATACCTCATAAAAAGGATAAGCAGATACATGAACAAAAGCCGATGGAGGTAAGCCTTGCAGACATTGCAGTTATAAAAGGTAAAAAAGAGCAAGATACAGATACCAATGACTATGAAGGCGAATAGGTGAAAATAAAATTCTACGGAGCTGCTTCCGAGGTTGGGCGGAGTTGCATATTTATAGAAAGTAAGGAGGCTAAGCTTCTTCTCGATTGTGGCATAAAGATGGCAGAGCCGCATGAATATCCACTCATTCCTGATGAGGTTCTTGCCTCTATAGATGCCATAATAATATCACATGCGCATCTTGATCACTGCGGCTATCTTGCACATGCGCTAAGTATTGGATATGCAGGTCCAATTTATTCTACAAAACCAACATATGAACTTGTTAATATACTAGTAAATGATTATATAAAAATATCAAATCCTGAGAATATAACAAAGCAGGGTATTGCAAAACTGCCAAAGCAATTTGTCCTTAAGGAGTATCATGAGAGCTTTAAAATAAAGGATGTTGAGGCGAAATTGCTTCCTGCCGGGCATGTTTTGGGAAGCTCAATGATAGAGATAAATGCCAATGGTAAAAAGCTTTTATATACTGGAGATGCAAACTTTAGGACTACAAAACTACTTGATGCAGGATACTCTGAAAATCTAAATGAGAATATACTCATAACAGAAAGTACATATGGCGGAGACGAAGATATGTTTCCTTCAGAAAAAATAACGCTTGCCGATATGGCAGCAAGTATTTCCAATACTATAAAAAATAATGCAAAAGTAATAATTCCAAGCTTTGGAGTAGGGAGAGCGCAGGAAGTAGTACTTATATTGGATGATTATATGCGCTCTGGATTGATACCTGCGGTGCCAATATACATGGACGGTATGGTAAACAAAGCCATGCGAATACATAGACATAATGTCATATATTGCAGAGATGAGCTTCAAAAACGCATACTTATGAATGATGATGATCCTTTTAAAAGTAAGAACTTTGTCCATGTCCTTTCAATAAAGGAAAGAAAAAAAGTAATTCAAGATAAATCTCCATGTATAATAGTGACTACAAGCGGCATGCTGTCTGGAGGTCCTGTCTTAAAATATCTAGAACAGCTTGGACACAATGAAACGAATAAAATTATTTTTGTAGGTTATCAAGCAGAAGGCACAAGAGGAAGAGAACTTCTTGACGGCAAAAGAACAATATTGATAGGAAAGAAGAGGGTAAATATTACAATGAAAATAGAAAAGTATCATTTGTCTGCTCATGCAGACAGACAGCAGCTTCTTCATTTTATAAGCAAGATAAATAATCTAAAGTATGTATTTATAGTTCATGGGGAAAAATTTAAGTCAGAGCAGCTTAAGAACAGCATAAGCAAAAAATTGAACGTCATAGTTCCGTCAATTCTTGATGAATTCAGCGTGTAAGCGTCTTTTCTATTGTAAAATTTTCGTAAGTTTTATTGAACTCTTTTGCAAATTTCTTATTTTCCGGCAAATATTCATCAATTTTAAAAACCTTTATTTTATCAAGTTGTACGTGTATTTCATCTTTGAAATGCAGTATTGAGTTGTCTTCGCCAATTACAAGAATCTCCACACCGCCGTCGCTGACGTTTCTTACAAAGCCCACTAATTTATATTTATCAGCAATTTCAGCAACAAAACGCCGATATCCTACGCCTTGAACAATACCATGTACTACTAAAAAAACTTGCATATATTATTTTTCAAATAAAAATATTTAAAGATAGTAGATTATCAAATCTTTAATCACTGAAGTATCTAATTTTTTTACAATTTCACATGTTGAAATCATAAATATAAATAAAATAATTATGGTATGAATGCAACACCTACTGGTCCATTAAATCCATTTGTTATAGAATTAACAACAGTATTTGTCGCGGTATTTATTATAACTACATTTCCTCCTGCGTAATTAGTTACATATGCGTATTGACCAAGCTCTTGTATAACATTTATACTAGCAATATTGCTATTTACATGTACGCCATTACTATCAATAATTTCAGCATAGAATTTATATATTTCCCGAATATTTCCGTTTGTTGTTGAAAAAAGATAAGACTGAGAAGTTCCACCATTTATTGCTGAAAATGATCCTGCTCCTGGAGCTTCTTCATACCATTGATAAGTATACGGCGAACTTAACAACACGTATAAAAGTTAGGCTAGAAGTTTGTTAAATTCGTCTACAGATAGGTCTGCCTCTCGCATTATGGTTCGTACCATACCTTTGCCTATCGGCCTGTGGACTGGGACTACAATCATGTTTTCCGGCTTGCGTTCTCCAAAAATAGATGCATATTTTGTCTTATCAGATAGCCGCATTACTATGTGGCTGCCTTTCTGGTGGCTTACTATATAGCCTGCGTTAGTGAGGGCTTTGATTACCATGTCATAGTTTACTGGCACTAGTCTAGACACTTACTTGCACCATCTCGACTGGAACAGGGTCGCCGTGTTTTTTCAGCGCTTCTAGATAAGCATGTATTGCCTCCTTAACGTTCTTCATCAATTCCTTTCTAGTCTTGCCTTCTGTGGCGCAGCCTGGCAGATCTGGAACCTTGGCTAAATATATTCCATCTTCGTCTTTCTCTATTATTACTCTGTACTTCATCTTTTCCATGATTATATTACGTATGTGCAGATATTAAATCTTATCTTGAATCGCCCAACTTTGATTTACAATTAAATCAATGGGCTCTAAACCTTCAATAAGGCAGTGCAAATAATCTGAACTTTTGGAAAACGTTTAATCAAAAAGATCTTTTTTCCCTATAGGATATTTATTTTGTAAACTTTATGTTTAGCGTGTAAAACCACTACAGTAGGTATTATCAAAGAAGTTATTTAAAAGTTGTAGTTTCGAAATTTGTAATCCCGCCACAAGTGGCCGAGGTATTCTTCTGCGCAAATAAAAGTATTTAAAGATAGTAGATTATCAAATCTTTAATCACTAAAGTATCTTTTTTTTACAATTTCACATATTGAAATCATAAATATAAATAAAATAATTATGGTATGAATGCAACACCTACTGGTCCATTAAATCCATTTGTTATAGAATTAACAACAGTATTTGTTGCGGTATTTATAATTACTACATTGTTAGAGCCGTAATTTGCGACATAAGCAAAGGTTCCAGTAGGATCGAAAGCCACAAAGCTAGGAGTACTGAAGTCACTTGGCGTTATAGCTCCGATTACAGTATTTGTTGCAGTATTGAATATTACTACGTTATTACTTCCTCTATTTGTAATATATCCATATGTACCACTAGGTGCAATTGCTATTCCTGCAGGATTATCTAAACCTTGAGTTATTGAATTAATAACGGTATTTGTTGCGGTATTCATAATTATTACATTTCCAGTGCCACTATTACAATTATTTGTAGAATACATATTCACTATATATGCATATGCACCTGTTTTTGAAAATGCGACACCTAAAGGACAGCCTAATCCTGCATTAATGCTAATTACGGATGATACTGCATTATTTTCTATATATGCTATTGGCCCAACACTTGCATCATTTATTACTCCATATGCATAAGTTCCTGAAGGAGAAAATGCAACTCCTTGGTCTTGAGGATATCCTATATAAAATGATCCTAATATCGTATTCGAAAGCGCATTTATTGTATCTATATATCCTGTTCCCCAGTTTACAACATATGCATAACTTCCGTCTGGAGAGAAAGCAACGCCGTCAGGATTGCTGTAACTACCTGGTATTGAGTTTACTACTGTATTTGTTGCAGTATTTATTATAACTACATTTCCTCCTGCGTAATTAGTTACATATGCGTATTGACCAAGCTCTTGTATAACATTTATACTAGCAGTATTGCTATTTACATGTACGCCATTACTATCGGTAATTTCAGCATAGAATTTATATATTCCCTGCGTATTTTTGCTTGTTGTTGAAAAAAGATAAGACTGAGAAGTTCCACCACTTATTGCTGAAAATGATCCTGCTCCTGGAGCTTCTTCATACCATTGATAAGTATACGGCGAGGTTCCTCCAGAAACCATTGCTGTAAGTGTTTCTGCATTATTTAAAAATAATTGAGTACTACTTAGAGATACCGAACCCATAAGTTGATTATTATAATTTCCAAAACTAAAACTTGGCATTATATCGTTAGGAGGATATGCACGAGCACGCATCCAATTTATATATGTTTGCCACTCGTCAGCACTATTAACATTGCCAATAAGCCCCAAGTATAAAGAGGTGGAAGAACTGAAGGGATTATCTGAAACACTGCCAGAATATCCTCCAGAGGTAGAATAAAGTTGTGGAGCTATATATCCAGACCAACTTGTCGCAGATGAGCCTGCGTAAGTAACAGAAGCATAATGCCAATTTGCATTCGCTGAACCTTGTTGATTTACTTCAGACCTTGCTCCACCTACAAAATAGTCATTTACGAAATAAGCACTACCATAACCCATATCTACAGATATAGCATTTAAATTAGTTGATGAAGTTTTATCTAAAATTGACACTTGACCGTTGTCCGCACTTAAACCACCAGCTCCAAGACCATTCTGCTGTGAACTTGATTCAGATATGACAGCTTGATCTGTAATTGATTTTGCTGTATAAACAAAACCAAAATTACTTGCATATCCTGTTATGCTAATAACATTTATAGTAGTGCCTGTTGGACCAGTTACACTTGCTTGAGAGAGAGTGTCTGGACTAGTAAAATCGCTAAGAATAGTGTTACCATTGAAATATAAAAGAAACACATTCGCTCCGTCGTCGTATTGCGCGTATCCTGTCTGGAAGCAACCGCTTGCGCACCACAACTGCGGTGCATAACCCGTATAGCCTTGCGTTACTGGATTATTGTTGCTGAGGAAATTCATATAAATTGTTAACGTATTAGAACCTGTTCCTGCAGCGCCGATTGTATTACTGCCTAAATTTATCCACATGACAGTATTTGAGGCAGATGAAGAAGCACCGCTTTCAATCCATGCATTTAACGGAACATTTCCGGAAGTTCCTATTGGAGCGTCTGCAGTAAACTCTATATTGCTTAGGTTTGCCATTTCATTTGCAGAATAGCTTTGTGGATTAAAGTATATCATTTGCTGGAAATTCTGTGATACGGTATTTGACTGGTAATTTGTTAATGTAACTGGGATATAACTTTCAGTGCCAGAGCCTGAAGTTCCTCCGCCATTAGATATGCCAGTTATACTTGGCTTTATAGTTATTTTTCCTGTAGCAGCTCCTTCAAAACTATTTACATCATTAACATAAGAAATATATAAAGTACCATAGAATACCTGACCTAATTGCAAGGATGCAGGTCCAGAAGGAGTATAGCATTGCACTGAAAAATTATATGCAGTGGCGTATGGCAAATAGATCTGATTAGATGGCGTACTTAAAGGAGTAAGGTGCTGATTGTTTGGATCTGAAGAACATCCAATCTCAGTAACGTTAATGTATGATGCAGAGGTCTGGCTAATTGTAAAAACAGCAACGCCATTTGTACTCATATAATAATTAATGCAATCAAAACCTTGATTTATGCTACATATCTGCCCTACTGCATTATTGCCATTGAAAAAACCAAATGCAAAAAGTAAAGAAAGTACAATAGCTAATACTAATATTGCCCAGCCATATGTTATCAGATACTCCATAGCACTTTGCGCGTGAATAGGTTTTGATGAAGCTCTGGCAACTTTGTTTTCAAGAGTTATCTTCTTTGAAGCTAAAAGTTTCTGATACCTAATTATGCTTTGAGACATTAATAATTTTGTAAAAAATTTAGTAAATTTAGTTAGGAAATTGTTCTTAGAAATTATTCGATTTGAAAATACTTCTTTTTCTGAAAAGTTTTTGCAGTTATGTAAATCTTTATTTGTAAGAGTTTTTATTCTGTTAAGCAGTTGCATTATAATACCTTTCAATAAGTAATATAATACAGCAATATTTTTATAACCTTATTATGTATCGAAGTTTATGTAATGTAAAAAATATATTAACCATATTATAAAATTATATAGTATTAAGATTTGAGAGAGCCTCTGCAACCTCCTTTCCATTTGAGGATAAGGAAAAGACCTTTTTCTTTATTAAAAATCCATCTTCTTTTTCTTCAAGTAATGACATACCCTTAAGATAACCGATACTTTCAAGCACCTCACGCGAGTTTATTTCATCAATATTTTTTAGAACAAATGAAAACAGTTCGTTTTTGGTAGAGGCTTCATTTTTAAGAAGCAATTTTAGAATTGTTGGAGTTATGCCATTGAATTTTTTTAGAAGTAGCTCGTTTCCAGATTTTGTTTTTATTACTATTGGAACCTCTTTTTTACCAAACCAGGCGCCCATCTTAGAAATGAGGGAGTTATAATTTCCTGATTTTGCCTTATCAGTTTCTATCTCTAAAGCATGAGATTTGCACAGATAAACCTTACCGCCGGAAGTTAGATTTATAAAGATATCACTTATAGTATAACGATAATAGTCATTATAGCATACATCACAGCAAGTAAGTGCAAACTCAATGTCGGCCATAACGCTTTTTTTAGGAATATCTTTTTCTTTCATTTTTGGCACGCCAATCACCCTGTAAGTATAATTGCATGAAAGGCATGTTGCAAGAACATCCCATTCATACACATGTCCTGTATATGGAAGGATAATGATTGTTAACGGTGGTTTGGTTTCTGTTTTTATGTGTATTGAGAGATCAGGCCTATGCGAATAATAAGCCTTTTGCTCTGTATCCTTCAAACAGATTGGGCATCGCTTTATTATATGCTCAAACTCTGTAAGCTCCAATCGTTTTTTTTCCGAAACAACTACCATGAAAACAACATGCAAAAGCCTTTTCTATGAGGAGATATCCCCATAGACTGAATAATCGCTAATTAGATAAGGCCATACCTTTGCATCTCATCGCATGGTTGAAGTTGTTTTTCTGTAATTTTTGTGTTTCTTTGCTTAGTATATCTGTTCTGCTGCTTCTAGTCGTATTGAGTGTGCTTCACGAGCCTCCTTGTTTCTTGCCTCTCCGAATCTTGCCTTTACTCCTGTTATTACTGACATGACTCTTAGTTGATCGTTTAGTTCAGGCAACATTCTTGCACCAAAGATTACATTTGCATCTGAAGCGAGATTGTCTGTTACACCCTCTCCTATTCTAGTAGCATCGCTTATGGTGAGATTCGAACCTCCTACAACATGTATAAGTGCTCCCTTTGCTCCTGCATTATCTACAGTAAGCAATGGATGTGCCTTTGTAGATCGTATTGCCTGCTCGACTCTGTCTCCGCCATAACCAGAACCTATGCTTATTACAGCAGTTCCAGTATTTCTTACCACATTCCTTAAATCTGCAAAATCAAGATTTATAAGGCTTGGAAGAGTTATTGTGTCTGCTATACCTTTTACTGCATTGCCGGTTATATTATCTACAAGCTCAAATGCTCTTTCAATTGGAAGATTAGGGACATAAGACAAAAGCTTGTCATTCTCTATAACTATGACACAATCTGCCTGCTTGCTTAGCTGCTCTATTCCCCACTCAGCCTTAAGTTTCCTGCTGCGTTCTAGTGAAAAAGGATATGTTACTGTAGCTATTACTGTAGCGCCCATCTCTCTTGCTACTTGTGCTACTACAGGTGCAGAACCTGTTCCGCTTCCTCCTCCCATTCCTGCTGCTATAAAGACAAGATCATAGCCTTCAAGCATAGCTGAGATCTCTGGCTTGCTTACCTCTGCTGCCTTTGCTCCTACTTCAGGATATCCTCCTGCTCCTAGGCCATTTGTTATATCTTTACCCAGAAGAAGTTTCTTTTGAGCCTTTATCATATTAAGATGACCAACATCTGTGTTCATAGCTATTGTGTCTGCGCTTTTTATGCCGCCTGAAACCAATCTATTTATTAGATTGCTTCCTTGACCACCAAGACCTACCACAGCCACCTTTGGTTGAAATGCGTCGTAATCAAATTCGGCCATTATATCATCTCTATGCCTCCAAATGAGGAGCTCTTTTTCTTTTCTTCAAACTTGCCTAGTATGCTTGAACCGCTTACTCCAGTAACTATTGCAACTATCTCAAGTTGTCCTTCGAACCCAGGTATTATTCTTGCGCCCCACTTGACATTTGCCTTAGGATCCATTCTCTCAGTTATGAGTTCTCCTGCTTTTATTGCATCTCCTAAAGTAAGATCTGATGCGCCAGATATGTGTATCAACGCTCCTTTTGCATTTTCAAAATCTACATCTAAAAGCTTATTCTTTATTACCTGTTCTGACGCTGCTGCAACCTTTTCATTGCCTTTACCTGTTCCTACAGATATAAATCCTACATCTCCGCTTCCCATGATTGAGCGAACATCTGCAAAATCTATGTTTATCAAACTTGGTTGAGTTATAGTCCATACCAAACCGCCTATAGCTTTTGCAAGTATATCATCAGCTACTGCAAATGCCTCGTTCATAGGAAGATTTGGAACTAATTTTACCAATCTGTTGTTATCTAATATTATTACGCTGTCGCTGAACTTTCTCAACTTTTGAATTCCCTCTTCTGCCTTTACCTTTCTTACTCTCTCGAGATCAAAAGGATATGTTACCATTGAAACTACTATGGCACCCTGCTCCTTTGCTATTTGAGCAACTACTGGTATTGCTCCAGTACCGGTACCTCCTCCCATTCCTGCACATAAGAATACAAGCTGTGCACCTGAAAGAACCTCCTCTAATTGTTGTCTGTCTACCTCTGCTGCCTTTGCTCCTACTTCAGGATCTCCTCCTGCTCCTAATCCTCTTGAAAGACTTTTTCCTATAAGTATCTTTTTGATTCTATCATCAAGAATTTTGAAGTGCTGCACGTCTGTGTTAACGGCCACAAGCTCTGTTCCCTTTACGCCGACCTTTATCAATCGGTTTACGGTGTTGTTGCCTCCGCCTCCAACTCCCACAGTTACTATTTTAATCTGTGGGGAATAATTCACACTGCTGTTGTCTACACTTTTTCCTAAAAGGTCTCCGGAAAAATCTACCATATGATCGCCTGAAATAATAAACATAAATAAGTTTAAATACCTTTTGTTAAAAAATAAAATAGCGGAATTCCCGACTGACAGCTTAATTCATGTATTTAAGTATATGAAATTTACTTAAGTATAATACATAATATTACTAAAATACTTAAATTTCTGCCCAGTTTAATAATTTAAAATAAGAATTCTACGACGATAGAAAAATCTTTAGCTTTGTAATTATTTAAAGATGTGTCATATACCGTTATTAGATTGAAGTGAAATTGTTTTGTATATAAATAAGTATATTATTTTAAGATGCATGTTTAATTATTATTAATGATAAAGAAGCCCGAAGGTGCAGCCTGCTGGTTTGGAGAAGCAACATATGCATTAGCTCCAGACGGTGAAAAAGCAATTCCAGTAAGACCATAATACGAAGGTGCTGTACTTGGTTCTATAGACCCTACAACAGAGTTCAGTGCGGTGTTTATTATTAGGATATTGCCCATGTTTGCACCGTTAGATTGCCCGTTGGAATTAGTTACATATGCATAAGTTCCAGACGGAGCTATTGCTACATCATATAATGAAGAAAATGCCGGAGATTCTATAGAACCTATTATAGAGTTAGAAATTAAACTGATAATTAATATATTTCCAGTATATGCCTGACCGTTATAACCGCCACTATTTACAACATATGCATAACTTCCATCTGGAGATATTGAAATACCTCTTGGAGCGTTAAAGGATGTTGAAGTAATCGACCCTACTATAGAGTTTGTTGAGGTACTTATAATTAATATATTGCCATCATAAACACTCGGAACATCACCGTATTCATTTGTAATATACGCATAACTGCCAGACAATGCAATATCTAATGGAGAATTGAAGGACGTAGATTCTATTGTATTTACTACAGTATTAGTAAGCATATTTATAATCAACATATTTCCATTATATGCCTGGCCGTTATAGCCACCAGTATTTACAACATATGCATAATTTCCGGAAGAAGAGAATGCAAGTGAATATGGTGCTGCAAAAGAAGATAAAAATAAGGTATTTGCAACATTATAAGAAGTTGTGCTAATATTTAAAAAATCACCGGATCCGAGTGCAGAAAGATAAAAGTAACTACCGGATGGTAAAAATGAAATATATTGAAAACCATAGCCACCAGAAGGAATATAATAAGTACTAGGAACGGTTGGTTGTATACCACCAGTAGTTAATACTATTGAGTTGGAGGTTGTAATTGAAGATGAAACTGTTCCTATAGACATTATTTGATTTGAGGTAGATGCGCTATCATAAAGTAACCATAACTTTCCAGTAAATGGTGTTCCGATAATATTTGATGTGAGTGGGCATTGAAAGGTGAATTGATATTGTACTCCTGGATTAAGATTCATATTTGAATAGAAGTCAGTAAATGAAGTTTGTGTTGGAATATTAGAAGAATTGGTACATGCATCACCAATTACTGATAATTGCTGCCCGTTATTAACCCCTACCTCCATCTGAAGTATTCCATTGGTTGAAAGAACAGGTTGCGAACAAAGAAAACCAGTTTGAGCTACACATGCACTTGAGGTCAGTTTATTTGGTTTAAATACCCCAAGAGTAAAAAATGCGACTAGAACTATTGCTATCAGAAGAATAGCCCAGCCGTAAGTCATTAAATATTCCATTGCACTTTGAGCCTTAAAATGTTCAAATAAAATTTTCATAATATCCTGTCTGTGATAATTTAAAAGATAAATATATTTAAATATATTGCTAAAGCTGATTGGAACATAAGTCTATGATTAGTACTTTATGATTATAACATAGACTCTTTTTCTGATATACTTTTTTACACACTCAACTTTAACTCCATTTTCATATGATGACACTCGTTTTTTCATTATCACTAAACCTCTTCAAATAAATGAAAACTTTTTGTTTTAATTAATCAGATAATGGTTTTTTCTTTTGAAGCAAAAACATCTCTAGAATTTCTTTTGTTGTAGTAGCATCCTCTGCTTTTTTATCGCGAACTCCATCACTTACAATCCTTGGGAATCTAAGTGCATAACCTATTTCATCCTGCGAATATGTTTCCTTTCCACACATATGCATAGGAGATCTTGTGATTTCATCTGCTCTTACTTCTACCACATATTTAGGATCCACCCAAAAATCAGGTTCTACGGTAGATTCTACTCTAGCAGGCTTTTTCTTTGTTTTTATCTTACCTAATAATTCACTTAAAGAAAGCATTTGCTTTTCTGTAAATCCGGTTCCTATTTTAGTTATGCTCTCGAATAAATCTTTTTTGTCATTATATACTGCAGCAAGAAGACCACCAAGACCAAACTCTGTTCTAGATCCTTTACCAGAGAAATAACCAATTATTACAAGATCTACAGTATCAGAAAGTTCGCTTCGGTAGCTTCTTTTCATCTTTATCCAACTAAATTTCCTTGCTCCTGCGACATACTTAGAATTAAGATCCTTTGCAACTACACCTTCTAGGCCTTCAGTTATTTCCTTATTGAAGAAAAGCTCGATCTCCTTGGATGTCTTTGCTATTATTTTTGCAGATGGAAGTATCATCTTTCGTTTTACAAGTACAGCTTCTAATTTTGATCTGCGTTCTTCATATGGCAATGACATGAGTTGTTTTCCATTTAAATACATTATATCGAATAGAAAAAGATGCAGTGGAACCTCTGCACTTTTTTCCTCTACCTCATGTTTTCTTTTTCTTTGTATAGTTTCTTGAAAAGGACGAAACTCTTCGGTATTTTCGTTATACGCTATTGCTTCTCCTTCTACTATTATGCTTTCTGCATTTATCTCGGAAAAAGCATTTTTTAATATATCTGGAAACATTAACGTCATTCGCTCCAGATTTCTCGAGAAGATCTCAATTTTATTTTTTTTCTTGTCCATGTGAAGCTGTGCACGTAGACCATCATACTTGCCTTCTACAGAACATGCAACCCCCATACGCTCGATTATCTCTTCGAAACTCTTTGCACGCTCTGCGAGTTCAGGCCGTATAGGATTGAATAACTCAACCTCCATATTCTCTATGCCTTTTATTCCTTTATCAAAAAGAATATATGCAACCTTGCCTAAATCTCCGCAGATATTATAACCATTTTCGAGAAGTTCTTTTGAATCTCTATTTCCGGTAATTGATTTGGAAAGTGCTTCTAGTATTGTAGCGTCACCCAACCCCAATCTTAATGTACCAAGAGAAAAACGTATTATGTATCGTGTTTCTATAGGTGATGAATTAGATATTAAACCTGCAAAAAGACGTATTTTTATGTCCTTGCTTCCAACCCCCGAGGTGTTAGAAATCTTTGTCAATGATTCAAATAAATCCAAAACAGTAAGTTTCTTTGAATTGAAGGACTTAAGCTTTGAGGTTATTACGAGTTTTTCTCCTGTCTGTCCTAAATCTCCAGTGGTACTAAAAAGCTTTTCTATTGTTTTTTGTTCTGCTCCAGTACTGATTGCCAGAGAAGAAATTACAAGTTTTTCTGCCATTCCAATTTCTTTGCCTTCGAATGGAGGAGACAATGCACCTTGTGTAAGATAAATAAGCGCTTTTATCTCTTCCTTTGAGGTTTTTGAGAACATTTCTGAAAGTATGTCAATCATTGAAAGCCTTGAAGATACCTCTTCTAATTTTTGATAATACTGCGCAACCTCATTAAATAACAAAGTAACACCACAAGAATAAATTAAGCATATATGTTAATAGCAGTTTTGGAGAATTATTATTTTTACAGGTTTTTTTCATAATAATGTGTTGCATAAGAAAAAGGTTATAAGCAAAACTATTTAAGTATTCTTTTGTTATTGTTTATGAATATTATGGCAACTGATGTAGTAACAGGCATTGATTCATTACTTAATTACATAAATAAAAATGGGGAGGTGGATACAACCACTTTGGCCTCTGTCCTTGGTGTTAGTGAAGGTACCGTATTAGAATGGTCGGCAGTTTTAGAAAAAGCAAAACTCATCCTTATAGTGTATAAACTTGGAAAGATGTATGTAAGCCCCACTACAACATCGATTAGTATAGATAATGATGATAAGACTAGTGGAGTAACTGGAGATGGGACTATAAATTTTGAAGGTAAGCAGAAGGTAAATACAGATGAAATTAAAAAATTAAATGATATAAAAACAGCCGTAATACAGGATAATTTGAAGGTGCAGGGAAAAAACATAGAGGCATTAAATAATAAGATTAAAGAGTTTAATGCGTATATGAAAAATGCAGAAGAAACTATGAAAACTAATGAACCGATTATAAAAAATACCTCTGCAGAATTGTTAGGTTTTAGAACAGAAGCTTCAAAAAACATAAACGGAGTTGTAGAGTATATGAATCAGGTTGAGGCAATGATTCAACAATTAAAAACCGGTAGTTTTGATTTTAGCAGAGAGTATCTTTCATTTGAAAATGTTGACTTGGTTTCTAAAAATGCCAGAGCCATAATAGATGATATAAGAAGTAAGGCTTCATATATGCATAGCAGTGTAAATGATATAACTAAGGAGTTTGATAAAAGGATAAATGAGGAGAGAACAAAAATACTTGAATTTAGAGATAATGTTAAAAATGAAGAGAAGGTTCTCAATAATCTTGCAGATAATATACAAAAACAACTTTCAAAGTATAATGAAAAATTAGAAGAATATAAAAGAGAAGCTGCTGAGACAAACATAAAAGTAAAAAAAGAGAGGGGCGCAGTTTTAGACAAGGCACTGTTAGCAAAACAGCGTATAGATAGAATTTATTCAACAGGTGTTAAAAAATTTGAAGGCGTTGATGAAAAGGTAAGCGAAGAACTTGAAAAACTTAAAAAAATAGATAGTATGTATCAAGAGATAAATCAGATAAGACAGGAGCTTGAAGAACTAACAAAAGAAGGCGAAAATACAAAAAAAGAGATTGCAGAATTATCTGAAATATTAAAAAGAGTAGGCAATGATAAAAAAGAGACGCCTTTTGGAAAATATAAAAAAATATTAGAAGGAGAAAAGAAAGTGAAGGAGATAGATGATAAAGTAGGAAAACTTAATGGTAGACTTTCTAAAATAGGAAAGGATGAAAAAGAAGACAAAAAGGATAAGAAAAAATAAGGTTTAATTATGGCGGAATTAGAAGATGGTAAAGCAGTCAAGTATACACTAAATGCCAATGGGCTTTTGGTAAATGTAGTTATCTCTAAAAAAAATGAGTTCGTACCTACATATGAAGTTTCTTATCCAGGGGTTGGAGATGCTACAAAAATACTTTTGATGTCTTTGCGCGCAGAGCTGCTTTCCTTAGTTTCAATAGATCAAACACGAATACAAGATGAAAAATATCTTAAAGAATTGAATAGAAAATATAAAGAGGCTGCATCCTCAGTCATAGACAAATATCTTCCAGGAATAAGCGGGGATAACAAAGAGGTACTTCTAGCATACATGGCAAATGTATATTTAGGTTTAGGAGATATAGAAGTGCTTTTAGTAGATGATAATTTAGAAGAGATTGCAGTTAATACTGCACATGAGCCTATTTGGATATTTCACGTGAGTTATGGATGGTGC
>JAJZLJ010000028.1 GCA_021850625.1 Microcaldota archaeon | reverse complement strand
TTATGGCTAGATTTACTTCATTAGTTAAAAAAACTCAACAGGAAGCAGAGGCGATATGTGAGCTTACTGAGTTTGAAAGTAACATACATCTTTCTTTAATAATATCAAAAAATATAGCTCAGACTGGATTTAACCTATATCGCGCGCGTCTTGCCATAGGTTTTAATTTTCCAGACAACTGGAAGTACATATCTATGATGGATGCAAAGGAAACAAGAAGAAAAGATGAGCTCGAATTAGCTGAAAACTCCATTAAAAACAAGGCCGCATATACGGATATACAAGATATGATAGCTTCAGAAGCTGTGCCACTAATTAAATTTTCCGAAAAGCTTGTTGCACAATCAAAAGAAATACTAAGGTTTGTGGAGGAGTTGGAGTTGGATGACAAAACTAAAAAACAAATGTCCGATATAACCTACACGGCCGGTTCAAGCATAATTGTCTTTTCAGAAAGACTTGTTGAAAAGAAGAGTTAAAGTTATTATATATACTATGTATATTTACTAACATAACTATAAAATAAGTATAAAACAAATAACATTTAAGATACTGGTTTAATGCTTGAATTAAAATATACCTCTAAAAAAAACATAACTGCTGCAGATCAATCTACTTTAGACATACTTAAAAAAGGTTTTTTCGGTAATATAGAGAAAAAAAATCTAAAATTAAATATATACGAATCTCTTTATCTAATGGATGTAAGGAATGCTTCTTGCAGAAATAAAAACAAAAATATTACCTTCAGCGAGATGTTTTTACTGTTCAACAAATCAAAGAAATTTCTTGCTAAGTATCTTACTTACAAAGACTGGAGAGATAGGGGGCTTGTAGCCAAAGAATCTGTTATTTCATTAAATGAACCAAATAAAAATCCAATAAAACAATATCCTTCTTCAAAACTTACACTGCCAAACATTAAACTTACCGGCATTTTTTTCCCCTCAGATTTAACTACTATTCTTGAAGATGACGAACAAGGAAAATTTATTTATCAAAATTTTTGGATAGGGCAGTATGGTTCATACAAAGCAGCAGAAAGAGGAAAATTAAACAAACTTGACATCTATGAAACGGTCTTTTTAATTGAGCACAATATACTTGAAATTAAGGAATTTACTAAGAAACAGATAATAAAAATAGCTACCTCAAGAAGAAAAGACTTTCCTAAGTTGTTTGAGGTATATAAAGACTGGATGGAAAAAGGCTATGTTATAAAAACAGGCTTTAAGTTTGGAACCCATTTCAGGGTTTATTTTCCAGGAGCTACACCAATGAAAAACGATAATAAAAACTGGATTCATTCAAAACATGTAATACATGTATTTCCAAAAGAGTCAAGGCTTTTAATTTCTGAATGGGCAAGGGCAATAAGAGTTGCACATTCAGTAAGAAAAACATTCATTCTTGCTGTTCCTGGTAATGCTTTTGCAAAGAAGGTTGAGATAGATTTTATCCTCTATCACAGACGAGGCGGTGAAGCAGAAAGCCCTGATGTATTTCCTCCAAAGTATGCTATGCTCTCTTTAAGTGAGGAGGAATATATAGGTGGTAAAGAGTTTGCAGGAGCAATACTTAAAGCCAAAGAAAAAAAACTAGAGCTTATTGTTGCAATAGCTGACAGAGAGACTGCCGTGACTTATTATAAAGTTAGACAAATAAAACTTAAGGGCAGCGAAGCTGATTATTACGAAATAGATTGGATGCAGCCTTAGAGTTCCTCTATTATAAAAACATAGAAAAGTTTTAAATAACTGCTCTTTGTAGTATTAAAGAGGCGATTAGATGAAGATATCTGAAATATATAGAATGGATATATACAGCGATGAAGGGCAGTACCTTGGAGACGTACAAGACGTTATAATAGATCTCGAAAAGGGAGAAATAAGCAGACTACTTATGACTCCTTGGAAAAGCGCAAAGAATGATGCAAATGTTGTTCTTAAGAAAAAAAGTATTCTTTATAAGAGTGTAAAGAACATTGGAGATGTAGTTTTGGTATCTGGTCCTTCAGGCTCTAAAGAAGAACCTGCAAGCAGAGAAGAGATAAATGATCTTTCAAGATAAACATTAATTTTTTATTTTATTTCTTGTTTTATTTCTTTATATTTTAAATTTTAATATTATTGTCTATTTTAACTTCAAAACTTTAGGTAATCTTACTCCTCTTTGACCTAGATACGCTCCAGAATAAGGATTACTTACTCTATTGAGGGTTGTAGCAAAAATTACATGGGCAAATCTTAATCCTGGTTTTAGCATTATTGCGTTAGAGCTAGCATTGAATACCTCAAGAGTTACATTACCTGCAAAACCAGCATCTATTATTGTTGGTGGCATCATTAAACCATGCCTTGCCCATGTGCTTCTAAGCTCTACAAAACCCATTACATTATCCGGCATCTTCAAATACTCGATTGTAGACATAAGGACCTGTTCGTGAGCTTCTATTACTATATTTTTATTATTTTTTTCAAGAATATACTCCTTTTTGACATGCTCCGCATTAGAAGGATCAAGTACGAAGTTCTTCCCAAGCTTTTGATTATGTTTTGCAACTTCATTATATAACCTAAAATCTACGCCATTCTCTCTTATTATGTCTTTTTTAAATGGTTTAATCTCAAGCCTTCCACTTCTTATCATATTTTCTAAATCATAGTCCGATAATATCAAAAAAACACCTATACTAAACTTTGTTGTTTCTCTTTTTTAATAGAATTTATTACGGCAGCAAATATGAGATCCGATATCTCCTTTTCACTTTTTGTACCGTCTACTCTTATCCATGTTTTAGCTCCATACCTTTCCGAATAAAGTTTTTCATAAACATTTCTTACTTTATTCATATACTCTTGTGCGCTTTCAAATCTATCTGTTTTGCCCTTTTGCTTCTTTTTTCTTTCAAAAGCAATTTCAGGCTCTAAATCTATATAGAAAATTATATCTGGCCTTGGAAGTGCCATAATCTCTTCAACAGCCTTTGCCTTTTCATACTCAAAGTTTCCTGCAGATTGATATGCTATAGTAGAGATAAAGTATCTTTCACTCATGACTATACTACCAGAAGAGAGCTCACCTATAATTTTCTTTTTATCTGATTGCATGTCCAGCAAATACAGAAGAAACTGTTCCTCAACGCTCATCTCTATTTTTCCAGCAAGGAACTCGTCTCGTATTATTTTGCCATATCTAGAATCGTGAGTAGGATAAGAATATAAAGAAACCTTTTTTCCATCTCCTTTAAGCCTATCTATTAAAAGTTTTGCCTGTGTTGTTTTACCAGAACCATCTATACCTTCTATACACACGAACAAGCCCTCCACAAGCCACACCAATAAGTAGTAATGATATTACACAGCAATATTTATATTACTGAATAAATAACTATATACGCAAATATATTACAACGCTCCTATCGTCTAGCTCGGCCAAGGACGCGGGGCTTTCAATCCCGCAACCCGGGTTCAAATCCCGGTGGGAGCACATTTGGTAATAGAATACCAAAAAGCATTTATATTCTGGTATCCAAATACCAAATATGTTGAATACAAGTTTCGTGAATGAGCAGAACCCTTGGTGGATCGACTACCACACAATAGAGAGGGATGAAAAGGTAAAGGCAGCTCTTCTCAATAAGCCAGGCAGGCAGTACGACTTCCCTACAGAGGAGAATCTGATAATACTGGGGCCCAGGCAGGTGGGCAAAACCACCTATATGAAGCTGGCAGTACTTGAACTTCTCGAGAAAAATCACGTAGATCCAAAAAACGTGTTATTCTTTTCTTGCGACGCACTCTCCGAGAAGCAAGACATCCTGGAGCTTGTGCAATATTTTGACAGCATAAGCGATAAAACCTCTAGACGTTACCTTTTCCTAGATGAAATCACATTTGTGAAAGACTGGAATATCGCGCTGCTAGCTTTGTTCAACTCCAATTACTTAAAAGATAAGACCATCTGGGTGACCGGCTCTTCCTCTATGTCTCTGCAGAGGGAAACACTGCCGGGCAGGAACATAAAGAAGAAGTATTTTTATCCCTTGAACTTCAGGGAATATGTTGATATGTTCTATGGGAAGATAAAAAATGCCAAGATTACTGATATCAACGACGTAGGAGAGACGTATAGAGCGTCTATAACTCTGATGCCATATCTCGCAGAGATAAATAGACTGTTCGAAAGCTACTCATTTATCACTGGAGGATTGCTTTCAACATCGTATATGTTTTTCAATACGAAGAAGGACCCTTTCGATATATACAGTGAAGTATACAAGGATGCGCTTTTGAGTGACCTTTTCAAGACTGGGCTTAGCGAAACCACATTTAAAGAGACTCTGTACGGCATATTCGAAAACTACGGCTCGCGCTATTCATCAAACAGCATAGCAAAACGCACCTCAATCGGATCCCACAAGACCGTTGAAGCTTATATCGAAGCGATGGGCAAGCTCTTCATACTGAATACAATTTACAAGATACAGGAGAAAAAAGTAATGTACAGGAGCAACAAAAAGAGCTACTTCGTCGACCCTTTCATTTACCGGGTGATGCGCTTCTATTCAACTGGGGCGAATGCCATATCGGAAAGTGACAAGCCGAAGATAGTGGAAGGGGTGGTCGGATCCATGCTTAGCAGGAGATATTCAGATCGGCTGAACTATCTGCACACTAAGCAGGACAAAGAGGTCGATTTCATTGTGAACGGGGTGGGCATAGAAGTAAAATACGGAAATGGGAGGATTTCGGATCTGTACACCGAAAAAGGATATGTGCTTACCAAGTCCGGTGCACCGATTCTAGAAGGAAAAAGGGCATCGATGCCGATATCGATATTCCTCTATCTGCTGTCCTAAACTGTGCAATTCCGTGCCAGAAATACCTGGACCTAATATAAATGTATCACAATACCTTGAATCCAAATGGTGCACATCAGTAACACAAATAGCCACCTATTTTATTGTAGAATTATATAATGTATGTCCAGTTCAACTGACTTAAAAGCTTATTAATTTAGGGTTCAGTTTTCTGATGAAACTGAAACTACCTGCTTATATAGATTGTTTGGGAAATGCTACAGTTCATAAAGCTGGAATTATTTATGTTTGTTTTGATGTTTGAAGGTGCTTCCTGGATTATAAAAAATTTATCTATCAACTTGCCAGGCAATTTCAAGACAACCTCTTTTATTATTTTTTGTTCTTCTTCAGGTAAAGTTTCAAATACTCTACACAAATTGCAAACTACAATATTACCTTTGTGATTATGTTGTTTATGTTTACTATATTCTATTATATACTTTAATTATTTCTAAAAATATTAAAGTCCTACTATTAAAAGTAAAAACGCTCCAGCACAAAAGTTAATATAATTCTTTATATAGAAGATATTTTATGGATACCACCGCGTCTATAATTTCACAATTGTTCACCAAGTTTCAAGAGTTTAAAATTGATAGAATAACTTCTAACGAATATCTATTTCCAGAAAACAGCGAATCAAAAAGCACATTTAGATGGAGTGGACAGTTTCCAAGCAAGCTTGCAGGAGTGCTTCTTGATTTATATTCAAAAAAAGGCGATACAGTACTTGATCCGTTTATGGGCAGCGGTACAGTACTATTTGAAGCAGCCAAACGTTCGTTAGATTGTGTAGGCACAGACATAAATCCTGCAGCTATAACATTATCTAAGACTGTAAAGTTTTGTAACATGAACCTCGAATCAAGAAAGGAATACTTAGAAAAAATATACTTAATTATTAAAAAATTAATAGAGTCATTTGACAAACAAACAAAGATGGGTGGTAAATTCACAACAAATGATTACACCTCCATAAAACTTAAAATTAATTCTATCAAAGACCAAAACATGCGTAATCTTTTTTTAAATATTCTAATGCGTTTGTCAATATCAGAAGACAAATACACTATAACAGGGCTGATTAAATCATTTCAGATACATAGTAAAATAATAGAAGAACTTCCATATAACAGTAAAAGTTGCAGGGTTTTTAATTCTGATGCAAGAGAATTACCATTAAAAAGTAAGAGCGTTGATCTAATTATTACCTCTCCTCCTTATCCTAATGTTTTTGATTATTATAAAAATTATAAAAAAATAATGTATCTTGCCGGGTGGTTTATTTCAGAAACATCAAAAAAAGAGATAGGACATGGCAAAGGAACAGGAAATAAATTTTTAGATTTAATAAACTATATGAGCGATATGAATAAGGCTCTGATCGAAATGAGACGGGTTTTGAAAGAGGATGGAAGGCTTATACTTATAATGAATCGTGAATCGGAAATAAATAAAATTAAAGTTCATAACTCTGAGTTGTTATATTCAATAGCATCTGGAGCCTCAGGTCTGGAAATGGTCGCAAAACAAGAACGCCATTTTAAAAATAGGCATGGAGATGAACTTCAGGAAGACATACTTCATTTTATTCCTTCAAGAAATAAATTTGAAATAGCAGATAATTATTCTACAAAAGCAGTTTCATATCTTCTTGAAAAAACAATAAGCCCTTCAGATATTAAATCAAGAAAACTTCTTAAAGATGCATTAAACACTCTTACTAAATAGCTCTTAATGAGTCTCTTATTGCATATCCAAGCTCTTTTACCTTTTCTTCTTCCTCAGTGCCAGCAGATATTCTTACAAAGTTAAGATCGGCATTAGGCCATATTGCAGTAAAGTCATATCCAAAACTTTCAATTATAACACATGTCTCTTTTATTATTGGGTTTTTTAATAAACTCTCCGCAACATCGAACTGATTCTTATTTCCTATAGGTTTTATAAAAAATAAAGGCGCGGCTCCTCCAGGGAATTTTTTAGAAGCAAACTCAAAATTCTGATGGCTTTTTAGATTAGGATACGTTATGGAAAACAAAGCTCCTTCATGTTCTGCTTCAGCCGATATTGTTGCTAATAACATGGCATTTCTAAAGATCCTTTCATTCCTTTGATAAAGCTCAAATTTTCCTATTAATCTCTCACTTACCAGTTTTGTTTGATAAAGATCTGGGGCAGTGCCTGTTTGTTTTCTATACTCCTTAATCTCATTAGCTATTTTTAGATCTTTTGTATAGGCAAAACCA
>JAJZLJ010000021.1 GCA_021850625.1 Microcaldota archaeon | reverse complement strand
TGCACAGTTAGCCATAAGCGCAATAATAATAATATATCTTGATGAAATAATGGTCAAGTATGGAATTACCTCTGGAATAAACTTATTCATTGCAGGGGGAGTCGCTTATGCAATTGTTGCTGGTACCGCGTCAATATTAATACCAGAAGCTCAAACCTCTATAATCACAGGAGGCGCTACGGCCATACCGCAAGCCATACTTGATTTTGGACCTTTATTCTTTGCAATAATAATATTTTTAATAAGTATCTATGTACTGGATATGAAACTTGAGTTACCTTTAGTGTTCAGCCAGTTCCGTGGTGTAGGCGGTCGTCTTCCACTTCCGTTCCTTTACGTTAGCGTGCTTCCTGTAATACTCGCTACTTCGTTAACTGTAAGTCTAGGGGTATGGCTGCGTATAACAGCTACGTATAGCGGAGCCGGCACCAGTTTAGTACATTTCTTTGCATATTATACTAATCAATCTTCTACCGCAGGTACCGGAGGTGAGGTCCTTAGCGGAGGCCTTGTGTATTTAATGCAGCCTCTAAGTTTTCTGCCGTACTCTACAAAGTACAATGGGGTAGGCGGTTACGGTAACTACTTTTACATACTCGCTACGCAGACCTCTCCATTATATCCTCCTTGGGGCGGGGCACCACTGTTAATTCCAGAGTGGATACACTTTTTAATATATATGTTTATACTTGTAGGACTTTGTATAATTTTTGGTAAGTTCTGGGTCGAGATGACAGGCCAAAGCCCTAAACATGTTGCAGGACAGTTACAGGATGTAGGTTGGCAAATACCTGGCTTTAGGCGTGATCCTAGAATGACCGAGAATGTTCTTCAAAAGTATCTGCCTACTATAACGGTTCTTGGTAGTATTGCTGTAGGTTTGCTTGCAGCTTTTGCGAGCCTTACTGGAGCAATGGGTAATGGAATGGGAATTCTTCTAACCTCTGGAATAATGTATGGAATATACCAGCAGCTTAAGAGCGAGAACATGATAGAGAGCTATCCTGCATTGGATAGGATACTTTCCTAAATAAGTTTTGCTGATGATTTAGAGAAGGTTATATTTAATCTAGCTTCTATTAATTAGGGATAAGTATGGCTTCATTAAATTATGATTTTTTAATTATTCCTCTTATTATAATATTTTTTATAGCAAGAGTTTTTCTTAGAAAAAGAAAAGGCTCTGTCTATTCGGTAAGAGGCATATTTTTACGTCCAATATTATACATCCTGATAAGCATAGCCTTTCTTTTCATACTCAGTTTGGAACAAGACTTACTTTTGATTGTAGCTATACTCTTAGGAACATTAATAGGCCTCATTCTCGGAAAGAGATCAGATATATTTGAGAAAAATGGAAAGATTATGTACAAACGATCAAATGAAATCACTATACTGTGGCTTGCTGGATTTGTAGTAAGAATTTTAATAGATCTTTATTATAATCCAGCTCTTAGCTCTTCAACAATTAATCTAAGCAAAATTCTAATTTATGAACAAACAATTCCTATTCTTTTTATCTCAGATATACTTCTTGCACTTACCGCTGGGCTCCTCCTTGGTGAAGCTATTATCCTTTACAAAAATCATGCTAAAATGTACTCAAAGTAGTTCGACATTATAACTAGAGAATATTTCTTCCAGTTCAATCAACATAAAGGAAACCACACCCTTTTATGAGTCTGAGGGCATCACATAAAAACTGCTATTACCAAGCAGCATTTTAAGTAGTACATAACTACAAGTTTTACTTTCTAAAAACTACCTTTACTTAAGGGGTATCGTTGGCCGTTAATCCAATCAGTAACGTTTTACTAACATTAAAGGTTGGGTTAGAGCTAAGTATGCTTAATGTGGTATAATTACCTTTCCAGCCTATTACGACCTGTATGTTTATTGTTGAGTTGCTAAAGCCATCATATGTATAATTCAATCCATTGTACGAATTACTAAAGCTTTGCGGAGGCGAAATAAAAAATTGATTTAACTCTTCAGTAATATTTCTAGAAAGTCTTGAGGTATTATATGTTTTCATAACAAAAAACTCAAGCGTTGCATTTCTTGCTGCATTATTGTTTTGCAATATAGTGCTCCAACCTTCGGTAATATTATCTGCTGCATATGGTGTAACACTTTCAATAAACGTTATATTTATTGGACTTGTAGCATTGAAAAGGTCAGATGTTGAATAACTCGTAATGTTTCCTATTAACGACTCTCCTTGGAAATAACTTAAGTATATTGGTGTTCCTGATGTTGTGCCTATTGTAGCTACACTAGGTGCTGAGCCATAAAAAGAAGTTAATAAATATACTAATACTATTACAAACGCAAGCGCTATTATTATGTATAAAACTGTTTTCTTATTGGTTTTTTGCGTTGGATTGTCAGTATCATTAACCGGAGGACCATTTTTAGTCCCCATATTATCTGAAGCTACAAGAGAGCTGCGTTTGGAAGTTGCACTTGCCATAAAATCACAACGATATTATGACAACTAATCTTTATTAAGACTATCATATACTTCGGTTTTATATCAAAACAAATAATTTATTGTACCTGCCATAGTGGCAGGTGCATAGCAAAAAAAGAAATTAACAAAATGGCCTTCTATACTATTGTGGGATATATTACTATGGATTTTTATTCGTTTCCACAGTTGCATTCTTTACCTTTGCAGTTTTCACTACCACATCCGCATGAACTGTTCATGCCATTTCCACAACCGCAACCTCCGCCACATCCATTTGTTGAATCTAATTGTTTGAATATAGATTTTTGGCCCATCATATATCCTTTAATGAATGCACGAAGTTCTTGTTCGCTCATAGCATTAAGAAGTTCTTCTCTCTTTTTCCACATTTCCATTTTTCTTGCATGAAACTCATCTTTTTTATTTTCCATATTATCATCATTCATATTTACGCAGTGTATATATTTACGTTTATCACTGAAGTAAGTATATTTTAAGTAATTACTAAGTAACAAACCTATTCAAAGTTTGCAAAAAGATAGCTTGTAGTCTTTGAATTTTCAGGCAACGTAAATATATGGAAAACGCGCTGGCGTAATTTAAAATGCATCCAATAAAAAATTCATAGAAAATGATTATAAAGAAGAAACTATACTATTAAGATTAGTTGATAATGGAGTGCCTTCATTGATTATAGTCCCATTTGAATTTATAACATAATAGATATCTAAATATGCATTTGGGTCATACTCGTAGCTCGCATTCTGAGTCGTTGTTCCATATATCCAACCTGTTTTGTTTAAACCATAACCATAACTATTAGCAAAAAATTTCAAAGAAAAGCCGTCAGTCCCTAAATTATCATAAAGATCTACTGTAAGTATTACTGCACCTTTGGAATGGATCTGATTATAATACTGTGATTTTAATAATTGTGAACTCTGTGAACAAGAGGAACATCCGGTTGTTATAAACCAAAGAATCACAGGTCTACCATGAAAGTTGTCTAAAGTAATATTGGTGCTATTTACCAATTTTACTGGTATGTTGGGTGCATCTTGACCTATACTTATTCCTACACCATTTTGACGTGGTTGAAGCATCGTTTCACTAAACAATGCAAATGCTAGCACTACAAAAATGGCACCAAAAAGTAGCCAAATTTTCTTCATGTTTCAACCTCTCTTACAGCATGAAATACTTTTGGCAGTGTAATGGAACGCTGCAAAGAAAATCAAAAATGACAGGATATAAAAGTATGGGTAGTTTTGTTCAAAGAAAGCCTGGATATGTGGCGAATATGCAAATAAAACTGGCGTAGATGCACCAAAAAACACTAAAATAGAAGGTATTATCGGCGTACAACATAAAGCGTTAACTAATGTTCCAATAAGAACGCCTGCAATAGGTCCGCCTTTTGATGTATGTATTTTTAATTTTGCAGCGTATATATTAAGTGTTATCATTAGGCCTATCATAATTCCAAATATAACTGAGAAAATTATCTGTATCGGCGTAATAAATTCTATGAACATTGGGTTTATAGTTCCATTTGGAAGTGATGGGAGAAGAATAAGATAAATTGCAGTAAATATCGTCGATAATATGACTAACAGGAAAGTATAACATCTATTTTTAAGTAATGTATGCATTACAATACGTTCATATTTCAATAAATACATAATATCAAATTTTTAAAGCTAAAAATGTTCAAATTAATATATCTATACCTCTTGTAAAACGCTATTTATGTTATTTACAAGTCCAGTGTACGAAGTGTTTGTTATAATTCCATTAGAGTTTATTACATAGTATATTTCTAGATATTCTTTTGGATCATATGAATAGGTTGCATTAAGGCTTGACGTTCCATATAATAACCAATTTTTGTTCTGTACTAAATTTCCACCATACTGGGATGCAAAATTAGATATAGGTGGGCCATTATTGCCTAAATCATTATAAAGTTCTACCGTTACAAGAAGTGCCCCCTTTGAATATAACTGCTTAAGGTATCCATTATCTGCTAAAATACTTTCACTTTCTTGACATGATGGGCACCATGTAGTTATAAACCACAACACTACTGGACGCCCTCTAAGGCTATCAAGTGTAATATTAGTACCGTTTGTTAATTTTATAGGAATGTTTGGGGCTAATTCACCTACTTTAACATTTGTTATTCCATATATTGATTGAACACTTGCAGTTTGTGATCCAAAGAAACTTAAAATACCAATACTGCTCAAAGTTATTAGTATAAGAGGAACGATGCAGCATGCTATAATTATTATTAGCAATGTTCGCGAACTTATACTTGACCTTTTTATTTCATTGATATTTAAGTTACCTTTTTCTGATCTATGCTTGTCATTAAAATGCATTAGAAGTCCTGAATCTGACTCCATTTTTTTATTACAAAATTTACATTTAGTTGACATACTATTGCTCTCTTTATTTATTATAGATACTTTGGGTGTTTTCCTTTATTTCTGAAAGAATATTACAGCTTTTTAATTCCTTGCAAAATACAGATGTGTGTTTTTCTGCAGCATTTAAAATCGGCATAACAGATGCTTTATTTAATTCATATATTATCCTTTTTCCATTTCTATTCGGTTTTACAAAGCCGCAGTTTCTCAAACAGAAAAGCTCATGGGATACTCTTGATTGTGTCTCGCCTACTTTAATACAAATTGATTCGACATTTTTTGGCCCATCTAACAATGTATCAATAATTTTAAGTCTCACGGAGTTTGCAAGCGCCTTGAAAACAAGCACATTATCTGAACTGTTCATATGTTAATATTTACATATGAAGATTTATATATATTTCTATCGCATAATATTATTGGGATTTATGAAAAATGATTTTAATCTCAAAATAACTTTAAAATTATCTAAATATTATTATATGGAGTTGATCTAAATGCCAAAAAGAAAAAATATAGAATACGAAATGATTATATTAGGTAACGGGGCAGCTGCCTTTGCCGCAGCTATAAAAGCAGATGAACTCGGTAAGAAAACTGCTCTAATAAAAGGAGGTACTATAGGCGGAACATGTGTTAATGTTGGTTGTGTTCCAAGCAAAAGACTTCTCGTTAGTGGAGAAGTTATAAGAAATACAAGAAATCACAATTTAGGAAAAGATACGATAGTGCAACATGATGAAGAATTCAATTTCGCTAAAATAATGGAATATAAAAAAAAGCTTGTGGAAAACTTAAGGTACGAAAAATACGAAAATGTGTTAAGCAAACTCAAAAATGTAGAGTTGTACGAAGGTATGGCCAGCTTTATCTCTGAAAAAGAAGTAGAGGTTAAGCATGATAATAATAATAAAAGTACAACAGTTATTTTAGGGAAAAAATTTGTTATTGCAACTGGTGCTAGTCCATCAATACCTAAAATACAAGGAATAGACCGTATAAATTATTGGACAAATATAGAAGGTCTTGAGCAAAAAAAGATTCCAGAATCGCTTATAGTTATTGGTGGGCGTGCCCTAGGCTTGGAATTTGCACAGATTTACAATAGATTTGGAGCTAAAGTAACGCTTTTACAAAGAAATCCATTACTTATTCCTGAGGCGGAACCAGAAATGTCAAAAGCTCTTAAATCTTATCTAGAAGAAGATGGCATAAAAATACATACAAATGTTGTTCTTAAAAGCTTTGAGGAAAATGCTAAAAACAATCATGTTATTGTGAATGCTGAAGTTAACGGTAAATCTATTATCTTTGAAGCATCATCAATTCTTTTTGCTACTGGGAGAACTCCAAACACAAATTCATTAAATATTGAAAATGCTAAGATTAAATTTGGTAATAAAGGAGAAATAATAATTGACTCTGAAATGAAAACAAATAATCCAAATATATTTGCTGCTGGCGATATAACCGGAGAGCCTATGCTAGAATCTTTAGCAGCTAGAGAAGGCACATATGCCGCAGAGAATGCACTCTTAGGCTTCCATAAAAAAATAAATAAGGATATTGTACCAAAAGCTATATTCACAGATCCTCAGTTTGCAAGTGTTGGTATAACAGAAAAGGAAGTAATTGAAAAACTCAACGTTTGTACTTGCAGAGTGGTTAAATTTACAGATGTGCCAAAAGCTATTGTAATGGGAGATACAAGAGGCATGATAAAGATGGTTGCACATCCAGAAACCCATATTATTCTTGGTGTGCAAATACTTTCTCCAATGGCAGCCGAAATTATAAATGAAGCTGTAATGATACTAAAAAATAAATATACACTAGAAGATGTAATAGATACAGTACATGTATTCCCAACTATGTCAGAGTCCTTAAAAATAGTTGCTCAATCTTTCTTTAGAAATATCAAAGACACAAGTTGCTGTATATAAATTAGTATTTTTTGAAGTTATTTGTTTTTACTAAATCATATTTGGAAGCACTTTAGCAGTTTTAATTTTTTTGCCAAAGCCAAATGTATACTCTATATTTTTACAAATATTCTTTTGCAATTATGAGCATGGCGGGATTTGAACCCGCAACCCTCGGGTCCGAAGCCCGATGCGCTATCCAAGTTACGCCACATGCCCATATGAAATAATATCAATCATGATATAATATACATTATCTTCATACATTTTTATTACTTGGTGCTTAGCTGATTAATGATATTATAATATAATTAATGTATGATTTATTTATGCGCAGTTACTTTACTGTTCTCTTTCCAAAGGTTCAAGTCCATACTCTTGATCCTTTTTAAGTTTATCAAAATACGTTAAAAACTCCCTTTTTTTCTTTT
>JAJZLJ010000026.1 GCA_021850625.1 Microcaldota archaeon | reverse complement strand
GCATTTTTCTTCCAAACTTTTCTTATCAATCGCATAATATCGTGTACTATTATATATTCATATACTTTGCGGTTCGCTTTCATCCCACCCATAAATAGCGTGGGATTTCCCGCTCACGTTGTTAAAAGAAGTATATTGCAAAAATGGGTTGTAATTTTATTACATAGTAGTTGTTTTATTGATAATTAAACTACAAAATTAGCAGAAAGCAAAAGTAATAAGCAAAAGTAATAATAATATCAATAGGTAATGAATTAATAATAGGTAAAAACAATATTGATTATTGATTTGATTATTGATAAAAAATATAAATTTACAATGCAATGAATGCAGTGCTGATGTATTGTTTATGTATTTTATATAGTATAATTATTGTTTGGAGAGAGTGTTAATGTATATTATTGAATTTGATATAAATTATGTAAATAATTCAGGTAAGGATTAAGGATTAATGAAAAAGGATTAATAAAAAATTACTGAAGTGTAAATTGAATGAAGGTTTAAATATGGAGATTAAAAAAATTTCAGATGTAAAATTTAGAATTGAAAGATCAGAAAATATGAATGGAGGGGTTGTTTTTTATAGTACAGAAGAGATGCTAGAAAAGATGAAAAAAGATAGTACTATGCAGCAGGCAATGAACGCAGCCACGCTTCCGGGATTAATAGGGGATGTTCTAGTAATGCCAGATGGCCATCAAGGATATGGATTTCCAGTAGGAGGCGTTGCGGCTTTTGATGCTGAGGATGGGATAATATCACCAGGAGCAGTAGGATTTGATATTAATTGTGGAGTTAGACTAATAAAAACAAATATTACAGAAAAAGAGCTAGCACCTAAAATAAAGGAGCTTTCAGACACTCTTTTTAAAAATGTGCCCACCGGCGTTGGAAGTAAACTTAACATAGGCATGACGCAGAAAGATCTTGAGATGATAGCTACTGAAGGAGTACGTTATGCGGTAGAGAAAGGATATGGAAATGAGGAGGATATAGAAAGTACAGAGGAGCATGGCAGGCTTAAAGGAGCAGAGTTCTCAGAAGTAAGTGCTGATGCTAAAAAACGTGGGCTTAATCAACTAGGCACATTAGGAGCGGGAAATCATTTCCTTGAAGTGCAACGAGTGGACAAACTCTTTGATGAAAAGATAGCCAAGGCTTATGGCTTGTATGAGGGGCAGATAGTTATAATGGTTCATACAGGATCACGAGGTTTTGGACATCAGATATGCAGCGATTTCCTGCGCACACTTGTCGAGTATCAGGAAAAATATAAAATTAAGCTCGTTGATAAAGAGCTAAGCTATGCTAAGGTAGGGAGCAAGGAGGCTGATAATTACATAAAGGCAATGAACTGCGCAGTTAACTTCGCCTTCACAAATAGGCAGATAATTACGCACTTGATAAGGAATAGCTTTTCAGAGGTCTTTGGGAAAAGTTATGATGAATTAGGAATGAGCTTGTTATATGATGTAGCGCATAATATAGCTAAACATGAGGAGCATATAGTAGATGGAAAAAAACGTAAGCTATACATTCATAGAAAAGGTGCTACACGTGCATTTCCTAAAGGTACTGCAGAGCTTCCTACTAAATATAGAAGTGTTGGACAACCTGTCATAATACCTGGAAGCATGAGTACTGGAAGTTATGTATTATGTGGTATGGAAGGTTCTATGAAGGAGTCCTTTGGAAGTGCGTGTCATGGCTCCGGGCGTGTAATGTCTAGGCATCAGGCACTGAGAGAGATCTCAGCTTCTAAAACCTTTGATACGCTTAAGAAAAAGAACATTGAGATAAGAGTGCGTACAAGAAAGCTTATAAGCGAGGAAGCTGAATGGGCATATAAGAATCCTGATGATGTTGTAAGCGTTGTTGAAAGGGCAGGACTTGCTAAGATAGTATCAAAAAATAAGCCGTTGATAGTTGTAAAAGGATAACTACTTAATTAATTAAGAAAAATAATTTAGATAGATCTTATTTGCTTTTCTTGCGGTTATAATTCCATAGCTTCGTTTACATTTTTGATCTTTATTAAAAGATAAAATGCCATTGGTATGCGTGCTTTTTTAGTAAGCATAGATAGAAGTTTTATAGCATCCGATATTCTTTTGTTTTCTGCGAGTGTCATCGATAGATAATAAAATGCATTTATCTCTGAGTTTTCTATTGATTTTTGTATTTTAAGAGTTGAGTCTTTGCTCTTTGTAAAACATCCAGTTAGCATCTGCGCATATTCAAAAGAATTTGTCATTGTGGTATCTTTTTTGATTTCTTCTAATGCTTTCGCAGCGTTAAAGTGTCTATGTAACTTCATATTTGCCATAAACTCAAGAAAAACATTAGCCGTGTCTTTTTGTTCTGTTTTATGGATTAATTTTAATGCTCTGAAGAAAAATTCCTTTGATTTTGAGGTCATATCTAAAGAGGAGTAGATATTAAGGGAGTTCTCTTCCATAAATCCAGAAGCATAATAATTGAGTTTGTAGTATTTATAATTAGAAACAAATTCATAGAAAATGGCAAGCACATATGATGCAGTTGGATCAGAAATTCCCTTTGAAAGTTCATCCAATGATGCTATTGCGTCGTTTATCTTTTCATTGTCTATTAATGTTGCTATTTTTTTAAATTTTTCCAACGGATAATCTATAGGGTTGGTTCTGTTTATTTCCAACTCACAGAAATTACAGTGTGTAAGAGTATTTTTTGATACTGTACGCGAACCGCAATTATTACATATAAGCATAGAAGCAGAAGCAGATTTTTCAAGAAGAGATAGGTAATACTCGATTTTTTCCATTGCAACAGCAGATTACTTTGGAGAATAATCTTTATATTACTTTCTCGAATTTTTAAATTTGTCAGATTTTTTTAAGATGCAAGAATAAATGCATTTTATCAAAAGGTTCGATTTTAATTCTTTGGACTACCTTGAATGTTTTGGATATGCTTTGAATAAACTCCTCAAAGACTATTTTTGGATCTTTAGAGATATTTATACTTTGAGATTTTATAGCAACATATGCCGAACCGCCACTTTTTAGCATTGAAGAGTTTAAAAGAAGTATTTTATCCTGATCAGGAGCCGCAACGTCTTGATATATTACGTCTACAGTACCTATATCATCTGAATAATTAGCATAATTCCTAGCATCTTCAAAGACAGGGAGCATATTTTGTCGTTTTTCGCATACGGATAGAAGATCTCTCATGCTTCTTTTTGATATTTCTATACAATAAACATTGCCGTGTTCCCAAACTATATCGCTTACATGACTTGCCGTTGTGCCGGTTGATGCGCCAAGATACAAAACAGAGGAATTTGTTTTTATGTCAAGTGCTGAAAGCCCGTTTATTATAGCCGCAGCAAGCTTACTGCGATATGGATTCCATAGTCTATACTCTATGTTATTGATCTTTTTAAGCTCCTCATCGTACACCTTTGTACCTGGAGCTAAGTTTTTAGTAGCAAGCTTGCCCTCTATTTTATAGACACCTTCAAATATCTCAGTTACGTTCATTGTAAACGTATCTTTTTATACATTTGAGATATAAATTATTTTAGGTATTTTTCATGGATGAACAGCTCAGGGAATTTCTAGAAGAGGTACGAAGAATATCCTTCGATTCTGCAAATAAAGATATGTTTTTAGATAAAATTGGAGAAAAATTAAGAAAGTTTCTAAAAGCAGATGACGTCATAGTTAAGGATATTTACAAAAACAGCAGAGATAGGACACCTACCGATGATTTTTTAATAAACACAGGAAAACCATACATAGATAACAGATTGAGTGGCTACTCTGCCTTTGGCGAACTCATAAAATACAATAATATGGGCTTTTTAAGTTGTATGATGCTTCCTATAAAAACACAAACAAGACAATTTGGCGTTTTGACATTTCTTTCTAAAATAGAAAACTGCTTTAATGAAAAAAACATAAATGAATTTAGTTTCATAGCTAATAGCATTGCTCAAGGATATGATAGCATAGTTGAAAAAAATAAAAATTTATTGCTTGCTAGATATTTTGATGCTGCTTTCGAGAGCATACTTCCTCAGGCAGTAATAGACAAAAACAACAGAATAATTAAAGCAAATAAAGAACTTCTGGATATAATAAATAAAAATATTGACAACTTTAATGGATTAGAACTAACTTCATTTTTTAATTTTGGAAAGGACATTGATTTTTTTGGTAAATTGCAGCAGATAAATGCACAGAGAAGTGGAACACATGCAAACTTCAAGGTTTATATTAAAAAAATAAATGATGAACTGTGTCATGTACTTTTTTATGAAACTACCGAAATAGAACTACAACAAATGAAGGATGAAATTATAAGTAATGCAAGTATTCAGCTTTTTCTTTTAGCAGATAACAACATGAGAGTATATTGGACTGGAGGTAATTCTAAAATAATTGATGGAATGCTTATTGAAGATCTTAATGGAAAAAAGATTTATGATATAATAAATGATAAAGATTTGCAAAAAACTCTCGAGGATTCTGCGACAAATACAAAAACAATAAATATTACAATAAAGCTCCAAAATAATAAATATGTAGAAGCTAAAGCGACAATAATTAAGGATGATGAGGGTTACGGAATAGCGATATGGAAAACAAATGAGAAGTATCTAAATACTTTGAAAAAAACATTAGAGGATATAATAAAATTTTCTGGAGAAATGATAATAATTACAGATATTTTAGGATACATAAAGGAGATTAATGAAAGTGTTCAGAAAGTAATAAAGTATAACAACTCCTCTGTAGCAGGATTATCTATAACTAGCATTTGTGCGGATCAAGAAAGTCAGATGAGAATAAGTAATGCCCTGAGTATCGTTAAGAAGGGAGGCATAGTAAATGGGATGGAAATAAAATTAGTTGCAAAAGACACCGGCGAAATAATTCCTTCTTCTCAGGTAGTAAAACCCGTTTATGACAATAATGGAATCTTTAGCGGATATATGTTCATAGGAACTGAGCTTGCTACTAAAGTAAAACTTTTAGAGACCGAATCGGCGCTTGAGGCACTTGAAAAAAAGGCCGAGAAGTTAGAGGGAGAAAGTCAGCTTAAAACACAATTCATATACAATATTTCTCACGACCTTAAGACGCCTATAACCAATATAATGGGCTTTTCTAAACTTATGTTAGGAGGAGAATTCGGCCAGCTTAATGATGAACAGAGAAGAAATCTTGGCATAATAATAAATGAAGGGGATAGACTCCTTCAGCTCATAGCACAAATATTAGATGTTGCCAAATTAGAGTCTAAAAAGATAAAGTTAGATATTAAACCGGTAAACTTCAACGATATAAAAGAAAATCCAACAATAAAATCACTTGGAGAGGTGGCTTTTAACAAAAATATCGGATTTAACTTTGAAGTTGATTTTGATACACCAGTCATAGAAGCTGATCCGAATAGATTGATACAGGTTTTTGTAAATCTTATAGGTAATGCAATAAAATTTACCGATAAAGGAGGAGTAACGGTTCTTGTAAAGACACATGGAAGCAAAAAAAATCCACAGGTAAAAGTAGAAGTAAATGATACAGGAATAGGAATAAGCAAAGAGTACAAGAATAAGCTTTTTAAGAAGTTTTTCCAGGTGAAAAAAGAAACCACAACACTTACTAGACAGGAAGGAACTGGTACAGGGTTGGGACTTAGCATTGCAAAGGAGATAGTCAGTCTTCATGGAGGCAGAATAGGTGTTGATTTAAATACTATTAAAGGTAGTACCTTCTGGTTTGTTCTTCCTGTATCGCAAAAACAAAAGAAAAAAAATCATGACAATGAACAGATGTGACATCCTCCCACCCGTAAACGGTGTGGGCTTCCCAACTGAAAACCAATAATAATATGAAACAAAAAGGATATATATGTTTGTAATAAAATCTTATCATACGGCAGGACATGCCGAAATATACGCTCAGGGAGATTTTATAAGACCTCAGATTTCCAGTGAGGCAATTTTCGTTGAACTGAGAACATACCAACTGAAAACCAAGTATGAAGTCCATGAATCCCTGATGGAAAAATGGGATTCTTCTATTCATCTACAGTTCGCTTTCATCCCACCCATAAATAGCGTGGGATTTCCCGCTCACGTTGTTAACAATAAAAACATATGAAAAGATATATTATCATTTTGATTCCTATACCTAATAAAATGAGAAATAAGATTCATATGTTAAATATAATAAAAATAAAAATTTTATCGGTCTGGAAATCCATAGGCTTTAGCCGTGATAGGATGTCACCAAAATCTTTTCTTGGACAAAGTGCAATGGAGTATCTCATGACATATGGCTGGACCATACTTCTTATTGCAATTGCGTTGGTCGCATTGTTTAGTTTGGGCATTTTTAACATAGGCACGCATACCAGTGGAAGCTGCGTAGCAAATAGCGGATATTTGTGTTCTGATCCAATCTTTGCAACTAATGGTACGCTTACCGTTCTTACAGGAGAGAGTTTTGGCCCTATTACCGTAACAGGAACAGCATGTATAAACAGTACTACTGCACCTTCTTCTGCCCAGTTCAACGCAATAATACCATTATCTTTGAATACAGGAGTAAGTGTCCCTCTTAATTTTTACTGTGGTTTACAAAGCAATACTTTAGGAAGTGCTTTTGTAGGAACGTTATGGTTGCAGTATACATACTCGGGCGTTTCAGGACAGAAGGTTAATATTGCAAAAACAGCGATAAAGGCAACTGTATCTGGAACCTCGTCTGCAAATGGCCCTCAGACAGAGTATTATGTGCCTATAATAATACAAAATACACAGAACACAGCAACCTCTGGAAACTTCCAGGAAATGATCACTATAACAGAAAGCAACTATGCAAGTTATATCTCCTTTAACGGAAATGTGGCAAACTTCGAGTATGTTTATCAGAACGGGACGATTATCCCCTCATGGATTGAGAGCAACAACTCAGGAACACTTACAACTTGGGCACGTATTGCACCGTCAATTCCTGCGCAGTCTCAAATAAAAATTTATATGGCATTGGTTGCAAACACTATGAATCTTCTGAGCAGTTCTGGAACAATTGGCATCGGTGAAGCACCGCAACTTTCACCAAGCTATGCAGAGTATGATGATGGGACGAGTGTGTTTAACTTCTATGATGATTTTGCTGGAACTATACTTAATACAAATAAATGGACATTTACAGGTTCAAATGTAGTAGTGAACAATGGTGTAACTATCGGTTCATACTCAACTATGTCTA
>JAJZLJ010000024.1 GCA_021850625.1 Microcaldota archaeon | reverse complement strand
ATGTTAAAAGAACTATTTCCTATCAGGTTCAACATGTCACTGTATGATGCGTTGCCAAAGTTGTCTATATTGCTTGCATAGACAAGAGGCACATAATTTAGATTCTGGTATACTCCTGTCTTATTAAAATATTTAAGAAATGCGATATTTGGTGTAGAATTCAGGTTCTTATATATGGCATTAAAACTGAATACAGAAGCCTCGCATCCACCACACTGAAAATAGCTGACTGCATCTCCTTGAACGATTATATATTTTATTCCGAGCACGCCTAAAAGATTGGAGATATCTGGTAAATTGGAAGCATTAGTGTCGATTTTTTGACCGATTAAACGGTACTCCGAAGCCGATATTGGGAAGAAAAATTCACTATCACCACTAAATCCACCAGTGTAAGTCGGTCTATTAATGAGTAGAGAATATACATTCACACCTACGTACCAATTGGTAAATTGCCATCCGGATATTGAAGGTAAGGTTGCAATAGAGTAGTTGCCAGGTTGATTGTTTATAAATTTGGACAGATTGGAAACGTAGAGTGGGATGTGTTGAACATTAAGAAGTTTTTCTACCTGTGTTGGTTTTCCATAATATTGCATATAAGGAAAATATACAAATTGATACAAATATGCGCAGGTTAAAAGAAAAATTAATATTAGAAATAGGAATAGGTATCTCTTTTTTTTATTTTGTAGTTTATCGTAAATGACAAAAACAGACATTCCAAACAAAACAAAAATAAGAAACGTGAAAATAGGCTTGAGTGCTGATGGATATCTAAGGGCTAAAAATAAATTAAAATGTTTTAAAATAAAGGAAAAAACAGGGCCAAACGGCTCATTTATCGTTGCAGAAAGAAAGAGCATGACTATATATTCAGCCCATACTCCTGCAAAAAACATTTTTAAGTCTTTACCTTTGTAGTTGATTACTATTGCGGTTCCAATAACAGAAATTGATAAAAATATAAGGCCGATTAAAGACTGTGCTAAATTCATTGGATATATGACAAAACCGGTCAGTGCCTGAATTATGTTAAACGAAGATGAAGTTAATATGGAATATGACGCAGAATTAAATATAGAGCCGGAAAGGCCTGCTTTGTAAAGGGATAGAAAAGTCGAAATTGCAGGAGGTAGACTTATAAGGAATATTAACAGCAAGGCGCAAGAAAAATATCTAAATTTAATACGTTTATTACCACCAAAAAAGAATGTAAAGAAGGTAAATAAGAGTATAATAAAAATACTAAGTTGTAACACATCGCCAAAACCAAAAAGAATTGCCGAGGATGAAAATAAGACAAGGAAAAAGAAATCAAGATATACACTTTTGTTGATGCTACTGCTTCTATAAGGCAGGTCAGAAATTTTGTTAGCAATCTTGTAAGAAAATAATAAGATATAAGGCAAAAATACCATTGCTGTTTCAAAAGTCAGATATCCGCTATTCAGTCCAAAATTTAATATAAATAAGATTGAGATTAGGAAAAATAGGGCTGTAAGAATTTTTGACCTGTAATTTTTAAATAGTTCATTTAATAAAAGAAATAGCCCAAATGCTCCAACCCATGTGAGTATTGCGTAGTAAAAAAGAAAGGCGGCCTTAATTCCCAATATTGCATACAGAGCAGCAAGTACTAAAGAAAAAATAAGTAGCTGTACACCATACAGAACACTACTAATAATGCCTGAATAATTAAAAGGATACCATGTATAAATCCCAGAATCAATTACATTTCTAATAGTTAGTACAAAAAGCCCTTGGTCTCCTCCGAACGAATAGCTGAAATTAAAAAAGAAAGAGAGAATTAGGATAATTGCAATAAAAAGGAAAACTCCAGTTATTGCTATCTTTTTTTTATCACTCATTTATAGCACTAGTATTAAGCTATCATGATCTTATAGCGTATAACATGCCTTGTTTTTTTGACGCGTCGCTAACTATTATTTCGAATCCCTTATCATTAAGTCCATCCAAGACCGCCTTAAGATTGTCATGGTATTCTAATTCAATTGCGTTAACCCTAGATAAATCTGTGTTATTAAAAATTGTTGATTCTGCACCTTCTATGTCACATTTGATTACAACTTTTTTTAATCCTTTTAGAGCATCATTGAGTGTTATACTCTCAACATATGCTCCTGATTTATCTTTTGAAGAGTTATAACTAAAACCAAAATCCACGGGTCTCGATTCCGAGATAATCTTTTTCCCTCTTTTCGAGTCTACTGCCTTATTATAAAGTAGTATCTTACGCCTAAATGGGTTTTGTTTTATGAAATTTTTAGCTAATTCATATGCCATAGGAACTGGTTCATATGCTATTACTTTTTTTATTTTATCGAACATCGTAAAATATACCGCAGTGTCGCCTAAATTTGCACCAAGGTCTAATACAGTCGTACCTGGTTTTGCATTCTTGACAAGCCAGTAATAATCTTGCCGCATGAAAATTTCATCAAATAAACTAGCGCGTTGTTCCGTTAGATAATATCGTCGTAATGCAGTTCTGGGTCCTTTTAGAATTTGTTTAAGCAAATCTTTCATATTACTTCCCATAGTTATCACACTTAAATCGCTTATACTACTTAGGTATGTTTTCAAATTTATATAGGTAGGGAACCGCTCATGCATAGGGTTTATAAGGGGCGAAGCCCGTTATGTCATAGTTACCTATTAAAGTACTGATTAAAATTACCACAAAGGTATTTAATCATACAGTATACAGTAATAGAGGTATTCAATGTCAGAACCTAAAAAAAGAAAAATTATAAACAAAAATCTTAGAGTGCCTTACGCACTGGCTGTTCATAGAAAGGAAGAAGAAAATGCAGTATTAAATGTGCTAAAAAACTACAAGACGCAAGGCGGAAACAACATACGGCAGTTCGAATCCAACGTATCCGTGCTTTTTGGGAAAAAACACGGAGTAATGGTTAATTCTGGTTCCTCTATGAATCTGCTTACAGTTGAACTGATTAAAGACATTGCAAAAGAAAATAACCTAATTTTTGTAGAAGATTCATGTGATACTTCTTATGGTAAATATTGTGGCATGCCAACAGGAATATACTCTGATATTTCAACAACTAGTTTCTATGGATTTCGTATTGGGTGTGATAAATGAAAGTTGGATTTGTAGCCAGGAAAGGAAATCTAGATGTATCTAAAGTACAAATCGGGTTACGAGGTTACAGTGTGCAAAGATTTACCACAGTACTCTATGAAAAACTACTGGAATATCAAGATGATAATACCGTCATAGAAAGAGTTGAGTTGGGTAAAGGTAATTCGACTTTAACTAGACGTGCAACCAGTTTTGCTGAACTTTTGTATCGCAACATGACTGTGTATGATATAATACATGCACCAACTCCATTACCAATAAAGCCATTACGTATAAGAAATGATACGAAAATTATAACTACGAGCCATGGCATACGTTCTGTTGATCCAGATAGCCCATGTTATACTTTTGAGCATGCTAACCGAGGGATAAAGAATGCTATAATCGATCGTTTTGGAGCACATCAGACTATTCAATCCGATTTTGTAATAGCCGTATCATCATTAACAAAGAAATGCGTTATTGGCCTGGGAGTTGATAAGGATAAGGTATTTGTTGTGAATATTGGTCTTGATAAACGGTTTATAGAAACTCCTAAAAGAAAAAGAAGTAGAAAAAGATTTGTAGTGGGATATTTAGGACCTCTCTATCCAAATAAAAATGTCATATTTGCTATAAATGCCTTTAGAAAGATAAAGGACAGCAATATGGATTTTGAAATCTGGGGAAAAAAGGCGTATGAGTATGTTAACCTTGCTAAAGCTGCAAGAGGAGACAAACGAATAAAGTTTATGGGCATGACGCCAGAAAAGGAACTAGTTGCTACATATGATAAATTCGACGCTTTTGTTTATCCTACACTATGTGACCAGTTTCCTGCATCTGTTATTGAGGCCCAAGCAAGGGGCCTACCAGTTGTAAGTTATAAATACGGTGAGATGTCTGATGAGCCAAAAAAATATTGCTTAAAAGCCGAAGATGAAAATGACATGGCAAACATTCTTTCCAAACTAAAAGAAAATGGTTATAGTGATAAATTAAAAAAACGATCTACCAGATATGCCAAAAGTTTTACATCGGAAAAACAGGCAAAAGAAACATTTAATGTGTATAAAAAGGTGAATGAGAGATAATTTTTAGTGAGCCTTCAAACGTAGCAAGATACAACAAAGTTCAATGCACGGCTGTCATTGTCCTGCAGAGTCTTCTTAAGTCCTTTAACCTATTTTTCTCTTGCGGCATATATCATACCGTGTCGAGTCCACATTTGGTTGATCATGATGGGTTCGCTATAGCTATGGTTAAAGATGCAATAACTAAAGCCGGCACTCTTGATAACATCAATCAATTCTTGTAGTTTATGCTCTCCGAATACTGTGTACTCAATTTCCAGTTTCTTAACTCGCTCCAAGTCCCTTCTCGTGAGTAAAAATTCCGCACCTTTGGCATCCATTTTGAGAAGATCAACTTTCTTGATATTAAATTTTTTGCAAATTGTAAAAAGACTGTAACTTTTTACCATTTCTTTTGTTTTAGCTGAAGAATAATATACATATGCTGATGCACCCCCGCCTAAGTATTCTACTCCATGATTAAAATAAAATATTTTATTTCCATCTTCTCCTACCGCAGCGTATATTGGCTTAATTCTCTTTTTTAATTTTTTATTCATATTTATATTATTAAGCATAGCTTTAAAGTTTTCTTTTATCGGTTCGAATGCATACACCATTGCACCTTTTTTAGCAAAAAGCAGAGCAGTATCACCTATGTTCGCACCTATATCCACAACTACTTTATCAGTAGTGTAATCATAAAAATCGTGAATCCTTCTAACAAAAGTCTCTATGAATATGCCCACATTTGTATGTTTGAGTGGAAACACCAGGCCATCGCTAGTTTCTACTAATTTCGGCGGAGTACCGAGCAAAATCAATGAGCTTTTCCTTTTTGATACATTATATCGGTGCTGTTCGTCTTTAAAATCTGCACCTGCTATGTAACCATCATATACTAATCTTACTAAATTTATATTCTCTATCTTGGTAAAATCCAGATCAAATACTATTGTGTTTGTACCGTCTAAGGAGATTGCAAACCTATTTCTAGAGATTTTTCTTGATTTTAATGATTTATGAATGAGTCTTATGAATTTGTAAATTGTTTCTTTATCGTGGCAAGGGCACTTGATTTCTATGCTAATTCCAGATTTTAAATGCAATAAGATGGTGGACTTATTATATAAAAAGGACAGTAGCACAGAGTGCCAATTTTTAACTACACTCTTTACCTCTATGATATCGTAGGCAAGCCGCTCAATGGCGTGCAGGTTATCATAAACTATGGCCTTTATGCTGGATTGATTATATTTCATCAGAGCGACCCATATAAAATATTTTCTTATACGCCTTTAAAGTTTTTTCTGCACATCTCTCCCAGGAGAAGTGCGTCGCATAGGCCCTTGCCCTATTTCTAGCATCTGGATTATATTTTTTACTCTTTAAGTTCTGTAGTATGGTTGTCATGTGCCTCACATTTTTAGCCTCTAAACAGTGCTTTTTAACTTCTTTTGGGATTTTGGCATTCTCACATATTATTACCGGAAGCCCCCTGGATTGAGCTTCCAATATTGGTAAACAAAAGCCTTCGTACAAGGTCGGATGCACAAAAACATCAAATGAGTCAAAAATATGTACTAAGTCCTTTTCAGGAGCGAACCCCATTAATTTTATTCTATTATCTACACTGGCTAAACTCCTCAAATACCTGTAATGTGATTCTGAAGTGTTAGCAGATCCGTATATCTCAAATACAGCATCCGTGTCTTCAAGCATTTTAAATGCCTTTATAGCGAACTGCACATTTTTTGGATATGCTAGCGAACCTATGTATCCTACCTTAAATATTTCTCGTTCTCTTCTTTTTGGTATAGGGGTTTTGATGAAACGATTATCAATCCCGTGCGATATAACGAATACTCTCCTTTTGTCGAAACCCATTTTAGCAACTTCGCTTCTTGTTTTAGTAGAATTGCAGAACACGAAGTCAGATTTTAGTGCGACGTGTGTGCCATATTTTAACACAAATGTTGTTGCAATCAACCTCTTTAGGCTCATCTTGTCTTCTTTATGAATTTTTGGAGCAAAATACCAGTGCAAATCATGAATAGTGGTAATTATCTTAGCGTTGCCAATATTTTTGTATGCTATCGGTTTGATATCGAGGTTATGTATTATGTCGTAATTTGAAAAATCATACAAAAAGCTTCTCATGTACGGAGAAAGCCCGGCACTTAATAATGGTAAGTTTGGAAAAGAAATTTGGTCTATTCTTACATTGTATTTTGCTTCTAATTTCTTTAAGTTTTCATATAGCTCCTGCATATAGCGCTGTACTCCAGAGCCCCTGTTTTTTTTAGACCAATCAAATTCCGATCCGATAAGACAGACTTTTATTGTTTTCATATTTTTTTGGCACCCGGTTATATATCACTAGCGATATTTGTAAACATTTTACCAACCTTAGGGAGGATTATGCTTTTGTCAAAATTCTTTATGGCAATTTTCCTATTCCTGTTTTTATATTTATCAAATAGAAATTGGTTTTTTCTTTTTCTAGTTGCTAATGATAATAATATACCTACATAACTTTCCGCCTCACCGGTTTCTGATATGTCAGCGTTTGATCTCAGGCTGGCCAAGTCCCTCCATGCAGCATTCCTTTTACTGGTTACAATGTATAAACCACTCGCAAGACCTTCCAACATTGCTTTTGGGAATACTTCAAATGCAGGTATCAGCAATGCATCTACATTGCTGAGCTTCCTGTTCTTTTCATTATCGCTTAATCTTCCTAAAAAGTGGATATTTTCCAATTCTGTAAATTGCTGCCTGTCCATCATCGGAATATCACCTATAAAATAAAACTCGAATTTATCAAGTTCCCCTCTATGATGAAGTTTTCTGATTACATCTAGCACAGTTCGGGCATCTTTCTCCATACCGCCGATGTGCAATACTCTTAATCTGCCCGCCGTGTTCCTCGCTAGGTGGAAACGTTTCGTTTCAATCATCGGTGGTATACGGAACACGTTCTCCCTCTTGAAGTTAAAAACCTTAATCATGTAGTTAGTCTGTTCCATATTCAAAGTGTGGCAATATAAATAATCCATCTTAGCATCATTTATCAGTAGTAGGGCATTGATAAAGGAGTTTAATATCTTCTCGAGCATGCGGTGTCCATATACGATCTGGCCCATTTTCAAGTGCATACTATGGCAACCGATTACATATTTTTGAGTTTTTGGCCTCCTTGAAATGTTAATTATGTAATCATATACGCTATATGGAAAGTATGTTATACCGCTTTTAGGTAGCTTCTTGTATATGGTTAGATGCCATTTGAATGGCAGAATGTACTTCTTGCAAGCTACTATTGATT
>JAJZLJ010000011.1 GCA_021850625.1 Microcaldota archaeon | reverse complement strand
TTGAATGGAGATATCTGCTTTAAATTATTAATCCTTCTTTCAATAAAAGCATTTAACTGTTTAGAATTTTTTTCAATATACTCTATATCTTTTAATAGAATAAATGATTCTTCTATGTCAAATGCCATATATCCTTTTATTCCAAACTTTTCAAATACTGGTAAAATTGATTTTTGTACATACTGTTTTATCTTATTAGGACCCATAGAAAACAATGTATTCATATCTATACTAAGTAATTTTTTACTATTTATCTCGTATGCCGTACTTGCAATATCATGAATAAGTAAAGTTGCACTACCATTCTTAACATGGGCCATTGCAATTCTACAAAACTCTTCATCATAGTTTATCTCTACATCTTCCATCTCTCCAATATTTCTGAGTGATTTCGAGAGCAAATCATAATAGTCTATTGCATCTTTTATTATACCTTTTGATTTGATTAAAGTGGAAAAATCAGAACCTGCACTTATAGCAATCGCAATTGCACCTCTTTTAAGAAGCTCAGGATTTCTTGTAATTGCTACCTCTTTGAAATAACTACCGTATTCAAGATACTTTAAAAGTTCAGCTGATTTTTTTGTTGTAAAATTTTCATTCGTAAGTACCTCTACTGCTTTTGTATCTGCGATTGCTTTAAAATACATCTCTGCAGCATCAGACCCTAACTCCTTTGCAAAATTTATAATTCTTTCATTCGTAAGTACCTCTACTGCTTTTGTATCTGCGATTGCGTAGAAGTACTCCTCTGTAGCATCAGGCCCTAACTCCCTCGCAAAGCCCATAACCTTTTCATTCGTAAGTACCTCTACTGCTTTTGTATTTGCTATTGCGTAGAAGTATCCTTCCGCAGCATAAGGCCCTAATTCCTTCGCAAAATTTATAACATTTTCCGTGAGTACTTTTTCATTCGTAAGTGCGTCTATTGCCTTTGTATCTACAATTGTTTTAAAGTACATCTTCGCAGCATCAGGCCCTAACTCCTTCGCAAAATTTATGATATTCTGTAGGAGTATTTCTCTATTTATGAGTGCATCTACTGTTCTTATTTTTCTGATTTCGTCGAAGTACCCTACTGCAGCATCATACCCTAACTCTTTCGCAAAGTTCATAACATTTTCATTCGTAAGTACATCTACTGCTTTTGTATCGGTGATTGCTTTAAAGTATATTTCCGCAGCATCATACCCTAACTCATTTGCAAAATTTATAACATTTTTCGTGAGTACTCCTTCATTCGTAAGTACCTCTACTGCTTTTGTATCTGCGATTACTTTAAAGTACTTCTTCGCAGCATTAGATCCTAACTCCTTTGCAAAACCCATAACCTTTTCATTTATAAGCGCATCTACTGCTTTTGTATCTGCGATTGCATGAAAGTACTCCTTCGCAGCATTAGATCCTAACTCCTTTGCAAAAGTTATAACTCTTTCATCTGTAAATAACTCTACCCTTCCTGTACATCTGATTGCTTTTAAGTACTCTCTCACAGTATTTAATTTCTCCATTTCTTCTACACAATATTCAAATCTCTTCTCAAACGTATCACTAATTAAATTTGTAGCTGTGTTGCCTTTAGAAACCTCATTTTGCTGTTTACAGGGCATTTTTAATTTTTTAGCCATGACATTCACTAATCATTACACTTAATTTTCTATTTTTTGATATTTATACTTAACATTTCACATGTCCTATTTCTTATCAGAAAAATAGTATATTTTATAAAAGCTGACTTAATTTAATCCGTCAAATCTATTATAAATACGTGCATTGAAGCTGTTATATTAAAAATCATATGACTGGAGACTGTACAATACCATATGCTTGTAAAAGTTTGTTTGCATAATTATCATAACACATTCCATTTTGTATAAGTATAAGTGTTCGTGGTATCTCTATTTTATTTGCTGTATTTACAAGTTCTCTGAATGTATCATCATTTGATAATTTTTTATCGTATAATCTTACATATTTTACATACTGTCGTATACCTTTTAACCATCTTCTTCTAGAAATGTTATGCTTTTTTGCAGATTCATACTCTGAAAGTTGCATCCAAAGATTCATTTGTATTCTTTCTGGTTCTTGGCCCAACATTGTTAAGAACTCAGCTCTATCAAAAATATATCTTTCTATAATAGTATTTTCATATATTTCATTATAAGATCTAATGCTAGAACTAACCAATGGAAATTCCATTACTCTACTAAAGAACTCCTCTGCATTTTTAATTCCTATAAGCGCACTTAATTTTTGTCGTGTAGAAACATTATCCCATATCTCTTCAAGAATCTCACCTAAAGGCACCGAGGTATACGAGGCTCTTCCATAATAAATAACTCTTCCTAAAATTTCTTTTCTTCTTAGCATATCTAATTCTGGTTTTCCATAATTTTGTTTATATTTATCACGTCTATCTATATCGTCTGCTATATGCTCGAATCTTTTCCTGATCTCATTTAAGAATGATTTACGTTTATTTAACGCTAGCTCTATTTGTGTTTTATTTTCTCTGCCTTCACCGTATTCTTTGAAAGTTATGCTCTTTTCTTCATTATTAATATAAGTAAAACCAGCTATCTTTACCTCTGGTTTTTGCTTAGAATATACCTCTTGAGGTTTTTCCTCTGAATGTGCAACCTCAGAAGGATCCTCAATAACTCTAACAACCGAGACTTTTTCTCCTATATTAAGATTAGCTACAAGAATCCTATCATTTTTTCTAAGCTCATGAGCAAAAACATAATTTCTACTACCATCTTCCTCTAATTTTGCAGCGGTACGTATGGGTGGCAATAAGAACTCTGCATGAGATGTTTTTATTTTTATATTAAATTTCATAATAAGATTTTGATTTTTTTGATATTTATATCTTTACAAATCAAAATATAATACATCATACTCTATGAAATTTTAATAATGTTATAAATTTTCTTCGAGTATTGATTGTATCTGTTCTTTTGTTGGCATCTCCTGTTTTACTAGCGGTCCATTTTTGAAGGATAACTCAAGATCTTCATATGTAGGGCGTGAGGTCTTATAGAAAAGACCTATTGGTATCTTTTCATATTTAGTCTGAACATCCTCGAATGCTTTTTCCATAGCAGCATTAAGATTTGATGGATCGTGACCAACACTATCAAGTTTATAAATTCTAGGACGAAACCAATCATAGGTGTTATCATGATTAAATGTAACACATGGACTAAAGATATCTATGAGTGCAAAACCTTTGTGTTCTATTCCACCTTTAATTAGCTGCGATAGGTGTGCCACGTCTCCAGAAAAACCTCTTGCAACATAAGTTGCCCCTGCGCTTATTGCGAGTGCCATAGGATTTACAGGCATCTCTATAACACCAAATGGTGTGGATTTGGTTTTATGACCTAAAAGAGCTGTAGGAGAGGTCTGTCCTGTAGTTAAGCCATACGTTTCATTATCCATTATTATATATGTCATATCTAAGTTTCTTCTCGCAGTATGCATCAAATGGCCGCCACCTATTCCATATCCGTCTCCATCTCCTCCTGTTCCTATCACAGTTAAGGAAGAATTTGCAAGTTTTATTCCAGTTGCAGTAGGGAGTAAACGTCCATGTAAACTATGAACACCATATGTGCTAAACGAATGTGGCATAGCAGAGCTGCATCCTATTCCAGATACAATAGCAACACTGCTCTTATCTATACCTAGTTCAGTAAGTGCTTTGTTTATTGAGGCAAATACAGAGTAATCACCGCAACCTGCGCACCATATTGGCTTATTTGTAGATGTATACACTTGTTTTGTTTTTGCTCCTTGTGTTATATTTTGATTTGTAATATTTTCTGCCATAAAATCACATTGAATTATAGAGTTTTTCTACCTTCTCGGCTATCTCTTCTCCGGTTATTGCCTCACCATCATACTTCAAAATCTTATTTTTTATATCAATTCCTGTATTCATCATAATTACCTGTGCAAGTTGGGCTGTGTAATTGCATTCTACATCTATTAATTTTTTGCCTTGTAATATAGCTGTGGTTTTTTCTTTATCAAGTGGGAGTAGGTAATTAAATGATATTACTCCAAATTCGAATCCTTTTTTATTGAGAAGAACAACTGCTTCTCTTACCGCTTCGGTAGTCGATCCGAAAGTTACGAGAAAGATTTTTGCAGAAGGGTTTTCAATCTTAGGAACAAAATATTCCTCATTCTTAAGCATCATATCCATCTTTCGCATACGTTTTTCATGCATTTTTACGCGCATCTCTACATATTCATCAAGTCCAGAAAACGCATCGCTTATTAAATCGCCATACTCATCATGTTCATCTGTAGGCGCTATAAACTCAGTGCCTTTTGTTCCAGGGATAGAACGAGAAGATACTCCATCTTCGCTATATTCATAACGTTTAAATCTGCCTCCGCCAGTATTTGTCATTGTTATTTTTCCGCGCTCTATCTTAACTGAAGAAGCATCAAAACCTTCAATCGTCTCAATATGTTCTGATATAAACAAATCCATTAGTATTATTACTGGACATTGATATTTATCTGCAAGATTAAATGCCTGGGTTGTTATTGTAAAACATTCATCAATGTCTCTAGGTGCTACAACTATTCTAGGATATTCTCCTTGTGAAGCATGCATTACAAAAAGAAGATCTGCTTGTTCGGTTTTTGTTGGAAGACCGGTACTAGGGCCTGTTCTTTGTGACTCTACAACTACTAGTGGTGTTTCTATCATGCCAGCATAACCAAGTGCTTCTGTCATCAATGAAAAGCCTCCTCCACTTGTTCCGCACATAGCTCGTACGCCAGCATACGAAGCTCCTATAGCCATGTTTATTGCTGCTATTTCATCTTCACTTTGCTTGAACAGAACGCCTTTATGGTCGTGAGCTGCAAACCAATGTAATATTCCGCTTGCAGGTGTCATAGGATATGCAGCATAAAACTTGCATCCTGAAGCATAAGCACTTATAGACAATGCAGTATTCCCATCCATTGAGTATCGCTGTTTTCCATCTCCAATTAATTTATAACTGCTAACAACTCCCTCGAAATTAAAGCCCTTGCTTGCTGCTACTATATTGTCCTTTACTGTTTTTTCACCCTTTCTGCCAAACATAGATGTAATTACCTGTTCAAATGCCTCCATTGATATTCCTAGAAGTTTTATTACTGCGCCTACTGCAACTGTATTGCGCATAATAGGATCTCCGCTTGTTGTTACAGCAATATCAAGCAAAGGGATTCCTATTAATTTTACATCTAATCCTTTAAGTAAATCAACATTAACTTTAGTATTATCATAAATTACAAATGCTCCTTTGTTTAGATGGTTCTTCTGATTTTTTATTCCATCCTGGTTTAATGCTATAAGTATATCTACTTTATTTCCATGTCCGTATAGTTTTTCATCACCTATACGTATTTGATACCATACATGTCCTCCTCTAATTATTGATTGATAACCTCTATAACCAAAAACCTTAAGTCCATTTCTAGCTGCTATTTTGACCAACAAGCCTCCGCTTGACTCTACTCCATCTCCATTTGCTCCTGCTATTCTGACACATACATTAGTCATAGTAAACACTTTACTGGTAACACCGTTTATTTAAGCTAGAGATATGGCTTTATAGCCTTAGCCAGTGGTTATGCAACTGACGTAATGCAATCTAAGCTAAAATACTTATCCTTGTATATGAATATAATATTACAGTGAATATCATGGAAATGGACGAAAAAGCTATTTTAGAACAGCTTGAAAGTGGCAAGCTATCCTTACATAAGATAGAGGAGTATATAGCACCTGAGCGCGCAGCTAAAATCAGGCGTGAATTCATAGGAAAACTGGCTAGCTGTGATCTTAGAGCTATCGGAGAGGTTAAGCTAGATTATAATAAGATTCATAATAAAAATGCAGAAAATGTTATAGGTGCAATAAGCATTCCTTTGGGCGTTGCAGGTCCAATACTGCTTAAAGGTGAGTATGCAAAGGGAGAGTTCTATGTCCCTCTTGCAACTACTGAGGGCGCGTTGATAGCAAGCATTTCACGTGGTATGAAAGGTATAAATGAAAGCGGTGGAGCAGAGGTTCGCATTATAAACGAGGGAATGGCAAGGGCTCCTGTATTTGAGTTTGACTCTGCTAAATTGGCAGTTGAGTTCTCAAAATGGGTTGAAAAAAATACAAAACAAATAGCTATGGAAGCAGAAAAAACAACAAAGCATGGAAAATTAAAAACAATAACGAGTTTCATAGTAGGAAATAATGTTTGGCTTAGATTTCTTTTCGATACTGGAGACGCAATGGGCATGAATATGGCTACAGTAGCTAGTGAGGCAGCATGTAATTACATAGAAAAAAATTTTTCTGATGCGTCTTTGGTTGCAATAAGCGGCAATATGTGCTCAGATAAAAAAGAATCTTACATAAATGAGCTTCTGGGCCGTGGTAGGGGTGTTGTTGCAGACTGCGTGATTAAAAAAGAGGTTCTTGAAAAGACCTTTAACACAAGTGCAGTTGAGATTAACAAAATAAATATAAAGAAAAATCTTCTGGGAAGTTCAAGGGCAGGAAGCAGCAAACATAATGCTCATTTTGCAAATGTCATAGCGGCAGTCTTTGCAGCAACAGGCCAGGATATAGCCCAAATTGTTGAAAGCAGCAGCGGTTATACCTGGACCGAGGAGCGCAATGGTTCTCTTTATATCTCTGTAACTCTTCCTTCAATCGAGGTAGGAACAATAGGTGGAGGAACCTCTCTTTCTACTCAAACAGAGGCACTTTCAATGCTTGGAGTTTTAGATAAAACTAAAAAAACAGGCGAGAACTCCAGAAAACTTGTAGAGATAATAGCGGCATCGGTGCTTGCAGGAGAACTCAATCTACTTTGCGCACTCTCTAAACGTGAGCTTGGAAGTGCTCATGAAAAATTAGGCAGAAATAAAAAATAAATTTTTTAAAATAAATTCGATTCTGCTGCAATTAGTTGATATGATTATTAAAAAGCAAGAAAATAAAGGGGCAGCGTAGCCGCCCCCTTTCTGGGTGTGCCGGATTTTCATCCGACATATTAATATTTCATATACATCTTTATATATCTATCTACTTGAAGTTAAATATTTTAGCAAAGTATAAATACTTTACTAAAGTATATGATATCGCAGAAAGCGTGCCATACGCAGTATAAATTGGCGGGGACGTCTGACCCTTTTATCAGACTCTAAATCTGGGTGAAAAAATGGATGGAAGAAATAAAAATGGCTGGGAGAAGGTTATGAAAGATCTCAATACGCACATAAAGGAGCTGTCTAAGGCCGAAGCGAAGGATCTTGCTGTATCTTTACATGACTATAAAAAGTTATGGGATGCAGAATACGGCTTTGCAGAAAACCTAACAGTATGCACATACAAGATAGTTAAAGATCTTGTTAGGGCATCTGGTAGAATTGCAAAGGTCATAGACCATTGCAAGTTGTTAGAGCAGAGCACGTATACGAAAAGGCGCTATGAGCTTAAATATGTGATAGGCAGCGAAGGCGTAGAAAGTGAAGAGATAAACATAATTTCGAGAGAGGCTTCGGAGCCTCTCTCCCCAGCCATCTTCCATCTATTAACTTCAAAGAACATATTAACGGTAAGTTTAAATACCTAAAAACGCATATATATACTGAGATTCATGTATTCCAATAATACCAGTAATAATCACAAACAAAACGGACAAAATGAGGGGGCCGTTAGTCTTGCCAAGGAGATTAGGATTCTTGATTTAGAACAAGTACGTCGCGTAGAGAAAATAGATCCTCACAATTTCAAAGTTATACTTAGAAAAGCTAATACCTCTAAAAAAGACAAAACCAATCTTTTAAATGAGATAATTGAACTAAGAAGAGAAAATAAAATTCTTAGAACTATGCTTTTTACAGATAGAATGACTGGGCTTGGGAATAACAACAAATATCTTGACGATTCAAAAAAAATAATCTCAGGTTATGTTAGGAATATAGAAAAAAACCAATCTGGAATCTCCTTTGTTGTAATAGACGGAAATGGATTAAAAAAAATAAATGACAGTATGGGGCATGAATTTGGAGATGCTGCAATAAAAAGACTAGGTCTTGCAATTAAAAATACCATACGAGAATCAGATTACGCATATAGGCGAGGAAACGGAGCCGATGAGTTTATTGTAATACTAGAAAATACAGATAAAAATTCTGCAATGCGTTTTGTAGAAAGATTAAGAATCGCAGTGGAAAAACTAAATCTTGCAAGCAATGATTTTAATGTTAGTTTCTCTGCAGGAATTGCAAGCATGAGGGATATAGATAAACGTATACTTCAAAATAGCAATGCAAACCATATCCAAGAAACTTTATTTAAAATTGCAGACCGCAGAATGTATAAAGAAAAACATAGTAGGCTTTCCAAAAAATAAACAATTAGAATATCTCTCCAACTATTCTGGTTATGCCGCCTTTTAGATTTAAAGCATGTATTCCATACTTATCCTTGAGAATATCAACTACATATCTAGACGAATTACCATGGTAGCATACAAAAATATGGTTTTCCAATTCTTTTGCTTGCTCTGCATTTATTTTTAATACTTGATTTATTGATATCTGTTTAATGGTGTTTTTTTCTACGCCAAGCAGCTCTTCAATATATTCTTTAGGTTCAAAACCGACCCATACGAGTGCTGTTTTCTTTTTTGAAGCGTACTGTATGGCTTCATCAAACTCAAGTTCTTCAACTTCATTATTTTCCATACTATACTCTCAACAAACTATTATTTATCAATATTACTTAATTCAATTCCAATTATATCCTCAAAAAATATATGGATCTTACCTTCATTTTCAATCTTAAAATCAGATGCAATAATAAATCTTCGTAGAGATTCAATATCAGAAAGAGAGCTTGCTATTATAAAAATACGTCCATCTTTAGCAATATGCGATTTCGCCTTTTCTAGAAAACGTTTTGTTGTTTCAATACCTGACCAGCCGCCATAGAAAGCATCTTTCATGAGCTCAGCATTGTTTTCATTAGGAAGATACGGTGGATTAAAAGTTATTATATTAAAAATAAAAGTATCAAGCTTATCAAACAAATCGCTCTCTACAATGTTGATATCAGCTTTAATCTGGTGTTTGTTTGCTAAGAAATTTCTTTTTGTAAGCATTATGGATTCCTTGTTTATATCAGCCATGATTACCTTTGAGATATTTTTATTTGTAGCAGCGCACAATCCTATGATTCCTGTTCCACTACCCATATCGAGAAGTGTCATTTTTTCTTTCTTATCCTTCAAATATTCAGAAAGCATCTCAATCAAAAGATATGAGTCTTCTGCAGGTTTGTATACAGTCTCTAACGTTTCAATTTTGATATTATCGCAGTTCATTTTACTCCCATAAAAAATATGATTATTTTAGATTTTATGCGTATTTTATCTGTAGCATAAAATCACTTATTTTTTAGTATAATATAGCTACATAACCTATTTATTTATTAATGGGTAATTAATAATCTCGCAATTGGATTACCAATATTTAAAACTATGATTTTATGGCAAAGACCCCTGGCAATTTTGAAAACAAACAAACCAATTCCTTAAGTAATATTGCTGACGACATACCACAATGGATGCTTGCACAGGAGATCCTTGTAAAGACCAAAAATGAACTTATTCTAGAAGCTATAGATTTAGTACATATCGAGATTGATGAAAAAAGACTAGAGATAAATGGCAACACAGTAAAACTTCCTGATAAATCCTCTGAGATTGAGATGGATATGTTGATAATAAGCAATCTTTTAGAAAAAGAGGACGAAATAAGCAAGCAGTACTCTGAATTCATAAAAAAAATAGAAAATGGAGAGGAAGAAAAACCAGAATTAATAGAAAGAATGGACGAACTCAAAAAGTTTCTTATGGCCATATCCAGCATACATCTGCTTATGGGATTTGTTAAGGTGATAGATTCCTGGGTGCTTGATTTTGCTGAAACGATGAAAATAAATAATACGGCAATGATAATAGCAGAAACTGCAAAAAGAAATGTCGAAAGAATAGATATTCTAGAGTTTGTGATTAAAAGCAAAAATTTCCTAAAAAGCGAGGCATTAAGCGATGAAGAAATTGACATTGTAAAAAAAGCATTACAACTATGCAGGTAATTTGATGTTAAAACTTGGGTATCATGTATCAATTTCAGGAGGAATTTCAAACGCTTTTGATTATTCTAAGGAGATAAACTGTACTACAATGCAAATATTTATAGGCAGTCCAAGAATCTGGTCAGTGCAAAAAATATCTACCGAAGAAAAAAATAAATTTCTTATAAAATCAAAAAATACCAAAATTGAACCGGTCTTTGTTCATATGCCCTATTTACCTAATCTAGCATCACCAAAAGAAGATGTATATAAAAAATCAGTAGAAACACTCTCAATAATAGTTAAAGAGTGTGCTGCACTTAAGATAGAGTACGTAGTAGTTCATTTAGGAAGTGGTCTTGGCGAGGGTAAGGAAAAAGCCATTGATAGGGTGGTAAATGCAGTAAGTTCTGTGAAAAGTGAAAAAAACGGGGTTTTTGTATTGCTTGAAAATCAGGCAGGACAGAAAAACAGCGTAGGTTCTACACTTGAGGATCTTAAAGAAATATATGATAAGATACATTCAAGTGAGGTAGGTTTTTGTATAGATACTTGTCATCTTTTTGCTGCAGGATACGATGTAAGAAAAACAGAAACTGCAAAACTTATAGATGACAAACTTGGATTTGAAAACATCAAACTTATTCATTTGAATGATGCTAAATATGAATTAGGATCCGGAAGGGACAGACATGAGTGCATAGGTCTTGGAAATATAGGAATAGATGGATTCAAATCGTTTTTTTCTTATAAGAAGTTTCTTGGCCTTAATTTTATTCTAGAAACTCCACATTCAAGCAAGGAACAGGAACTAAACGAATTAAAAACAGTCAGGGAAATACTTTTGTAATTTTATTTTATAACAGTTTAATGTAATTTACTATCTCTTTTTTCTTATCTTTTTATTTTTTATCTTTTATTTTTATCTTTCTATCTTTCTTTTCCTTTCAGTTTTAAGTAAATGTGATATTTATGGATAAAAAAAATAATTATTGTATGATTTTTAAATACCTTAAAAAAAGAAGAATAACGTACAACAATGAATTTTCTTTTGTTTGGAAAAAGCCATTTTTTAATAATTATCTCTCAATTAGCAACAGAATAAATCCACATATAGCAATAGTCGGACAAAGTGGATCTGGAAAATCAAATGCCGCTAATGTAATTATTCAGATGCTTTCGGAAGATAACTTTAATTTAATTATTTTAGATCCAAAAAGTGATTATGTTGGATTGGCAAATAGCATAAATGCAAAAGTAATAAATGCAAAGCACAATGGAATAAATATTTTTGAAAGAGGCATGGCAAGCATAAATGAGAAAACCTCAGAACTATCAACAATTTTACAAAAATATCTTAGGCTTGGTCATGTACAATCAAATCTGTTATATCGATGTATAAAATATACTTATGAAATCTGCGAAAGAAAGACAAAGGAGCCGTCATTTTCTTCACTCATTTTTACCTTAAAGGTTTTCAAGAAAAACGCAGAGCTCAAAAACAATAAAACAGAAGCAAACATGCTTGAGTATCTTTTAACAAGATTCACATCATTGGAGTATCTTGATACTAAAAATACAATAAAGATTTCAGAAGCTGTAAACTCAAGGACAATCATTTTATTAAAAGGTCTTGGAACGGTAGATGCACAAAGTATTTTTATGGAGGGTATACTTAAACAGATTTATACCTATGCCATAATGCATGGAGAAAGCAGTATTATGAAACTTTATATAGTAGTAGATGAAGCTGGAAAGCTTGGCGATAATCCAATACTTGGCAGACTTGTTTCTGAAGGAAGAAAGTATGGTATAGGTATAATATCAATCTCTCAAACTGCCAAAACGTTGGATAGAGATGTAAGATGTAACTCATCGCTTTTTATAAGTTTTTATACAAGAGAACCAGAGGAACTTAATTATGTATCTAGTTTTATATCTGGCGGAAACGAAGGAGAACGATCAAGTAGAATAAAAACTGCGCTCAGATCCTTAAGCGTAGGAGAGGCTGTCGCTGTAGATTATTATCATAAAGAGCCCTTGATACTTAAGTTCGGCAGAGTTAAAAACCAAACTCCTCCAATGGCATATATATTAGATGAGTTAACAAGAGCCGTAATAAGAGAAAAAGAGCTGCGAAACGAGCTAAGAGTAAACGGCTTTATTGATCATGAAATAGATATGGGAATTAAAACTTTAAAGAATAATAAAAATATTCAACAATATACAATAAAATACGGCTGCGCATATGACGATACGTGGTATTTAGGAAACGTGCTAAATACGCCTGAACATGATATTAGTGTTGGAATAATAGCACTACAACTTAAACGTTTTGGGTTTTATGTAAAGATTCATAATACATCATATGGACCAGATATTATAGCAGAGAAGGACGGTATTAAATATGCTATTGAATATGAAACAGGGCTTAAGAATTTAAATGAAACAAAAAATATGATTACTGAACGAATAAAAAATTATGATCGTGTAATAGTCTTATGTAAAAAAACAGATCTCATAAATTATAACTCTATAACTGGTGTACTTTGCATGAGTATGGAAGACTTTCTTGTATATGAAGAGTGTACTGCATTTTTGAGTACAGTAGTAAAAATTTTTAACAAAGTTAGCGCTAAGTGAATGAGAAACTCAATACTTTTAAGGCATTAGATTAAGGCGAACCGCAAAAGGTATATAAATATGAACAATAAGATAAATAATTAGCTTTCAGATAACTTCCTGTTATCTTGAAAAATCGCACTGAGAAGTTACTAAAACTCTCTACAAAATAGAGAAGCTCGTACTCTTTACCTTGATAGAACGTGAAATAACAATAAAAACAAAAAAGAAAAATTGGTGAACCTTTTGCTTGGAGAATTAGATATAATACTTCTTACACTTATCGCAGCAGCAATAGCCGCAATTTCTCAATATATAATGAAGCGTTCAGTGCACAAGTTTACTCTTAGTATTGATGGGGGGATATCACTGCTTAAAAACAAAGGGCTTCTTGTAGGCATTGGTGTATATCTATCAAGTCTTGTTTTTTATCTAACCGCTCTTTCTTCTGGCGAGCTCTCCTTTGTATACCCTACCTTTGCAAGTACCTTTGTTTTTGTATTTCTAATAGCGAGATTTAAGCTTGGAGAAGGAATAGGACTTAAACGAGGCCTAGGACTAATGCTAATAGTGCTTGGTATAATAATTGTAGCAATGACTTATTAGTGAGTTTATGCAAAATATTAAAAAACTTTTATTGCTCATGCTTGTAGGCAGTACAATCCTAGGCGCCGTAGGCCAGTTATTATTTAAACTAGGTTTGCAAAGTACTGGAGTTTATCTTATAGGGCTTATACTGCTTGGAATAATAAGCTACGGATTATCTACTATAATCTATCTTTATGTTCTTGGAAGATCTCATCTTAGCTGGGCCTATGGGGTTGGAGGATTAAGTTATATTTTCGCAAGCGTTTTTGCACTTATATTTATAAACGAACCTATTACTCTCTTAAGATGGATAGGAATACTATTAATAGCAGCTGGAACTGCGTTGGTTGGGCTAAGTTAATTGCTTAATTGCAATTGCAACTTTCAATAAATTTTTACTGCTTCTTTTTTTTATTCTTAGCATTTTTTTCATCATTCTGAATGTCCTTTATTATTTTTTCATAGATCTCAGATCTTAGCTCTCTGCGGTCAAAAAATTCGTAAATTAGGTGTATAGTAATAACATATATCTGATCATGTAAATACTCTATAGCTATCTCGTAGTTCTTTACTTTTTTTGTTTTCAAGGTCTCTATTATTCTTTTTTTTACTCGTTCATAAGGTATTTTAGTTGAGATATCGAACTGAAGTTTTACGGTATTTTCTGGTGCACGCCCATAATTAAGTACAAGTGCCTGTACTACTATGCTGTTTGGAACATATACTGGTGTATTCTCATCATTAGTGAGTTCAGTATATAACAAACCTATATTTTTAATCTTTCCAAAAAATCCAGGAACAAATTTATCATGAGGATAGCTCTGTGGAACCATATTGTACTGCCATGTATGCATGGTTACTCTATCTCCAGGTTCAAAGGCCTTGCTTGATAAAAGATAAACTCCTGCTATAAAATTAGAGAGTGTTGACTGCGCAGCCAAACCAAGAACAATGCCTAAAAATCCTGCACTAAGTAGTAAGCCAGTAACATTTATAGATAGCAATGAAAAAAGAAATATTATCAGTGCAGTGTATCCTATTATTCTAAATAAATTTCTAAGCGTAGATGCTTCATCTCCTTTCACCGAGTATCTTAGAGAATAATAAAGTATGACTCCTAGCGTTTCTATACCTAATATTCCTATGATTGCACTTAAGGCTATTTCTTCTCCATTACTAGAAGGATTTATGCCAAAATATTTGGTTATAAAATATAATCCTAAAAAGGTAATTAATGCTAATATCAAAACACGTATTGTATGTCGTCTCAAATATTTTTTGTTTATCGGACTTTCTACACTGCCAACTTTATTTTTATTGTTATTTTGCATTTTATTAGCCATTTAATCAATAAACAAACACAGATAAAGAATAAATACTATTATGTCTGGATGTAACTCTATCACGAAAGCTTGAATCCTGCAGCAACTAAAATTGGAAATAATATACTTGCTTCTCCCCATACCTTTACATTATTATCATCAAGTGACGCCTTTCCCCAGCTTTTTGCTTCTTCTGGATTTGCCCCAGCATTACTGCCCTCTTGTTCATAACCTGTATTTATATAAATGGTATATTCAGCTCCATCGCGCAGCATTAAAGCATTCATTATATGATGCTTTGGTACAGAACCTCCGAGTATTATTGCTCCTGTCTTTTCTGCATTCATTACTGTATCATATAATAATTCTACCTCTTTTGAAAGCTCCACCCCAAAGTCTGGGTGTTCTTTCTTAAAGAAGTATAAATGGTCACCTATTGCTCCATCAGCAAGTGGTGTACAGATAAGAGGTATCTTGTTTTTATAACACCAATAAGTAAAGCTTTCTTCATGCTTGTTAATATTCTCTAATGAGACGCCAAGCTCCTTAACAAATTCAACTGAATCGAGCATACGATTCTGTTTTGTCTGTATTTTATAAATTCTATTTAGATATGTCTTCATAAAGCCTTCAAACCAGATGTAGCGTTCATTTGGAACATAAATATTTCCACTTCTGTTAACGCCGTTTTTTCTGAGGTATGCTCCATCAGCATCAAATGAACCTTTTAGAAATGGGCCATGAATCTTTAGTATATCTTCCTCGAGTCCTCCTGTTGTAGTCACTAAGAAATTAACCAGCTTATTTTTCACTAGATATGTAATTATATCACGTAAACCACTGGTTGTTACATTAGAGGTAAAACCAAGAAAAATAGTTGCATTTTCAGAACGCATTTTTTTAACTAACTCTATTGCTTTTGCAAGATTAGTGGCCTGAAATCCAATATCTGCATATGCATTAAAAAATTCAAGCGCGTCAAAGCTTTTATTAAGGTCATAACCTCGTATTTTACCATAGCCTAACTCCTTGCTCTTTTTAAATAACGCTTTTTTGGGATCTATTTTTTTAATAAAATCACAATTAATTATAAGCACAAAGCTAATTAAACCTCTCTCCACATAGATTTTTTAATCGCTATTACTAATACAATCACAGTCACCGTTATTATAACTATCCAATCTATAATAAGATTTGTTTGAGTTATAGAGAGAAAACCTAACGAACTTTGTACTATCTCTGCCGCATATGTTGTTGGAGAAATATATGCTATGTATCTAAACGGTAGCGGAATATATGTTATGAGATAATAAACAGGAGGTATGGTGGATAAAAGCGTAGATATTATTCCTGTAAAGCCCCAGCTTTGCATAACATCTGTTGTAACAGTAGAAAAGAAAAAGCCCAAAGCTATGGAAAAGATATAAACTATTGTCATCACTGCAATTAATATTAAGGTTTGAATAAGCGTAGGATGCAGAAAAATGGCTGCCATTATGGAAAGTATTACAAGTATAGGTATTGCATACACAAGCTCAGATACTCCCATCCCAACCATATAATTAACTGCTGATGTTGGAGAGCTAACAACCATATCCTGCAATTTGAAATCATTCTTCAAGTGCGAAAGATCTGACTGAAGTCCAATTCCACTACTTATCATAGCCATTATAAAGGCGCCCTCTATTCCGACTCCTATAAGTGCGCCCCTACTTATAAAAACAATTATTACTAATATGGACAAAGGAGCAAGAAGTGTATTTATAAGCATAATCGGGTAGTTCTTCATAGCATATATGCTGTTTACTAAAACAGAGGCCATAATCTGATTTAATGATTTACGATTCATCATTGTCCTCATTCTCTTCAATTATAGATTTTTTCACAAGATAATAAAAAATATCTTCAAGAGTGATCATGTTAGTTGAAAATTTCACTCCTTTTTTTATAAGCATCTGACTTATCTGTGATGATCGATTTTCATTTGTAAGTATTTGTTGATTTCCATCTATTCCATTTATTGATACTGCATCTTTATAGTTTATTTTTATCTCAGTTCCTATTATTTTTATGCTATATTTATACTTCAATTTTTTTCTTAGTTCATTTAGTGTATCAAAAGCAAGTAATTTCCCTTGCTCCATTATTCCTATCTTATCTGCAAGTCTCTCAGCCTCCTCCAAATAATGAGTTGTAAGAACTATGAGATACTCCTTTTTAAGTGTATTTAGAAGTTTCCAGAGATCGCTTCTTGATATCGGGTCAAGTCCTGTGGTTGGCTCATCTAAAAATATAATCTTGGCTCCTGATGAAAGTACAGTCGCAACCAATACTTTTCTTTTTGTACCTCCTGAAAGCAACCTATTGAGCTTATTTATCTGTTTTTCCAGCGCAAGTTTTTTTAACGACTCCTCAGCCTTTATTTTTGCCTGAGAAAAACCAATTCCCCTATACATTAAATATGATACTACAGTTTGCTTTGGAGTAAGCCAATGTACTGCCTTTGCCTCCTGGGGCACTATAGCTATAAATTCACGTATTTTTTTTGGTTCTTTAATTAAATCTATGCCATTTATTAAAGCTGTTCCTTTGGTTGGCATGAGTTCTGTAGCAAGTATACGTATAAGTGTGGTCTTACCCGCACCATTTCGACCTATTATTGCAAGTATGCCATTGCCCTCAAACTTAAAACTTACTGAATCAAGTGCCTTACTTCCTTTAGAATAAGTTTTAGAAAGTCCTCTACATACTATGCTTTGCATTTTTTAATCCCTGTTTTTGTAATTTATCTCACACTTATGGCAATGGAGGTGGAGTTGATGTAGACGAATTAATCGAGTTTGTTGGAATAATACCAGAAGTAACATTTTGTTGTATTGGTACTGTAGTTGGCGCTATTGTAGTAGGTGTAGTAGAAATTCCATTTCCATGAAGTATATTTTCTACTGAGCCGCTGGTTAAATTATATCTATTAACTACAGTTCCTGGAAGTTTAAGCAGTTGTGTTACATTAAGCGGAGTTCCAGATCTTGTTTGATTTATATATAAGTAAATCGATGCCGTTATACTATTTCTTGCTCCTGCCGCGTTAAATGTGCTTGCATTCAATGCTCCATTGCCATTTATTCTAATATAAACTGGCATGTAATTTATCATAGAGATGCATGTGCTTATTTTACCATCGATATTAAGTGTTAGATTACCTGCGTTATTAATTGTATTGGATATGTTTTCTAATATAGTTTTTGGATTGCCATACACCGTGCCATTTAAAAGAACACAACTGTTATTTTTATAAGATGATAAAGAAAGATTGGTTAATGTAAAATTAATTCCATTAAGATATCTTGTGAGATTCTCTTTTGCACTTCCCACTAGCTTACTTTCATTTGCTTTAGAAGCTACAATGTTTAAACAGCTATAATTATTTACTGAATTTATTCCACTTCCTGAAAGCGAGCCGTATAATATGTTATAACATACATAGTTTTCACTTTGATTTGTTATTATAATCGCATTTATCTTACTTAGATATTCAGATAAAATCGCAGGCATCAAAATAGAAAAATCAGATCTTGTTTTATTATCTGTCATAAATGTAGAGTAGTTGCCTGTTAACTGTAATGATTTAGAGCTGCCATCGATTGCCATTGTGGCTCCAGAATTAATTGAGTATGTTAAATTATAAGGGACTGATGATTTTATAGCGCTTAAATTGCTTATAATAATTATTGCATTTGAAAGCGGAATCGGCTTGTTTAATGGCATTTCATTTAGCAGTTTTAAAATAGCATTTGGTTGTATCATAAAAAAATAAACATATCCTACTACAGCCACAATTATTATTAAAATGAAAAATCCAATCAGAACCTTCCCTATTATCGAGGCTTTATGTGGGTTATCTGTATTATCGAAAATAGATTTCTGCGAGTTGTTAGCATTAGCCACGTTGTTTGATTTATTTGATTTATTTTCTTTATTATCTAAAGAACCATTCTGTTCATCTGTATTATCATAATATGACATGTAATCAATAATTACTAAATTTTATATTTACCAAGTAATAAAAACTATACTTATAAATATTCTACGCTTTCGAATGATAATAATAGCAAAGCACTACTCTACACATAAAAAATAGCAAGATATATAAAGCAATAGTGATAAATAATTTCCATGCGTTTAGAGTAATCTATTTATCTTCCCCACCCTCTAAACGCTATTTATATATTTTTCCTTTAGCTTCGGCTTTTTCACGCTGCAAAAATGCGGAATAAAATTCGATATAAAAATAAAATTCAATTAAACTCAAAACCATACTATTAACTAATCCATAATAAACTTTTTAGCATACTATTTATATATTTTATGGGCGTTATATTTCTGCTTTCTAAAAAATTGTTAATCATCAGTGCAAATTTATGAAAAAATTTAACACGACAAATGAGATAAAGATACCTGATAAAATGATTGATCAGGTTATAGGTCAGAAGAATGCTACTGAAATAGTGCGAAAGGCTGCAAAGCAGCATAGAAATGTTCTTCTTATCGGTGATCCAGGCACAGGAAAAACTATGCTTGCACAGGGAATGGCAGAGCTTCTTGGGAATACTGATTTAGAAGATGTATTAGTCTATAAAAATGTAAATGATGAAAATAAACCATTAATAAAGGTAGTAAAGACCTATCCTAATCCTCCTCAAGAAGGTAAACCTTTAGGAGACGGACAAGGCAGACAAATAATTCAGAAGGAAAAGATGAAGGTAAGAATGGACAATGCAGCACCAAAAAGCAGTATTATTCCTATAATACTTGTTATAATAGTAATACTGTTTGCATTAAGTTTTTCAAATATATTTAGCGGATACCGGATGCTTCTTTTGGCAGGACTAATACTTGGCGTATTAATCTTTGCATCAATGATACTTTTTGTAGGAAGTTTTAGAAAGATGGGAGGTGGAATACTTCCTGGTATGTTCGATAGCAATGATCCAAAATTAATTGTGGACAATACTGGAATGACTCACGCTCCTTTTATAGATGCAACTGGTTCAAGAGCAGGAGCAATGTTCGGCGATGTCAAACACGATCCACTACAATCCGGAGGACTTGGAACTCCGGCCCATTTAAGAGTAGAAGGCGGCGCTATACACAGAGCTAACAAGGGTGTTTTATTTATAGATGAAGTAGCCGATATAGAACCGAGATCTCAGCAAGAGCTTTTAACTGCATTACAGGAGAAAAAATATCCTATAACCGGGCAGAGCGAGATGAGTTCAGGTGCTTTGATAAGAACAGAGGCAGTACCTTGTGATTTCCTTTTGGTTGCAGCTGGAAATCTTCAGGATATACAGAAGATGCATCCTGCACTGCGTTCAAGAATAAGGGGTTATGGTTATGAGGTTTATATGGAGTCCTCGATGCCAGACACAGATGAAAACAGATTTGAGATAATAAAATTTATTACACAAGAGATAAAGAAGGACGGAAAGATACCGCCATTTGGTTATGAAGCATGCATGGCTATAATAGATGAGGCAAAACGAAGAAGTGGCAGAAAGAATAGACTTACACTTATATTAAGAGATCTAGGCGGTCTCATACGTGCGGCAGGAGATATAGCAAAAGAGGAAAATAGAACTGTTGTTACCAGAAAGGATGTACTTGCTGCGATGGGTCTTTCAAGGCCTATAGAAGCACAATATGTAGCCCAAAACTTAGAATACAGAAAAGATTATCAGATATTCAAAACAGTAGGCTTTGCTATAGGTCGGGTCAATGGACTTGCTGTAGTAGGTTCTTCCTATCTTTCTGCAGGAATAGTTCTGCCTATAGTTGCAGAGGTAACAAAGGCAAGTTCTAGAACCGAAGGCAAATTAATACCTACTGGAAAATTAGGAAAAATAGCACAAGAAGCTGTGAAGAACATAAGCGCCATAATAAAGAAACACATAGGAAGAGATATGGCAAATTACGATATACATGTACAGTTTTTGCAAACGTATGAAGGTGTAGAAGGAGATAGTGCAAGCATTTCAGTTGCAGTAGCAGTAATATCAGCAATGGAGGGCATACCTGTAAATCAAGAGTTTGCTATGACTGGCTCGCTTTCGGTAAGAGGGGAGGTCCTTCCAGTAGGAGGTATAAGTTATAAAATAATGGCTGCAATAGAAGCTGGAATGAAGTATGTAGTAATACCAGAAACAAATTCAAAGGACATAAATCTCGATAAAGAAGATCTTAAAAAGATTAAGGTAATAACAGCTAAGAATATAGCAGAGGTATTAGAAAATGTACTTAAGAAGAGTCCTAGAAGAGATGCCATGGTCAAGGAGCTTAAAGAGTATATAACTAGTGATTCAAAGGAAAGAAAACCTTTAGTGTTTACAGATAATGTATAATTATTAATAAGAGTAATTTACTTTAATAATTAAAATACTGCGGTTTACTGGAAAAAGGAGAAGAGGCGTATCAATGAGTAAAAACAGCAAGGAAAATAAGATAAAACCAGAAGAGAAGATAGAGGAACTTGGCTCAAATATAGTTCGCGATATTAAAAATGGTTCAAATCCTAAATTCACTACAACCGCTAGAACACGTTCAAATATAATATTTGATCAGAAGAATGGTTATTTAAGATTGGGAAGTGCAAAAGAAGAAAGAAATTTTATAAATGTAGCACAGTCAAAAAGATTTATGCAAACTATAGCTATAGCTGCAAAGTGTCATAGATTTGTAAAGGAAGGTCTGCACACTACAATAAGAGGACTTTTCTATCAGCTCAAATTTTCACTAGGCGATGATGTAGATGAAAACGTCTTTAGTGAACAAGCAGAATCGAATCCGTTGATAGAGGACATAGAGGTTGCTCTATCACTTAAAAGAGAGAATCTTAATTTAAATGCAAATAGAAAAGGGGTTCTTGCAGGAAATATGCGTATAATAGATACATTTGGAAATGAAAAGATAGAGATAGATTGTTCAAAACAGGGTAGGAGCGGATGGGCAATACCTAGCGATGTAGATAATGATATAGAGTTTGTAGATGTTAAGGCAAAGTATGTGCTTGTAGTAGAAAAAGATGCACTTTGGCAAAGATTGAATGAAGATTTATTCTGGAAAAAAGAGAATGCCATACTTATTACTCCTCAAGGGCAAGCCGCAAGGGGTTGCAGAAGACTAATAAGAAAATTAGCAGACAAGGGTTTACCTATCTATATCTTTACAGATTCTGACGCATGGGGATGGTATATTTATTGGACTATAAAAACCGGGAGTATAAATCTTGCATATATAGGCGCAGATGTCGCTACTCCTGAAGCTCGTTTTCTAGGAGTTACAATGTCTGATCTTGACAAATATGAGTTCCTAAATAAACTTACTATGAAAGCAACAGATGTAGACCTTAAGAGAGCGCAAGAGATGTTGAATTACGAATGGATAAAGATGCATGAAGATTGGGAGTTAGAACTTAAACGCATGATAAAATCCAAAATAAAATTAGAGCAGGACGCGCTTCAAGGTCCTAGACTTACCTTTGTAGGAGACTACGTACGTGAAAAGATAAAGAATAAAGAATATTTATCATAATGCAATACTAGTAAATCATTCAAAGGCGTACTGCATTGCAAATACAATATGGTAAAAAAAGAAGATTTCCTGAAGAGGAGTGGAAAGCTAAACTTTTAGCTGCAAAAACTGGAGACAAGATTTTATTAAAGCGGCTCTCAAGGCATGAAAGCGAATTTGTTAGAATGGCAATCTTTCTTAATCCAAATATACAAAAACATCCAGAGATAATAAAAAATATAGCAATTAATGATAAATTACTAGTCATTAGAGATACTGCAATAGAGCTGCTTAAAAAATTAAAGACATTGTAAATTATACGACATTTCTTAATCAATAAACTATGTGGGATTTCAGTTCATATTATTGCGCTTCTTCTTTTTAGCATACAATGTCAATTCCTGCCTGTTGTTTGGAAGTGCAAGTATCTGAAGTATCTCAAAGTCCTTTGATAATACTCCTACTGCTTCTTCTATAAAGTTTTTGGCGTATAATGTTTTGCATTTTATTGTAAAAATAAGCGCTCCTCCTGAAACAAGCATATTTTTGAAAAGAAGAACGGCCTGTGAAGCCTCTGAAGGACTTATATTCATATCACAGGTCATTAGTAAAAATTTAGTTGCAATTTTGTTTTCCAGCAAACTCTGGAATTTGTCCTTAACATGTAGTATTTGATATTTACTTAACAATTTATCTATATCTGTATTCTGATCCTTTAAAAATTCCATATACTCTATTTTCAAATCATTTATGTTTTTTACATTTAACTCTCCTTGATCTATAGCTAGTACATTAAAGCCTTGTTTTGCTAAAAAAACACTCCAACCTCCTGGCGCAGCACCTAAATCTAATGCAAATTTTTTTCCCTTGATTTTTATTTTAAATTCATCAAATGCTTCCATTAGCTTAAACTCTGCGCGGCTTATTTTAGAAGAAAGTTGTTTATAATGCCTTCCTGAATCTACAAACCTAAGTTTTTTATAGGACTCAAAGCCAATATGACAGGTCATATCGAAAAGTATCACATAGCATAAGATCTCAGGTTTTTCTATATCAATCTTAGTGCCTAATGATTCAAGCTCTTGCCCTAAATAGACCTCAATATCCTTGGCAGAAAAACCACGCCGTGAATTTATATCCACACATTCTATCTTTAATTTTTTATCAGGTAATGGAACAGAAAGAAGAAGTGATTTTATACTATTCAAATACTCCTTTTCAGATAACCTGGCTGTTTTTTTAATTTTTAAGATTCTATCAAGAAACTCTGGCTTTATTCCTGCAAAACGTTTAGTCGAGGTTTCATGAGTTGAGATTACATACGCATTTACAAAATTTGATTCTATTTTAAAGTTATTGAATCTCTCTTTCATTTCAGATATATTACTTTTTAAAAAAATAGGCGAACCATAAATAAAGTATCTCAATAAATCAATCCATAACTACGACAGTTTCTTATTATCTAATTATTTTGTAAACCTCGCTTCCTTCTTCTACTTTATACTTTAATTTTATTCCTACTGAGTCTCCATCTGTTGCAGAGTCTATGTCCTGCCTGTCTATTTGCATGCTAATAATCTTTTGCCTTACTGCGTCATCATCTGTTCCAATCTCTATAACATCTCCAACATTCAAGGTTTCATTAAGTTTTATTGCGACTACTCCTATTTTACTAAAATACTGCTCAACTGTCCCTATAAATACTCTACTGCTTTTTATTCCATCATTATTGTGTTCTACTCCTCTATTCCTTTTTTCAAGAGTATCTAAGACATCCATTGCACTATCTAAATCATTCATATATTTTCACAAAAAGAATTGGAAGGCAATATTTTTATAGATGTGGTGCGCCGTAGCCCCTCTTCTGTTTTAGGTGATATTAGACTAAGCGGCGTAATTTCGCCTTGCATGTTCATTGTCGGTACATCAGCCGTTTCATCCTCATTGCAACGCTCGTAGTGTCATAGCGTATGTTGCATAAAGGTATCGTTTCTGTTCTGAATAGGGCCTTAGACCCTTACCAAACTCTTCATGGAGGGAGCTTCCTCAGCCATATAATAGCCGTGAATCACCCGCGCACCACATATCTATTTATACATTACAAGCTATATAAAATTATGCTAAGCTTACTTTCTTCATTAATTGTGTTGACCTCTGCGTTGTCCTCTTTAGGAGTATATATACTTCTGGCAATATTAGCCATAATACTTATCTATATACTATTTATTTTGGGAAAATCTCTAGTAAAATTAATTATAGGACTTATAATAAATATTGTTTTAGGTGCAATAGCTCTTCTTATTCTTGATTTTGTCCTTAATTTTGGAATTCCGCTTACATTTCCAATTTTTGCTGCAACGGCTCTTTTTGGTCTTCCTGGTGTAGGTGCCATAGCTCTATTAAAACTTTTAGGAGCGATCTCATTTTTGTAAGGGCATAAACCCTAATGGCACATCCTAAATGCTGCTCAAATTCGGTAAACCTTAAATATATTCATATCTATTTATATTCGAGTTAATGGAGAAGATAGGCCTTATTGGAGCAACTGCTATTGGTCTTGGTGCAATAATAGGCGCAGGTATCTTCGTTCTTAGCGGTGTCGCTATAACTTTATCTGGTTCTGGCGCGCTCATAGCTTTTTTGCTTACTGGATTCGTAGCTATTTTGGTTGCATTTGAAACCGGAGAGCTTTCGTCAAGAATGCCTAACGTTGAGGGTGCAGCTTACTCCTTTTCATACAAGGTTTTTGGAAGTGAACTGGGTTTTATAACTGGACTATTAAGACTGCTTTCTTTTGTTGCCGCAATAGCAGCAATAGCAGTGGGCTTTGGTTCATATTTTGTATCATTTGTAAATTTGCCACAACTTTATGCTCCAATATTTTCAGTAATCTTGATATTTATACTAGGATACATTACACATAAGGGCATTAAAAAAGCAGCAAGGACAGATACTGTTCTTGTAACATTCAAGATTATGGTCTTGATAATCTTTGTTATTTTTGGAATATATGTTGGAAAAGCAGCAAATATATCTCTAGATGGGTTCTTTTCAGGTGGTTTATCTGGTATCTTCGCAGCTGGTGTTCTTTCAATGTTTGCTTACTCTGGTTTTCAGTCTATAGCCAGTATAACTCCTTACATAAAAGGCGGAGGAAGGACAGCAGCTAAAGCCATACTTCTATCAGTATTAATAAGTGCAATACTGTATGTAGGTGTTACTATAGCTATGTTGATGTTAGCTCCAAAATCAGCTTATGCCTTATCTGGAGACCCTCTTTCTATAGCTCTTCATGCAGGATTAGCACCATTATCTCTATCTGTATTGGTTGACATAGCAGCAATGGTAGCTACTGCAAGCGCAACGCTTTCTATGATTGTAGGTTGCGAATTACTAATATTTCAAATGGCAAAGGATGGCCTTCTGCCTAATATATTAAAAACGGATCATTCAGGAAAATCTTCACAAAAGAATGCAATAATAACTACTGTTCTTTTGGGCATTTCATTTCTTTCAGCAGGCAATATCTATTTAATAGCAGCAATAAGTAACTTCGGCACTATCTTCAGTTATTTAATAAACAGTTTTGCATTGTTAAAAATAAGAACGCTTGAAAATGCCAAAAAACACAAAATACTTCTAGCAAGCATGAAGCTTTCTAAAACCAATATATTTCTAACCCCTCTATATCCATATCTACCAATTGTTGCATCTATGTCTCTTTTTATCTTCTTTTTCGGTTTTCCTGCAGATGCACTTGCAGGCGGAGTCATAACAATACTACTAAGCATAATGGTATACTATTTTATTAGAGAAATAAAGGAAAAACCAATAATAAAAGTTAGGCTGTTTAAATAGCATATGTGTTTTATAAAATTCATTAGCTTCAATTTTTATGTTGCATAAACTCATAAGTAAACTATCGCAAAGGCTTAATTTTATGTTTTGCAATATTAACTACTATTTACTATTTTGCTAAGTCTATGTCTGATTTTTTAATTGTGGTTCTTTTTGCATGCGCAGATAATTTGACTGCCTTACTGCTTATTGCATAAGCTATCTTATTCAATGTATCAGCCAGTTCAACTGCAGCATCATCGCTAACTCTTTTTGCACCAGACTCTATAAGTATTTTTTTTGCGGTCATCTTACTTATTGACATATGTAATCATAGCATCAAACTGCTTAAAAACCTTGCTATGCTAATTTTTACCATGAATAATTTTACAATTCGTACAATAGCAATGCCAGATATAGCTGATCTTACAGAGATAATTCTTGAAACCTACGCTGCTACGCCTTATGCTACAACCTTCAATAAAAAGCCAGAGCTAATGCAGCTTAATCTTTTATTATCAACAAAGGTGTCTCTTGCTAATTCAAATCACATAATAGATCTAGTAGGGCTAGAAAACGGTGTGGTTGTCGGAGAGTGTGAAGCTGTTTTAAATGAAAACTGTGTTGTAATAGGGATAATAATAAAAAGTAGCTGTAGAAAAAAAGGTTATGGAACAATGCTTCTAAAAGCATGCATTGATCTATCTAAAAAATTATTCAATTGCAAAATATGCGCTATGATCTCGGAGAAAAATATTGCCGGGATATCATTTTTTAAAAAAAATGGTTTTGTTGTTAAAAACTCTTCTTCCAAAAATGGCAATTCAAGCGAAAAAGTACTCGAAATGACTCTCAGTTAAAAAATTTTAAAAAAATAAAACTGCTGAGAGATATATTTTTATTACAAATTAGCATTTTACGGAATAGAAAAAAGCTCCTATACTGTTTCATTATACGCCTTAATTATAGTTCCATTGTTTTCATATAATAAAACACTTGTCGTATTGTTTGTTTGGTTTGAGGTATAATTAATTCTCCAAACATCTGTATATGGTTTGCCTGCATATTCAAGAGACTTAAAGTATTGCGCCTTTACAGTGACGTTTGAGAAACCAAATTTATAAACAAAGTTTTTGACAAGTGTTATGTTGCTATCATAACTTTTGGTTATAGCAGCAGGATACGATCCTATGATATTGTTTTGATTATTTTGATTTTCATATATTACGCAGTTCTCTGTGTATATATTTTCTGTTTTGTAGACAAAATTATACTTTGGATAATCAAAAGAGTATACTGAATAACTTGGGCACGGGGAGGTAGCATTCTGAATTACGGCTGCAACTATATGCCAGCTTCCAGAATACTGCGAAGGGGTTACATTTGTTATATTTATAACTGCTCCTTGAAAAGAATTCTGAAGGTCGTGATAAACCAACGTCGTAGCTTCTGACTGCGTTATCTGTTGTGTTCCGAAAGCGCCGTTACTTTCAAGGTAAAAGACTAAAAAAATAATAGCCATCAAGACAATAACTACAATAGCTGTTTTTGACATTAGGTCCATGTTTATATCTATTATAAGAATAAGTATAAAAACATAAGCTTAAGCTCCTAGTAAACTGTCATTGCTAGTTTTATCCTCTTTCTTTACACTCTTTATCTTTTTCTTTGTTTGTTTTTTTGTTGTTTTCTTAGGAATTCTTGTTTTTTTAATCTTTTCTTTATTTTCGCTTTTTATATCCTTTTCTATATTATCCTTTGAAATACCTGGCGTAGCTGTCATATTATTTGCCTTTATTGCTTGAGCATTCTTGTCATCTTTTTTAGCTCCCCAGTTTTTCTTTGTTTCACAATTAGTATCTAAACACATCTCAAAGACCTTTCCTTTTGAAAAGACCTTAACTTTAGGCGTGCCACATTTTTCACAGATTTTGTTTAACGGTATTATTTTAGCGTATTGCGGTAGCGGATAAGTATTGTTGCATTTCGGCCAGCTGGCGCAGCCAACAAATGCTTTTCCTATTTTTGATCTTCTCATAATAAGATCTCCTCCGCATTTATTACACTTTCCAAGTATGTTTGATTTTTCACTTTCTTTCAATCCTTCAGCCAGAGCCTGTCCAATCTCCTTTCCATTCTTTTTGAAGTCATCTATTATTTTGCTTATTACCTCTTTTCCTTCGTTTATTATTCTTTGTTCATCAAGCTCCCCTTTTGCAACCTTTTCCATATCCTCCTCTAGTTTTCTTGTCATCTCCTCGTCTAGTATTTCATTGCAATAAGAGTTAAGTGCGTTATAAACGCTCATTCCAAATCCTGTTACCTCTATTCTTGAATTTGTTATATATCCTCTGTCAAATAACGTATCTATTATCGAGGCACGTGTGGCCTTTGTTCCAAGATTCTTCTTTTCTAAAAGACTTATAAGACCTGCCTTTCCGTATCTGTTTGGCGGCTCTGTCTTTCCTTCGTTCATAACTATGTCATCTATCTTTACTTCCTTTCCTTTTTCTAGTTTTGGTATCTCAAGCTCTTTTGGTTTGTAATATGGTTCATAAATTGCGATCCATCCTCTCTCTTTAATTATCTCTCCAACAGCAGCGTACTCTTCACCGTCAACACCTATCATTATGCTTGTCTTTTCACCTTTAGAATACTCGGCAAAACATGCTAAAAATCGTTTTACTATCAAATCATATAATTTTTCTTCTTCAGCAGAAAGTTTTTTAGGCAGTTCGCCTGTTGGATATATAGCAGGGTGTGCTTCATCTTGCTTTGCGCCTTCGTGAGGGCGTACCCTGTTATTTTGAATAAGTGCATTTGCGCTATCTTTATACTTCTCATTTTTTGCTATATCGCTTAATATTTTTTTAAGATTTAATGTATACGGCAATTTTTGCGAAGAGGTCCTTGGATATGAGATATAAGATCGTTCGTAAAGTGTCTGTGCTATTTTAAGTGTTCTTGAAGGGTCAAGTCTGAAAACTCTACTAGCCTCAAGCTGCAATGAGGTAAGATCGAACGGTGGAAATGGGGCATGCAGTTCTTCTTTTATATCAAGCTCCATTACCACTGCCTTGCCTTTGCTTGTTTTATTAAATGCCTCTTCAGCTTCTTTTTTATCGAATATACTGCCTCTTTTGTTCTCAAGCTCAAGCTTGTCTACCTTTATAAGCAGCTTCCATAAAGGCTTAGAAACAAAGTTTTTAATTTCTACCTCTCTTTTAGCAAGAACAGCAAGCGTTGGTCCCTGCACTCTACCTATGCTGAGTACCTTTCTTATTCCAATAGAAAATAATGAGTTCATAAGCGCCCTGCTAAGATTTATGCCCCACATCCAGTCTAACATGTGCCTTGCTTCTCCTGCATAAAAATTAGAAAAATCAAAGGTTTCAATCTTTTCATAAGCATTTACTAAATCTGGTTTTGTAGTCGTAGAAAAACGCATTCTGCCTATTCTTTCATTCTTTAATGCTGCATTTACATCATTATTAAGGACGAGCTTGAGTATGTTTGTGCCTATCACTGTTCCTTCAAGATCATAGTCGCAGGCGTTAATGAAAAAAGTACACTTTCTAGAAATTTCAGATATTGTGTCTAAGTATTTTTTTGTAAAATATGAGCTTTCATTGGCTTTATACGATGGTATCCATTCTATATCAAATATGGGCAGCTCTTTTTTTTCTTTATCTTTTTGCTGAAGTGTGAATAGGTGTCCTGCCGCTGCAACTATAAACAGCGTGTCCATTCCGTTATCTACCTCAAAGTATCCAACGCCGTTTACATTATATCTCTTTGGTTGTGTATCACCTAATGAAAGTGCCACTCTAAGCGCAACGCTTGGTTTTTCTGCTATTATAAGTTTATTCACAATTAATACCTTAACAAGATAAGTATTATTCCATTTTACAATAAAAGATATTTAAAGCTGCGTAGAAAAAAGCCGCGCATAAAAACGTAACCTGCAAAATAAGTAACTCTTTTAGCATCAAATAAACTATTGTTTTTTAGTCTTTTTTTCGTTTGCCACTAAAACCTCTTTTTCGTTAGAGATTCTCAATGCCATATAAAGTCCTACTATCACTGTTATCACTGCAAATATAAAAAATATAACTCCAGCGCCGGTATACATATATGAAAGTATGGTTATTATGCCTAAAAATAATGTTGCAATAGCAATAAAGAGGTTCTGTTTCTCATAATCGCTTAGCAATTCAAGTGATTCCATGAATAACTTACATCAGAAATATTTAAATGCCTTACTTATGCCATTTACCAGCAGAGTTTCTTGACATTGTTATTTTTTATCTTTTTTTCTACATTTTTCTGCAAAGACCAAAAATGAACTAATAAACTATGTTTATTAGGTGTCGCGAAAGTAATATAAATTTAATATTGTATATACTATCATCTTTTTATTGGCTGAGAATTATGGACAACTCCGAAAAAATAAACAAGGATTCAATTTCACAAATACATGATGTTGAAGAGAAAGCAAAATATTTACGCGAAAATCTTCAAAAAGAGCAAGACAAGCTTATGTTAGAAACAAAGGAAAAGGTTTCTAAACTCATGGCAGAAGCAGAGGAAAAAGCAAAAATAATTTTAGAAAATTCAAATCAACAGTCAAATGTCGAAGCAGAAAAACTTAAAAAATTAAAAATTGCAGCTGCACAGAAAGAGGCACATAAAATTACATCTATGAAAATCAGCAAAGAAAAGCAGAAAAAAATAATCTCTTCCTTTATAAATGAAATTCTCTAGGTAAAAATATATGTTTAAATCAGAAGTTATGTATAAAGTAAGAGTTATTTCTCTGGAAACTGGGTTGCGTACAGTAGTGCAAACATTCCACAAACTTGGGGTTATAGAACTTAGGCGTACAAAGCTCGGGCTCAATGAGGTACAGACTCAAGAGTATATAAATGCTATAAATGAACTTCTAGTAAGAGTCGATGGAGCATTAACTATTTTAGAAAAACCTCAAAAATCATTAAATGCTGAGCCAAAAAACAAGATAAAACATATGCCCTTTGAGGAGTTAAGCAAAAAAATAAATGGCGATAAAACATTAGTGGAGATTTATTCATTAAACGATAAGAAAAAAGAGTTAGAAGATGAGTTAAAACTTGCAACTTCTGCGCTTTCTGTAGGCAAGAAACTTAATACTATAAATATGAATTTCTCAAAATTATCAAGCGATGCTATTATTGTGAAGGCATTTGAGATTTCACACAAAGCATTACGTCATTTCAAGAGTGATCTTTTAAGCAACGTTAAAAATATAGAGATAACTTCAAATAGAACTGGCAGTATCGAAGCAGTTGTTGTAGCATATGATAAAAAAGCAAATATAGAGAACATAATAAAAAAATATGAAATAATGGAGCTTGATTTATCCTCAAAAGAGCTTGTTGGAACCCCTGCCCAGGTGATATCTTCAACAACTAAAAAAATAAATGCATTAAATATCGAATTAGATCAAATCTCAAAAAGAATTAAAGAATTGAGTTTATTATCCTATTCAAGAATAGCAGCATATTCTGAACTTCTTAATATAGAACTATCAAGATCCAACGCTACTGCTCTCTTCAAAAAAACAGACAATACTGTTGTAATAGAAGGATGGATTGCTAGAAAAAAAGAACAAATTCTTAAAAAAGAATTAGAGGAAAAATTATCTGGGACTGTTTATATAGAGAGAATAAATACAGATGATGAATTAGCTCCAACACTCATAAATCACCCTAAATTTTTACGATCATTTGACTATATGATTGAGTTTTTCTCTCTTCCAAGAAGCGATGAAATAGATCCATCGTGGATCTTTATAATTTCTTTTCCTATATTCTACGGCTTTATGATTTCAGACGTAGGCTATGGCATAATGTCATTGATTTTATCTACTTTTATAAAAAGAAAGACCGATCCTAATGGACTTATGTACAATACTGCAACGCTATGGCAGATAAACTCTATCTCAGCAATGTTCTTCGGTTTTATATCAAATCAATACCTTGGCATGCCATTCAACCAGTACTTTACAGGTTTTACCGGAATAAACTGGTTTGCCGATATAAGTTACATAGCAGTAATCTCAATATTATTTGGTCTTACTCAAATACTTCTGGGGCTTATTTTTGGTTTTATAAATGAGTATAGACACCATAAGAAAAAACTTGCTATCTCAAAGCTGACCTCATTTACGCTTGTCCTATTTAGTTCATTGGCTATTGCCGGAGCTCTTTTCGGATCTATAAATTATACCTTGACATTAATTAGCACTGTATTGGGTCTAGCATCGCTGGTTCTTACAATACTGCTCAGCGGAGAAAAAGCCTTAGAAATAATAGATTTAATCTCACACTCGCTTAGTTATATGCGAATAATGGGTTTTGGACTTGCCAGTGTAATAATAGCATTCCTAATAGATTTCGCGTTCACTCCTAAGCTTAGTGATGGCATACTTGTATTCATATTATATCTAGTAATATTCTTAATACTGCATGTGTTAAATATGATTGTTTCTATCTTTGAAGGTCTTGTTCAGGGGCTTAGGCTCAATTTCGTAGAGTTTTTCACAAAATTCTATGAGGGCGGAGGTCAAAAATTCAAGCCCTTCTCATATAAACGGGTTTATACTAAAGAATAAAAAATATTGGTGAAAAAATGGCAATAACATTGGAAGTTGCAATAGCATCTATAGGGGCTGGTATTGCAATATTTGGAGGAGCTTTAGGAACTGGTATAGCACAGGCTGGAATAGGGAGCGCAGGCATGGGCCTTTTAGCAGAAAAACCTGAAGAAATAGGAAAGGTAATACTTTTTCTTGTAATACCAGAAACATTGGTAATCTTCGGATTCGTAATAGCAATACTAATAGCTTTGTCAGCAGGAATAATCTGACGGTGCGATAAATGGGTCTGTTAGAAATAAAGCAAAGTATAGAACAGAGCTCAAGGAAATATCTTGAGGGCGAGCGTCAAGCAGCCCTCAAGGCTAGCAATGATATGATTATATCAGCTAAGAAAAGCTGCGATGAGACATTAAGAACTGCAAGGGAAACAGCAAGAATAACCGCTGCGCGAATGCTCGCTGAAACAAATGCAGAGATAGAGGTAGAGATAGCTTCTATACTTTCCTCTGCAAAAGAGGAGTTAATTTCAAAAAATTTACCTCATATGCGAAATGAGGCCATAAAACAATTATCCTCAAAGCATGAAAAAGAGCTAGTCTCAAAAGCAGTAAGCTCCTTCTCCTCAATTGCGGATAAAGCAGCATCAACTATAGAGTCAAACAAAAAGAATCTTGAGTCATTGACTGGCTTTGGAAACAAAGTAACCTCTAAGAATATGGTCGGCGTTTTAATGTACACTAATGACGGCAGTATAAGCTTAAACGCACAACCTTCGGAAATTGTAGACTCTGAACTTGAGCGTCTTAGAAATATAATGATGCATATTGTTTTTGGGGATTGATGGGTGTTTGTGTGTACGGACTGTCTACAAAGTACGCTTATTCCAATACAAGAGTAAAGAGCATGGAGTTCTTTTTGATAAAAGAATCGCAGATGGCAACCATACTTTCATCTAAGGACAACTCAACTATTCTTTCTACGCTAATGCAAACCGATTACTCAAAATCACTCTCCGATTTTGGCGGTATAAGTATAAAACAATCCCTCATAGATTTTGCGCTGAGTAAAAACCTCGCAGAGCATATAATCATATTATTAAAAATTACTCCACCAGAAGATAAATCAATAATACTGAGCATAATAGGGCGTTGGGATCTTCATAATCTGCGATTAGCAATAGAAGCAAAGGGGCGCAATCTGCCTTATGAACAAATCTCAAGATATGTAATAGACTATGGAGAGTTTAATCATCTAATATTAAAAGAAGCATTAAAAGAAGACAACCTCGAAAAAATGTTTCAGCATCTATCCAAAAAATCGCCTCACTATTCAAAGCTTATTAATGTTGCAGAAAAGTCTTATCTCGCTAATAAAAATATCTACTCTGCTATCTCCGCAATGGATATTAGCTACTATAAGCTTCTTGAAAAGACAATAGCTCTTTTATTCGATAGGAAAGAACGCGCTACTCGAATACTGCGCAAAGAGATAGACTCAAGAAATATACTTACCTTAATACTAGCAAAGTCAAAGAATAAAACCTTTAATTCATTTCAAGAAAATATAATATCTCGCGGCTATATGGATCTGGAGGCTCTGCGTAAGGTATACGACTCTTCAGATTCAATAGAAGCGTTATCTTCAAAAATAACTGTTTTTGATTTAAAAGGCGCAGCTGCACTTTACAAAAAAAATAAAAGGCTGCTTTCTTTTGAAGTTGCTATGAAAAATGCCATATTTAACATGTCAAAAAAGGCAATAACACAAAGCGTTCTGTGTTTAACCTCGATAATCTCTTATGTATATCTTAAAGAGATAGAGGTATCAACCTTGAGGATATTAATTAAAGGAAAGGAGTACGGACTCACTAAAGATGAGCTTTCTGAGCTGATGATTTGGAAGGGAGCATAAATAAAAATTATAAAAATTTTAAGATTGCGCTTGTTGGTGGCGAGGAACTTTCGCTAGGCTTCAAGCTTGCAGGAGTACATGACTCATTCACAGTAGAAACAGTTCAGGAAGGCGAAGCTGCAATCCGTTCACTTATGGAAAGGCCAGAAATAGGAATAATAATTATCTCTTCGAGAATATCTAAGGGTATTAAAGATAGGAAAATATTAAATGCTATAGATACGAGTATAATGCCTATCTTCATAGAGGTACCAGACTATGGTTCTGAGTACACTCCAGATACACTTAGAAAGCTTATTCTCAGAGCAATAGGAATAGATATAAGCAAAACAATTGGTAGTTAATATGGGACTTATAAAAAGAATATCAGGACCTTTGGTAATAGCAAAGGAGATGCTTGGAAGCAATATGTATGACGTGGTAAAGGTTGGCAAATCAAGGTTGATAGGCGAGATAATTCAACTAAGGGGCGACAATGCAGTAATACAAGTATATGAAGATACCACTGGCCTAAGACCTGGAGAGCCTGTAGAGACCACTTCATTACCTTTGTCTGTAGAACTTGGTCCTGGTCTTCTTGGAATGATTTATGATGGAATACAACGTCCTCTAGAAACACTTGAAAAAAAGAGCGGCAGTTTTATAGGAAAAGGAATAGAAGCCTTTGCGCTAGATCGAAAAAAGAAATGGCATTTCACTCCAGAAAAAAATATTAAAAAAGGCATGCAAGTGCATGAAGGCATGATACTCGGTTTTGTTCAGGAAACACCAACCTTTAAACATTATATATTGCTGCCAAAAGGAGCAAAAGGCAAACTCTCAATGATAAAAAGCGGAAGCTTTACAATAGAAGAAAAGATAGCAGAGCTTGATAATAATGGAAAGAAGAGTCCAATAACTATGATGCAGCGCCGTTCAGTTAGGTATGCATCAAAGATAAAAAGAAAGTTTAAGTCAGAAGAGCCACTAGTTACTGGTCAACGTGTAATCGATACATTATTCCCTATAGCAAAGGGTGGAACGGCGGCTGTTCCAGGACCTTTCGGAGCTGGAAAAACAGTAATTCAGCATAGCCTTGCAAAGTACTCTGACAGCGATGTAGTTGTATATATAGGCTGCGGAGAGCGTGGCAATGAAATGACTGAGATACTCTCAGAATTTCCAGAACTTAAGGATCCTAAAACAGCAAGGCCTCTTATGGAAAGAACAATCCTTATTGCAAACACAAGCAATATGCCTGTAGCTGCAAGAGAAGCAAGCATATATACTGGAATAACTATAGCCGAGTATATTCGCGACATGGGTTACAATATCTCGATAATGGCAGACTCTACCTCAAGGTGGGCAGAGGCTATGCGAGAGATCTCTGCAAGATTAGAGGAGATGCCTGGAGAGGAAGGATATCCTGCATATCTCTCAAAAAGGCTTGCAGAGTATTATGAAAGAAGTGGAAGCGTCGAGAGTTTAGGAGGCAAAAGAGGTTCTATAACACTTATAGGTGCTGTCTCTCCTCCTGGAGGAGACATCTCTGAGCCTGTTTCACAGGGAACATTAAGAGTGGTAAAGACCTTCTGGTCGCTTGATGCGTCGTTAGCAAGCTCAAAGCACTTTCCATCAATAAACTGGCTTAACAGTTATTCACTATATCTAGATATTCTCGAGCCATGGTATATAAAAAATGTAGGCGAAGAATTTGTTTCGGATAAAAAGCAGGCTATGCAGCTTCTACAAAGAGAGTCGGAGTTAAAGGACATAGTCCAGCTTGTAGGAGAGGATGCACTTCCAGAATCTGAGCGCATAGTTTTAATAATAGGAAGAATGCTGAGGGAGGATTATCTAAGGCAGAATGCTTATGACGAGATAGATGCGTACACGACAATGAAGAAACAGGCAGGCATGTTAAATGCAATGCTTCTTTTTTCAAAACTAGCATCAAAGGCAGTTTCTAATGGTGTTAAGGTGGAGAAGATAGCCGCAATGAAGATAAGAACCGATATCTCAAGGCTTAAGACTGTAAAAGAACAGGACTTTGGGGCTGCACTCAAAAAAACAACACTTGGCATCTCTGCTGAGTTTAATGCATTAGAAAAAGATGAGCTAGGCAGTGAACTAAAACAGGAAAAACAAAAGGTGAATTAAATGAAGTTTGATATAGAATATAAAACAATTGAAAATGTTGCTGGGCCTTTGGTTGTGGTTGGAAAGGTACGTGCTGCATCATACAATGAAATAGTAAGAATTAGAATGCAAAATGGCGAGTATAGATTGGGCCAGGTTTTAGACACCAGCGAAGGCAAGGCAATAGTGCAGGTATTCGGATCTACAAGCGGCATAAATCTCGATAAAACCTCTGTAAGTTTTCTAGGAGAAACCTTCAATATAGGTGTTAGTGACTCAATGCTAGGTAGGATCTTTGATGGTCAGGGTCATCCACGCGATGGTGCTGCAGGTATAGCTGGAAAGGAAAAAAGAGATATAAATGGTTTTCCAATAAATCCAGTTTCAAGATCATATCCAAGCGATTTCATAGAAACAGGAATCTCAACAATAGACGGCATGAATACCTTGGTAAGAGGACAAAAACTTCCTATCTTTTCAGGTTCGGGTCTTCCGCATAATCAACTAGCTGCGCAGATAACAAGACAGGCAAAGGTAAAAAATAAAAGCGAGAGCTTTGCTGTCGTTTTTGCAGGAATAGGAATAACCTATGACGATGCAGAGTATTTCACAAATGAATTCAGAAGAACAGGCGCTTTAAGCAGAACAGTAGCCTTTATAAATCTCGCAGATGATCCTAGCATAGAAAGAATACTCACGCCAAGACTTGCACTTACTACTGCAGAGTATTTGGCATATGAAAAAGGAATGCATGTTCTTGTTATATTAAATGACATGACAAATTATGCAGAGGCGTTAAGAGAACTTTCAAGTGCAAGAGAGGAGGTTCCTGGAAGAAGAGGATATCCTGGATACATGTATACTGACTTTGCAAGCATATACGAGCGTGCAGGAGTTTTAAGAGGAAAGAAAGGAAGCATAACTCAATTGGACATACTTACGATGCCAAGCGACGACGTTACTCATCCTATACCAGACCTCACTGGCTATATAACTGAGGGCCAGATCTTTTTGAGCAGGCAGCTATACAACAAAGGCATATATCCTCCTATTAATCCTATAGGTTCACTTTCAAGACTTATGGGGAATGGGGTAGGCTCTGGAAAAACAAGAGAGGATCATAAAGGTGTATCAGATCAATTATTCGGAGCATATGCTAGAGCCCAGGATGCAAAAAACCTAAGCTCTATAGTTGGAGCAGAGGCGTTAAGTGAAATAGATAAAAGATATCTAAATTTCGGGGAGAACTTTGAAAATAAATTTATAAAACAAGGTTTTGACGAAAACCGCTCTATAGAACGCACACTTGAGATAGGATGGGAACTACTATCTGCACTTCCTGAATCTGAACTTTCAAGAATAAAGGAGGAATACATAAAAAAATACTATACTAAAAAGCAGGCGTAGAGAAATGGAACGAGTAAATCCAACAAGGATAAATCTTATACAAACTCGCATCAGAACAAGAACTGCAACTAAAGGTTACTCGATTCTAAAGAAAAAAAGAGAGGCTCTGGTACTAGAATTTCTTAAATTATTGAAGGAGTCAGGAAAAGATAGAGATCATCTATATAAAATACTTCAAGGCGCTTATAGGACAGTAGCTATGTCATCTGCATATGTAGGTAATTTCGAACTTGAATCTGCTGCAGTATATGTGCCAGAGGTTGATCCTATAGGAATGTCCATAAAGAATATAATGGGTGTAAAGATTCCAGAGACCTCGCGCGAGGATCAGAATAAAAAAGATACAACTATCCTCTCTTCAAGTGCAGCAGTAACTGATATTAGTCTCTCTTTTAATGAGGTAATAACTACAGTTCTTGATGTTGCACAAAGGGAACAAGGGCTAAAGCGTCTTGTCCTTGAGGTTGAAAAAACAAAAAGACGAGTAAATGCGCTTGATTATATAGTAATACCAAGGCTAAACTCGCAGGCTAAGTATATCTCGATGCGTTTAGAGGAGCTTGATAGAGATACATTTTCTGCACTAAAGCACGTAAAGAAAAGACTCTCGAGGGAAGAGCAATGAGCAACGCGTGCCTTTTTAGTGGTGGAAAAGATTCCACATTAGCATTGCATAAAGTTATGACTAAAGGAATAAAAATAGATCTTCTTATAACATTTTTATCTAAAAATAAATTCAGTTATATGTTTCATTATCCCAACGCATCAAAGACCTCTCTACAGTCGCAAGCGCTTGGCATACCGCAGGTTTTTATAGAAACCGAGGGCAAAAAAGAGGAGGAGCTTTCTGATTTGGAGACTGCTCTTTTGAAGAATAATGTAAAACTTCTTGTAACCGGAGCAACATATAGTAAATATCAAGCTGATAGAATAAAGGCAATAACCGACAAACATGGCATAGAAAATATAGCTCCATTATGGCATATAGATCCAATATCAGAACTAACCGAATTGTCTGAAAACTTTAATGTAATAATGACTGCGGTAGCAGCTGAAGGCTTAGATGAAACTTTTCTAGGAAAAAGAATAGATGAACAATTAATAAAAAAACTCATTATATTAAATAAAAAGAATGGGATAAATCTTGTATTCGAAGGCGGAGAAGCTGAAAGCTTTGTTTTAGATGCACCGCTTTTCAATAAAAAAATAGTGATTAAAAACTCAAAGAAAGAATGGAATGGAGAGCGTGGAGTATTTGAAATACTTGATGCTGTTCTTGAAAATAAGTAGATTCAATGTCATTTGTTTTAGATAAAATAAGTATGGTTGAGAATCCTATAGCCGAGACTTCACAGATAGCAGAACAGCTAGAAAAGAAAGGAAACCAAATACTTAGATTCAGTATAGGTGATCCTGCGGCATACTTCAAAACTCCCGAGTATATACTTTCTGCATATAAACTGGCATTAGAAAATCATAAAACTGCATACTCCGATTGGAAAGGAAATGAAGGCTTACGATCAGCAGTAGCATCGCGATACAAAGACCTATACAATGTAGAGTATACCTCAGATATAGTTCAGATAACACAAGGCGTTAGTGAGGCACTGCAGTTCATAAACATGTCTTTGATAGAGAAAAATACAACTGCTGTTATAATAGCACCTTTCTTCACGCAGTACTTGCCTTACATACTTATGGAAGGGGGAAAACCAATATTAACATTTCATGATTTTTCAAACAACTGGAATATAGATACTGAAAGTCTAAAAGAAAAGATAAAAAATGCAGGAAAAAACAAGCCAAAATATATTCTTGTAACAAATCCTAATAATCCTACTGGTACAGTTCCATCTGAAAAATCATTAAAAGAGGTAGTTGAAATAGCAAAGGACAACGACATTTTTTTGATATCAGATGAGATATACGATGAGATTCTTTATAAAGGTATAAAATTCACCAGCGTTTCTTCATTGGCAAAAGGAGTGCCTCATATGATATTAAACGGCGCATCAAAGAATTTAATAGCTACTGGCTTTAGAATAGGTTTTTGCATAACACCTGAAAATGATAAAAAATCAATTTCATTAAGGAACTCAATCTCAATATTGTCCAACTCAAGGCTTTCGGCAAACACTCCTTCACAATACGCAGTTGCAGAGGGAATAAGCAACAAAGAAGAACATAAAAAAGCACTTAAAGATTTTATAGACAAAGTAGAGAAAAGATCCTCTCTTTCATACAAACTATCCCAAGAAAGTGAGTTTTTAAAAGCTGTAAAACCCACATCTGCGTTTTACCTCTTTCCTCAAATAGACTTAAATATTTTAAAGATTAATACAGATAAGGATTTTGTAGAGCTTCTCTTAAAAGAAGAGTATCTTCAGGTTATACGAGGATCTGGTTTTGGAATGCCTGGCTTTATAAGAATGGTCACACTTCCAAGCGAGGAGAAAATAACAGAAGCATTTTCTCGTATTGAAAGGTTCTGCAAAAGGCATAAAAAATAACTGGAGGCATAGTCTAGTGGTAGGACGTCACCTTTACACGGTGAAGGTCTGGGTTCGATTCCCTGTGCCTCCATGAAGTACTTTACAAAATTCAAAGCTGTAAAGACACCATATCATTTAAACTATTATAATCAATTATATCTTAGATGACTTTATGAAAATAATTATCTGTGGCTCAGTAAGTAGTGCAGCTGAAGAGATATTCAAAGCTAGAGATATCTTGGTAGCTAAAGGGCATGAAGTCATTATTCCAGAAGGCATGAAGAATGAGGATCTGCGTAGTATATCTGAGCAGACAAGCGATAAGATCAAGTATGATCTGATAAGAAGTTACTATGAGAAGATAAAGAACTGCGATGCAATTCTTGTAGTAAATCCAGAAAAGAAAGGCATAGTAGGATATATTGGAGGAAACACTTTTCTAGAGATGGGATTTGGATTTGTGTTGAATAAGAAATTGTTTTGCCTATATGCTGTTCCTGATATAGCTTATACACAAGAGATATTAGCGATGCAGCCAGTCATATTGAATGGCAATCTTAATCTTCTTAAATAATTTAAGTTATTTAACAACGTGAGCGGGAAATCCCACGCTATTTATAAATTAAAGGAAATAATACGTACTTACCTATAACTTTAATATTCTTTTTTTCGTAATACTATC
>JAJZLJ010000027.1 GCA_021850625.1 Microcaldota archaeon | reverse complement strand
TACTAAGTTCTTTCAGTTCCCCGCGTTTGCATGCACCACTATTCATGGTGCAATCGGCTATCCCAGGTTCAACGTTCGACATGCAACTACCCTGGGCTTATCGCAGCTTGCCACGGCCTTTGACGCTACTAGAGCCAAGCCATCCCCTAGGTGGCTTAAAATTATAAATTTTCAAGCTTGCTTCTCCTCAAATCAATTGCCTATTGGCAATCTCACTTTGGTATTATGGCGCATAAGCTCTAAGATAGATACTTTGTATTTCATCAAGCAAAAAATAGCCTTCAAAACACAGTAGCCTATTAGGAGCTAACGGTTGCCATAAAAGCACCGGAATATATTTGTAGAAAAAGGTTTATATACATTTAGGCATAACCAAGGTATTAAATGACAGGGCAATTAAATAAAAAACAGATATATTTATGGAGTTTTGGGATTTTGTAGATATGACAATCAAAAGTTTACTAAAAATTGACAAAATATCAAAAACAACAAGAAAAATATTTGAAAAATAAATTAAAAAAAGGGAAAAAATAAAAAAATAATTTTTTTAAAAATTTGATAAAATGGAAAAAGATCAGATAATAAAAAAGGTTTCAGAAAATCGGCAACAGATAATAAATTCCATGTTAAAAACGCTCTCGATAAAATCTATCTCTCCTTCAAGTGGCGGCACTGGCGAATCGAATAGAGCAGAATATCTGGAAAAACTTTTAATTTCTTTTGATTTAAAAACACAAAGATATGAATACAAGGACAAAACCGGTTGTGTTCGCCCGAATATAATCTCAACATTAGGTTTCGAAAAAAACAAGAAACGTATCTGGCTGGTTGCACATATGGATACTGTTGCTCCAGGAGAGATTAAATTATGGAACCGAGATCCTTTTGAGCCTTATGTTTTAGACGGAAAAATTTATGCGAGAGGGAGCTCTGACAATGGACAGGATCTTATTGCATCTATATACACAATAAAAATACTTTCCGAACTTACAAAAACTCCAAAATATGGATTAGGAATAGCTCTTGTTGCTGATGAGGAAATGGGCAGCGAATATGGTATTCAAAAATTAATAAATGATAAATTATTCAATAAAGATGACCTTGTAATAGTTCCTGATGCTGGAGATGAAAAAGGTTTATGGATCGAGGTTGCAGAAAAAGGGATGTTATGGCTACGTTTTACTATTATGGGAAAACAGATACATGCAAGTGTACCTAATGAGGGTGTTAATGCTTATTTACACGCTATGGAGTTTTTAATGACATTAAGAGAGGATCTGCAAAAAAAATTCAATGCACAAAACAAATTATTTGCACCTAATTATTCAACCTTCGAGATTACAAAACATGAAGCCAATGTAGAAAGCATAAATATAATTCCTGGAACAGAAATTTCGTACATGGACTGCAGGGTGCTTCCAGAATATAAAATAGCAGACGTACTTTCATTTATAAAGAAAAATGCAGAATCATTTTGCATGAGAAACAAAGGTGTTAAAATAAATGTTGAGGTAGTAAATAAGGAAGAGGCAGCTCCTCCAACAGATTCAAATTCCGAAATAGTAAAGTTGATGTCTTCTGCTGTAGAGTCTTCTTTAGGCGCAAAACCAAAAATTATAGGCATAGGCGGCGGAACATGCGCTGCTTTTTTCAGAAAAGCCAAAATAGATGCTGTTGCATGGAGCATAGATAACCAAATGGCACATCAAATAAACGAATATTGTTATGTAGAGAGCATACTAAAAGACGCAGAGGTATTCCTCTCATTATTTTTATAGTATTTAAAAATTAAATTAACTATCAAATCAAATTCTCAATTATTTTATCTTTGGTTTTTTATCTTTTATAGCTGAAGCTATCGCAGCTATGACTGCCATTATTATACCTACAATCAAAACCGTTTTCAGGCCATCTGAAAAAGGCTGCGATATTAAGTTAGGGAAAAATTCATCGCCTACTATAACACTTGAGTTTGCCTTAGGGATACTGCTCAAAACATTTGCAGGTATTAGTGTTTTCATAGGGTTATATCCCAATAATGCAGCAAAAAGTGCTGATGTAGGGGGCAGTTGTGATATTTGAGTTGCAAGAGTTACGGGGACATTTTGGTTAACCAATCCTTTGTATAATGCAGCAGGTAATGCTGTATTTAGTCCTATTGCAAGAACACTAAAAAATATTATTATACTAAACATAAACGACATATTCATAAGCGTGGCCCTCATTCCTGCACTTGCTCCTCTATGTTCTGGAGGAACAGAACTCATTACATACGATGTATTTGGCGCTGAAAACATTCCTTGTCCAAAACCCATTATAAAGGTTATTACTGCAAAGATTGCAAAACTGAAGTTAACTGGAAGCATGAAGATTGCAATAAATCCTATTACATTAAGCATCATTCCTGTAGTCGCAAGAAAACGTGGACCATATTTATCGGATAATTTTCCTGCTATGGGGCCCATAATTAAAAATCCCAAAAGCAAAGGAATTAAATCAATGCCAGCTTGTAATGGCGTATTTATAAAATCTACTCCGTGTAAGGGTAACCATATTCCCTGTAGCCATATTATCAGCATGAACTGTAATCCTCCTCTGGAAATTCCAGCTAGGAACATACTTAGATTTCCAGTGGTAAATGCACGTATTTTAAACAAATCCAAATGAAACATAGGATCCTTTACTTTTGTCTCTACAAAAATAAAGATAATCATAAAAATAATTCCTAAAATCAATCCTAATATAACGAAAGGATTTGACCATCCCATGCTACTTGTTCCATACGGTAAAAGTCCATACGTTAATGATATAAGTATAGATAATAATGAAACTGCAAAAAGAATATTTCCTAGATAATCTATTTTCTGGCCTTTTTTAATAATTGCTATTTCATGCAAATTCAAATATGCCCAAACAGCTCCAAGTATTCCTACTGGCACACTTATCAAAAATATGAGATGCCAATCTATTGCAGATAAAACCCCTCCTAATATCAAGCCAAGCAGGCTTCCTACAGTTACTGCAACCATATTTAATCCGAGAGCTGTTCCTCTTTGATTTTTTGGAAAGGCATCTGTTATTATGGCACTACCGTTTGCAAAAAGGAAACCTCCACCGAATCCCTGAACAAGCCTGAATAATATAAGAAGCAGTACAGCAAAAACTCCTGTAAATGAATATGATATTATATATAGCATGGTAGAGCCTGCAGCAAAGATGGCAAAGCCTAAATTGTAAAGTTTAACTCTTCCAAAAATATCTGACAGCCTACCGATAGTAACAACCACCACTGACGACATTATCATGTATCCTAAAAGCAGCCATATCAAAAGCGTTATATTTCCTGGAGTAAGAGGGTTTATTCCGAGTCCATTAAAGATTGCTGGAAGTGATATTATTAATATTGAACTATCTATTGTTGCCATCAATACTCCAAGAGTGGTATTGGCAAGAGCTATCCACTTATAATTTTCTCCAAATCTTTCCTCCTTCTTTCGCTCCTCTAAATCATATTTGGAATACTCATCTTCTTTTTGAATATCAATATTTTCACTAACCTCCATAATTATCAGTATAGATAGTTTAAAATTAAACTATATTTAATCTTTAAAATATAAATAACTATCTTTTTGAATTTTCATTTATATTTTAACCTGTACTATTTATTTTTTTCAAACGATTTTAACAAAGTAATTTAAAATTTAATTCCTATTTATAAATATGAAAATTAAATTTGGTATAACTCCTATAGATTCATTAGAGTATTACAAGACATTACTTAAAAATGATAGATCTAGAGAAGAACTAAAATACATACCAACAACAGTAATATTGGAATTGTCTGAAAATATTGCGTTTTCAAAATTATTATTAACTCATCCTTACTATAAAATAAGAGCTGCATATGCGTCTATAACTTCAACAATATCCGATCAACAAAAGCTTTCTTTGGATATTAATTGGGCTGTTAGATTAAGCTTAGCAACAAATCCAAAATTAAATTTACATCTTTTGGAGGTTTTAAAACATGATATAGTTGAGGATGTACGTATTCAAGCAAAATTAACCTCTGATAAAATAAAAAGTTTAAAAAAAAGAAGATAAACTTTGTTTTTTAGCTTAAATCGCACATAAATCTACTACACGCATATGTAAAGAAAGGATTAAATACTTTACAGCTATAAAACATATTTAAATTCAGTAATAGTTATGGACTATGATAATAAGAATATAGTCCTCAATGAGCTCATAGGGCTTAAGGTGTCTGTTCTAAGCTGTCTTGATAAAAATCAGCGCGGTCTGCGCGGGACAGTGATTGACGAAACAAAAAACACCATAAAAATAAGTACAGGAAATGGAGTCAAATCTCTAATAAAGAAAACTTCAAAGTTTAGATTTTATTATGGAAAACTACACTTTGATGTTGATGGAAAGGAGATAAATTTTCGTCCTGATGATCGCATTGAAAAAGGACTTAAATATTATAAAAGAAGAGAACACATGGACTTAAATAAAACTGAAAATAATAAAGATGATATTTAAAGGTGTATATGTTGGAATGTAATGATATTAAATGTCCTGTGCACGGCAATCTAAGTACCAGAGGCATAAAACTTTCAGGGAAGGTCGTCAGTGCAAAGGCAAAGAAAACAGCAATAGTAGAGATAGATTACACTAAATACATGTACAAGTATGAAAGATATTTAAGGAAAAGATCAAGAATACCTGCTTATAATCCAGACTGCATGGCAGTCAAGGAAGGAGATATAGTAAATATAGATGAAACCAGAAGGCTTAGCAAAACAAAGTCTTTTGTTGTGACTGGTTTAGTAAAATAATTAGGTTTTATAATGCGAGGAGTATCATCAAAAATAATGAAAACGCTTATACCGGGAAGTGTCCTTACATGCGCAGATAACAGTGGCGCTTACGAATTTAGAATAATACATATAATAGGTAAAGGAGGAGGCGGAAGACATGGAAAACTTGCCTCTGCAGGCATAGGAGATATAGTTTCTGCAAGTGTAAGAAAGGGAACTCCAACGTATCTTAAAAAACCAGTACGTGTAGTTATAGTAAGACAGAAAGCATCGTTAAGAAGAGCAAATGGTTTTCATATACGTTTTGAAGACAATGCCGGTGTTATGGTAAATGAAGAAAACATGCCCGTAGGAACTGAAATAAAAGGTGCAATAGCAAGAGAGGTAGCCGAAAGATTTTCAAATATAAAAGGTGTAGCCTCAAGGATAGTGTGATAATATGAAAAGCGGCAAACCAAGAAAACAAAGATTATTCAGATATACAGCACCTGCCCACATACGCAAGGGATTTGTTCATTCAAGAATCTCAAAAGAACTTTCAAAAAAGCTTAATATAAAAAAGAGAAATGCGCAGGTTAAAAAAGGAGATACTGTTAAAGTAATGTCAGGTTCAAACAAGGGTAAAAGCGGAAAAGTAAATAAGGTAGAAACAAAGAGCGGTATGCTTTTTATAGAAGGTATAACGCGAAGAAATGCAAAAGGAAAAGAGCTGCTTATACCTATTAGAACCTCAAATGTATACATAACAGATTTGGAACTTAACGACAAACTCAGAAAGCTAAAGCTTGGTATTAAAGAATAAATATTAATGTGATAAAATGGGAAATAAGGCAAACGGCAGACATATAAAAAGACTCGCATCGAGTAAGTATATGGCTATTGGAAGAAAGAGCTCTACTTATATAGCCAAGCCACTTCCTGGAAGACATACAAAAAATACAAACATAGCACTAAAAACCGTACTTACTGAAAAGTTAGGTCTAACTTCTACAGCAAGAGAAGCAGAGATAGTAATAAAAAATAAAAATATAAAGGTAAATGGCAAGATTGTAATAGAGCCGCTCTTTCCAGTAGGTTTTGGAGATATAATAAATATAGAAAACAATAAGGATACTTACTATATAAATACAAATAAGCATGGTGTTTTCTCAATAGAGAAACAAAAAGAATCAAGATCACTTTTCAAGGTTGTTGGGAAATATCTATCTAAAGGAAAGATCCCAATGGTACGACTTCATGACGGCTCAATAATGAAAATAAAGGATATTAATGATGTAATGGTAAATGATTCTGTATTATTAAAAGACGGAAAAATAGGATCCGTAGTAAAGTTGGCCGAGGGTTCAAAATGTTTTGTTATAAATGGTACACACGCATCTGAATCTGGAACTATAAGTAAAATTCTAAAAGGCACTGCGACAAGATCAACATTGGTTACTATAAATTCCGGAAGCACAGAGTTTGAGACAACTCTTAAAAATATAATGGCAATTGCTGATTAAAATGGCAGAAAATCCGATGGAAAAAATATATTTGGAAAAGGTAGTAATAAATATAGGAGTAGGGCTTAATGAGAATCTTGTGGACAATGCCAAAGCGCTAATTAAAAAATTAACAAATCATAATGCCGGAACAACACTTTCAAAAAGACGAGATCCAGAACTCAAACTCAAAAAAGGACAGCACATAGGTGCAGTATCAACAATACGCGGAAAGGAAGCATTGGACTTTCTAAAGAGAGCACTAGATGCTAACAATAATGTTTTGGGCAAAAATGCAATAGCAAACAACTCATTAAATTTCGGAGTTAAGGAATACATTTATTTTTCTGGAGTAAAATATGATCCTAAAATAGGTATCTTAGGCATGAATGTTAATGCCGCATTTGCTCGAAAAGGTGCAAGGGTTGCAAATAGAAAACGAAAAACAACCAAACCTTCTATAAAACACAGCAGAATAAAACGCGAGGAGATAGCAGAGTACTTAAAAAATAATTTAAAGATAACCTTACAGGAATAAACTTATGGGATATGATTAAATGAAGATAAATTTTGAGCAAAAGATGAAAGGAAAAGGAGTCAGAAAGTGCAGAATGTGCGGTTCATCAAGAGGATTAATAAGACGTTATAATCTAAGAATATGCAGAAGATGTTTCCGCGAATCTGCAAAGTACATAGGTTTTGAAAAGTATTAGTTCAATGAGTGAATTTATGGATGTATTGGCAGATGTTTTAAATAAGATAAAAGTGTGCGAAAACACAGGTGGATATGAGTGTACTGTGGCATCGACAAAATTAGTGCGTGCTGTTCTAGAAACTATAAAGAAAAATGGTTACATAGAAAGTTTTGAGGAACAGAGCGATGGGAAATTTAAAACCCTTAAAGTAAAACTTTCTAAGAAAATAAACGACATAGGTGTTGTAAAACCTAGACATGCTGTAGGATTAAAAGAGTATCAAAAATATGAAAAAAGATACATTCCAAGTAAGGACTTTGGCATTTTGATAATCTCAACACCAAATGGCATACTTACAAACAGAGAGGCAAAAGAACAGAATACTGGCGGTAGATTACTGGCATATCTGTACTGAGGAATTAAGTTGATTTTATGCAAGAATTAGATATTGAAAAAGGAGTAACGGTTTCAGTGAATGACACCTTAATTAAAATTACTGGCAAGCTTGGCTCTTGCACTAAGCGCTTTAACAAAAGACTACTTTCTGTTTCAGTCATAGGTTCAAAGATAAAGATTGAAGAAGTTTCAAATAAAAAATTAGCTCAAAAAGCAGTTCTTGCTGCGCAAGCTTTAGGTTCAGAAGTCAAGACCTCAATGAAAGGCGTAGAGAACGGTATAGAAACAAAGATGACCATATTTTTTGCACACTTTCCAATGTCTTTAGAAATAAAAGGAAAGGATATATTTGTTAAAAACGTATTCGGTGAGAGAGTTCCTAGAGAAACAAAGATTGTTGGAGATACAAAAGTTGAGGTAAAAGGCCAGGCAGTTACGGTTAAAGGTGTAGATGCTTATGATGTAGGTCAGACAGTTGCAAATCTAAGAAAGGTTTGTTTTGCAAGAGGATATGATACGCGCGTATTCCAAGATGGAATATACATATCAAAGGAATAATGACTATATTGTGATTATATGAATATAAAAAAGAAATCAAAGTTCGTGGTTCCTAACTATGGTGCTAAAAGCAGGAAAGGAGTTAAGAATAGATGGAGGCACCAAAGAGGAATAGACAATAAAAAAAGAGTGATGAGAAGCGGCTACGGCGCAATACCTAAAATAGGATATAAAAATGATATTCTTAAAAATGGCATAGGTGCAGATGGTAAACAAAAGGTTTTAATAAGCAATTCTGCCGAGCTAAAAGGCGCAATGCTTATACCTGATGTTTCAATAGTTCTTCATCATGCACTTTCAAAAAGAAAAAAATTCCTTTTACAGACCGAAGCTGAAAAAGCAGGGTTAAAGGTTGCAAATAAGGTGAAAGCATGACCATAAAATTTACTAAACGTATAGCTTCAGAGATTATGAAACGAGGCGAAAGTTCGATAAGAATAAATGCCTCTAGCATAGAAGAGGCAAAAAAAGCAATGACTCGTGACGATGTAAGAGCATTGGTAAAAAATGGCGGAGTATACGCAACAAAAGAAAAACACAATGTCAGTATGAATTCAAAACTTCTTAAGATAAGGAGAAGCAAAGGACGAGGACGCGGCCCTGGAAAAAGAAAAGGTACCTTAAAAGCTAGAAGAGGCGAACGTTGGATAAAACAGGTAAGATCGCAAAGATTACTTCTTGATAGACTTAGGTCAATGGGCAAACTCGACAACATCACATTTAACAAATATTATATGCTTGTTAAGGGCAACAGTTTTCCAGATAAAGCATCATTAATACTACACATAAGGGAAGGTGGCATAAAGATAAATGAAGAGGACATAAAAGCAATAAACGACTATGCTAAAAGTCAATACAAAAAATAGATGAGTAAATGGCAAAAATATTTAAATTAAGTTTTAAAAGAAAAAGAAAACACATAACCAATTATCATAAACGATTTCCATTGGTTAAATCAGATTTAGAAAGAATAGCAATTAGAAAGTCAAATAGGCGTATATCTGGGCAACTTATAAAATACGAAGAAAAAGGCGATATAATCCTCGCTTCTGTTTATTCAGATTCTCTTTCAAAGTATGGTTGGCCATCAAGAAGCAACAAAGCCACAGCATATCTTACTGGACTACTTCTATCCAAAAAATTAAAAGAAAAGAAGCTTGAAAACAAGGAATACATACTAGATATAGGTCTAAGTGCTCCAGTCAAAAACTCAATACCATTTGTTTTTGCACAGGGTTGTATAGATGGCGGAATAAAACTACGTTCCGGAGTAAAAATTGAAGAAAATACGTATGATGGTTCAAATTCATACGCTCTTAAATTAAAGGATGATAAACAAGCATACGAGCGAACATTTGGGGCATATTTAAAAGCTAATATAAAGCCTGAAGAGTTAAATGCCTTATTCAAAACAGTTAAAGGAAAGATACTTAATGAGTGATTTATTGGAAAAGAGAGAAAGAGAAATTAATACTGCATCAGAATTTTCATGGACTCCTAAAACAAAGTTAGGTGTTCTAGTAAGCGAAGGTAAAATAAAAAACATAGAAGAGATCTTTTCAAGCGGAAAGCCTATAAAAGAGGTAGGCATAGTAGATGCATTGATACCTACACTAGAAGACAAGGTTCTTGAAATAGCATCTGTACAAAGAATGACAAAAAATAATAGACGACAGAAGTTTCGTGTAACTGTGGTCGTAGGAGATAGAGCTGGTCATGTCGGTGTGGGCGTTGGAAAGGATGTCGAAGTAAGACCTGCAATAGATACTGCAATAAGAATAGCAAAGAAAAATATAATTTCAATAAAATTGGGCTGTGGTTCATGGGAATGCAACTGTGGTACTCCACATACACTTCCTCTTACAATGAAAACAAAGGTAGGAAGCTCACAAATAATACTTAAACCTGCTCCTCGTGGGGTAGGTATAGTTGCTGCTGATACTATGCGTTCGGTCTTGGAATTAGCCGGAGTAAAGGATGTATGGACTTATTCTAGAGGAAGAACAAGGGACATCTATAACGTTGCTATGGCCACACAGAAAGCCTTAAAGGCAATTAACGAGATAAAAAACGTAGATGCAGTAAAAGCTTTATTATAATTGTAAAATTATTTTACTCTAATTATTTGTTTTTTATTAATTTACTTTATTATTGTACTGGATACCTAGACTACTTGTAGTTTGTTTCAAACGTCAAAGAGTTCTCAGTCTTGCAGCAAAAGATACTTACAACATTTCATAGGAGGTTCATTACTTCTAGAAAAGAAACAGAAAAAATACAGTAATAATATTTATATATGAACACGTGTAAACTATTAGTGTATAAAATTACTAATAAAAATTATTTAAACATCTAAAAAATATTTTATATAAAACATTACATTCAAAACAATTCAAAAAATCTGGCGCCTTGATGGTGTAGCGGTAGCATAAGGGACTGTGGATCCCTAGGTCCGGGTCCGACCCCCGGTCAAGGCCATTAATAAAACTTATTCTTTACATAAATGAATTTTGACATAATTACACAAAAGCATACATAAAGATTATAAAGCAAAGGTAAATACCATATAAATATATTACTTGCAGTATATAGTTTTATGATGGATTCAAACATGTGCGCAAACTCCTATTTTTGAGATAGGGATAAAGCGTGCAATAAGGTATATAAAATGCAATATGCTCTTGTTTTAATATTTTCTATTCTTTATTCAATAATACTTTCAGTAGGTGCAATAAATGCACTTATTCCTGTTTTGATAATACTTTTTTTCATAGGGGCTGCAGCTGGAATAGCACGTGGCTGGAGTCTGTTTAATGTTTTTGGTATAGGAACTATAGCTGGATTAGGCGGCGGACAGGGCAAAGGCACTCTAGCAAATAAAACCTTCAAAAAAGATTTCCTTGGTTATACACAAAAACCATTAAAGAAAACAAAAAGGAATGTTGGAGTCAATGAGAATAAAAAGAATGAAGCTTTGAATAAAGACTTTAATACGCTTTTTAATAGAGGCGCAGGCGCAGCGCAATTAGGTATAAGTGGAGCAGCAATTATTCCTGGCAGTAAAACTGGCGGTAAAAAAAATTCCGGAAGCAAAGAAAAAAATCAATCAGATTCTGATAGTTTAATGAAGAATGTAGGTAGAGCAACATACATATTTTCTCCTCTTGTGAGAGGTTCTATACTTGCATCTACAGGTTTTATTAATATGGTCGTAACTGGCAAGGCTCCTAAAAAGGCAAAAGAGCTTTTTTACAAATCTAAAGAAGAAGAACTTGAGAACTATAACTCAAAATATAACTCTACTATTAAAGATACTATTTTAGGCGATTCTCTTAGGACAGTTTCAGAACAAAGAAGAGCCATCTCTAAACTCATGCAAAAAATAAAGACAGATAAAAATTTGGGAGCGATGCAAAAGAAAATGAAACTCCAGGAAATGGCAATGGCAAGCTCATTACTTTTAAAAAGAAAGAAGGAGCTTAGAGATTCGCAGAACAAATTAAACAAACAGATAGCACAATATCAAACGCGCAGCACAGAAATCAAAAAAATAAATGATCCTAATCTCAGAGCAGCAGAGCAGAAAAAACTAGACGAAAGTACCTTTTCTAACTTTAAAAATACTTACGATAAACTCTTTGACACCCCAAGCGATATACAAGCAACCCAGCTTGCAGATAATATCATTAATGGTCATAAACCCAATACTGGAAAATATGGTTATAAGTTGAAGATATGGGGTGGTGACAAAGAGGATGAACGATTAGATATAATAAAATTTAATTTTGGTAGGGGAGCTGGTAAAAAAACTCCTGAAACAAATGAAGATGAAGAAGAAGAAGACACAAAAGACGATACGGGAGAAAAAGTCATGAATAAAAAAGAGGAAAAACAAAAAGAACAAAACGAGGAAACAGAACAAAAACAAACAACCGACTCGGATGAGGAAGATTAACTCAAATCACTTTTTTAACGCATAAACTAAAAATATACTCGACTATCCGACTCTAATCTTTTACGTTACCTTTATAATACTATTATAAGAATAATTATGTATGCAGGGTTTTAGAAAGCTACGCATATCAATGCTAATGCTTCTTATGGTAATAGGCGTTACATACGCCTCTCCTCTTCTATGTAGCTCTACATTCCTTACAAACAATAATAATATTTATAGCGAGGTGGCTTTATTCTCAAGTGTTGCATTGAATACGGCAGTTGCTCTTTCTGCATTGGCATTGTTTGTATCCTTTGCATTTATTGGAATTGTATACATAATAAGCAAAGTCTTCCCGCAAACAAAAGTGGGCTCTTTTTTAGGCAATGAATATAAAGAATTAGTCAAGTCAATACTAATAATAGTAATAATATATGCCGCTATATCGTTTATAAGTGGCATAGCAGTATCCTTGACAGGATCATCAATAAGCAACTTCTCAACTAATATTGGAAATCTTCTTTATAATGGAGAGGTATATCTATGCAATACCAATAATGTGTTAGTTCAAAGTATTGAAAATCTCAACAGCCTTGCACTTGCAGATGGCCTTCTAAAAGGGATTTCAATAAGCTGGGGCGGACTTCCGATACCACCTGTTCCTCTTCCAGGGCCCTTCATCTTTCTTCCAGTTGTTAAATCTGGCGTAAGTTTTTCTCTTTTGACAAACAATATACTTCAAACGGATTTTGTCACAGGAAAACAATTTGAAACCTCATTAATGAATGATGCCTTTAATTATGTTTTCTTTCCTGCAATAAATATAATCACTGTGCAGATAAATATACTCCCTATTTTTGAGATAATAGGACTTTGGATCCTTATTCCTGTAGGAATAATCTTCAGAGCGCTTCCATTTTTGAGAGGAATTGGCGGCACGTTGATAGCATTTGGCATAGGGATAAGTTTGATATGGCCATCTGTTATTGTACTTTTCAACGCTCCAGTGTCAAATTTCTTTTCAAGTTATCTAACAGTACATGGCAGCTATCCTACTACTGGAACTTGCGACTCCCTAGGTCTTATCTCCTCTGTCTGTAACGGACTTTCAAATCTTGTTTACTTTGAAACATACTCAATTATACCTACATCTACAAGTTCCAACATAATTAATCCATTTCTAATAGCATTATCTACATTATACTCAATATTTCCGGCATTAAATTATATGCTTCAGAATTTAATTTATATAATATTTCAGGTTTTCATACTTTTTATATTTGATTTGGTTATAGCATTCACCGTAACCGATAATATAGCGCGTTTATTGGGCGGCAGCATAAATCTAAAGGTTTCAAAGAAATTAAAGTTGATCTAAAATGACCTCATTTATCTTCACAACAATAACAACAACTGCATGTAATCTTGGAAATATTAATGCTAATAACTGGATTTTTATAAATGCGTTGGTACTACTCGCAATGTTTTCTGTAGGTTTACTTATATATAATTTAAGCACACTTCTTCCTTCAGGCAGAGGCAAAAAGATACGAAATACAGTAATATATGAATTTGGAGAAGGGATAATAAGCCTGTTAATATTTTTATCTTTAATCTCTTTAGTGTATGCCTCTTGTTCTGTTGGTGCAGGTTTATCCGGCGATGGAAGTAATTATCAAAATATATTTCAAGCTGACGAATACTATATAGGAAATCTTCTTTTTGTAAAAGGAACCTCATTAGTTACCGATCTTACCTTTCAAGGAATAGCACTTTCAATAGATGGAAATATAGTAACAACTCTTTTAAATCAAGTTGTCAGTTCACTTAACAAAGCATTAGGTGCAACAGACGCTTTATATAATGGTGGCTCTTCCTCTAGTTCATCTGGTTCTGGTAATTCCGGTGCAGCGCAGATAGGTAGCAGTTCAACAGGAAGTACAAATCTTGGATTTGGAGTCTATCTTGAAAATTCTGGAGATACAGTTTCTTTATTTGATGGCTACGCAGACACCTATCTTTCATATGGCATGCTTATAGTTATTACATTTGGATTACTCTTTGTTCTTTATTTTCTGTTTCCAATAATAAGCATAGTTTCATTTACACTTATAATACCTATAGCATTAATAATGCGTTCATTTTTATTTTTAGGCCCTAAGATACGCGAGATATCAAATACTTTGTTCGCTATTGCAATAGCTTTTTACATAGTATTTCCCCTTACTATAAGCATGAACGTTTACATAATAAACTGGGTTTTCTGTACAAATCCACAATCAGTATGTAATCCCTATTCTCAATATGTGGGAACATATCAAATACAACAAGTTCCTATTGGCTATTTGTTCAAGCAAAATACAGTAAATTTCTTAAATTATGGAGGCACCTCAATAAATCTTCCTGTAAACTTTTACGCTACCTTAGTTGGCAGTGGTGGGGGAATAGGGGCAGTTGTAACATCTCTACTCGAAAATATAATTACCTTGCCTAATCATATAGCAAGTTTTGGCGTTCAGATATCAGAATACTTTTTTGAAGGTGTTCTTTTAATTGCGATAGATATAATGATAACAATAGGTTTTGCAGAGGGATTGGCTAAAGCCCTTGGAACAATACCTGCTTTGGGGCATTCCGAGTGATATAATGTTAAAAAACAAAATATTATTTATTATTCTGTTCTCTTTGTTACTCTTTGGTGTTTTTAATCTTTCTGGAGCTACAACTACAAATATACTCCTTAATAGTAAAGCCAATATTTTAAATAAAACTCTATTTTCAGGAATTATTTTAACATCTCAAAACTACCCTCTTGAAACTCCTGTATCTCAATTTAGCGGATGGTATCCTGTAATTATCTTGGCAATAACTGTAAGTTTTTCAATTGTTATTTTATACTATGTGCTGGGCTATATTTTAAATAACAAAAGCATGGTTTCTGGAGGAAAAGCAGAATTAGAAAAAGTCCTTTTCACAGCAGTAATACTGGTTCTTGTTATTCTTTTACTTAATTGGATAGGACAGGCAACATACTCTACCTCTTTAATCTCTAAAAGTTCTATTCTTACGATCTGCCAGCAGCTTAATAATCCGGCCGGGGATAACTCTCTTGCATTCGTAAATACTGCAGCTACTGTAAACTCTCCAACGTATAACATTTGTTCTGGGCTTATTCAAAATGCTGGCGCACTTAATGTAACTGCAAATATAGACTATGGACTTGGCGCAACTTATGTAATACTTTCAAATCTTACAAATCAAGCTGCAAATAATCTCAATGCAATTTATGTATATCGAACTTATATGGCATTTCTTTCATCTTTTACTGCAACAGATACAATTTGCTATCCACAAGTCACATGTTTAGAAACTGGAACTCTAACCGCACTAACAGTGGATTATTCTTATAAACCCTTTGCAGGTTATGATATAATTTCAAGAGCAACATATATACTTTCAACACAATCTACTGTGGTATTCTACTCATTTTTGTTACAGCTTCTTTTTATATTATTAATATTATTTGGCTGGCCGTATATACTTGCAGCTGGAATAATATTAAGCGCATCCTCAATAACAAGAAAAGCCGGAGGTTTTCTAATAGCATTTGTTCTTGCTGCAATAATTATTTTTCCTTTAATATTTTTAATGGAGTACTCTACTTTAAACTCAAATACAATCTCACCAATAGGTGCAACTTCCTATCCTTCAGTATATTTAACGGGCAAGGATCTAAACTCAAACATTGTAACTTATGATAAAACAGGCATAAACTTCTTTGTTTTTCCAAATGCAGAATATGTTATAAATAACGATGGCTGTTGGCCACATGGAGGTCTTATATCACAAGAACTTCTTGTTATAGGTGCATATGGTCTTCCTGGATACGGTCTTATACTTGGTATTATAAACACTTTTGGTTCATTAACCGGTTCTTCTCCTAGTGTTCTTCCAATACCTTACTTTAATTGTACACCACAAAATTCAATTAATACCATATTTAGCCTTATAAATTTATACGGCATGATGTCTGTTTTAGGAATAATCTTTCCATTAATAAATATTTTCATAGGAATAACTGCAACAATTGGAATATCTGGCCTTCTAGGCGGCACAACTAGTATACTAGGATTAAATAAATTATTATGAGTGTTATATTATGCGAAAATCGTTATTGATTTTTCTTTTTGCGTTGATGATCCTTGGATCATCCTCAGCAGCGCAAACATATTGCAGCGATTTTTTTGGAAATGTTCATAACATAGTAAGCCCGGCAGTTTACAATCTCTCAACATACAACGATTTACTTTCTTTTACTAGCCTTATAATAATAGCTGTCATAATCTTCATGTCTTTTATTTATGGACTAGGTGTTGCAATTGGTCTTGACAGCTTTAAGCAGTTTGCAAAAACAGAATACATAGAATCCTTTGTAAATATTTTAATATTAATGTTTGTAGCAAGTGCCATATTCACATCTACTGGAGCAATTGCGTTCTTTTCAAATTTATCCTCTTCCACAGTTCCTTCTAGTTCTTCAACAACTACCAGTTCATCAACTCCTGCATTAACTACCTCTAATGGAAATATAGAGAATCTTTATGTAAACATCTGCAACAATATAGTAAATGTACAAATATTCACTGGAGTATTAATAATGTTTGGAACATACATTGAGTTGGTAGGATATCAGCTTTTATCTGGATTATCTATACAGTTTTCATTTACTGGTGCGGGATTATCTTCAATCGGAAACCTTCTTCCAAGCGTCGGATTGACCCCCTTTGCAGGACTTGGAATAATACAGGGTTTTATATACAATGAATTTTCGGTCCTCTCAGGATTTATAGGCGTAAGCATAGCAACAGTTTTGCTTTTATTTGTAATATACTTCTTATTTCCAATACTCTTCTACGTCGGAGTGCTTTTCCGTTCTTTTCCATGGACAAGGGCTGCAGGGGGTTCATTAATAGCACTATTCATCTCATTTTTCATAATATTTCCATCTATTCTATCTGTGTTTACTTTTTCAACAGCATCTAATATACTCTCAAGTATCTCCTCACTTTGCGGAGCCGGATCAACTACTAACAATTTATGCATTAGCTCTAGCAGTGTTGGCGGAAATATAGTTACATTTGTGCAGCAGTTTGGAATAAACTCCTTCTCTTCTGGAAGTGCCGGTTCATTTCTTCTGGGATTTCTTTTCAAAAATGGTTTTGGCATAGATGGTAATATCTCACTATATTCCGAAGAGGTAGCTTTTTATGTATTGATGCTTACTGGTTTATTTATTTCCTTTATCATATCTTATGATATGGTCGAGGTGCTTTCGAAATTGTTAGGTTCGCCATCATTTAGTGGCAAAAAATTGTTTGGTAAGATTGTATGATTACACTACTTTCACAAATTATACTTGCAGTTGCAAACTCTTGTGTTAGTAGTGTAAGTTACTTTCTTACCTCTCCATATACTGGATGGTTTCCAGTAATACTCCTAGCAGTACTCGCAAGCATGTCTATACTTATTTTGATATATGCACTAGCTCCGATAATAAATTGGAATAATGTAAGATCATGGACAAAGAGTAAAATATTTGATTTGCTTATAACATTAGTTCTAATAATGTCATTTGGAACAGTATCAACTCTTATCTGCTCAAGCAATCCTGAACCTATTTTTTCTAGTTCGGGACTAATACCTACTGCGTGTTCTGGTTCATCTGTAAATAATATATATGCGATATCACTTTGCGATCTTCAACAGTTTAATACCTATACTTTGCAGTTCAATCAGTATCTTTATTTTGCATTGTTAATGTTTTCTATAACTCCTGATGTTGGTGCATATCTTACATTAGGTTATTCCTCTACAAGTTCAACTTTTGGCGCATCTGTCTCTGCAAAGAGCGGTGCAGCTGCTTTGGATCCATTCGGAAAAACCAACAAATTTGATGGATTTGCACTTCCTTTAATATTTGATTTTGCTGTTCTAAGCCAAGTACAACTATTATTGCTCGCTGCTGCTCCATTGCTTTTTGCCCTTTTTATGGCTATAGGCTTAATAGCACGTTCATTCGAGATAACAAGAACCTTTGGGAATGGAATGATGGCATTTGGAATAGGTTTAGGTTTTATCTTTCCTATAATAGTAAGTATTAATTATGGTTTTATGGATACGGCAATACAAAACGCTCTTACCTTAGGATTTGGTTCTGGAGTTACGGCAACCCAGGCAATCTTGCCTGTTGTAAATCCAGCAATAACTGCAATAAGTGTAGTAACAGGCTTTTTTTCAGGAAGCGGTTCATTATTAGGATACGCAGCAAACATATTACCTGAGTATCTTTTTGCGTACATAGGGCTCATTGTAGTAGGCTTAACTATTATTCCTGTACTTACCTTTACTATTGTAACAACCTTTATATCTGATTTCTCACATGCTATGGGAGAAACCTTTGATTTCGAATCGTTGTTTATAAATCTGCTGTGATGTTATGAAAACAAAAAAAATATTGATACTGTTTTTTGCCTTTATTCTTATACCAATGCAGTTTGGTTATCTTATCTCATATGCATTTTCTTCAACAACTAGCGTTCAACTACAAACAACAGCGTTAACCTCAGCTTTTCCAGCTACCTCTACATCGATTAGTTCATCTTCTACCACAACAATACCAATCTCTTCAAGCACTACTTATTGTTCTCAAAATCAGATTGTAGACCAGAATGCACCTTGGTACTGCTCACAGATAAATCAGGCTATGATCTCAAATTGGGATACATGGGCGCCAGTAGCCATGGTTGCACTTTTTATATCATTTGATCTTGCATTAATAATATATATAGCAAGTGTTCTTTTTGCTGATGAAAAGCTAAAGAACTTTGCAATTGGAGAATTTTATGAAGCAATAGCTACTGGACTTATAGTCATAGGTTTTCTTTCCCTAGCCGCAACAATTCTCGGTCTAATTCCATCGCTAATAGTAAATGCGAATCCTTATACTACCTCTTTATCTTACATAAGCAATACTATCTCTACTACACAAAGTCTAACATCGCAGCTTTTTCAGATAGCCGTAGCAGATAAATCTTACACCTCTACTGGCCTAGAAATCTGTGCATCATTAGTATGCAGTTCAAATATAATCGGTGTATTTTCCTTTGCAATAAACTATTTGTTTTATCTACCAGCAGTCACTCTTATTACATATTTTCTTGATGGGCTGACTGTATTATACGGAGAGTTTTATATTATCCTAATCTTTATGTATGCCGCAATACCAGTCTTTCTCATACCTGGCATAATACTACGGGCACTTTTACCTACGCGTGCATTAGGTGGACTTATGATAGCATTAGCAATAGGCTTCTATGTAATAATGCCTACTTTTTTTTCAGTGGCGTTTTACTTTACAAACACAAACCTTCTAAATCAACTTAATTCAGAAGCGGCATATTTCGGACAGAACTCTGCTGGAGGGGAGGCTCAGCTTAATGCCGCATCACAAACAGGACCTTTGGTTATAGAGGCAAATCTTGCAGAGCAAGGAATGGGAACCTTCTGGTTATCGGTTCTTTTTTATCCTGCATTAATCTTTGCAATGACATATGCTCTTGTAACACAGCTTGCACAATTAATAGGTGGAGCTACACAAACCTCCTCTAGATTTAAAATACTCTAACATATGCTTTATCAGGGTAAAGTATATAATTAAATATACCATATACTTTATTGGTGCTAACTTGGCTTTGAAGACACAGATGCTTATCTTTATTATACTTGTAGGCATAAGTGTCGTATTTGCAGTTATTTCCCTATCAACTACAAATCCTATAATCATATTCATATTTGGAGTATTATCTCTCATACTTTCTGTGGTTGCTTTTTCTGCAAAGTATTATACCTACTTATACATACCTGCAGCAAAAATGAAAAACAAGACTATTGTACTCAATGAAAAGGAAATGTTTATCTTATCTCCAAGCGGAAATTCCATAGTAGTAAGAGACGAGGGAGTAACATACGCAACAACCTTTATAAAAGTCCCTCTTTATCGTTCATCTACTGAGATGACAGATCCTGAGAAATTAGATTTCGGCAGAACCTTTAGCAGAGCCATAACAATCTCAAAAAATACTACAAAGATATCCTCTGAAATGCTTGTAGTGAATAAAGATGAATATATAACAAAACTGAGGTCTAAACTTGACGATACCTCCCAACTCTTAAGAGAAGCAGAGTCAAATGAAAAACAAAATACTGTAACTATAAATAGATTAAAAGGAGAGCTGACAATGTGGCAAAATATTATCTCAAATATAAGCAGCTCTCGTTCTCAAGCATTAGTGACCTATTATACAGTAAGTGCTTTCGGAGATAATGAAGAAGAAGCAATAAGTATAGTGCATCAACGAGCCGAGGAGTTAGCAACAGGAATAAGTGCAACGCTTGGTGTTCCAGCATATATTCCAGAAGGAGATGAACTGTTATCTCTACTTGAGCCAAATTACATGATACCTGTAGAAACAGTCAATGAGATAATCAGACAAAAAAGCATAAAAGAAGGAATATAGGCGATCTTAATGGATGAAGAAACTATAATGTATCTTGGAATCTCCTGCATACCGCCATTTGTTATTCTTATAACCGCTGCGAGTACTGGTATTATGGGCATAATTCTAGGAATCTTCGCTGTAATTGCGGTAGCCTTGATTTTAATGATTAATTATGTTGACTTTATGATCTTTCCAGTAGTTACTGGTTTACTTGGGATAAAGATACAGTTATCAAAAGACCATTATTGCCCCAAGGAGCAAAATCGTATAATTAAGTATACAAATGGAATATACTACGCTACGGGGTATTTGACTGCAAACCTTTACAATTATATTTTCAGAGCAGAAGGCATAGAAAACTCTGATGACAGCGAGATAATATTAGCTCCTGAAAAATGGGAACGTATAGTTATGAATATAGATTTTCCATTTAAATTTAATGTAATAACAAATCCCAAGGATGTACAAAAATATCGAGAGGACCTAGAAGGAGACAGAGGATTTTTAGAGTTTCAGATTTCAAGAGAATCCAACTCGAGCAATCCAAATCAAATGACCTTAACTGAGCTTCAGCGAAAGGTAAATGTATTACAAGCAAAGATAGATCGTATGTCCTCAGGAGAACTTCCACTCAATACTATAATGTATATAGAAACCACTGGGGTAGGGATAAGCGAAAAAGATGCTTCAGATGCATTAACAACCCAACTTAATCGTTTAGAAACAGTATTCCACACCTTCGATTTGAATATAATACGAATTACTGGAAGAGAGATTCATACACTACATAGACTTAATTATGTCCTTTTAGATCCTAATTCAATTGACAAGCTTTTCAATTTACAGCATTAAAGAAAATATACAATCAATTTAAATAGTTTGATTTGTATTTTAATATTGATCATATGACTCTTATACGCATTCAAACATTAATGAGCAACGAACTTTCAAAAAGAATATTCTTAAGTAGGCCTCCAGAACCGCCGCCAGAGATACTTTTTAATGATCCTACTAATTCAATCTTTGTAGGCACTACAAAAATCTTCAAGGTTCCATTCACGTGGACATTTTCAAATATAACTAACCCACATATCTCAGTTGTTGGTATAACTGGGGCAGGAAAAAGCTTCTTTGTAAAAACCTTTTTAGCTAGAGCCAGTTACATATGGAATACAAATGCCATAATAATTGACTGGGCTGGGGAGTATATCTCCTGGGTAAAACAAAGTGGAGGCAAGATCGTAGCTCTTTCAAAAGGCGATTATCTTAACATAATGGATCTTTCAGGAATAAAGCCAATAGACAGAGCAAAACAGATAATGAACTCGCTTGATATCTTAACAGATATAGCACAGTATCCCGAGCAGCGTCGTCTTACCTCGGAAGCAATAGAGCAGGCATATCTAAACATGGGCTTTCCGCTTGCATCGCCTCCACCACCGGGAAAAGAACCGCCTACATTAAAGGATGTAACTAAATTACTCGAAGAAAAGCTACAGGAAGGAACATATGCCTATCCTGCAGAGCTTGAAAATACTATTTATAGATTAAGACAGTTTTCAAGAGAAGGAGAGGATTACTTTGCCAATAAGAGCACTATAGATATAGGAAAACTTACAAGTTCTGGTCTTGTAGATTTGGATCTTTCAAGCCTTCCAGATGAGCGTTTTAGGGCTATGGCAGCGCTGTTCATACTTCAGACATTAAAGGAAAAAATGAGACTTGAAAGCTGGAGCTCAAGCGCTGGGCTAAAGACCTTGGTAGTGCTAGATGAGGCTTGGAAGGTAGCAAGCGATGAGCGAAGCGATGCCGTAACTATAATAAGAGAGGGAAGAAAGTATAGCTTTGGTCTCATAGTCGCTTCACAAAATCCTACCGATGTAAATGAAGCCATCTTCTCTAATGTAGGAACAACCTTTATGCTTAGAATAAGATTCGAGAAATTCATGAATTATCTTCAGGGTTCATTAAACTTTTCAGATTTTATAAGAAGCGAGATAAGTAAACTCGGCGTAGGAGAAGCAGCAATAGATATGGCTTTCAATACTGGGGTAAGATTTCCTAATGTGTTTCTTGTAAACAAAATAGTAGGGGAGCTACCTTTAGATACTTACTCTATATTTACCTCTGATATATTGACAGAAAAAGAACTTTCAGATACTAGCGTCAAAAAAGATTACTCTTTTGACAAGATGTCGCTTACCTCAATTTTAATAGAGTCTGGATACAGCTCAGACGCTATATCTATAATATTAAATTCATTAAATGAGAAGGGCAGGCATGTTGACATAAGAGAGTTTGCTAAAACCGCACTTTCAACTGGAATAAACCGACAGTACCTTATAGGTTTTCTACGTTCAATTGGCCTTAACGATACAATAATCTCTAGAATAATGTCTTATCTTTCGTGATTATTTGAAAAAAACCTTTATAGTAAATAAAATAGATATCAAAAAGATGCTTTCATCGCTAAATGTAAGTCCTGGAAGTATAGAAGCAATGCTAAGTATAATAGAAAAATCACATAGGCATGTAGATGCCATAGCTTTTGTAGGAATGTTAGAAAAGTTAGGAATAAAATCTTCAGACATTGAAAATATACTTAGAAGAATAGGCGTCGATGATACTAGAATAGTTGAGATCTTTAATACGTTAGACGAGGAAAGAATAGAAGCTACTTTTGGAAAAGTGGCTGAGTTAAATGTTGAGTAATATGGCAACGAAAAACCAAAAAAGTTATTGTATAATATGTGGCAAACAAGCCGATGGAATAGAAATAAAGATAGATAATGTTATAAAAACTATACGGTATCTTAAAAAAACAATCTTTAAAACAGAAAAAAATAATCGTCTTGTGGTCTCAAAGGAATGTTATCCCCTATATATAAAAAATAGAAAAAGATACGTATCACGTCAAAGACTTTATATTACACTTGGAATTGTATTTGTAATATTTTCAATCTTTATCTCACCAACGATTCAGACTATAATCCTTTCAGTTTCTGTATTAATCTTTCTTTACCTCATATCCCTTCTTAATTATACTCCAGATTTAATTATTACAAATGAAACTTCACACACCACCATTCTAGAAAATGCCGCTACAAGGTTGCAAAAGCAAAAACATAAGCAATAAATACATTCAAGGTTTAGATATAATAGTGGTATTTTGGTAGAAGAAGGTATTATAACACCAAAAGTAGAGAAAATAGAGATTTCCGGAAAACTTATAGGAACTTTCGACGGAATAAAAGATATAGCATCTAAAGTACCATTTTATGCCAGTTCTTCATCTAATGATTCTGCTACTATAGCAATGGTTGAAAGTAGAAACATCAAAAAACAGCCATACTTGTTTTACCTTTTTATATTTCATCCAAACACAATTGAGATAATATACTCTATACCAAATGATATCAGCGAAACAATGCGCCGCGCATTCGTTTTAAGGAATTTATCCTCATTCCTTTCTAGCATATCAGATCTTTATGAAATCGATAAAAATACTTTTTTACAATATGTTGATTCAACACTGGATAAATTACTTTCGGGAATCTCTTTAAATTATAGCACTTTATTTAATAAGTATGACTCCTTGTTAAGTGAATATCGCGCTATAAAACGTCTTAATATAGAACTTTCAGCATCAAATAGGAATCTTGCGCTCCAATCTTCAGAATTAAGTGAAGAAAATAAAAAATTAAACGAAATCCTCACTCGGCTTCAAAAATACTCAGACGAATCGCTCATGTCAATGGTTGAAGATTGGATAATGGTGCATGGAAGCAGCATTGATATAGAAGAGTTTGCCAAGACATATAACCTTACTCCTCCTAGAGTCGAAGACATATTAGACAAGATGGTTTCCAAGGGCTATCTAGAAATGAGGGAATAGTATGGAGTATCACGTCTATATAAATAAGAAATTCAGGAACATTAAATCCTACCGCATCATGAAAAGTTCCAAGGGCAACACAAATGCTGCGTCAAGACTTCTTCAATCCATTATTGACAAATATGTATTGAAAAAACAACAGTTATAGCTGATATGAATGGTTTCCAAAAGGAAGATACTAATTATTGGCTTGATTATAGCCGTGCTTATAATTATCTTTCTGTCAGTTATAATTCTATATGTTGATAATCTAATCAGCACACTAAAGCCAGTTTATGTTGAAAATGGAACAATCTCTACGAATATTTCTTTATTTAAGTCAGGAATAGCAGACTACAATTATTCTGGAGAACTCTCAGCTTATGCTTATTTAAACTACACAATAAAAAACGCCACTGATGCAAAGATGCTATTGCTTGTATATCAGAAAAATCCAATCATGAAAATATACCTTGTAAACCCTCTTAATTCATGTTATGATTGTTTTAATACTGGCGCTCTAGAGGCAAATCTCTCTACAGATTTATCAAATTATGGACTTATATTTAATTCATCAAGTTTTCAAGTAGTTAATATCTTTAATACAAGCACTATCTCTCCAGATTCAATAGTAATACTTCCAACAGGACTTCTTCCAGCAGAGATACTTCCATATACTGGCTTTTCAAGCGGAGCTGAAATAAAAAACATGATACAATTATTAAATGAAAGCGATACAATAATCTACGTCGGTCAAAATTCAACAAGATTAATAGAAAATGGACAGATATTAATAGCAAACAACTACACAAGCTCTGCATTGAACAAAGAGGGGTTTCAAACAAACTCTTTTTCAAAAAAAATAAACACCCCTGGATATCTATTTAATCTTCCAACCTTTATGTTATCAAATGGAACATCAATAGGTTCAATCTCTTACATTAATTTTGGAAATAATACTAGAAATGGCACTGTAGTCGCATTTAGTAACTATCCGAAAGTAGGTTGGCAAACAAGTGGAAATTTAGCTTCTGATATCTCTACTGCAATATATCAACGATTCTGGCTAAAGCAGCTTGCATATGGTTCTACAAACATATCACAAGCTCCATCTCCAAATTCCTTATCTGGGAGAACTCTTATCTTTACTCTTAAAAAAGATATTCCATTTAACTCTGGAGCTGCACTAAATATAAACTCCTCATTTAAACTACTTTTAATAAACAGCAGCAATGGTTATAAGTATCAAAATTTAGAGTATCCTCTTCATATTATTTATAACAACTCTGCTGATCTTAGTCTTCCACCAGTGCTAGGGTATGGGGATCAGGTTCCTATAGGGGTTTCAATAAACCAGCTTTCTACAAACAAAGCCTTTAGCGTTATATCTTACAATAAAACCTTTAAATCTGTCTATAGCTTTCCTCTCAATTTTTTCAACACTACCTACTCTATAGTAAAATACGGAAGCTTTGATGTTCCAACAGGACAGTATTATATTGGTTATCTTGTTGATATAAACAACGTCTCCCATGGGAGTGTTCTTTTCTATGTCCCATATCTAAATGTTACCACTCTTTATTCAAACTTCAAAAATGGAACTTTTATATTTAACATCTCAAGCAATAATCAAGAACTTTCAGACATACCATACTCTATAAATATAAATGGGCAGTATCAAACGCAAGGAATGCTAAAAAATGGAACAATAAATTATACCCTTCCTAAAGGTACCACTCTTAATTACGGTTATCAATATCTAAATCTCTCATTAATAAATATAAATTATGTAATACCAGAGTATTATCAGTCTCCTCCAGGAATACCATCCATATACATAGAATTTGGCATTGCTGCATTTCTAATACTGATTATGAATATTGTTTTAAGACCTCCTAACTCCGAAGATTATTATATAGATATACCTGAGATGCCTCCTATAAAGAAAGAACGAGTAACTGTAAAATCAGATAAAATAATAAGCCTTTTTGATTCTGTTAATTTCAAATATAAATGGAAGTACATGCCACTAACTCCAGAAGAGATAAAATTAAGTATAAGCTCTAGCATACGTGAAAATAATATGCCAATTTCTATAACCTTGCAAAATACCAAAAAGATACTTAATCAGTTAAATATAGAGGGTAAATTATCAACAACTAGCGAGTATTATATGCCTTATGAGTGGTCAAAGAGTTCCAGCCATGACATAGAATATCTTGTAATCTTTAGGAAATTACGAGATTTGTTTGTTTCCCACGCTATTCCATTCACTGATTTAGATCTTGCTCCTGAAGCAGATATGGTTGCAACATTGCGAGATAAAAATATAAACTTATATATCTTCTCCAGCATCTCCGGAGTTAGAAAAATTAACATTAAAAGTAATAATAATATAATAGTATTTTTGGATAGGGAAACTAGGCTTTCATTTAAGGACAAGCTAAATAATACGTATACTAAAGATATGAACGATATACGCCTGGTTATCTACTCTAATTATGTGCGACTTGCTGATATAGAAAATCCAGATCTTATTTTATCTTAAATATATTTCCAAAGCGGCGAGGTTAAGTATTAAAATATATTATAATATTTTTCTTATCCATAATAGTTAATACATAAAATATTTTTACATTTTTATTCTGCTTCTTCAGACTCATCCACAGTTGCTTCTTGTTCTTGCAATTCATTGTTTTTTTGATCAGAGGCCATATCCGCATTTTCTCCAAAGAGTTTGCTATACTTCTTTTCTATAAGAATCTTTAATGAGTTTTCTATTTCCTTATTATTCATATTTGTTATCTCAGAAAGATCCTTTGATAACTGAGAAATATACCTCATAATTGTTTTGTATCTTGTTTCTTGAAGGTGCATACTTTTAACACCATTCAAATATCTCTGCAGTATTCTTCCGCAGTCCATAACTGCAAGCCGTATCTCTTCTATCAAATCATCTTCTTTTGCTATTGCTTGTTTTCCAACCCCTGAATACGGTACATAAACGCTAGATACATTAACAAAGATGCTTACAGGTTCTTCATCAAAATTATTTATTCCATACCTTTTCCATTGTATGCCTTTAATTGCTTCGGTTATGGCGCAGTTCGAACCATCAAAAAGAAGCGGTACTTTATTTGCAAATCTAAGCACATTACCTTCAGCTTCTATCTTATTTCCGTCTTTGTCTATTTGGCTTATCTCTTTTCCAGACTCGCCACCATAAGCTATTCCTGACTCTACAATAAATGGTATCCCACCTCTGAAAACCTTAGGTTTTCTCTCTATTACACTTAAGAACTTTGGATTGAGTATATTCTTAATCGCTATCTCTATCTGTTTTTCTCCTATAGTAGAAAGTGCATCAAGCTCTGGAATCATCCATTTTATCTGTTTAAATGCTTTTACAAGCTTTTCAGAGTCGCTCCACTGCATCTTTGCGGGTTCTATATCAAAGTTTATTTCAGGAGCTATTGCTTTAATCTCTGCTATTTTACCCTGGGTCATTCTAGAAAAGGTCTCTATTAAAAACAGCGAAAGCTTCTTTTCATGACTCCTATGTGCAAATTCGATAAGATCATTAGTATCTATACCTAGTGGGTGCGGTTTTACCTCTTTAGGCCTTTTAGGCATCTCATTAACTGCTCTTATAAAAACAGTTTCCTTTCCTTCAGGATCTAAAAGTTTTATAGTTGCATGTGGATTTGAGAGTGCTGTTCTTTTTAAATATTCATATACTCCATGATCACTATTTTCATACTTTATCTCCCCAAACTCCCCAAAAACCTCCGTTCCACGTACATCAGATTCTATCTTTTTCATCTCACTAATCAATGGTTTGTTAGATTTTATATCCAAATCAACATTGCATTCATATGATTCTTTTTCATTTACTGATTTTATGGTTATGGGTTTTCCGGTAGTTATCTTTGCAAACAACGTGCATCCAGATGCACCTATTCCTTGCTGCCCTCTTTGTTGTATATATCTATGAAATTTAGTTCCTGCAAGCACAGTAGCAAATACCTTGCCTACATGTTTAGACGGTATTCCAGGACCATTATCTCTAACCTTTATACTATATTTATTCTCTGCTAGGAGCTTAATTACCACCTCTATCTCCGGAAGAATTCCGGCTTCTTCACAAGCATCAAGAGAGTTAGTTACATACTCGTGCACTATTGTAGTCAAGGATCTTGTCTTACCAGAATATCCAAGCATCTGGCTGTTTTTTCTGAAGAATTCTGAAATAGAATGCTCCTTAAACTCTTTAAAAATCTCCTCTGATTTTATATTTTCAGCCATTATATCATCATTCTATATTTTTTTCTTAGGCTTTCCATAATCCTATACGCTTTTTTATGTGTTCCGCCTTCTACAAGAACCTGCAATGCAGCTGTAGCAATAGCGAGCTGCTCTGTTGTACCTATGATGCCTAAAGTGTTTTCGTATAAGGATAACACTACACCACTTACTTCTTCTATATATGCTTTTGTTTTTCCATCTTCTCCTATAATCCTTGCCTTTATTCTTTTCATTTCAGAATCATTTTTTAATAGATCCTTGATATTTATAAATTTAAAATAATAATTATCATCTAATAATTTATATGCTTCTACCATTGAAAAACCCATTCCGAATGCAAGTATAACATTTTTTGCGTTATACTCGTCGTACGGCGTTCCATCTATTCTTACTCTTTCATTGTCAAGCAACTCTATTGTGCAGTTAAGCTTTTTGCTTGCTTTATCAAGAACCTTTTCAAAGGCAGAGATTCTTTTATTAGGTATCAAAACAGTTTCCATTTTAATCAAGACTCTTAGAATATACTTATATTTTTATAAATGTGTTTCTAGGTGCAATATATACTATATACTGTATTTTAATACAATAGCTTTAAATATCTTTCTTAATTATAATATGATTGAATCGTGATTGTTTCAAGATACCTCTATATAAGGTTCACGAACATTATGGTTCTGTCGAGGATTGCATTAAAATGGCAAAAACGCAAAAAAGAATAGAAAAGGAGCTTCTCTCATTAAAGAATGAGCTTGCCTCTTTATCTACCAAGTCTGAAAGGGCTCCATCTTCAGAAGATGGCGTAAATGCGCTATTAAAGTATATAATAGAGGAGCGCGAAAAAACCAATAAAATACTATACGCTATTACCTCAAAGATTAAAAAAATAGAACAGGATCTCGAACAAAGCTATGTGGCAGAGCCAGATACAACCTTTGTTGACTCTATGTCTAATAGGGAGATTCCACTATCAACATTGGATGTTAAAATACTTAATTATGCGCAGTCTAAGGGCATGATCTGTGCTGAAGATCTACGCTCAGAAATGAGCTACAAAGGAAGAAATGCAGCATGCGCTAGACTAAATAAATTACACAAGCAGGGTCTTTTAGAAAGATTCCAGCTTGGTCACAAAGTTTACTACAAATATGATGCTGGCAAGGCGACCAATACACTTATTATATCACCTCCACGGTAGATGGGTGGGCCTGCCTCCACAGCAGGCTCATACCATTCTAATTTTAACTTGCCACATTTTACAATCCTTTAGATGAGCGAGGATGTCAGAAAATACTGGCCAATTATCTATGAATCTAAAAAGTAAAAACATATTCTGCATTCAAAATTACTTTGCTGAGTAAACCCTAAACTATCCCACCTCTGAAGGAAATGAGTTTTACGCCAACTTTGATAAAAATTGAAAATATAAGAAAAGCTTTACGACAGAGAAAAAGCCCTTTTGTGATATTCAAAATAAAAGAAAAATTATACAATACTTCCAAAGCCTGAAAGTTTCCATCGTTGGCTAAAGTTTCTAAGCACCGAGATCTTTGCTGATTTATCAATACACGCGATCCTGTTCAGCTTCATCTCCAATCTATTTTTTTTAATATGTGTTATATATCCTACATAAGTGCCTGTACCTATTCCTAAAAGGACTTGTTCACCATTTTTAAATGATTGTTTTGGTATATCTGTTCTATTTAAAGAAGCATAATTTAGGGTAATATCGTTTATTGCTTCAGGAAGTGTTCCTGCCTTGCCAACTACCTGCCCTACCAATCCATCGGCCTTTGTAAAGGATGGATCGCACTCTGTTCCGACAGCAATTAATCCTCCGGCAATTGCGCTTTCTAATTGTTCAGATCCTGCTGAAAGAGAGTCTATTTTTGTTATTATACTTTCATAATCGTCTTTCTTTTGATTGTCTCCGAAATTAATGCCGGGTTTAATCTCTATATCGTCTCCTATCTTAAAGGTGCCTCTTATTACAGAGCCTCCTATTACTCCACCTATTATATCCTTTATGTGAGTACCTGGCCTATTGGTATCAAAGCTTCTTGCTACATACATTATTGCATTTGCACTTTTATCTCGTTCAGGAATCTTTATCTTTGCAAGCTCCTCTAAAAGTGCGTCTATATTTATTCCTTTGTTTGCCATGACTGGTATTACTGGGGCAGTTTCAGCAACACTGCCTTTAAGAAATGCCTTTATCTGTTCATAGTTTTGTTTTGCCTTATTCTCTCCAACTATATCTATTTTTGTCTGTACAACAATTATATTTTTTATTCCAAGCGCATTGAGTATCATAAGATGCTCCTTTGTCTGAGGCATTGGACATGGCTCAGAAGCAGAGATAACAAACAAGGCACCATCTATAATACTAGAGCTTGCAATCGCAGTAGCCATAAGCGTTTCGTGTCCAGGTGCATCAAGCAGCGAGATCTTTCTGAACGGAACTGCGCTTATATCATCTTTGCAGTTTTCCTCCACCGTAAACTTTTCAACGCCATTATGACTGCATTTTCTTATTGTCATTTCTGCGTAGCCTAATTTTATAGTCATACTTCTCTTAAGACTCTCACTATGCACATCGGTCCATGTATGCGTTAACGCAGATACTAGCGTTGTTTTTCCATGATCTACATGTCCTAAAGTGCCAATATTAAGCTCGCTTTGTTTATTCATATATTCACTATTCTTTCTTTTCCTTAGGCTTGAAGATCTCTTCCTGTGTCTTTGAGCCGAACTGCTCTATAACTGTATTAATCTGAGCTGTATCTGGTCCTACTGAGTTTCCTCTAACGAGCTTTCTAGCCCTATAGCCCTTTCCTCTAACTCGCATACCTACTCCATAGCTTATGAGCGACTTGGTTTTTCTTATGCCATCTATCTCCTTTCTAGAAGGAGAGCCTGCATTATCGCTCATGCCTGTTATCTTCAGTTTAAAGCCGTCTAAGCCTGCTACCGCACCCTCTACGATATCTCCTATGAGCTTTCCTGTTAGCTGAGCTTCTCTGTCCTTAGGGACCTGAGCTTGTCCTGTTTTTCCTGTTTTCTTGTCTGAGTAAACAATCTGCATATATTCACCTGATAAAAATAATATTACCTATACATACTACCTGGTTCTTCTTTGAATCTTTTTATTCTCTCAGAGATCTCTTTAGGAACTGCTGGTTTTACCTCGTTTAATGCCTTTAAGAAGTCCTCCTCCTTAACCGCATCTCTATTACTTCTTATTGCATTCATTCCTGCCTCTCTGCATACATTTTCAATCTCTGCTCCTGTGTAGTTCTCTGTTAACGAGGCTATATCTTCAAGATCAACATCCTTTTCAAGCGGCATCTTTTTTGTATGAACCTTAAGAATATTAAATCGTGTATTAGCATCTGGCATCGGTATCTCAATTATCTTATCAAACCTTCCAGGTCTTAGTAGTGCGCTATCCACCTCTTCTGGTCTATTTGTTGCCGCAAGAACAACTACATTTTTCAGCTCTTGCAAGCCGTCCATCTCAGTAAGCATAGTGTCTACTACCCTTTCTGTTACTCTTGCATCATCAATCCCACTTCCCCTAGAATGTGCAATGGCATCAATCTCATCTATAAATATAATACATGGCGCTGCAAGTCTTGCTTTTCTAAAGATCTCTCTGACTGTTTTTTCACTCTCTCCTACATACTTGCTAAGAACCTCTGGTCCTTTAATTGAGATAAAGTTTGCCTCTCTTTCTGTTGCTACAGCCTTTGCCAACATTGTCTTTCCTGTACCTGGAGGTCCTACAAGCAAAACTCCTCTAACTGCTCTAATTCCCATCTTCTCGAACTTTTCCGGTTCTTTGAGCGGCATCTCTACAGCTTCTTTAAGTTCATTTTTAACCCGCTCCAATCCTCCAACATCTATCCAGTGCACATTAGGTCTTTCAACAAAGACCTCTCTCAATGCACTTGGCTGTATGTTTTTCATTGCCTCCATGAAGTTCTCTCTAGTTACTACAAGATTGGTTAGTATGTCTACTGGTATACTTTGTTTATCTACAATGTTTGGAAGTATATTTCTTAAGGTAGCCATTGCTGCTTCCTTAACAAGCGCATTCATATCTGCTCCTGTATAACCATGCGTTATGTTTGCAAGTTCATCAAGATTTACATCTTTTGCTATGGGCATATTTCTAGTATGTATTTGAAGAATAGTTTTTCTTGAGTTTCTGTTTGGAACTCCTATCTCTATCTCTCTATCAAATCTTCCTGGTCTTCTTAATGCAGGATCTATGGCATCAGGCCTATTTGTTGCCGCAAGTATTATTACCTGTCCTCTTGGAGGCATGCCATCCATAAGTGTAAGTAGCTGCGATACCATACGCCTTTCGACCTCATTTGTTGCATCTTCTCTTTTTGGCGCTATAGCATCTATCTCATCCATAAAGATTATTGTAGGCGCCTTTTCATTGGCATTTTTAAAGATCTCTCTAAGTTTTTCTTCACTCTCTCCAACAAATTTGCTTACAAGTTCTGGTCCTGAGATAGCTATGAAGTTAGCATCGCTCTCATTTGCCACGGCCTTTGCAAGAAGTGTCTTTCCTGTACCTGGAGGTCCATAAAGCAGAACACCCTTTGGCGGATCTATTCCAAGCCTTTCGAAAAGCTCTGGATATCTTATAGGAAGTTCTACCATCTCTCTTATCTTTTGTTTTGCATCATCAAGCCCTCCTATATCTTCATAATGGACATCAGCTATTTTTACAAGCGACTCGGATACTGGCTCATCCTTTACTATAAGATTTGTATTGTTAGTTATCTTTACTATGCCATGTGGTATTACCTGCACAACCAAAAAATTAAACACAAGCCCAAACATAGGAATTGGTATTGAATCTCCCTTGGCAAGTGGCCTTCCGTCAAGCCTTCTTCTTGCATACTCAGAAAAGTCAGGCGATAGCGGTGGTCTTTGGCTAGGCGGAGGCGCAAGAATTACCTTTTCAGCATCCTTTGTATCTGCCCTAAACGTAAAGATCTTATCTCCTATTCCTACGCCTAAATTTTGTCTTAGATAACCATCTATTCTTATAAATCCTAATCCTTCATCGCTAGGGTGTGCCGGTCCTACTATAGCAGCTGTAGATTTTATCTTGCCTTTAAGCTCTATTATATCTCCTGTATTTATGTTTAACAGCTTTCTTGACTTCCCATCTATTCTTGCTACGCTCTTGCCTGAGTCTGTTACAAGTGCATCTGCAACGGTTAGTTCTATACTGTTAACCATACTTTAACCCCTAAAGATTAGTATTTAATATTTACTAAAAAACTTATATATACTTTTGCATACAAAAATACGTTAACAAAAACGTAATAAAACTTACATCTTCAAATTGGCAGTAAAACAGCCATGTAATCCGAGTAAGTTAAATATCTTTCCGTATAATATTTATAAATAAAATAATTAATTTGTGTTACACATGGGAAAATTTTCACTAGCAGACGAAGCTTTAACTAATATATGGCTGTGCAGGAAATGCAAGGCAAGAAATAAGGCAGGAACACTCAAATGCAGAAAGTGTGGCGGCAAGGCCATGCGTGTAAAGCGAAAGGAAAAGATGGCAAAGAAATAATCATATTCAATAAGGTAATTTAATGGTAGAGTTAACTCCAATAGAAAATACGATCTTAGAAGCTATGAAAGAAATAGGCGCGGTAAGCGATGAAAAGAAGAAAACCGCTGATGATATAGCAAAAAAATGCAATAGGCCAAAAAGCATGGTGACCAATGCGTTGGTTGCTATGTCTCAAAAGGGAGCTATAAAGCGCGTAGTAAGAGAAAAAGCATCCGGATATTATATAATACAATAATTATCGGTGAGTTTTGTATGGATTCAGAAAGTATAGAATTCGCAGCCAAATATAAAAATTGGGTAGCTATACGCAAGACCTCAATATATCCTGACACCACGCCAGAAGAGATAGCTTTTGCCATAGCTGGTATACGTCAATCTATAGATAAAAAAGCATTCGAGCTTTTGGGGATAGATACTGCTTCATTAGATAAATATGCAGAAGGTTTAACTTCAAATGTAAAGAAAAACTATTCTGGTTTGTCTGAAGCGTTAGGAAAGTTTGGAACAGCTGAGTCTAAGAAAGCTATCGAAACTGCCTGTTCTGGAAAGATAGAACATGAAAGTATAGCAAAAACTTATTTATTCAGAAAAATAGCACAACTTTTAAACCTCGATTTTGATGTGAATCAAGAGATGCTTTCAAAAATATACCCTTCCTTAAAGGTGCCTAAGCCAAGAGGAAGGAAACCAAAAGAATAATTTATTTTATTTATATTTGTTTTTTGGTTTTTATTTGTTTATTTATTATTTATTTTTTTATTTCGGGGAGTTAGGCTAGCTTGGTAGGCTTTCAGGTTTGGGACCTGACGACCCGAGTTCAAATCTCGGACTCCCCAAGTTTTTAACTGGTTGTATATAGGACGGACATTTTGCACCCCACTAATACTCCAAAACGCCCAACTAAATTTTAGATATGAACAAATATTAATTATTCCTTGTTATGTACTTTTAATATTAGTCCATAATAAACCAACCTCTGTGAATCTAGGTTAAGAGAATAATAGGCTATAAGACAACAAAAAAGGAAAGCACATATTTAAAATAGCGACAGAGCTTGAAGATTTATTTAAAAAATCAAAATAACTTACCGTCTACTTATTTTAATCAGACTTCATTTAATCCATACTTAATAAAAAATTTATAGAAAGTAACTATAACGAAGAAACTACACTATTAAGATTAGTTGATAACGGACTACCTTCATTGATTATGGTTCCATTTGAATTTATAACATAATAGATATCTAAATATGCATTTGGATCATACTCGTAGCTTGCATTCTGAGTCGTTGTCCCATATATCCAACCTGTTTTGTTTAAACCATAACCATAACTATTAGCAAAAAATTTCAAAGAAAAACCATCAGTCCCTAAATTATCATAAAGATTTACTGTAAGTATGACGGCACCTTTGGAATGTATCTGATTATAATACTGTGATTTTAATAATTGTGAACTCTGTGAACAAGATGAACATCCGGTTGTTATAAACCAAAGAACCACAGGTCTACCACGAAATTCGTTTAAAGTAACATTGGTGCCATTTACTAGTTTTATAGGTATATTAGGTGCAACTTGGCCAATATTAGTCCCTAGATTATTCTGATGTATCTGAAGCGTTGTTTTGTCAAATAATACAAATGCGAGTATTATAAGAATAGCTACAAAAATAGCAACATTTTCTTCATGTTTTAACCTTTTTACAACAGGAGATATTTTTAGCGGTATAATGGAAAGCAGCAAGGAAAATAAAAAAAGATAGAAGATAAAAGTAAGGATAGCGTTGTTCGAAGAAAGCCTGTATATGTGGCGAATATGCAAATAAAACAGGTGTAGATGCACCTAAAACTGCTAAAATAGACGGTATTATCGGAGTACAGCATAAAGCGTTAACTAATGTACCAACAAGTACTCCTGCAACAGTCCCGCTTTTTGATGTGTGTATTTTTAATTTTCTAGCGTATAAATTAATTGTTATCATTATACTTATCATAATTCCAAATACAAATGAGAAGATTATTTGTAGTGGTGTAATAAATTCTATAAATATTGGATTTATAGTTCCATTTGGAAGGGATGGAAGAAGAACAAGGTAAATTACAGTAAATATTGCCGATAATACAACTAACAGGAAAGTATAATGTCTATTTTTAAGTAATGTCTGCATTACAATACGTTCATATTTCAATAAAGACATAATATCAAATTTTTTAAGCTAAAAATATTCAAATTAATGTATCTATACTTCTTGTAAAACACTATTTATGTTATTTACAAGTCCGGTGTATGAAGTGTTTGTTATAATTCCATTAGAGTTTATTACATAGTATATTTCTAAGTACTCCTTTGGATCATATGAATAGGTTGCATTGAGACTTGATGTTCCATATAACAGCCAACTTTTGTTCTGTACTAAGTTTCCACCATATTGAGATGCAAAATTAGAGATAGATGGCCCATTATTACCTAAATCGTTATAAAGTTCTACAGTTACAAGAACTGCTCCCTTTGCATATAACTGCTTGAGGTATCCATCATACGCTAAAATACTTTCACTATCTTGACATGATGGGCACCACGTAGTTATAAACCACAACACTACCGGACGCCCTCTAAGGTTATCAAGAGTTATACTAGTACCATTTGTTAGTGTTATAGGAATGTTGGGAGCTACTTCACCTACCGTAACATTTGTTATTTTATATGTTGATTGAAAACCGGTTGTTTGTGATCCCAAGAAACCAAAAATACCAATACTGCTCAAGGTTATTATTATAAGAGGAACACCACAACATGCCATAATACTTATTATTATTAACAAGGTTCGTGAACTTATGCTGGATTTCTTTATTTCATTGATATTTAAATTACCTTTTTCTGATTTATGCTTTTCATTAAAATGCATTAGAAGTCCGGAATCTGACTCCATTTTTTTATTACAAAATTTACATTTACTCGACATATAATTGCCTTATTTATTATAAATGCTTTGAACATTTTCCTTTATCTCTGAAAGAATGTTGCAATTCTTTAACTCTTTGCAAAATATCAACGAATGTTTTTCTGCAGCGTCTAAAAGTGGTATGACAGAAGCCTTATTTAATTCGTATATTATCATCTTTCCATTCCTATTCGGTTTTACAAAACCGCAGTTTCTCAAACAGAAAAGCTCATGCGATACTCTTGATTGTGTTTCACCTACTTTAATACAAATTGATTCGACATTTTTCGGTCCATCTAATAATGTATCGATAATTTTAAGTCTCACGGAGTTTGCAAGTGCCTTGAAAACAAGCACATTATCTGAACTGTTCATATGTTAATATTTACATATGAAGATTTATATATATTTCTGTCACATACTATTATTGGAATTTATGAAAAATTTGAAAAATTGATTTTAATCTAAAGACAGTTTAAAATTACTTAAATAATATTATGTAAATGTTGATATAATGCCAAAAAGAAAAAATACAGAATATGAATTGGTTATATTAGGTAATGGAGCAGCAGCTTTTGCTGCAGCTATAACGGCAGATGAACTCGGTAAGAAAACCGCTATAATAAAAGGAGGTACTATAGGCGGAACATGTGTTAATGTTGGCTGTGTTCCAAGTAAAAGGCTTCTTGTTAGCGGAGAAATTATAAGAAATACAAGAAATCATAATTTAGGAAAAAATACTGTAGTGCAACATGACGAAAAATTCAATTTCTCTAAGATAATGGAGCATAAAAAGAAGCTTGTAGAAAATCTAAGGTATGAAAAATATGAAAATGTTTTAAGCAAGCTGAAAAACGTAGAGTTGTATGAGGGAATGGCTAGCTTTATCTCTGAAAAAGAGATAAAAGTTAAACATAATAATAAAAGTAAAACTGTTATTTTAGGTAAAAAATTTATTATTGCAACTGGCGCTAGCCCATCAATACCTAAAATACAAGGAGTAGAAGATATAAACTACTGGACAAATATAGAAGGACTTGAGCAAAAAGAGATTCCAGAATCACTTATAGTTATTGGTGGTCGTGCTCTGGGTTTAGAATTTGCACAGATCTATAATAGATTTGGAACTAAAATAACTCTTTTACAAAGAAATCCATTACTTATCCCAGAAGCTGAACCGGAAATGTCAAATGCTCTTAAATCTTATCTAGAAGAAGATGGGATAATAATACATACAAATGTTGCCCTTAAAAGCTTTGAAAAAAATGCTAAAAACAATCAAGTTATTGTAAATGCTGAGGTTAATGGTAAACCCACTGTGTTTCAAGCAACATCAATTCTATTTGCTACAGGAAGAACTCCAAATACAAATTCATTAAATATCGAAAATGCTAAAATTAAACTTGGCGCTAAGGGAGAGATAATAACTAATTCTGAAATGAAAACAAATAATCCAAATATATTTGCTGCAGGTGATGTAACTGGAGAGCCTATGCTAGAATCTTTAGCAGCTAGGGAGGGCACATATGCCGCAGAGAATGCACTTTTGGGCTTCCATAAAAAAATAAATAAGGATATTATACCAAAAGCTATATTTACGGATCCTCAGTTTGCAAGTGTTGGCATAACAGAAAAAGAGGTAATTGAAAAGTTTAATGTTTGTACGTGTAGAGTGATTAAATTTACAGATGTGCCGAAAGCTATTATAATGGGCAATACAAGAGGTATGATAAAGATGGTTGCACATCCCAAAACCCATATTATTCTTGGTGTGCAGATACTTTCTCCAATGGCAGCAGAAATTATAAATGAGGCCGTAATGATATTAAAAAATAAATATACAATAGAGGACGTAATAGATACAGTACACGTATTCCCAACTATGTCAGAGTCATTAAAAATAGTTGCTCAGTCTTTCTTTAGAAATATCAAAGATACAAGTTGCTGTATATAATTTAGTATTTTTGAGGTTATTTATTTTTCCTAAATTAAATTTGAGGTACTTTAGAAGTTAATTTTTTCCTAAATGTAGAATCTATATTTTTACAAATATTATTTTATAATAGCGAGCATGACGGGATTTGAATCAGTAACCCTCTGGTCCGAAGCAAGATGAGCTATCTAAGTTACGCCACATGCCCAAAGTTAAACATATAGTATACTCTATTCATTATTATTACTTTATCTACTCTGTTTCTTCTTCAATTTTTAAATTATCTGAAAAAGTCTTCATGTTAAATGCAATTTTAAATATGTCACCTGACAATCCTCTTAAAACTTTTTTGTTCTTAATTCTTTCTATAACTTTTAATATTTCTCTCCCATCTTTTAATATATTTTCAGATACATCTATATACGGTAGATACTCAGATCGCATTCTATCTTCAATATTTATCCTATTTTCATTGCCACGTTCTAATTTTTTAAACGAAAATGATTCTTCTTCAGATTTCCATTCATTAGGAAAATCAGTGTCTGCAGCAACAAATGCTTTTAGCAAAACTACCTCTGTTTCTTTAAATTTTTTTTGTATTGCTTCGAATAAGATAGGGGTTTTAGATTCTTCAGTCAGTAAATAAATTGCATAAGAACGCATTCCTATTTCTTTAAGGAGTTTATTTACTCTACTTTCTAACTCTTTATCCACCTTTTTATCTTCCTTTACATTGTTAATACTACGTAAAACTATACTTTGTTTTTGCATATCCTCCCAATATTACTATTTAACTTATCCCAAGTTCAATAATGTTATACCTTTACTATTATTTATTTTTTTTGTTTTTATCTGTTAATAACTCTAAATACTGTTCTATGGTCTCATCATGAACTGTTAGCATAGGTATCAAAAATTCATTAAATTTTTCTTCATCATCAAGTTCTGCTCCAACAGAAGCAAGATACTTAATAATATCTATATTGTTATTCTCTACGGCATGTAGAACTGCTGTCATTTCATAATAATCTCTCGTATTAAGATCGGCTCCACTATCAATCAAATAAATAACGGTATTCTTACTTGCTTTATAACTTGCAATTATCAACGGTGTCTGACCAAATTCATCTGAAACATCAATTCTTGCATTGCCTTTTTCCACAATAAGCTTCACAAATGCGGTTTCATATTGCTCATGTATAACGTTATTTATTAATGGAGATCCTTGTTCATCCGTTACATTTGTATTAAGACCATTCTCGACTAACATCTCAAAAAGCCCAAATCCTATTTTTTTATTTCTTTTTTTATAATTTTCTAAAGCTATAAAAATCATAGGTTCAATTTTCTTAGATCCTATGTCCTCTTTTTCACAAAGAGCATTAATATCAGCGCCTTCCTCAATACTTTTTTTTGCAAGTGCAATATCGCCGCTTATTACGGCTCCAAGAAGTTTTTTATCTATTGGTATTGCATCTCTAGCTGTTCCATATCTATCCCTTCTAATTTCTTCGCTAACTGTTTTAAAATGGCTAACTAGCGCTGCACTTGCATTCTTAAGCTGATTATAAATATCTCCGTCCTCTTCAACAGGTGAAGCGTTATCCTTTCTTTGAAGAACAGACCAAATATTTCTAATGGTTTTCTGTATCTCTAACTCTTTCTTCTTATGTTCAAGATGTTTTTGTTGATTACTCATATACATACCTTATTTATGGCTAATGCTGATGCTTATCACTAAATTATGTGTGTAATAATTAGGTAAATTGCCGCTCTATTGTTTGTCTAATTAGATATTTATATTTTACTAAAGACTTAGGTTATAGAAAAATATCCTATCTTTAATACCATCCGCGTATTTTCATTGCTGCGGCTACTCGTCCTACTGCAATTATATACGCTGCCATACGTGGACTTATGCTTCTTCCATTTGATTTGTATTCTTTTTGTGTTTTTATTACATCATTAAATGATTTTGTTATTATTGTATCTAATCTGCGATAAACGTCTTCCTCTGTCCAATAAAAGCTTTGTAGGTTTTGAACCCATTCAAAATAAGAAACTATTACTCCTCCAGAGTTTACGAGAAAATCGGGCAGATCCAAAACATCATTATTGAAAAGTATCTCATCTGCGGCTGGCGTTACAGGTCCGTTTGCCAGTTCAAGAAGAATCTTAGTATTTACTTTATCTGCATTATTTTGTGTTATCTGGTTTTCAATTGCCGAAGGTATTAGTACATCAACATCTAGCTCAAGAAGCTCTTTATTGGTTATTTTTTCAGCACCTTTATATCCATCTACGCTTCCTGTTTTTTGCTTAGCTTCCTTTAATTTTTCGTAATCCAATCCCTTTTCAGAATATATTCCGCCTTCAGAGTCGCTTATAGCTACTATCTTAGAGCCAAATAATTTTTTAGAAAGATCAAAGGCAAAGTTTCCTGCATTTCCAAAGCCTTGTATTGCTATTCTGGCTTTGCTTAAATTTATCTTTTTGAGTTTAGCAGCTTCCCTTAAAACATACATTCCTCCCATGGCAGTAGAATCAAATCTTCCTTCAGAGCCTCCTATCTCTAAAGGTTTTCCAGTTATAACTCCAAACTCATTATGTCCGACTATATTGCTATACTCATCCATCATCCATGCCATTGTCTGTGCATTGGTGTACACATCAGGTGCAGGTATGTCAATTTTTGGTCCTATAAAATCCTTCAAGGCACGTATATATCCACGAGAAAGATTTTCAAGTTCCATATCATTCATTGTTTTAGTATCGCATATAACTCCGCCCTTCGCTCCACCATATGGTATATTGGCAAGAGAACACTTCCATGTCATCCATGCAGAAAGGGCCTTTACAGTTTCTATTGTTTCTTTAGGATGATAGCGTATTCCTCCCTTTCCAGGACCTCTAGCGGTGTTGTACTGAACTCTAAAGCCCTTGAACATCTGAGTTTTTCCATCCCTCATTTTTACCGGTATATTTACTGTTAATGTTCGCATAGGCTCTCTTAGTATCATGTGTGCCTCTTTATCAAGCTTCATAATCCCGGCAGCTTTATCTAGCTGCTCTTGACTTATTTTAAACGGATCCAGTTCTTCTACCATTTATAACACCAGTAATCATTATTTCTGCACAGATATTATCTATCTCATTATTAATGCTTGTTTTGCTTTTTCCTTGAATTATCTGAGCAACTAGTTCCTTTCCGATGCCCTTTTCATCTATATATCTGCTTATAGCCGCTACCTCTTTTGAATACTTTTTATTAATATACTTGCTAACAGCAACCTGTACAACTCCTAATTTTTCCGCTATGCGTTCCTGACTCCAGCCGTATTTATCCTTCATTATACGCGCTATAGATGCCCTTACTGCTGGCAGTATTGATTTTGTTATTATAATACATTCCTGATCCATATTACTCCTCTGTAATTCCTAATGACTCTTTTATATTTTTAAAGAATCCCTTGCTTTTCTGTTCAGTATTTTGATTCACTACCGGTTCAATGTTTTTTGGTTGCTCCTTTGTTACTATTTGCTGGCGCACTTTTATGGGCCTTTCATTACTTACGTTTTGTTGTTGAGTACTGCTTGTACTATTCTGAGCAAGTTTAAAGATTTTAAATGCATCTTTATCCAATTCATTATTTTTACTCAATAATATTACATTGGCATTATTGCTTTTTGCAAGTTTTATATCATATACAGTACTGCATGGTGCTGCATTTATTCTTTTATCTTTATTTAACAACATAGCAGTTCCTATATTATTATCAATCTTCACTATTACTAAATCATATCCCTTATTCAAGCCCTCCTGAATTCCCTTAACTGTTGCATCATTTCCTTCCCCATTTATTACCCTTCCCATCAAACTCTGATTAAGTCCATTTAGCATATCGACTAAATTTTCTACATCATCCTCATTTTCCCCTAAAATAAGTATTTTCATCTTATCACACATTTCAGGAAATATCCTGTCATTGCAATTCTTACTTCAAGATATATCAACATATATATATTAATCTTGTTATAACAATTATATATCATAAATGGTGTTTATTTGAGAGGAAAGGAACCACTTGTAACCTGCGACAGTTGCAGTAGAAAGATGCCAAGGAATAAAGGCGTAGTATTCGAAAAAGTCATACGTTTTGGTGGAGACCCATCAACACAGATAACTGCAAAGTTTATGTCAACTAGAAAGGTTTACTACTGTATAAGTTGTGCAAAGCACAGAGGAATATTTGAGCGTAAGAAAGAGGCTGCAGAAAGAGCTGCAGAAAAACGCAATCTTTAGGTGTTTTTAGTTGCCGATAGATCCTGATGATCTTTTAATTTTCAAGAAACGAAAAGAAAACGTCAAAGAAGAATCTGGCAACGAAAAAAAACCTCAAAACGAACCCGTTCAACAAACAGTACCGCCAAAGCAAAGTTCTGTTCCGCTTAAGCCAGAACTTTTAGTATCAAAGACCTCTATTCCTCAAACGAAAGCTCAAAAAGCGATCTCACCGCCTACGCAAACAATTATTCCTACAAAACCTCAAAGCGTCAAACCTACCGAGAAAGTAAAAACAAAAGGTTTTTTATTTAAAAAGGCAATAACAAAACCTTATACCGTTCCTTCACAATCTACTTCGTCTACTCAATCAATTTCTTCAACGCAACAAACCGACATAACAAAGTCAATGCCTAATTCTGTATCTGCACTAACTACAAAGGCTCAAAAAAATAATTCTAAACAAACACAACATAAAGGTGGTGGGCGTGGATTATTTCTGCATGGAAAAAATATAGATAAGACAATAGAGCATCAGATAAGCCAAGAGGCGTTGCTATTTAATCCACAGAAAGATAAGACTAAAATAGATCTTGCAAAATCTTTATTTACTGAAGAGGAGATGATAACAACTCCTAACTTAGAATCAACAAACAACAAAAAGAAAGAAAAACGAGAAAAGGAAAATGTAGCTGATTTCTATTGTGTAAATCATCCATGGAGAAAAGCATTTGCTTTTTGCGAATATTGTCATAGGCCATTTTGTTTTGCGGATTTAACTAAAAATGAAGGAAAGTATTATTGTTTAGAAGATATAGATGAAGTAATAAGAATTCCAACGACAAAAACAAATAAGCATCAAATATACAACTATCTCGCAGGGCTTGTTCTTTTCATGAGTGTAGGAATAATACTATACAATACTTATCCTCAAGTGCATTACTCCTTATTTAACATAATAAATACAGTAAAAAGTATAGGGGTAGTTTCATTTATAAAAACTATAAATCTTTCGTATCTTTATACTCTACAAAATTCATTTCTTGTTTTATTTGGTATAATTAGCGGACTATTACTTTTCTTTAGAAATAACAAAGCTACAATACTCTCAGTATTACTGTTAGTTGTAATGACTATGGCTGTAAGTTATAATTATCTAGACAGTAATGTCTATTATTTACTATATACATTCGTGTTGTATGTACTTTCTATATCATTAATTGCTGTAGGGAAGATGTCTAACATAGGCAGTGCAAGCATCTCAGAAGCTACTGAAGGAATAGAATGGCCTAAATTCGAGACCTTTTAATTTCTAGTTAAAATATTTAATCGATTGATTAAATAGTCTACGTCGCTAAATAATAAAATAAGAAATTAAAAATTAAATAAAAATTAAAAAAAATAAAAATAGAAAAGAAAAAATTAAAAATTAGATTTATCTTCTTCTTTTTCTGCTTATTCTTCCCCTTCTATTCATCTTTGTTCTTGCAATGTATCCATTTTTGTCGACGAAATATAGATATCCATCAACTCTCGATACCTTTTCAGAACCAACCTTTGCCTTTTTACCTCTTGGGTTGTTCTTCATCGGAGTTCTCCATGCATACCCGTCCTTTCCTACAAAGTATAGGTATCCATCTTCTCTTTCTACTTTTTCCTTCGACATCTTTTCATTCATTAATTTCACCTATACTTAATAAAGCATATATGTTTTTATATATATCGTCGTATTTGCGTCATCAAACTATAACCTCTTTTTCCTATGCCTTTTTTAAATGTTATCTGCGATTATAGTATTGATTTTCATGATAGAAATAACAATGAACAAGGATCAGCATCTTAATGGTTATACTATAATAGAAGCATTTCCTGGAATAGGACTAGTAGGCCCTATGGCTGGAAGTTATATGATAGAAAAATTAAACATGGAGTATATAGGCAGAATAGAGAGCGAGTTATTCCCTCCAATAGCTGCAATACACAATAGTACACCAATGTTTCCTGCAAGAATATATAAATCAGATAAATACAAACTTCTTCTTTTTATTTCAGAATTTACTATTCCGCCAGTACTAGTGCATCAGCTTTCAGACGAACTTCTTGCGTTTGCAAGAAAATATTCAATATTGCAGATAATATCTGTAGGAGGCATGCCTGCACAAAAACCTGGAAATACAATATACATAACTTCATGTGATAAAGATATTCTTAAAAAGGCAACAAGAACAGGAATAAAGCCTATTAGCGAAGGAGTTGTAGCCGGCGTAAGCGCAGGAATACTTATAAAAGCACCTCAATATAAAATTCCAGCAATAAATGTTCTAGTAGAAGTAAATCCTAATCTAACAGATCCAATATATGCTGAGATAGCTATAAGTGGTCTTAACAAGATTTTAGATATAGATATAGATTTAAGCGAGTTAGATAAAGAAGCAAAAGAGGTAGAAACAAAGATAAAGGAGATGCTTAAAAAGGTAAAGGACACACATGATACATATGCATCAAGCGATTCTATTTCAGATCAAGGTCCTTCAATGTACGCTTAATTTTTATGCAGGGGTGGCAGAGTCTGGTCTGGCTCACAAGCCACGGAAAAACGCGCAGGACTTAAGATCCTGTGGCTTAGCGCCTTCGTGAGTTCAAATCTCACCCCCTGCAATCATATTTTACAAATAATTATCTGTTCTTATAAATAGATCAATACTTTATTAATGAGAGTACATTGTTATTGCCTAATTTATTTTTTCCATTGAGAAATTCCAATTCAACTAGAAAAACTACTGCACAGACTATGCCTCCAAGCTGTTCTACAAGTTTTATTGTTGCATCGGCAGTGCCCCCTGTAGCTAGAAGATCATCTACTATTACTACTTTCGAATTTTTTTCGATTGCGTCTATATGCATCTCGAGAATCGCAGAACCATATTCAAGTTCATACTCTTTTTTTATAGTTTTATACGGCAGTTTGCCTTTTTTTCTTACAGGAACAAAACCTTTTTTCATTTTATATGCTATAGCTGATCCTAGAATAAAACCTCTAGACTCTATTCCAACAACATAATCAAAATCAATCTCTTCCAATCTCTTACAAAATTCATCTATACAAAGCCTAAATAGTTCTTTATCCTTCAAAACAGGCGTAATATCCTTAAAGAGTATGCCCTTCTTAGGATAATCTGGTATATCTCGTATACTGCTTTGTATTTTTTCTATATTGCTGCTAATAATTTCCATACAACCCTGATAATACCATATATTAATATATTTATATATTTACTAAGTAATAAAATACCTGTTTAACTACATATAATAGAGTTTTTGATTGAATGACTATTAAAAATCTTCCTAAAACAATAGCTATAATACCTGATGGCAATAGACGATGGGCATCTTTACATGCATTATCTATAATGAATGGATATGATCTCGGAGTCAAAAAATTTATAGAGTTTAGCGAGTGGTGCGTTTCTTACGGCATAAATAACATAGCGGTATGGGCCTTCTCTACAGAGAACTTTTCAAGGAGCGATAAAGAAGTATCGACATTATTTGCAATATATAAAAAGGTAGCTAACGATAAAAAAATACTAGCACGTCTTCATAAAAACAAAACAAGTCTAAGGCTAATAGGAAATAGAAAACTGCTTCCAAAAGATCTCAACGACGCACTTAAAAAGGTAGAGGTGGAAACCTCGAAATACAAAGACAGAATCATAAACATGCTTATAGCCTATGGAGGAAAGGATGATATATTGCATGCTGTAAAAAATGTAGCGTCGCATGTTAAAAATATGACTGAGATAAATGATGCATTAGTAACCAAATATCTACTGTCAAATACCGTACCAGAGATAGATCTCATAATAAGAACCTCCGGAGAGAAAAGGCTTTCCGGGTTTATGCCATGGCAAACTACTTATTCTGAGCTTTATTTCTCAAATAAATTATGGCCTGACTTCACTAAACGTGATCTTAACAGTGCACTTCTTGAGTATAACAAGAGGCAGCGAAGATTCGGAAGGTAATGTGTTCAAATGCCTGATGAAAAAAGAGATGTTACTAAATTTACCAAGTACTTTGGAATGAAGCTCCCTAGCGAGAATGTACTTATTCTTATTCTTTTATTATTTGGGATAATATCTGGAATACTGGCAGAGTTTATACTATCTACTGGATTGTCCTTGGTTTATTTACTAATATACGGATCTAGTATAGGCGTCACGGTAATTACTTTTCCAGCCATACTCACTGCATTGCTATTAAAAGTTATTAAAAGAAATTTTAAGTTAAAACATGCTTTAATAGTAGTTATAGTAATAACATTCACTTACGCTGCTTTTTTCTTAATAAGCATCTTTACTTATAAATTAACTGGAAGTTATGCTATTGCGTATTTGCCAATGCTGCTCAGTGATGCCGGAATATACGGTTATTGGTTTATAATCAACAGAATAATACTCAATCAAAGAAAAGGACAGATAATTACTGCAGCAATACAACCTCTACTTAATGCCTTGATATTCATACCTGTAAGTTACTCCTTATTTGCTGTCAATATCTCATATGACTATGTGCTTATAAAATTATGGATAGGGATGTTTGCATTTATGTTGTGTGGTTATTCAATACTTTATATAATGGATAGACCATCAAAAAAACAATTTAATTTTAGCGGTGTAGAGTTAATGACCGTAATGATAAATCAATGGCTTTATAACATCAAAAAAGACAATAATGCATTAAGTGGCATGGGAATAAAAAGAGAGTTGCCTATCTCTATACTTGCACTTAAAGGCAAAACTCAAATTAAAGCGGTTTTTGTAAAGCCCGAGATACACTATGGCCCTATAAACGGAATAGGTGGAAGCATAACTACTGAGCATCTCGGGAAGAAAATAGTAAAGCAATATAATGCAGCTCCATTTATATTACACGGCGCTGTAAACCTTGAGGACAATCCAGTAAGCTCTTCTCAAATATCAGAAATATGGAGGGTTGTAGAAAAAGCAATTCCATCAAAAAATCTTAACTCATTTAAGCATTGTGCTGCTAGTTTTTCAAGCTTTTCAACAAATGGCTGTAAAGCGATAGGTATACGTATCGATAATTTATCACTACTAAGTCTTACCAAGGCGCCTCTTGTAACTGAGGATATAGATAATGACATAGGCTCAAGCTTCGAATCAATCTCCAAAAAATATGGTTTAGAAAGTATTCTAATTGATGCACACAACTCACGTTTTGAGTCTGCAGAAAAAGATGAACTAAAGGGTATCTATAAAGGAAGCAAATATGTGAATATGTATTCAAATTCAATAAACAAGGTTCTTGAATCGTTAACAAGCAAGGCTCAAGACAAGCTTCTTTTTGGTTCATCATGCCTTCTACTTAAAAACCAGATACATAAAAATGACATAGGCCCAGGATATATGAGTATAGGTATCTTCAAAATAAAAAATACCAATTTCTGTATGGTTTACTTCGATTCAAATAATATCATGCCAAGCCTGCGCACCGAGCTTATCTCGCATATAAATAAAAAATATGGATTTGATGCAGAGATTTATACTACCGATACACATGCCGTTAATACACTTGCACTTTCAGCGAGCAATGTTCTTGGAAGATTTACAACTATAAACGAGTTGATTCCGTTTCTTGATAACTCAATAGATGCCGCAAAGAAAGATATGGAGCAGGTAACTTACTATTATTCTAAAATAAAATTAAAGAACTTCAGAGTATGGGGCAAAGGATCGGAAGATGCAATAATGAAGGTAAGTAGAGATGTAATAAAAACCGGAAAGAAGACAGTGCCATTTATTATTGTTGGCTTCTTTATAATTGCTGCATGGGCAATATATCTTGTATAAATATTCTAATAAAGTTAAATAATAAATAACTCTGAAATACTAACTATTATAAAAATGGCTAAAAATGGCAAATATCCCGGGATATTAAATTAAATATAAACTGAATTTGGTGTTTAAATAATCGAAGTTGATCTTTTTGGCATAATTCTATATGTGCTTGCAATGGGTATTGCAATATACAAAACCTTTTCCTCCAAAAATACAAGAGAGCTTTTTCTCTTTGTAATATTTTTTATTGCAACTATATATCTGGCTCAATATCAGAATCTCAATCTTTTAGATCTCCTTTCAGGATATGTGATTTTCAACGCCATCATTTCATCATACGGCACAAAGAAAATGGAACTTTTTATACTTGCAGGGCTCTACTTTGTTATTATAGCTTACTACAGCAATCTTCTTTTAGTTCCTAGCTCTATATTTCTTGGTGGAATAAGTTCCTATAACATATATCCCGGAAAAAAGCATGGAGTAAAGAAAACCACCTATAAAAAAGAACTTAGAAGAAATATCTTTACAATGCTTGGCGGAATAATTTTACTTATACTTATGCTTATTGCCCTTTCAATAACAAATCAGTATCTTATCATAACTTTTGTATTCATTGCTGGAATTATTCTATTAAACAACTCGTTATTAGAGCGTAATGGAGCAGTATCAAGATTTCTATACGGTCTTGAACGCGATAATTTTAGACTTGGTCATGGTGCAATCTGGCTTGGTATAGGAACCTGTTTTGCGTTATCTTATCTTAAAGATCCACTTGCTTTAGCTACAATAGGTTTAATCTTTATAGCCGATTCAGTATCTCCAATAATTGGCATGCGATATGGCAGTGTAAAGCTACCTTACAACAAGAAAAAAAGTATTCTTGGAACACTATCGTATGCTCTAGCCGCATTTATCGTTTCATATTTTTTTATAGGCTCCTATGCAATAATAATTGCTTTAGTCGGTGCAATTATAGAAAGCCTTCCTATATCTCTTGATGATAACTTTGATGTTCCGTTTGGAATATTTATCATCTCAAAGCTTTTTGGAGTATGACAAGAAATAAGAAGTTGTAAATGAATAATAAATAACTCACTAGAGTAAATAATATTATTCTCTAAATTTATAGATAGTAGTAATATAGTTGCAAGGCTTTTAATCTGTAAGATTTTTCAAATACTGTGGATAAAATACTCCTCCATATTTGATATTTCCTGGTATCGTTTCTAGAACATACTTTCCTTCAGCACAGGTTATATTCATATCATATGGCATTGAATTTTTTATATAGGTTATATTTCCAGAACTACTTATCCATATCCGCTCGAGAGGAATCTGTGTATTTTTCATCCACATACATATCTGCTGACTGCTATTCATTACAAAGAGCATGCCATATGCTCCTTGAAAGTTGCTCTGAAACATCATGCCTCTTGTTAATTGATACTCTGATGTGGCTATGTATATTGTTTTATTAATTACATTGCACGTGCTGCATGTTTTCAAAAGTATTCCTTTTTGTTGAAAATAAAAACTCAACGGAAGGTTTCCATTTTGATACATGAAAATATAAAAAGAAATAGATATAAATAAAAGAAAAATAAAAATAACAAGAATAGAATTCTTTCTTTTCAATGAAATACCACTCTAGTATTGTAGATTATACTCTTCTTCCTCTTCTGCCGCCAGGTCTTTTGGTTGTGTCTGTTGGTATTGGAGTTACCTCCTCTATGCTCCCTATCTTAAAACCGCTTCTAGCAAGGGCTCTTACTACTGCCTGTGCTCCCTGCCCAGGCGTTTTAGAGTTATGGCCTCCAGGTGCACGTATCTTTATGTTTATGTGTGTTACTCCTTTTTCTATAGCAATTGTCGATACTTTATATGCAGCTTGTGTAGCAGCATATGGTGAGCCTTCTTCATGATCTGTATCTACTACCATACCTCCGCTTCCTACTGCTATTGTCTCTGCACCTGAAAGATCTGTAAGTGTTATTATTGTATTGTTCTTTGAAGAAAGTATGTGTGCAACGCCCCATCTTGTTCCTTTCTGTTTGTATTTTTCTTGTGCAACAGCTACCTCATTTTCATATGAAATATCTCCTTTCTTTGTTGCGTTTTGTTGTTGTTCTTTCTTCTCAGTCTTTTTTCCTGCTCCTTTTACCACTGCTGTTTTTGCTTTTGCCATTTACTCGCCTTTATCTGATGAATTATTCTCTGATGCCACTGCAGCTGTTGTACTTTGCACTTCTGGCATAGGTGCCTGTGGGGTTGCATTCTCTATTGATATTTTTTTATAATATCCAATGCCTGACTCCTCATTTTTCTTTACAAGATAACTTGGTGATTTTATTCTCCTTCCGTTTATTGAGATAAATCCATGTGATATTAATTGTCTTGATTGATTAAGTGTCTTTGCCATTCCTTTTCTGTAAACTACGGTCTGCAATCTTCGTTCAAGCAATGCCTGTGGTTTTATAACCAAAATATCATCAGGAATTGCATTCTCGCTTACTATATTGTACTTGGCAAGCCTTGTTATTATATCCTTTCCAACGCTCTCCGTAGCATTTCCTGAAAGCACCTCTCTTATATTTCTTCTAACTCTTCTTATCTCGCTTGTTGCTTTCCACAACTCGCCTAATTTTTTAAGACCGTATTCTTCCCTTATCTTATGTTCCTCCTCTATTCTCTTTTTGTCCCACATTGATGAAGGTCTATCATACTTCTTTTTATTTCTTTTTGGTGCTCCCATTTAATCACTTCTTTTCTTCCTCTTTTTTAGCTGCCCCGGCTCCTGTTGATGCTGGCATTGCTGATTTCTTCATGACTCCTATAGTTGCTCCTGTTCTTCCTGTGGATCTTGTCCTTTGTCCTCTTGCTTTTTGTCCATACTGATGCCTTGCGCCTATCCAGGTCTGCAGTTTAATTCCTCTATCAATATCATATCTTGTTTTTACTATTAAATCAGTTCCTACTACATGCATATTATTTCCGGTCTCCCAGTCTTTATTTCTATTAATTATGAAGCTAGGAATATTGTATGCCAATGGATCTTTTATTATTCCTTCAAGTTGTGCAAGCTGCTGATCGCTAAGCGTTCCTATCTCTACTGTAGGCTCAATTCCGTATTTGTCTTTGTAGCTTTTTGCCATAGCATTAGCCATATTGTGTCCGATTCCCTTAATCTGCATAAGCCCTCTTACTACGTTATATCTGCCGTTTATGTCTCTGCCTGCCATTCTTATTATGCTTGCCTCTACCTTTTCCTTACCTTTTGGTTCTTTGCTTTTTTGCTCCTTTGGATCCATTTATGCACCAGTTATATTATATAAATATACATCTATTAAGCTTAAAAACGCCAGGGCTGGGATTTCCATAACGCCTTTTGATTAATCAAAAAGCTTTATTTTGAACCCAGATGGCTCGAGAGCCATACGCTGACAGGTTCAATTTCCAGGCGTACGCGTTACCGGATTCTGCCACCCTGGCATTTTCCTTATAATATATACAGTAAAGCTTAAAACTTATTAGCTAATACTTTATCCATATTAGTATTTAAAACTTGCTTTTTAACCCGCATATTTAATAACACATCAAATATATACAACTAAAACTAACTACCTATTCTTTAAGTAAACTTTCAGTAAAAAAGATGCTATAAACTATCTTCCCCTGGTTTTTACATATTCATTTATTTTCCTTTCTCATGGCTGGAAAAGCCAGTACCTCCTTTATTGAGATATTATCTGTAAGTACCATAGTTGTTCTATCTATAGATATTCCAAGCCCTGCTGTAGGCGGCATTCCATACTCTATTGCCTGAAGAAACTCTTCGTCAGATGGAGGAGCCTCATCATCCCCTTTTTTTCTTTCTAGCTCCTGCTCCTCAAATTTCTTTCTTTGCTCAATTGGATCTGTTAGTTCGGAGTAGCAGTTTGCTATTTCCATGCGTGCCAGATAAAGCTCAAATCTTTCGCTCAAAAGCGAATTACCCCTTTTATCTTTTGTAAGCGGGCACATATATGCAGGGAAATCAACTACAAAGGATGGATTGTTCAACTCCTGTTTTATATACTTGTCAAATAACGCATCTGCAACATGAAAACTGTTTTTTATGCTTATATCTAATTTTTCTTTTTCCGCTATTTTTTCTGCCTCTTTATCAGTAAGCGTAGCTATATCTATTCCTGTTTTTTGCTTTATTTCATCAACCCAATATACTCTCTTAAAAGGCGGCGTAAAGTCTATCTCTTTATCTTGATATTTTATCTTATACGTATCAAAAAGCATCTTTACCATGCCACTAAGAAGCTCCTCAGTCATTTTCATATACTCTTCATAATCCTTATAAGCTTCGTAGCACTCAATCTGTGTAAACTCTGGATTATGTGTAGAATCTATATCCTCATTTCTAAAATCTTTAGAGACCTCATAAACCTTTTCAAAACCTCCTATAACAAGTCTTTTCAGATACAATTCATCAGAGATTCTTAAAAACCTCTGTTCATCAAGAGCATTATGCTTTGTAATAAATGGCTTTGCATTAGCCCCGCCATATACCTCTTGTAAAACAGGCGTTTCAAACTCAATATATCCTCTGTTATCTAAGAAATCTCTTACGTACTTCAAAACTTTTGCTCTTATTATGAAATTTCTTTTTATCTCGGGATTTACTATAAAATCAAGATGTCTTTTTCTGTATCTCTGTTCTACATCTTTTAATCCATGAAACTTTTCTGGAAGTGTCCTAAGGGATTTTGAAAGCATCTCTATATTTTCAAGGGCTATGCTTATCTCTCCTCTAGAAGTCTTTATTACTTTTCCTTCCACTCCAATTATGTCGGCAATATCGCAAAGCTCTACAACTTCTCGCGTATTTTCAGAGATTGTATCTTTTTTAACTACAATTTGTATTTTTCCATCATAGTCTTGAAGATCTATGAAGTATATGCCTCCCATTTTTCTTATATTAATAATTCTCCCTGCAACACTAGTCATCTTTCCATTAAACGTGTCGAAGCTTTTTATTATCTGCGCAGAGGTATTATTTTTTTTATATGTATATGGATAAGGATTAATCTTCATTTCTAAAAATTTCTTAAGTTTTTCTTTCTTAAATTCATCTACCATAACACCAACATAATTCTATATATATTCAACTCAATAGATTTAAGCTTTTTCTACTATTATCTTTTGTAAATAATATTATTCGCAAACGAATCGTATAGAAATCTTTAATAATTTTTCTAAAGTAAACCTATCTATGTTATCTAATAAAATTATACTGTTAATTGGAATAATAATAATTGGCATCATTGTAGCTGGAATATTAATTATATACCCTCCAAATACAACTCAAAATTCCTCCCCCACCTCTGTATTGTCAAACTCTTTGTTTACAACAGTTAATTACAACGCAGGAAATTATAACTTTAAAAATACTACTATAGAAGGCACCAACATAACAATATTGGGCACATCATATCTAGACAATCTTCTTGGCGGCAATTGGTCATTTTTAAATCAAAATATAGCCTCCTCTAATTTTTCGAATGGGATTAATAAAGTTACTATTTACAATTTTACTAATAAAACGGGCTATAACCTTGCAGTATTTATAGTTTCATTCAATAATACTGAAAATTCAAGCAATACCTTCGATTCAGAGATGTCTTCTATAAGATTAACACCAAACATTTCTGCTTCATTTGGTGCATCTAATTCGCAGTATGCTTATGGAATTTTCGGTGGAACTATAGGTTCTACAACTCCTGAAACATTGACCTTGGGACTAGGCCAGTACTCCAAATATATAATAAGTCTTCAGTTATACTCGGCTAGTTCTTCCTCTACCTCATTAAAAACCTCAAAGTCTAAACTTATAGAAATGTTAAACAATATGGAATACATGCCAAAAAATCTTACAACACTTACTCCATCACATATTACTATTAATAAGGTAAAAAATATATTCGGTGGAAATTGGACAATAGCCAATTCCTCTTCTTCATCTTCGAATATAATAAATAACACTGCCATAAATATAGAAAATTTCACCGGCCCATCAAATTATTCATTATCCTTTATCTCAGAGTTATTCAAATCTCCAATAAATGCTACAAATACATTCAATAATGCATTAAATTCTCTTACGACTATAACAGGAATTAACGTCATCAACGGTGTACTTTCAAATGGCCATATTGTTTTACTTGCTAGTGGTAAATTATACGGAAATAATAACAAGCCAATAATATTGGCAGAAAGCGTATTTGGAAATTATATTTTAGAAGAAAAAATATCTCTCAATAGCAATACTTTAATTAATCAAAATATAGTATCTCCAGGCTTAATAAATCTTTTAAATAATATGGAAAACGCACAATCACTTACACTTAACAGCACCACAACGCTTGCAAATCAATCTAAACTTTACAATTTGACAAAACCTCCTGTAAATCTAAACAAGCAATTATTCTTAACCACAAACACTTTAAATACTACATTGGGAAATAACTGGAAATTTTTAAATACTTATAATTTAACCTATAATATACCTCTTACTTCAAAGTGGATTATAATCGAAAATTTCAGTAATTCACAAAATCAAAGTTTAGTTTTGGAGATAGCAAAGCAAGATAATTTCACAGCAACAAGCAACTCATATAATGTCGGCGCAAACGTATTGTTTGGAGCAAATCCTCTAAATATAAGTGTAGGAGCACTTTACAATGGCTCTGCATACTCAAATTTAAGCGTAACTACTATTACATTAGCATCTAAAAATTTCCTTGGATATATAAGTCCGGTAGGTAATTATCTAATAGAGCTTTCGTTGTCCAAAAATTCAAGTTCTAATAATACAAATGCATTATATTCTTATCAAATACCATTAAAATCTGTTTTAGAATATGTATACAAAAATATTACTTCCTCAATGATTATTAACAAAACCAACAAGCCAGTATATCCGACAACACAGGAGCTTGAAGGATTATTCGGAGGAGCATGGAATTCACTTTCTCAAACAAACATAAGTAAAACAAATAATGGAATAATAAATGCTGTAATGGAGAATTATACCTCTAATTTGGGATATAATGTCTCTGTAATTATAAATACTATGAACAACTCTAACGTTGCTAATTCCTATTACAGTTCTACTACAAGATATTATCTGACACATCAAATAACCAGTTTTGGTGCACTTAATACTGATTATGCCTATACCATATCAAATAATCAAACATTATCCGGTAATTCAGTCGTTAATGTTTTTGGACCTTATGGTGTTTACTTTACAACAATTTCTCTCCATAGCAATAAAAATAACTCTACTTCTTTGGAAACCTTAAAAAACGACACTATAAAATTATTGCAGGATACCGAGAAGTAATTATAATAACAAGCAAAATAACCCTAAGTCCTTACAATATATACAAATAAGCCAAACTACAAAGAAACTTATTTTAGATAGAGAAGTAATATTGTAGATAAGATAATCTGTAGATACAATAATCTGGATTGGATTTTGGAGTTATACACAAAAAGCTAATTTTGCATCTTACTATCATAATCTGAGAAAATATCTAATAATTAACATCGGAGTGATAGGTAATCAATATAAATATTCGGGCCCGGTGGGATTTGAACCCACGACTTAAAGGTTAAAAGCCTTCCACTCTAGCCATGCTGAGTTACGGACCCTTATGTGCCTAATATATATTCATTAACAAATAAAAATACTTGTATAAAATTAGCTACTGAAAAAATCTGCAATATTATTAATAACATACTCTGCAGTTTCTTTTATAGCTGATTTTTTTCTACCATACGCTCCAGCAGCGCACGGATGTCCTCCTCCAGTTCCATCAAGCATTTCTCCAGCAACATCCATAATTTTACCTAAATGCATATTTAACTTCTTATCAAGAGGAGTTCTTAATCGTGCAGAGATGGAAGCTTCATTATCGCGTACAGACCAAAACACGGCTGCATCTGCTCCTAAATCTAATGCAGCCTCTGCGTCAAGATTTGCGTGATATTGGGCTAAACCTGAAATAATAATATACTGTCCTACCTGTTTAATATCTGCTTTAAAAATATCCTCTATTATATTTTTTCTAGTTGTTGTAGAAGCGCTTTGATGCATGCTTATTGTGTCATGGTAATCTGTTTTAGAGATCTCAAGCAACTCTGATATTTGCATAAAGGTTCTAGAATCTGCATTCTGGAAATTAGCGCTGTCTGCGACTATTCCATTAATAAGAACAAGTGCAGTGTTCTTTTTTAAGGTACCCTCTACTCCTTTAATTATATCATAAACTATACTTGAGGCAGAGTTATACTGCTCATCATTTAATATATATGTATTTTTTGTATACTTGGGCTTTGATGGAAATTCATGGTGATCTATAAACAAAAGCTCACAATCCATATTTTTTATCTTATCCCCAAATCTACCTAAAAGCTCAAATCTATTCGCATCTACTACAATCACTAGTTCTGGATTATTCATAATACTTGTTTTTATCTCTTTTTCAATCCCTATATGTTCAAGCATCTTGCGTGAGTTATTAGTTATAAAATCAGGCGTGCTTATCTGCGCTTCTACGAAGAGATTTTTCATTGCTATAGCTGAGCCAACACAATCTCTATCCCCTATGCTATGAAATATAATCCATGTTCGTTTATTTATTCTACTTTTTACAAAAGAAATTGCCTCGTTTATATCCGAGAACTTTCTCACTGTTGTCCCTGCCCACCTTTATATATCTGGGTAAGCTTTTCGTTTAGTTGTTTCTCCTTAGTCTTCATATCATTAAACTGCTTGTTTAGGGACTGAATTCTTGCGCTTGTAAGCGAGTGTTTGTCAGTCACATCTAAAAGCGCTTTTTCTTTAGAGCTTTCAATTATGACATTGCCTACACTTCTATAGACCTTTCCGTTAGCCTTTTCAAGCTCTTCCTTAGCACGTTCCATCTCTATTTTCTGAGCCTGCATCTGTTCAAGTTGCATGGCTACGTTTCTTAGCTGTTCTTGCATGATCTGATAATCCTTAAGCAGCTTTTCAACGTTTTCTATATCCGCTGGGTTTTGTGTTGCCATTACATCACTCAAAATATTTACATATAATTATATAACATCTATTATAAAACACGATGCTTTTTCTACAAATAACTTTTTAACAACCTGCGCTAGAACTTCCATAGGTGTAAACGATGAAATGGTGTGTACATGAAGTACATTAAAAAGATAAATATATAAATGTAAAAATATACACGTTATACAAAGTTTGGGGATAAAAATGGAAAAACAAATACAAAAATCAGATTCGCAAAAAAGTTCATCATTTATAAAACTTTTTAGAAAAACAGCAGCTGCTAGTTTAGTAGTTGGTATTGGTGCATTAAGCGGTTGTAGTGCAAATGTCTCGCCATCACCAATTATTGTACAGCCAGTGCCTTCTCCACGCTTCGTATCTCCGCCAGTTTATCTTTTGTATCCTCCACATGTTTACATACAGCCACGTTGCTACGATAGGGATGACTTCCACTGCATCAGACGTTAATAATCTCTGTTAGTGTGGTTTATAAATAAAAATATAATTCTCTTAGATGAGCATAAACTTCAAGAATATTCTATTTTACAAAAGTTTAAATCCTGAAGTAAAATTATCTATATCTTTGCCTTTCCACGGTCCTACTCCTAACGCAGTAACTGTTCCTGGAGGGAGTTGAGTAAAACCCGCATCACTAACCAGTGCACATGGAATTTCCTTGTATTTAAACGCTTCAAAGAGTTTTTTAAGTACCTTATCATCGTCAACTTTGAGAACTATCTTTTTTTCACCTGTTTTTAGCCATTCTTCTGCTATCTTTTTATCTTTCTTTTCAGCATTAAGATATGACATAAGCGAGGCATGCGCTACCTGTGCAGCTGTCTTTCCTTTACCCATATCTATATCCTTTCTTACTAATATCGCCTGTTTTATCTCTTCCATAACGCATCAATTACAAATGTTTAATCCTTTCTTAAAAAGTCCTTTATTGAAGAGGTCATCTTATTTATCTGTTTAACCTCTTTCTTTTCCTGCATATTTAACTCTCCTTTATTTTTAATATTATTCTCAATCGCTTCAAGCATCTCAAGCCAGTCCTCTGCATCATCTTTTATTACATGCATTATACTCTGATCCTTTGAAAGTATATCAAGTAGTTGTATGAGCTTTGAATTATCTGTTACTTCATCTCCTTTATTGAGTTTTTCAGTAAGATGGCTCTTGAGTTCATTAATCTCACCTCTACCTACCTTATCATTCATTCCAACTACACTTTCCATTCCTTTAGCAAAACTTTTCACAGATTCATAGAGTTTTTTTATAATATCATTCACTGATAAATTCTTAATATCCAAAAAATTACCTTAATTGTTAATTATTATATACTAATACATATTATCTATCATTGAAATATATTATTAAATACGCTTATAACCTTCAATTTTCTTTGTTTTTCCTCTAATTGCTGCTCCAAATCCTACGCATGCAGCTCCAATTCCCAAAATGAAAAGCGTTCTACTATCAGAAGGCATTTTACTAAATACATCTACACTTATTTTTTGACTTAGAACACTATACGCTGCAATTCCAGTAAAAATTGCGTACGTAGTACTAGAATATATCCCTGCATAAGAAACTTTTCTAAGTGTTTTATCTTTAAATGTAATACTTTCCTTAAGATTATCTATTGAAATATCAAAGGTTTTTTTAACCATCGGAATACTAAGAAAACCAATAGTCAAAGCATCAAAGTAAGTAAATCCTTTAACTCCCTGTGCAACTCTTGCATAAACATCAAGGCAACTTCCAGCTATACCTACTGGCAAGGCTATTCCATTTACAATTATATCTGTGGTTTTTCTAAAAACAGCACCAAAGGAATCATATCCTTCATAATTATGACTTGTTTGTAATTGCTTGTTATGTGTCTTATTTTTGTGCATGGATAAATATTAACTGTAAACCAATTAATATCTTTCTTTATTAGGCAAATCTATAATTACCAATATCCTTTTAAATTTAATTAAATATATAATATTGTTAAAATGGCGACTAACTTAAAATCGATGTTAATAACATTACGAATTCCGGTAATATTCTTCTCTATTTTTGTCATAAGTTTATTTATAATTGCACTAGCAATTTCATCTTCACAACAAATAACTTTTTCTCATAACTTTATTTTTACTAACACTACTAATACTTTCAACAATACTCCTGTGAAAAATACGCCTAATTATTCAGTATTAAACAAAACAAACACTTCATTAATTAAAAATACAAACAATAGCAGCATCACAAATTTTAACATTCCAACACCTTTCAGCACTCCAACATCTTACACTGGTCCTATAGAAAATGCCTTTTATTTTTTATCTGGTCTGTTTAATAAAAATGTAATATCGGTCGGTATATCCAGTTTTGGCATAAATAATATTATTAATAATAATCCGGTTGGCTATATTATTAATACCGATCAGGTTAATGGTAATTTTGATATAACCTCAATGCAAGTAAGTTCTGTAGAAACGGCACAAGGCAATGTAATCTCAAATCCTTATTGGGATTCAGGTATGCAACTTAATGCTCGATTAGTTTTTGATTATGGTGGGAATCCACATTCTTACTGGCTTCAAAATACAGTAACTTTTTCTACAACCACTAATAAGTTTTTCGTTTGTAATAATATATGGAATACTGATTCTAATACTGCAAATATTAACCTTAATCCCGTAACAGGAATTTTTTCAGGTGATAATGGTAATTTAGGTTCTTATGATGGTGTAATGTTCTATTATAAATGTCTCCAACCTGCCTATTATAACCTGCCTTTTAATGGTGTTTTAGGAATAAAGATAGATTCTATAGGTACTGGGAGTAGCGCAACAACTGGGATAATTTTTCAATATGCAATAAACAAAAATGGAAATATTGATCCTGTAGACTGCCTTTTGTTAGGAAACAACTGTAATAATCTTAATAATCAAAAAGATGTTATATACGACACGGTTCTTCTTCCTCCGGGTTCTACTAATGCAGCTATTGTTATTTCACCAGAACTACCATCTGAAATAGTACCATCTAGCCTAAATTTTCCATATTCTGCAGAACTTGAGATTGGCGGAGCTACTTATTCTCAAATAACTGCTTTTAGTAGTTTCAATGCACAACTGGGTTTAAAATATGATAGTAATGGTAATGAAAATATGGTGAATTTTCCTTCTTATTGGACCTTCGGAGTTACTGCAGAAAGCACTAGTAATTTAGTATCAACAATAAACGCAGCTGGTCAAGCAACCATAACAACTACTAATACTGGTATAAATCCTTTATCTGGCATAACTACTTCTTGCAATTTATTACAGTTAGAGGCTAGTAACCTATTTTTAGAATGTTCTGGTTAAGTTATCGTATAAAACAAAATTATCTATTAATTAATATCCATAGATATTCCAGAGAATTATTTGCTGTACGCTCAAATAGTGGTACAAACCGTTAAGACTTATAGTTTTTTTCTATGTAATAATTACGTGATAAATTGGAAATTGAAAGATCACATGGTTATGAGCTTGTCTCAAAACTTATAAGCGAGTATTATTCTAATGCAGAGGGTTTTTATCCCGAACGCATATCACAACGAGAATTCGGCGTAGGAGATTATGAAACAAAGATCAGATTTAGACATCTTTCATTTTTAAGTAATAACGAGTTTAAAGAGTATTTAATTAAGAAAACACCACCTTTCGTATCTTGTTCTACTGCATTTTACAAATATCCTACTTATCGTCCAATGGAGAATAAACAATGGCTAGGTTCGGAACTTGTCTTCGATCTTGATGCAACAGACATGAAATTAAGTTGTCAATTGGTGCATGGTACCTCCTTTGTATGCACTGAGTGTCTTTCAGCAGTAAAGAAAGAAGTAATCAAACTTGTAGAAGAGTTTTTGATTCCAGACTTTGGTTTTTCTTTAAATGAACTAGAGATAAATTTTAGTGGTAATAGAGGATACCATATTCATATTAAAAAAGAAAGTACGTTATCTCTTGATGGAAATGCAAGAAAGGAGATAAGCAATTATATTTCAGGAGCAGGTATGGCATTTGAGGATTTCTTTACAATGGAGGAGTTTAAACGTGAGAGCGGAAGAACTGGAAAGAAACTCATTGGACCTAAAATTTCAGATAAGGGCTGGAAAGGAAAAATAGCACGAAATTTTATAAAAGAACTAGGAAAAGGTCCTGAAAGTTTAGAATTAATAGGCATAGATAAAAAAATAGCAAGAAATCTTTACAAAAAAAGATCTCTTATAGAAATGGGCATAAATAATGGAAATTGGGATATAGTATACATAAAAAACAAGGAGGAGTTCTGGAAGAAGGTAATACTCAATCAGGCAATTTCACAAAGTGATAAAATAGATAAAAATGTTACAAATGATCCTTCACATATGGTACGTCTTCCAAATACAATACATGGAGAAACAGGCCTTATTTCAAAGAAAATAAAATTTTCTGAACTGTCAAATTTTGATCCCATGTCTGATACAATAGCTTTTAAGAAAGGAAATTTAAAGGTTCTTGCAGAACTACCAACTACCTTAACTATGAACGGAGAAATTTATGGTCCTTATAAAAATCAAATAGTCGAACTTCCTACTGGTGTTAGCGTATATCTTTTCCTAAAAGGCAATGCGAAGATTATTGTTTAGACAACAGCCTTTTTATATTTATAAAATAATCAAATTATGCACAGGAAGCCAACATCGTTTACAGGTGTGATAATGTCGTATAACTACAAAAATATATTCAAAACAAAGTATATTTAAATTTATATATTTTATTAATATTGTTTTAATGAAAGAATCAAAGCTTCAATCTGCATTTGAGTATTTAACTTCATATTCTTGGGCATTGATAATACTCATAGCCGCAGTGGTTATTTTATACATGGTTTTTTTTAACGCGCCTACAACAACATATAGTCCTTCATATTGTTATATTTCTACAGGATTTCAATGTTATCAGCTTATAATCAGCACAAACTCTTTAGGTTCAACTGTAATACTTGCATTTACAAATAATCTTGGAAAGCCAATATTTTTTACCTCTTCATCGCAATTTTCGGTAAAACTTACTCCTACCTCATCATACACAATAGGTTCCTGCAATCCTTCAACTGCATCTGAAGGAACTACTATAACATGTGTTGCAATAATTACTGGTTACATCCCTAAAACAGGAACACAATTAGAACCACAGTTTTTTTTAAATTATAAAGAATGCCTTTCGACAAATTGCAATAATCCATCTAATTTAGACTCCTTTTCAACTACTGGGTCTTCAGTAAGTTATGCATATCCAGTAAGTACACTTTTGCAAGATGGCATAATTAATATACCACCTGGCGGAACACCAATAATCTCTAATCCTGGTCCTAGCGGCGGCAGTCCACCTTCTTCATTATCCTCTTCTTCATCTTCAAGTTCTTCATCCTCCTCAACATTTTTCTCTTCATCTTCCTCCCCATCCTCTTCTTCATCTTCAAGTTCTTCATCCTCCTCAACATTTTTTTCCTCTTCTTCTTCATCCTCATCATCAATATTTTCTAGTTCTTCCTCCACCTCAACATCAACCTCTCTTTCAACATCAACCACCGGTCCTTTATCATATACTCCGTGGTGTACAGTAAATAATACGTACATGTATGTTCCAAGCGTTACCACCACATCATTTACAGATGCCCCAGCTGCCGTATTAAATGTTTATGATGAAATGCATTCAATGATACCAACTTTTGCCCAATCACAACAATTGATTACAGATTATAATTTTACTTTTAATGCTTCACCAGTGTTTGATGGTTATTATCTCAGTAGTTCATATTTAGCTTTACAAAGTGCTATGACTTCACAAGGCTTGCTTGGTATGTACTCTGCGTCACATAATGGATATATCTATACATTACAATATGCAAAGAATGGAACAACAGGAATTTCTATAATCAATGAAAGTAATTATGGTCTTGTCGGAACAATATTAAACAAACCTTCTTTATTTGATGTCAGTTCATACATTCCCGTATATCTCGCTATAGGAAATAGCGGTACTATGTATGTCATTTATGAAAATTTCACTGGACCAGTTTCTTCTGAAATTCCGAGCACTATAATAGCGTCTGCAATATCTCCTCAAGTTGCACAATCAGTAATCTCAACAGGTAACGATTACAATCTTCAAAACAGTGATTATACATATGTAATATTAAATCAGAGTAATGCCGGAAAAGTAGGTTTTGTTGCCGACGCTGCACTAGATGAAAAATATGGAAAATATTTATATATACTTTCAGGTTCAAACGCTACTGCTGCTAACTCAACAGGAACTCTTTACATTGTAAACTTTACTGGAGCTACTCCCTCGGTTTATAACATAGTAACTGTTGCAAATGAACAGCCAAATGGAGCAATTGCGTTATATCCGAATAATGACTCCGCATATATAACCGCGTCTAACTTTTTAGTAGGTTTCAGCACTATACCATCGCAATCTGAAACAATAACAAATATTATTCAGGTACCAACCTCATATAATCTTACAGGAATAGCAATAACAGGAAATGGAACATATGCATATACTGACGATGCTAGTGGAGCCTTATTTCGTGCTAATCTTTTAACCGATAATGTCACACAACTAACTCTTAATTCTAGTTCCTTTAAAGTATATGGAAAATTATCTTTAACACCAGACAATAAATATCTTTATTCTGAATCAGGCTATGTTAATTTAACTTCTTTAGACTTTTTTTCAATGTCTATACACCCTCCACCAGCAGCAATACCCGTATGCAGCAACATTACCAATTCTTATTTTATAGGACCAGATTATAATGCTTCTTTTTCTTTTAGCAGCCCATGGGCAGATTCTTATAATTATTCTGTCTACGAAACAGCATATAACTATCCTATAACAATCTCTAAAATTCAGGGAAGTCAAGGATCTCTCAATTGGGGCATTTCATTTTTGTCCGGTTCATCGCAATATTCTTATAGCGGAACCTTCTTTCCTTTAATAGAAAACACTTCACGCACTTCAGTATTCCCTGCATCTATAAATACATCGGGAATTAATGCAAATTATCTTCTCCGACCAAATTTCACTTATTCAGAGCCGATATACACTGCTTCATTACACAGCCCTTATGCCTACCATGTTATATATCCTCTAAGCGCTACCACTCTTTCTAATAAAAATAATGGATATTTTATTGGATGGAATTCTATATCCTTTTCTTCTTTCAAAGGGTACCTTCTTAATAGTACTGTATCTACGGGCTTCGCATACGTAAAAAGTGCAGATCCTAATAATGACAGTCCAAAATATCCGTTTTCCAGCGCTTGGTATAACCGAGCAAATTCATCCGATATTTTTTCAACAATCTTTACATATTCCCCTTCACTAGATGTATTCGAACAAAATTTTTCAGGATATTATATATTGGAATCAAGCAAAAATCTAAATACTATACATGTTTTAACCAATGTAACTAGTTCTATATGGTCATATGTAGAAAATAATTTTGGAATTATGAATCCTGTTGCTAATCTATCTTATAGTTTAATTTCTGCAGGAAGTGCAAATAATAATACATATCTATATGCATATTTAGATTTCTATCCTGGATACTTCTCTGCACAAACATACTATAATGCTGTAGCTCACGCAACAACAATAATAAATGGCTCTGATGGTGGGATGTGTGTACAACACTATTATTCTTCTAGTTCCTGTGAGAATATTCAAAATGATCTCCTTAGCGTATTACCAGCTTTACAAAAAGATGCTACGCTTTATACTGATAATAATAACACTGGTTTGTCTGGATATTATCAGATAACAATAGCTCCGAGCGGTTCAATTTCTTCACTCCAAAAATTAAATCTTTTTAATGATAGTATAAATCCAACAGCATTTATTGTAGATCCTAATGGAGGATATGCTTATGCTATTGCTGGGCCACCGCCAGCTCTATACCCATCCGAACTATATAAAATATCTTTAAACAATGCAGTCGTAACAAAACTTCCATTTCCTTCATTTTTAAATAGTACATCACCACAAGAGGGTTGTAATATGGCTGGACTTTCTCCTAATGATACATATCTCTATCTGGAGTGTACGTATGGCTTTTTTAATAAATATAACCAACAAAATACTGTGGCGCAAACGGGTGCCGGTTATGATTTAATAACAAATACTCTTACTTCATATTCTCTAAATCCGTTCACTGCCGACTTAACTTATTTCGTTTTCCCTATGCCTGAAACGTCTGACGGTAAATTTTTATACGGTAAAGGTGGACAATCTAATTATGAATATTCGATGTATGATATTACACATGGAAAAGCTGCAGTATCTGTGATAGCTACTCTTCCTGGTTCTATTTATGGCGGAAGCATGACAGAAAGCATTAACAATCCAAAGGTATAATCAATTTACTTTTTTACTATAAATACATACTCTGCTATCAACGGTAGGTTCTGCACATTTTCTGCATAGATGCCACTTTCATCTCCACGCATCCATATTACCATTGTGTACTCTCCACTGCCTAACTTGCTGATAGGATTGCTCATATCTATTTTGGCTTTTATAATATTTCTTGTAAATTTTTGTTCAAGCATCTTCGCACTTAAATTAGTATGTAGTCCTTCTTTATATTGAGTATATGGAACATGCGCTGTAGCATCAATACCAGAGATTTTATTAATAAACCAATACGCGGCTTTTTTTCCATTTGCTACTTCAGCATTAAGTGTTTCTGGTGAGACATAATGCAGAGGTTTATTATAGCATATTGCAATACCTCCAAATCTGTTAAGTACCCCTGACGGATCTATTAATTTTCCATCAAAACTAAGAATCCCATTTTTAAATGTAGGTTTTTTCTTCCACTTTACATATTGATTAACAAACTCAAGATCCATTGCAACTATATTGAACTGTCCTCCTCCATCTAGTCCAATAGCTACTCCAGTATGATATGGATTAAGTATATCATTTCTATGTCCTTCACGCGAGTTTCCGTCATGGAACATCATCTGCCATAAATCATTAGTTATACTTTTTGCAAAGTTTCCATTACGTTCATTGTTATGCCTATTGCCTGTCTTGACCACATCTTCGTTAGTTCCATATAAATCTCCTGAAAGGGCAGTTCTTATATACGGCAATCGATCATGAGTATCCCAGTGAGAAAGGTAATTTTTAACAAACATGCTGTTCGCGTGTTGTTGTGCTGCAGCTATATTGACCTTATTTACCGGAGGGATTCCATGCGAAATTCTATCCATATTTATTAAAAGAAGTGCAAACTGTTTCATTCTATTTAACTCTGTGTTAGGGTGCGATCCTGCATCTTTGTAATTTTCCACCCCGAGTTTATAATATCTGCTAAATGGCATATTTTGTTGGTCAAGTCCAGAATGCCATGTTCCTTTATAAAGGTGTTTTGGTATAAAGTACATAGGGACTTTTTGTTTTTCTATGGTTTCGTGTTTTAAAATATCCTGTCTCATTGCTCCGTTAACGTAATAATTAGTAGCGCCATAAGTGGTTGTTGAGACCCTAAGTGCACCAATAAAAGCAGAGGCCATTACAGTTGCTCTTGCTATACTTTTTATTGCGTTTACCTGAGGTTTTTCATAACTCTTTGTTTCATTTATAACTTTCATGAACATCAATCTTACGCTTTCTGTATTTTTTACATCTATCTCTTTATTTATTTACCTATTTATATATTCAATTGTAGATATTTTCAAATTGTAGTTTCACTGCTCTATATTTCTACGCGAATTTTATAGAATTGTTGAACGAGGAATCATTTCGGTGTTTTATAATGACCAATCAAAAAGCATCATTGGAAGCTTATAGCTTTAACAACGTGAGCTGGAAATCCCATGCCGTTTACAGGTGGGGGATGTCACGTCGTAGGAGGTTGTTACCATAAAGAAAGCAATTGCAAGATAGAGGAAGGCATTACATATACTTACATGGGCTTATGCAAAAGATATTTAAATACGTTTGACTATAAATATTGAGTATTCTGCAGTGCTTCTGCAACAGTTATAGGTAATGTTAAATTACCTAATGGAAAACACGCAGGGCAATACGTTCTACATACAATATGTAGATTTACGAATGTGGACAGACATGGTGCTATGAATGGGCGCATATAAATATATCAAAGAGAGTTTTCAAAACGAGTATAAAAATCGAGAACAGGTGCTAAAAGACCGTGTTTCATTATGGCGAAAAGGAGCATCTCTTCAGAGATTAGAGGCACCTACAAACATAGCAAGGGCACGCGAACTTGGTTACAAAGCAAAGCAAGGAGTAATAATAGTGAGAAGTTGTATACGAAAAGGAATGAGGAAAAGAGAAAAACCAAGCGGTGGCAGAAAACCATCGAAGAACGGAAGATTTTTTTCATATAAAAAATCATTACAATCAATGGCAGAAGAAAGAGCATCTAGAAAATATATGAATATGGAGGTGCTTAATTCTTATTACGTTGGAGAAGACGGAAGATTTAAATTTTTCGAGGTTATTCTTGTAGACAGGACTAATGGCGCTGTTCTATCTAATTCACAATATAATAATCTAGTACATTCTAAAGGAAGAGCCTTTAGGGGACTTACAAGTTCAGGTATTAAACATAGAGGAATGTTGCACAAGGGCAATACAACAATAATCTCAAGACCAAGTGTAAGATCTGCACAGAGAGGAATAAGGATATGATTTTATGGCAACCGCAACGCTTAATATTGAACTCAATAATTCTGCACAATATCTATCTGTTATAGGTACAGTTGAGCAATATGAAGATTCAACAACAACACTATCAAAACTTTCAAATGGCATTTCAATAAAGATAAACTCGAAGGATGCAAAGTCACTTTTATCATCAATAGGCAGCATAGTAAGAAAATTAAAAATAGTCGAGGAGGTTTCAGGCATTATTCCAGATTCAACTCAAAATCAAAGAAAAAATTAAAATTTATATTTAATGTTTTATGAGGTTATGTAATGAGGAAAGGTTCATTAGAGTACTGGCCACACAGGCGTGCAAAGAAGTTATTGCCTAGAGTAAGAACCGTATTAAATACTACAGAAACTTCTTTTTTGGGCTTTGTAGGTTTCAAAGCCGGCATGACCCATATGATAATGATAGACGACAGCGAATCTCCTGCGAAAGGAACTGAGGTTTCACGAGCAGTAACTGTTTTAGAGATACCTAAAGTGTATCTATACGGAATAAGATTTTATAAAAAAGGATACATATACAAAGAAATAGCAGGAGAGGTATATGATCAAAAGCTTGCAATCTCTGTAGGAATAAAAACAATCAAGAAAAATGATTTATCAAATTTCAAATCAAAAATAAATGATTTGGTTGATGTAACAGCACTAGCATATCTTGATGCTGGTGCTTTGAATTTCGGAAGCAAAAGAGTAATGCGTTTTGAGATTCCCGTTGGCGGAAAAGATTGCGCATCAAAACTATCATTCATAGAAGGATTTTTAGGCAAAGAGGTAAAGATTAATAATTTCATAAAGAATGGAGAGTATATAGATATATCAAGCATCTCAAAAGGTAAGGGATGGGCAGGAGTAATAAAAAGATTTGGTGTTTCAAGACAGTACAGAAAAGCTACAGGTAAGGTAAGACATGTAGGAACATTAGGAGCATGGCATCCACCTAAGGTACTATACACAGTGCCGCACTCAGGTCATAAAGGATACAATTATAGAACAGAGATTAATAAACGAGTCATAAAAGTAGGCGGAGAAAAGGACGCACAGTCAATAAATATAAAAGGAGGCTTTACAAATTATGGTCCTATAGCAAATGACTTCATAGTTATTGATGGAAGCATACCTGGCTCAGCAAAAAGACTTATACGATTAAGAAAGGCAGTAAGAAATACGACAAAGGTAAAGGAACCACAGGTAGTATATACCTCGTTGGAATCAAAACAGTGATTGAATGGATGCAGATATTTACACAATAAACGGAGAGCTTTCTGGAAAGATAAAACTTCCAGAAGTTTTTAACATGGAGTTTAGGGAGGATCTGGTTAAGAGAGCTATACTAAGCGAGCTTAGTAAGGAGTATCAACCACAGGGACATTATCTCATGGCAGGGCTCAATACAACTGCAGTATACGTAGGAAAGTATAGCGGGTACAGGCGTGGAAGACATATGGGTATAGCAATAAGACCAAGACAGAAGTTAGGAGCTGGAGCTATGGGAGATGTAAGAAAAATACCATCCAGCGTAAAGGGAAAAAGAGCACACCCCCATAAGATAGAGAAGATAATAGAGGAAAGAATAAACAGGAAAGAGTATATTAAAGCTATAAGCTCGGCAATTGCTGGCTCATCAAAGACAGAATCAATAGAAAAAAGACATCCATTGGGCAAAAAGTTTAGCTATCCATTAGTGCTTGAAAATAATTTAGAGAATATCTCAAAGACAAAGGAGCTTCTTAACATAATCAAAAAGCTAGGTCTCTCAAGCGATATAGAGCGCTCGCATAAGCCTAAATTAAGAAAGGGCCTTTCAAGGAGCTCAAATAAAAGACGTTTCAGAAAATCAATACTTATAGTAGCTAAAAATTCATTAAAGCTTGAAAAAGCAGGCAGAAATATTCCAGGAGTTGATGTCTGTGCAATAAGCTCACTCACAGTAAATAAACTAGCTCCTGGTGGAATTCCACGCCTTGCAATATGGAGCAAAGGCGCAGTTGAATCTGTAGAGGCAGAGCTCAATAAAAACGATAATAAAAACAGTGATTAAATGACTCTTCAATATCCAATAGCAACAGAAAAAGCACTTAACATGACAGAACGTGAGAACATAATAATATATGTTGTTTCTTACGATTCTACAAAGGCAGCGATTAAAAAGGAGTTTGAAGATACCTTCAAGGTAAAGGTAGCAAAGGTAAATACAGTAATAGAACCTAATAATATTAAACGTGCATATATACGATTAAAAAAAGAGTATCAGGCTTCTGAGATAGCAAAGAAGCTTAAATTGGTGTAATTTAAATGGGAAAGAAACTCAAACAGCAAAGGCGTGGAAAGGGCAGTAACGTATACAGAAAACCGCCACATCACTTCAAGGCAGACGTAGTATTTTCAAAACGTTCAATTAACAACAAGATAACAGGGGAGGTTGTAGAGTTTATAGATGATCCAGGACACACCGCGCCTCTAATGAAAATAAGATATGATGATTATACCGAATCAATATTAATAGCCCCTGAAGGCATAAAGATAGGGGACAAAATAGAGGAAGGGATAGGAGCAAGTATAACCCTTGGAAGCGTACTTAATCTAAGTCAGATACCAGACGGAATGCCTATTTATAACATAGAATCACATCCAGGCGATGGAGGCAAACTCACACGCGCAGCAGGTAATTTTGCAACTGTTGCATCTCATAATCAAAACTCAGTTACTGTTTCACTACCTTCAAAGAAAAACATAGATTTAAGTCCAGACTGCCGTGCAGAGATAGGTGCAGTAGCAGGAGGCGGAGCAAAAGCAAAACCAATAATGAAGGCAGGAAAGAACTTTTATATTAAACATGCAGTTAACAGGACCTGGCCTACCAACAGAGGGGTAAAGTCAAACCCAGTTGATCATCCTTTTGGAGGAAAGCAGCACCACAAGGGAGCATCGAGTATGACCTCGAGAAACGCACCTCCAGGAGCAAAGGTAGGTCACATTGCAGCAAGAAGAGTAGGAAGAAGAAAGAGATGATATTATGCCAAGATTATATACATTTAGAGGCAAAAGTGCAGATGAAATAAAAAAGCTAAACAATGAACAATTTATGCAGATGCTTACCTCAAGACAAAGACGTGCAATGAAGAGAATGGGTCATGAGTACAAAGAGCTAATAGCAAAGGTTGAGGAACAGAAAAAAGAAAAGCCTGATAAAATAATAAAGACTCATATACGAGAGGCAGTAATACTTCCTGCATGGCTTGGTCTGCACTTTGGAGTATATAACGGAAAGGAGTTTAAGGATGTAATAATCACTGATGAAATGCTAGGTCACAGACTTGGCGAGTTCTCTTTCTCTACAAAAAGAGTTTTGCACTCTGCGCCTGGAATAAGGGCAACAAGAGGAAGTAAGTTCTTAGAGGTGAAGTAATGAAATATTCATTCAATGTAAAAATAAATAATGAAGGTCTTGCATATGCTTACAAAGAAGAGCTAAATGTAAGTTATAAGGATCTTGGTGCGGTATGCGATGCTGTAAGATATTTAAAAGCGAGCAGCGCAGTTGCATTAACTGAAAAATTAGCACGTATGGAGATGCCAATACCATATAAAAGGCACAATAAGCATATGGGTGCAAGACATGAACTTCACGGAAGAAAAGGAAAGTATCCAATAAAAGCAGCAAAGGAGGTAAGAATTGTTCTCTTAAATGCTATAGCAAATGCAAACAACAAAGCTCTTCCAGGTGAGGAGTTAATAGTTTTACATGCATGTGCAAATAAGACAAATATAGTCAGAAGACAGCCTTCAAAAGGAGGAATTTCATGGGGCAGAGGAATGTATGGCAGATCAGCGCTAATGCACAGTGATATAGAGTACTCAAAAATAGAGATAATACTTGGAAGTTCTGATGAGAAAGGCATTACAAAAAACATGAAGTATTTTATAGGTAAAAAATCAAACATATCTAAGAAATTCGAGTCTATTGAACGTATTGCTCCTGTAAAGAAAAAACAGCAGAAAGATAATAAAAAGGAAAAAGAATCTACTGCAATAAAATCAGAAACCAAAGCATTAAACTCTCCAAAGTCTGAAAAGGCATCGAAGAATGAAGGCACAAAAACACAGGAGAATAAAAAAACAATAACAAATAAAGAAAGCAACGCAAATGAAAAGGCCAAATCAAGTACCTCTCAAGGCGTTTCATCAAATATAGATAATACAGTTGATCTTCAAAAAAACAAAGCAGTAAATGAGTGAATTTTGTGGTAGTAGAAAGAAAGTTTATATCGGATCTTATAATAAAAAGGAGAATCTCAAAGTATATGGAAGAGCGGCTTTCGAAAGCAGGCTTCTCAAGAGTTGAGATTCAGAAAACACCCATAATAACACGAATCACTCCTTATGTTATGAATCCAGGCAGAGTAATTGGACGCGGAGGAGAAACAATAGATTCATTAACCGAGACGATGAAGAAAAGATTTAAGCTTGAAAATCCTCAGATAAGTGTTGCTGAGGTTGGAAATCCAAAACTTGAACCAAGACTTGTTGCCAAATCAATAGCTAACTCTCTTGAAAGAGGAATAAATCCTAGAAGACTTATTCATACAGCAATAAAAGAGATTATGCAAAATGGAGCGCTTGGAGCAGAGATAATAGCAAAAGGCAAATTAGCTGCTAAGGGGGCTAGAGCCAAGAAGTTAAAGGTAAGGCTTGGCTATCTTCCAAAATCTGGAAATTCAGCAAAGCTAGTAGACGTTGCACAAATAGCTTCTTATCCTAAATATGGAGCTATAGGCGTAACGGTGCGTATAGTTCAGCCAGGAACAAAGTTCCCTGACAGAGAGGTAAAGCAGGTTGCAATACCTAAGAACATAGCAGCTGCAAGCTTTGAAAAGAAAAAAGATTTTTAAATCTTTAAGTTTTAATTTTTATTTTGTATTTTAAGAATTTAACAACGTGAGCAGTAAATCCCCGCCATTCATGGTGTGAGGATATCACATATATGTTTACAGCATATTATTTTTATTTTTATCCTTGATAATCTTTAATAAAATTGATTAATAAAAATAAAATATCAAAATATTCAAAACTCTATTTTTATTTATATACATGGGTATACACTTTTAATCTTGGTATTATTAAATATTTTTATTAAATAAGGTTATGAAACACTTGGGATATTTATGGATAAGAAATTAATCTCGTTAATAGCATTATTTGTTGGGTTTTTGGCATTCTCATTTTCATTTGGATATTATCCTGCACCTTTATATCAAGGGGCACCTTTATACATACAATCAAACCAATCTTCATACTCTACGGCTCCATTTCAATTATCAACTAGTCCATTGTCAATAAGTACTTTATATAGTTCTTCTTCAGGTTTTACTCAAGTCACAAACGGCAATACAAACATGACTATTATTACAGTTGGTGGAGCATCAGGCGGCACTGCTCCATATTCTTATAAATTATGGAAAAGATTTTCTACACAGAGCACCGCAACTCAAGTATCAGGTTTAAAAATATCAAATCTTTACGGTGTAATAGAAATATCATATATATTTCAAATAAATTCATCAGTTACTCCTGGAACCTACTACTTCCAACTTCAGGCTACAGATAGTAGCGGTGCATCAATAGACTCAAATGTCGCTTCGGTATCTATTTATCCACTTCCTATATCTCCAACTATCTCTCCTTTAAATCCAACAATAACAAAAGGTCAGAGCGTTGCATTTTCAACAACGTGGTCCGGAAGTAACTTCCCATATGCGTTAGGTTTATACTCATCATCTTCATCTACATGTACTCCTTCAACAGCAACAGAACTTATATCAGCAACGGTAAACGTTAAAGATTCTGCAGGCGGTTTTACATTCCCTACTGTAACTCCAATCTCAAATACATATTATTGTATAGTAATTTCAAGTGAAGGTTCTGGCACATATTCTACATCTCCAACAAGTCTTGTAACTATCTCAACTCCATCTCCTCTTACAATACCAACCCCAATCTTCCAAACAACCAATCCAATGAATTTAGGACAAACTGCGCAACTTGTAGACAGTGGCGCATCAGGCGGAAGCAGTGGTTATACATATCAACTTTTCGAAGAAGCACCAGGCAGTTCTACTTATACTCCAATAGCAGGTCAAAAAGGTACCTCTCCAGATTATGGAATTGCAATAGATGCAAATCCAGGTGTATATCACTTCGAAATTCAGGTTACCGACAGCAGTGGCGACACAGCAATATCTGGCGCTGCATCATTGGATGTAATTCAACCAACAACAACCTCTTCAACAACTTCATCAACAACAACCTCTTCAACAACTTCATCAACAACAACCTCTTCAACAATATATCCAACAACCACAAACTCTACTACTAATGGAACAATTATATACGTCAATCATAACATAACCTCTGGACCATGGACTGTGGTATTGGTTAGTTTGGGTGCGCCTACTGCAAGCGGCGTTTCTACTGCAACATTCTCGGCATACTATAAAGGCAATCTTGTGGGCAATACAATTGTAACTCCGGGCACTGCAGCTTCGTTTGGAAATGCGACCAGTGGCATATACCTATACCTGTATCAGACATTCCCTGGAGAGTATTCATACCAGAAGTGGGCAAGGTTCTCAATTGCCGCATATAGTACACCAAGTAAAAAGATTTCATTTATTGGACAGAAGGTCTTTTCAGGTCCATGGACTGTGGTGTTGCAAAATGTCGGGCAGTTTAACTCAACAGGCACATCTCCAGCAGTATTTGCTGTGTATTATAATAATAATTTAGTTAACATAACTACAATAAACGTGAATGGCGTAGCCTCGTTCGAGTATGATGGTTATGCTATTTCAATTAATGTACTTCAGACCTTCCCAGGTTTATATTCATACCAGAAGTGGGCAGGATATGACATTGTAAATGGTATAGATCTCTATACTGGGAACAGCACAACATCTGGGCCATGGAAGGTCGTACTAGATGATTTGAGTATACCAACTGCACAGAGTATATCTGATGCAACTTTTAGTTTCTATTACAATGGGGTTCTTACCAATATTACAACTGTGGCTCCAGGCAGCAATGCAATTATTGTACAAGGTAACAATAAATTATATCTTACTTTATACAATACATTCCCAGGTTATGCAAATCAAAAATGGGCTCAGTTTTCTCTGACTGCTTTAAGCTCAGCTGTAAATGAGTACGCCCTAGACATAATTTCAAAATCTCCATATGTCTCTACAGCACCATCTCCTGGAGTACATTTATATCCAGCTGGGACAAATGTAAGTATATCTGCATATTCAAATATAGCTGGCACCTCTTACATATATTGGAATGGTACTGGCGTAGGTAGCTACACCGGAAGCAATAGTAATTCTATAATAACAATGAACGGCAACATCATAGAGACTGCATTAATCATTCAGGCACCAACCACAGGACCAACCACAGTACCAATTACATTACCAACAACCACCCCACCAATAACATTGAAAACTATTACTTTAAATATATCGAAAGGATGGAATCTAATTTCATTTCCTCAAGATGCAAATCTTGCGACTTCCTCAGGCACATGTAACAACGTTGTAAAAGCATTATATTTTTATAATCCTTATACACAATCATATATTGATGCATACTCTGATAATACGACTTTAAATACATCTATTCTCAGTTTGCTCTACAACGATAATTACGGTGCATGGGTATATGCTGGGTATAATTGTCAAAATGTTATTACATTCCCATCAACATTTGTACAAAACAGCACTTTCAAACAAACACTTCAAACCGGATGGAATCTTATAGGCGTACCTATACTTACAAATGAGTCATTTACAACGTTATTAAGTCCATGCTATACTAACGCTGGTGCCCCTGTATTATATTCTTACAACTCATCAACTCAAAATTATTATAATCCAAAAACACCAAACGAAGGAAGCGGATATTTTGTTCATGTACAAAATCAATGTACTATAACCTGGCAACAAAACTCTTCAGCAATTCCAACCCCTCCATTACCAATAGCAACCTCCTAGATTACAGAATATTAGTAAATATCGGTAATAATTTACAATTGGTTAATGAATAGAAGTTATAGAACTTATCTACGTATGCCATGACAACATATAGAATTTATAGCCAAGCTTAATTTATTTTCGATATTTTATTAAATATCGGTATGTTAAAAAGAACGTTTAAATATCTTTTTACACATAATAATACTATGAAAATAAAAGAATTAAGGGCACTTTCTACTGAGGCTTTAAATGCAAAACTCGTAGATCTTAAGCTAGATACCAGTATAGAAAAAAGAAAGATAGTTTCTACTGGAGTATCAAGCAAACAGGTTAAGCTTCGCGAGATGAAAAAAACTAGAGCACAGATACTTACTCTTCTTAATGAAAGAGGTGCGGCAACCTAATGCCTGATATTTGTCCTAAGTGTGGTCTTCCAAAGGAGATCTGCGTATGCGATGTTCTTAACAAAGAAACAAATCGTAAGATAAAGGTATATACAGAGCGAAAGAAGTTCAAAAAATACATGACTGTAGTTTCAGGTTTGTCTGGTGACGAAATGGATAAGACAGCCAAAGAACTTAAACGTATTCTTGCATGCGGCGGTACTTCAAAGAATGGAATAATAGAGTTACAGGGCGAGCATAAAGAAGCAGTAAAGAAAGCCCTATTATCATTGGGATACCCTGAAGATAGCATAGATGCTGCATAATTCTAGAACACAGCCTATACTCATTAGCTTGTTGTAATTAATTTCGTCAATATAACTAATTTCCTAACTTAGTTTTTATTAGCAGTAAAAAAGCAAGATAGACTTAGTATTAAATACACATATTCATCTTACTTCGCTACTCTGACATACTCTATTAAGTACACATTCGCTACAAAATTTCTTTCTTGCTGTACACGTATCTCTTCCCAATGCAATTAAAAGATTAGATGCTATTTTCCAATCTTTTTTTGGTATTATTTTCATTAGATCTATCTCTATTTTATCTGCAGTTTTGTTTTTAGTAAGACCTAATCTTTGCGATACAGTTATGCAATGAGTATCTATTGCTATTCCCTGCTCAGAGAGCCCATAACCTTCATTCAATATTACATTAGCTACCTTTCTTCCCACTCCAGGAAGTTCAAGAAGTTCATTAATTTTTTTAGGCACAGCTCCATTAAATCTTTCAGTTATTATTTTTGAAGAAGTTTTCAAATACTTAGCCTTTGTTTTATAGTAATTTAGCCTACTCAATTTTTGTGTAAGTATTTTTATATCTGATTTTGCAAAATCATCGAATGTTTTGTAATCTATAAACAATTTTTTTGTAACCTTATTCACTTGAGTGTCTGAACATTGAGGAGATAACAAAACAGCTACAAAAAGCTCCATCATATTTTTATGTATAAGTTCAGTATGCATTTTATCTGCATATTTTTTCTTAAGCAGCTTTAATATTTCTTTAATTTCAATTTTTTGGTCCATCGAATCCGCTTAAATATCTTTTTATATAAATAATAATATATGCTCGTAGCTGGTGTTATAATTGTTAATTGAGAGTAAGAAGAAACTTTATCTTATAGGTATAGATTCTGCGCCTTTATGGTTAATAACTCGTCTATCTAATGAACATGACCTTAAAGGCTTTAAAAAGCTGATAGAAAAAGGAATGCTTTCTGAGATGGCATCCACAATGCCTCCAATGACTGGTGCCGCATGGCCAAGCATATACACTGGTTTAAATCCATCAGAACATGGAGTACCTGATTTTTTTGAGATGAAAAAGGATTATACTCCAGAATTGGCATTTTATAATCCAGAAAAAGCAGAGCCTTTTTGGAAGAAGATAGCAGAAAAAGCAGGAAAATGCCTTATAATTACTCCTGCGATGAACACTACCCTGCCTAACTATAAAAATGTAGATATGATAACAGGATTTCCATTAAAAGCAAAGACAAACAATCTTTATTTGGAAGAATTAATGAAAAAAGAAAATTTTTATGGAGAGCCAGATATAGAAAAAGACATGAAAGCTGGAAAAATGACAGAACAAGAAGCAGTAGTGCACTTTGTAAAAAGTATAGAGTCACGCTCAAGAATAGCGCAATCAATGATTAAAAAGGAAAAATATTCTTTTGTATATGTATGTTTTACCGAAACGGATCGACTGCAGCATTTTGTTCTTAATAAGAAAAATGCAGATGATTATACTCTTCCAATATATCGTGCAATAGATAATTTTATAACCTACTGCCTCCAAGCTGCAGAAAAGGAAAATGCAATGGTTATGGTAGTATCAGACCATGGTGCACAGCCAATAAATCAAAAATTTCTAATAAACGGCTGGCTTGTAAAGAACGGCTTCGCATCTATAAAAAATACAATACTAAAGAATATGAATAATAACACTGAAAAAAAATCAGCTTCTATGTCATATACTATACGTGAAAAAGCTATGAAAACAGGTCTAAGAAAGGTTTACGATAAACTTCCACATTCTGCCAAAAAAGCAGTACACAAATCTATAGGAGCGGTATTTTCTTCTGCATCTTCAGGCAGTTATACCAGACTTCATCTTTTTGATTATGACATGTCAAAAACAGTCGCGTTTGCCGGAATATCAAACATAAATGTCGCTACCATATTTATAAACGACAAGCGTTTTGAACATGGAATAGTTAAGGATACTGAGATAAAAGGGCTTAAAACCTTATTATCAAAAAAACTTCTTACTATAAAAAATAGCGAAGGAAAACTAGTAATAAGAAATATATACGATGCAAAGGATTATTATAAGACCAAAACCCAATTCATAGCTCCTGATCTTTTTGTTGATGCTGAACCAGGTTATTCTATAGATATTTTTAATTTTTCAAATATTAATTTTTTTATGGAACCAGAACCACCAAAACGAGGAGATCATACTCAAATGGGCATCTTTGGTGTATATGTGCCAAATGGCAAACCAGCTTTTAAAGATGTTAAAATATACGATATATACAAAATAATTACAAAGTATTTTTCAATATAATATTTTGAGTGAACGAATGCCAATAGATAAAATCTCAAAAAAGACCTTTTTTGTTACAGGCGGTGCTGGTTTTATAGGTAGCAATGTAGTCGAATTTCTTATTAATAAGAAAGCAGAAGTAATTGTATACGATAATCTTCAAAGCGGAAATTATGATTTCATAAAAAATTTTTCAGATAAAGGCATGACTTTCATAAAAGGATCAACCCTTGATAAAGAACTCCTTATAACTTCTCTTAAAAAATATAATCCAAACTGTATAATCCACATGGCTGCAAATCCCATAATAAGTTATTCTGGCGCTGTTTTTGATGAAGGACTAAGAACAACGTTCAATGTTCTTGATGCTATGCGTTTATCCAACATAAATCATATAATCTTTCCTTCTTCAGGAAGTGTTTATGGAAATGCCACTATTCTTCCAACCCCAGAAAGCTATGGGCCTATGCTTCCAATTTCTCTCTATGCCTCAATGAAGTTAGGTTCGGAAGCGTTAATTTGTGCTTTTAATTCAATTTATGGTATAGATTATAATATTTTTAGATTAGCAAATGCGGTAGGAAAAAACATGACTCATGGAGTTGCATATGACTTTGTTAAAAAATTAAAAAGCAATGCTACTGAGTTAAATGTTCTTGGAAATGGCACACAGAAGAAAAACTATATTGCAGTACCTGATATACTTTCTGGAATCTTCCATGTATATTCTAATGAAAAATATAAAAATAATATATTTAATCTTGCTTCTAGTGATCAAATATCAGTAAGGGAAATAGCAGAATTATCTTTAAAACTCTGCAAAAGCACTGTAAAAATTTCTTACCAAACTCAACAAGAAGGATGGAAAGGAGATGTAGTAGATAACTTCATAAGCAATAAGAGATTACTTGATATAGGCTTTAAACCAACTATGACCTCGGCCCAAGCAATCGAGTATACAATAAACTTATTGCTTAAAAACTATGCTTGATACTAATTTATCTAGGATAAGCCTGTCTATTATTGTCTTGTATGTATCAAGATTTTCCCTATTATTAAATTGTTTTGAAAACTCGTAGGCATTTCTTGAAAGATCTTTTCTCAATCGTTCTCCCTTGTAGATTTCATAAAATTTTTTGGCAAAATTATCTATGTCTCCATATTTATAAATCAAACCATTATAATACTCGGTAACAAGCCATGTCAGTGGCTTATATCCTATTAATGTATTGTTTTTTTCATTGATGAGAAGAGGAAGACCGCAAGCCATAGCCTCAAGAAAGGTTCTGCTCATTCCCTCCCATTCAGAGTACGATACAAAAAATCCTGATGTATTATAAATATTAACCAACTCTTTTTCTTTAACATAACCATGAAATTTTATATTTTTGTAAAGATGCATCTGCTCTACGTATTTTTTATATTTTTCAGAATCAGGTCCGCTTCCAACTATTGTCAAAAGATGTTTGGATCTTAGTTCTTGATGCAAGGTAACTACTCGTTCAACGCCTTTTATGAGCAACCCGACCTTTTTTTGTCGTTCATCAAGTCTTCCTACATAAATTGCATTAGGTTCTTTTGTTGTAACTAGCACCCTCTTAAAACTTTCATTAGGTGTTATGGGCAAATAAGTGAGCTGCGTTTTATCAGAAAAGAATTTCTTAGCAAATCTATACTGTGCAGCAGAAAGAGCAACATAGCAATCAAGCCATTTCTTCATTTTATTCATTAAATATTCTCTTGCAATCATTTTAGGCAGTGCTTTTTTAATTCCTGCATTTCTAAAATTAAGCAACACATTCCCTCTATCAACATAAATGTACTTGGCATTTTTGCTCTTTTTATTTATCAAATGCTTTAATACAAAAGGTACATCTCTTATGGAATTAAGCATAACTAAATCATATTTGCGTTTAGAAAGATCCTCTATTTTTATTGATTTTGCATTAGGATCTATCTTAATAAAATCAGCAAAGAGATCTACTTTATACTCTTTAGATTCTTTTAAATGCATATATATGTCATATGTAGCATTAGCAGCCCCTCCAAAGGTCTTAAAGGATCCAGACTCCATTATTAAAAGATGCTTCATTTTTTAACCTCTACTACGCCTATACCAGAAAATTTATCATTATCATATATCACAAATCTACCTAATTCTGGCATTTCTTGAAAATCTTCTACAAATACCTCTTTATTGAGTCTTATTCTTGCTTGAATTGCTCCTAGAGGCTTAATGATCTTTAATTCTGATTCTTTACCCGTAACTATATCTATGGTTTTTATAATCTCTATGTTCATACAATCAATCTTAGAGCCATTTATCAATAAGGAAACATGGCCTGAGATCTTCCTAATAAAAAAAATCATAGCAACTATCTCTCTAACTGCTTTTTTCTTCATGTCTTTTTCTACAAGTACCTTGCCTCTTACCTCATTTTTTGGTTCCTTGTCCAGTACAATTGCAACATTTTCTCCGTATACAGCATTATTTGTACTACCTCCACGTACTACTATGTCATTTATTGTAAATAGCTCTTTTCCAGGGAGTAGCATTATCTGTGAATGATTGTTCAAAACACCAGAAACTACCTTTCCTGCGACTATTTTTTTATCCCTTCCTATCTCACCTTGCAAAAGAACAGCAAGTTCTATTCGAGATATCTCTTTCTTTTCAGACATTTTTTTAAGTAATTCTATTAACGTAGCTCCTTTATACCAACTCATGTTTTTAGAGTTTTTTATAAGTCCTTCTCCTGTATACGCTGATATAGGTACAAACGCAACATTATTTCTATCAAAACCTATTTTTGAGAGATATTCGGAGAGATCATGTTTAATCTCTTCAAAAATCTCTTCACTATATTTAGCAGCATCCATTTTATTTATGGCAACTACTAATTTAGTTATTCCAAGCATCTTAGCTATGAATATGTGCCTTTTTGTCTGAGGTTTTATACCCTCATCTTTTTTAGTTGATACCATGAGTAATGCAACATCAGCATACGAAGCTCCGCTTATCATATTTTTAGTAAGCTCTTCATGCCCTGGAACATCTATAAATTCAAATGCACTATCCTTGTATTTTATCTGTGCACGTGTTGTGTCTATAGTAAGTCCTCCTTCTCGTTCTTCATAAAAACTATCTAGTATAAATCCAGGTTCAAATTGTAAACCTAGCTTTTTGCTTGTTTTCTTAGCATCATTTATTCTAGCTTCAGTCACCGAACCTGTTATTATTGCAAGGTTTCCAATGAGTGTAGATTTACCATGGTCTTTATGGCCTAGTAATGTGACTCTTCTTATCATCATTAAATCACTACATATAACCTAAGGCTCTTAGCTTTTCCATAACGTACGATTTTTCCTTATCCTGTTCTCGTCCAGCTCTCTCTTCTACTTCTGTAGTTTCAAGCTCTTTAATTATATCATCGATGTTTTTTGCATTTGATTTTATTGGAACGGTGCAGTGCGTACATCCAAGACTTCTATATCTGAAGCCGTTTCTAGAAAAGTAAAGGGGGTTCATAGGTATTTTTTCTTGTTTTGTATAGTTCCATATATCTATTTCATTCCAGTCAAGAAGCGGGTGTACTCTTACGTGGCCTCCTTTTCCAAGCTCAGAAAGATAATTTCCCCAAACCTCGGCGGGCTGGTTTTTATAATTCCATTTAAATTCTTTATTTCTTGGGCTAACATATCTCTCTTTCGCTCTTATTCCGTGTTCATCTCTTCTTATAGAAACAATCAAAGCATCAAATCCTTTTTCTTTCATAAGTTTTTTTAATGCCACTGTCTTATTCGCACCGCAACATGCAAATCCGGACATCTCTGGCTTTATTTCACTTTTAGCTACAATCAAATCAAGGTTCCATTTCTTTGCAAGTTCATCTCTGAATTTATATGTTTCAGGGAAATCTATTCCATTATCAATATGTATAACTGGAAATGGGACTTTTCCAAGAAATGCCTTCCTAGCAAGCATAAGCATTGATGTGCTGTCCTTTCCCATGCTCCAAAGCGCAGCAACATTTTTGAAGTTGTTTGTTGCCTCTCTTATTATGTAAATGCTTTTTTCCTCAAGTTCTTTTATATCTTGTATTATCATAAAATCACTTATTAAGTATCTGCAATCCTATTAGGTAAATTGTCGCTCCAACGACCTTTTTACCTTCATTCATAAAAATAGGTATCTTTAGCAACAGTTTTTCCTTTACATCATATATCTCAGCATAAGATTTCCTTAAATCCTGTTCTTTGTTTATTTTGCCTTTCTCAAAAACTATTTTGTAATACTTGGCAGTGCTAGATTTTAACGCAGAACTAAAATTTTCCCAATTTTCTTTGCTTTGTTTTTTCCAAAGCAGCTCTGAAGCTTCTTTAAAGTCATCATTCATAAAATCAACCAGTATAACCTAGCGCCTCAAGTTTTTCCATAACTGCGCTTTTATTCTTACTATCCTTTTTTTCCATATCTATCATTGTTTCTCTTAAGACAAATGTAACCCAATCTGAAACTGAAGAAAAGCCGGTGTTTTCTATGCTTTTTTTTATTTTATTAAATAGAGGCTGTGGTATTGTTATTGTCGTATACTTTCTTGCCTTTTTATCAATATTTTTATTCGTCATTTTATTCATCCACATTTATATAAATGTATTATAATGTAATTTAATGTTATAACATTAAGATATATAAATGTTTCTTAAATAAGGCTTTGTGTAATAAATACTGCTAATTAATCTCATTTATTAGCACAAAAAGGAATTTATTAGCAGAGACTAACAATTGTTTTAACAGTTTATTCTTAAATTATCTTGTAAGCAAATGTTATCGGAACTTTATGGCTATTAAAAACAAGAGAATCGAGGTACGAAGTATATTTATATTTAATTTTTGAATATTAAAATGATATAAATGATAAATCCTGAGGTACGAGAATATAGAAAAAGCGATAAAAAGGTGGCAATCCAATTAATTGAGGGTATGAAAGATACAATGATGGCTTTTGATACCTTAGATGAATATGATAAGAAGAAAGGATATGGTGTCGAATATTTAAAAGAGATAGTCGAAGGTGTTTCAAAGAAAAACAAGATATTCTATGTAGCAGAAGTGAAAGATAAAGTTGTAGGCTATGTAATTGCTGAACTACCAGAGGCACCATCTAAAGTAGATTTATTAGGATTAAAAGAACCACTGAAGAAATTTGGTACTATAACTGAAATATATGTAGAATCTCATCATAGGGGCAGTAATATCGGTAGCAAACTAATGGAAAAGGCGGAGAAATGGTTAAAAGAAAATGGTTGTAATATTGTTATGGTCGGGTTCTTTACATCAAATAAAAAAGCACTTGACTTTTATAATAAACTTGGATACGAAGTAGGTGGAACATCTTCTTATAAAAAAATTTAATATACATCCTACTTTAAAGGTTGTGTAAATTTAAACGAATAAATTAAGCATCGACTCTATCTTTAATTCATACATCGAATTTATCAGGACTGTTGTGTTATACGCTATAAGCTTGCAGTATGTCTCATTAGCCTACGCTATGACGTTCTTGCTTTTTTAGCTTCTAAAGACTGTCTTGCTATATTTAAATTGCAACTATCATGCTTTGAACACCACTCATGGCATTTATCCGCTAAATCTCTACTTACATAATGCAGACCGCATACGCTACAGAAAAATTCTTCTCTTGTCATATACTGAAATAACAATTAAAAAATAAATAAGTATGTTTTACAGTTGATCTTCATAATTGAAAAAATTATCTATTTGATTCTGCAAGAATTTACAAAACAACATCTTCATATATTCTTACTGACCATCTATATCGTTGATTTTATGGAAGAAGAAAAAATGAACATAAACTTTACAGATACAAAACCAATATTTGCGGATGAAGTCGCATTGGCACTTAAAATAAAGGCTATAAAGGGCGAGAAAGGAGAAATAGAAAAAGAAGGCAATATAACATTGATTTTTATGGACATGTTAAAGCATCAGGCAATAGGGGAATTTGTAATAAGCAAAAATACAGCAAAACTTCTTGCTAAGGCTTTATCTGAGAATATAGTAACACTGGAAAAGCAGCTTTTGGACAAATCAATGCCAAAGAAACCAGAGATAAAATTTACTGCAGATAGCAATATGTATAGATAATTGGAATACTACTCTAATGGGTAAATAAACAAAAAGATTAAATTCATTAAATTATATAAATATTTGGTCATTTTATGAAAATACTTCAAATGGACGTAGATAGCATAACATTTGAACCTATACGTCCAGAAGCAAGTCTTTACGATGATGTAAAAAAAGAAAGAACTATAATTAAAGATACGCTTGTTATTTTAGTTTCGGTAGAAGTTGGAGATACAAACGAAATGGCAGAAAAAGCCATGTTTGATACTTATGAGTTCATGAAGAAATTGGATAGAAATTCTCTAGTTATATATCCCTTTGCACATTTAAGTGGAAATCTTGCTTCACCAAAAGAAGCAATGCAAATTCTCGAATATATGTATAAAAATGTTCCAAAGGAATTAACTGTTGTAAAAGCTCCATTTGGCTGGAACAAAAAACTTATTCTAGATATAAAAGCTCATCCTCTCGCAGAGCAGTCTAGAAGTTATGGATTAGATGCAACGACAAAAACCTATACCAAAGTAAAACCAATAAGCAAAAATACGGCAATAGTAAGAAAAAGTTCATGGGCAGGTCTTCCCGAAACAGATCATAGAACAATAGGTGAAAGACTAGATTTATACAGTTTTCAGGAAGTATCCCCTGCAATGGTCTATTGGCATCCACATGGTCATACTATATATCGTGAACTAATAAAACTAATGCGTGATGAAGAGTTTAGGTACGATTATCTAGAGACAAGCACACCTGTAGTATCAAATATTGCATTATGGCAGGTGAGCGGACATCTAGAACATTATAAAGAAAATATGTTTATGTTTGAAACTGAATCGGGTGATCATGGTCTTAAGCCTATGAATTGTCCATCAACCATATTAATTTACAAATCAAGAAAATGGAGTTATAGAGATTTTCCATTTAGAACAGCAACATTCGATAAGATATATAGGCGTGAATTGTCTGGCGTCGTAAGCGGACTTCTACGTGTACAAGAACTTACTCAAGACGATGGGCATATCTTTGTAAGAGAAGATCAACTTAAAGATGAGATGATCACGTTGTTAAAGATGGTGAAAGAAACCTATAATGTTTTTGGCATGCAATTTAATGCTAAGCTTTCTACAATGCCAGATGAACATATGGGGGACGAGAAGTTATGGGAGAAGGCTACAAATGCATTAAAAAGTGCCTTGGAAGCTAATTCGATGTCGTATGGAATTAAGGAAAAGGATGGTGCATTTTATGGTCCTAAAATAGATTTCGATGTTATCGATTCTATGGGCAGAAGTTGGCAATGTGCAACAATACAAATAGATTATCAACTTCCATTACGATTTAATCTTGAGTATACTGCAGAAGATGGTCACACTCAGGTTCCAATAATAATACATCGAGCTATACTCGGTTCGATAGAGCGTTTTACTGCAGTTATGGTTGAACATTATCAGGGCAAATTTCCTACATGGCTTTCTCCAATACAAGTCAGGGTACTATCTATATCTCAACAAACCAATGACTACGCAGATAAAATATACAAAGAACTCAAACTTCATGGAATAAGAACCGAACTTGATATCTCTGATAAAACGCTTGAGTACAAAGTAAGAGAAGCAATAACTATGAAACTTCCATATACTATAGTTCTAGGTAAAAAAGAGGAAGAAGCCTCTAAAATTACTGTGCGCTCACGTTCTGGCAAGCAAAAATTCAATGTTGAGCTATCTGAATTTATAAATAATATAGAAAAAGAAATAAAAGAACGTTCAAAAGAACTATCATATTAAATTTATTAAATTTATCAACTTTATATTCTACATACAAAGTCGATAAAGTCCTCCTTATTTACTATATAGCATAAATTGTAAAATACCACAACTTATATAAATATAAAAAGTATGTAATACTGTATTGTTTTGATGAGGAAATATGATGGCTGAACTTTTGATAATAGTAGATAATCGCGAACGCAATAATGATCTTCTAGAAAATCTCGTCCAAAACAATATACACATTTCTTTTAAACAACTTCCAATAGGCGATTATATTCTTTCTGATCGGATGTGTGTAGAACGTAAAACAATCTCTGATTTTGAAAATTCCATAATCGATTCTAGACTCTTTGAACAAGCAGATAGGCTGTGTAGAAGTTTTGAAAAACCAATACTTATACTAGAAGGAGAGATTTCAGAAACAAGATTAGGTAGAAATGTCATATTAGGGACAATACTAAAATTATATCGTGAATACAATATACAAGTGATAAACTCTCTAAATCCAATTGAAACCTCCTATCTTTTATCAAGTTTTGCAGAGAAGGAACAAACAACTGAAAAAAGGGAACCACGTTTAATTGGATTAAAGAAAGCACATACCAATTATGAATGGCAGCTTCTTATTTTATCTTCAATTCCCGGAGTTGGGACAAAAATTGCAGTAAAACTTCTTCAGCAGTTTGGTTCTATAAAGAATGTTTCAAATTCCAATCAAGAAGAACTTGCAAAAATAGAGAAAATAGGAAAGAAAAAAGCCAATAGAATATACTCGGTTTTAAATAATTTGGATGATACAAAAATAGTGAAATAAATGGATATTTTCAAAAAAATACTCATGAGTGGCGAACAAAACTTATTCTTACAAACTAGAGATGTAACAAAGCTCGCGCTTAAGGCCAATCAAGAATTTTCATTAATAGTAAAAAACAAAAGTAATATAGAAAATATCAAAAAAATAGAAAATAAAGCATCAAACGAGTATCTTAAGTTTTCACATCTTATAACATCAGGTGCAATAGCTCCAAATCTTATAGATGACATGTTACAAATATTAAATAAAGAAGAAAGTATTCTCGATTCGATATTTAAGCTTTCACGGCAATTTTTGCGATATAAAATTAAAGATCAAAAAACATCAAATTATCTTAAAACAACTTTATTATCCTTTAATGGTTATGCAGAAACCTCAATTACACTTCTTTCTAAAATGCACGATACTGAAAGTATAAACAAAATGAGGGCTTATAGATCTAGCATAAAGCTGATAGAAAAAGAAGGTGATACGTTAAGAGACTCTATGTTAGACTTCGCATATTCTAATGATATTGATTTTAAGTTGTTTTATCACCTTACAGATCTTGCGTATCTATCTGATGATGTGCTTGATTTCTGCGAAGATTCTTCTGACTTATTTTTAAGTGTTATGCTTTCCATAATTACCTGATTATATTTAGGATTTATGGGTAAACTGAATTTACAGTTTAATACTTTAAAATTCTAATTAAGTTACAAAGCCTTACAAACCAAAAGATTTAAATATTTATTCAAGTATAATTCATATACTTAAATATAAGGTTGGGTATATGAATAAAAGATATAGTAATTGTGGAAAAGATATTGTAAAATATATAAAAATACCTTTTTTGTTTTTCCTGCTAGGTCTAACAATTAAGATAGTAGGAGCGTATTCGATTTCGTTTGATATTGTATCTACTCTAAACTCTGTACAGGGTATACTTACACAAATAGGTCCTATACTAAGTGCAGTATTGTTTATACTTGCAGGAATATTTTATGCTGTGGGTCAATTATTTCCTACCTATAAACGAGCTACTTTTCACAGTGCTTCTATAGACATAATTGTTGGTGCCATAATAGTGGCGGTGCTCTCAGTAGCATCTACTGGACTTGCCGTAGCATCTACTCATTTGCTTACCAATGCCACTGCAAATGTTTTGACAAATGTTACTGCAAATACTGTGTAAGGTGAATCTCTGCTTGATTTTTACGGCTATACTATAGCTATTTATTTAATAGCAATAATGCTTGCAATAAGCGGCATATCTCTTGGATTAGGATATGCCTTAAGTGAAAGAAAGCTTAAGGATTTTGGAAGAAAAGAACTGTTCGAGTCAATATTTAATGGTATAATAATCGGGAGTTTATTTGTATTATTTTCAAATAATGGAGCTATAAGCATTTTAATAAATCAGCTCGTTCTTCAAAACGGTACAACCATTAATTGCAGCGCATTTTTAGCTCAAAATCCTGCGATTTGCCTTGCAAATAATTATCTTGTGGGTTCTTCCTACACGTTTGGCGGTATTACTCATTCATCAGTTCTTACAACTGTAAGTACAATGATAGTAGGTTTAATCTCTCTTAATACAGCCCTTGGACTTATAGCAGCTGCAAAGATAGATTTTTTCATAGTTACATTTTCTTTATCCTACGTTGTAAGCCCATTGATAAGCCAGATACAATATATAGTTCGTATATTAAGTACGGTAGCTATAAGCACTGTTGTGCAATCTTCGGTATTGCTCTTTGCAGCCGTATCCTCATTAACTATTATACTTCCTTCTGGAATGATACTTAGAAGTTTTTATCCTACTAGAAAGCTGGGTGGTTTTTTAATGGCAACGGCCATCGGCTTATATGTGGTGCTTCCACTCTCATATGTAATGAATGCTTCATTGGCGTCATTATTCACAATCAATGTAAATGCAACTTCATTATCTGAGATAAGTTTATCTGCATCAAATCTTCAGGGAACATTACTCAATTCAGGGGAACAGGCACAAAAAAGTAATTATACTGATGTTCCGAGCATACTCAATACTATAACCTCCAGCATAACAGGAATCTCTACAGCTATAACTAATCTTATAAATGGTTTACTGGGCTTTGTAGCTTATTTAATTGTATATTCCTTTGTTCTTCCTATCTTTAGTCTTATAATAACAGGAATCTCTATACGCGAGCTTTCACAGATTTTAGGTGCAGAAGCTTTCTTTGGTAAATTTAATATCTTGTGAGATTATGGATGAACGTGAATTAACAAAAAAGATTTATTTTTATATTATTTATGTAACCTGTATATTAATTTTAATATTAAGCATACTGTCAGGTTATCTTTTCATAGTCCTTCTTTCTTCCATTTTTCTTCTTCTATCTATAATATACCTACATACGGGTCATATAATAAATAATCTACTACTCAAGCATTCACGAATAATAGAGGTATCAAATAATTATATTTTAAGCAGCAACATATCTTGTGTTTTTAAACGTGAAGGCAGGCATATTAAAAGCGTTTCAATAGCTATTATAAAACCTGAAGCCTCCCCAAATTTATCATCTGATTCATTCCGTTCTCTCATAGAAAGCATACATGAACCGTTTGAATATTCCATATCAATGTCTGAAATAGATAAAAAGAAGGTAATTGAACCGCTTGAGACTAAGCGAAGAATGAAGGAAATAATGCTCACTAAAATCAAAACAGATCGATATGATAAGATAAACAATATAAAACGCGAGATAGAGCTTTTAGGCAGCGAGATAGAAAGCATAAAATCCTCTGGAAAAGCTTATGACGTATCATTATTTCTCAAAACAACCTATATCTCTGACAATGAGGTAGATGCTACATCACAATCTTATAAAAATCTTGAACGCATAGCAGATGCCTTCTCCGCTGCACTAAAGATAAACTACGAAATAATAAAAGGCGAGGAACTACTGGGATTTTTTAGTTGATTTTATGAAACTCGAAAAAATAGGTACTGAAACTTTATCAAAACTGTTCTTTATACCTAAAACATCAGAGCAAAATTATCTATCTATGCTGACATCTGCAAGCAATGGCGTTTTCATGGGAATGTCAAGCGGAATGTCAAAGCCCTTTTTCTTGAACTTTGACATTCTAGTAAATCCGCATATTTTTGTTGTTGGAATGACTGGAAGTGGAAAAACTTATCTTGTAAAAAATCTTATGTTAAAGCTTTATGGTTGTATTGATGCTATTGTGTTTCTTATTGATTTCACCGGAGAGTATCATGAATTTGCAGAGTTTGTAAAAGCAGAACGCTATACCTCTGAGTTTTTTATAAATAAAAATTATGAAAATCTTCCTAAATTATGCTATCTTTCTTTAGAGAATCTACACGAGAAAGATAAATTAGTAAAAGGCAAGGAGGTCTTATCAAGTTTAGTGGAAGTTATGCGTAGTAGGGATCTCTATTCTAAACCGCATCTATTCATAATAATCGATGAGGCATGGAAGCTTCTAGGCTCAAATTCAGGAATTGAGACAATAATACGAGAAGGAAGAAAGTACTCTACTGGAATAATCCTAGCCTCTCAACTTTTAGATGACATAAAACTAAATGCTCTTTCCAATGTTGCTTCGATTTTTGTATTCCGCACACAAAATAGCGAGAACATAGAAACTCTTGCAATAAATTATGAATTTCCTAAAGAATATCTTGAAAAGATAAAAAATCTAGATGTAGGAAGTTGTATAGCTATACAAATATACAAAACTGGCAAAAGAAGCATATTTCAGATTAAAAAAATATCTGGAATAAAAATAGATCCACTTATAAGTGTTACATTTGGTGATAAAATGGTAGAATTAAAACAATCAATTGTTGAAAACATGGTAAAGAAGATTTCCAAAAAAGATTCGACTGATTTAATATCTAAACTTCGCTCTCAAAAATCAACAACATTGCATCTTTTGATATGCGAACTCATAAAATTGGATGCAGATAGACTTGAGATTATCTCACAACTGCGTTCTCTTGGAATAAATGAAAGAGATATAGCAGATTCATACTCTGCAGCTATAGAGGTAAGTGCATATGAAATCGAATAATAAAGAAAACTATCTTTTTTCAAAAATAACAATTCAAGGAAAGGCGCATTCAAGTTTAGAGGATATAAAACTTCTTCTTTTAGATCATCCAGGTTTATCATTGATGTATTCAAAAGATATCCTAAGATATTCAATAAATGAATCAGGATTCAAGCAACATTACTTTATATTAGAAATTTCAAAAACAAATATCTCAATTATAACCTATTCTATGCAATCTCCAATACTCTTTTTAAAAGAAGCAATACTCCGTTTGCTATTAATACTCTCTTTTATAAAATCTTCTTACTCTATAGAACTTTCAGAACTTTATCCATTTATTTTAAACATTTTATCAAAAGAAGCTTTTGAGGTAGACGAGCTAAATAATCAAAACCGATATAAAAATACATATAACGAAGACATTATTTTGTCTAAACGAATAATACAATTGCTAAGGGAAAACAAAGAATTAAAAAATGAAATTTCGATATCCAAATCTACAATTCTGCGTTTAGTTACGATGAATCTTCAATTAAAATACTCAGGAAGAATAAATCTTAAAATAGCATCAAAAGATCTCGGAATAGAGGAAGAATTATTACTAAACATTCTAGAGAAAGCAAAGTCTTTAGGGTACGCAATAATATGGAATAATAAACATGAATTTACGATGGTGAAAACATGAACGCGTTATATGCATACTTTTGGGAGTTTTTAATAATGGGCTTTGGCATATTTTTTATGTATTTATTGCGGATGATAAATTACTCAAACAAAAAAATACATATTTTAACATCATTGGATTATCTGCCAATTAATGAAAATTCCTCGTTAAAAATAATCTCAGACAAATCTGCCTACACTTTGGAAGAAGTTATAAATAAAAATAAAACCAATATAGAAGCAAACGAATTTTTATTGGCAATACTTTCAGAGAAGATACAATGTCTTGGCATCTATATTTATTCGGGAGAAAAAAACATTCGAGAGGCTATAGTAAATAGATTTTCAACCGATTTTTCAATAATTAAAAATGAAAAAATAAAAATCGATAAACATTTACCGATTCCCTATCTTTTAAGTATTACTGAAAATAAAAATAATAAAAAATGGTCACAAAAAATAATATTTTTTAACGATATTAATAAGCTGAAAAGCAAATGTCTGGAGTTTAATAAAGATGCATCCATTCTTCTATGGGAAATACTATACTCCGAAATAAAATATGTCAAATTAGGGTGATTTGTTGTTAGAATACAATTTTTTTCTTTTGATAAGTATTGCAATAGGTGTTTTTTCAGGAATTTTAGGAATTTTCACATCGTTTTCAGTTTTATTATCTAAAAATAAACACATACATCTCTTTTTTATTGAAAAGCTTTTTGGTTTTATTTTGTTATGCGTGCTTTCGGCTTTAATATTGTTGATTTTATGAACAACATGTTTTCAATACCATACAAAAAAAACAGTTCGATATTAAATTCTATTATTTTTATAAGTCTTTTTTTCTTTGAACTTTCTATCTTTATATTTTTAAGCGAACCAATAATCCTCTCATTACTGTTTTGTTCATTTAACGTAATAATTCTTTACACATTCTTCAAAAAAACTAAAAGATTAATTATTTTCGATAAGAAAATCGGCATATACCTATTTTCAATGTCATTTCTTCTTATTGTACTTTCACTACTTATTTAGGTTATATTTATGGATAACGCACAAATATTTTTATTAAGTTCAATTCCAGAAAAACTTGATTATTATTTATTTATAAAAGCTGCTCTTGGTAAACCCTTCGGATTTTATCATGATTTTGCTACCTCTAAGACTTATCTTATTCTAGAAGAAAATGATTCAATAGAAAAATTTTTAAATTCCATGCCAGGAATAGAGCTTAAAAAAAGCACCTTTGCCATAAAGTCCAAGCAATTTTTGCGTATAGTGCCATATTTTGATATAACTTTTGATGAAAAACATCAACCAGAGCAAAAGTTCAAAGAGGTATACTCCGTATTAAGAAATAAGAATAGTTCTTTTTTTATCTTTTTTATACCTTCAAATATACTTCATGCAAAAGAAGTAAAGGAAAAACTGGAGGAAAGACTTAGTTCAATGGAGATTCGTGTAAACAGACAGAGCTCTTCTAGAAATATTTCTAGCGGAACAAGTGAATCAGTTCAATCTGAACTTTTTTATAATTCCGAAGAGAGAAAAACATTACTATCCATACTTGATATGCTCAATGAAATTATTTTATCTAATGGAAGATCTTACATGATCTCAATTTTTACTGAAAAAGAAGATTCAGATACTATCTCTTATTTAAAATCAAAGATTTTGTTTCAAGATGAGTATGTATTATCATTGAATTTAGATCACAGTCCTTTTTCAATAGCTAAAAAATATGATGCTATACCTTTTTCGGAGAAAAGAGCAGCTACAGCATTGATATTTTCAGATATAATTCATATTAAACCTTTAATAAAAACATTTTTTACAGAAATTGAAGGAGAAATTTTAATAGGAAATTATTTAGAGGATGCTGTTTCTGAGGGAAAAAATAAAATACAAATACCTAAAAATGCTTTAAATCTTGGTACTCTTGTAACTGGTGTACCTGGAACTGGAAAAACTTCATCATCAATGTTTATTCTTAAACAGGTGCTTGAAGGTAAGCGACCTTATACTGTAATCATCTCTCCTACAAATGAATGGAATCTTTTTGCAAAATACACAAATATGTTAGTAATAAAGTTATATTCTAAAGTTCCTAAACTATCTTTTTTTAATTGTGATAAGCGAGTAAATAAAGAATCATTTTATGAAAATCTGGCAATGCTTATTTCCTCTGCATCAAACGCTGGACCTTATAAAAATGCAATGGAAAAATGTTTGCTAAGTGCATTTAACAATATATACTCAAAAACTTATACCCCTGAACCAGAAGATGTATATGATTCAATATTCGAAAAGATTGTAGAAAAGCATGGTAAGCGTTCCAACACCGGAGTAAAATTTTCAAAACATGGCGAGAATATACTGGCCGCGTTGGAGCCTATGCGTCTAATGCTTCAAAAAAGCCAGTTTGCTTATTCCGATGGAGTTAATATGGAAAATCTTCTTAAAGAAGGAGTAATCTTTGATCTTTCAATGGTAAGCAATTCAATGAAACCTTTCTATTACGCATTATTACTAAATCAGATATACATGCATACAGAACTTTTTGATACTACTGGAGATAAAGAACTACGCATGCTTCTTTGCATAGAGGAAGCGCAGTTAATTTTTGGTGAGGAAGACTCTACTGCATCATCTGATATATTAAATAGAATACAAGATTTCAGGAAAAAAGGAGTAGGATTATTCCTTATAACTCATAGCGTTTCAGATATAAAAATAGAGATAAGACGATTGTGTCAATTTAAACTTTATTTTAGACAAAGTCCCGATACCTCAAAATATGCAGCAAATGATCTTCTTTTTAATTCAGAACAATTTGATAGCGTAATAAATAAATTAAAGATTCTTGAGCAAGGTGTCTGCGCCATTACTCCTATAAAAAGTAATATAGATTCACGTCAGCCTGTGGGTTCGGTTTTTGTAAAAACAAATAGATTTATACCATCTCAAAATTATGAGCATATCGATGAAGTATTAGATATGGAATTAAATCCTACAACAAAAATTAGGCTTCTTGATAAGGAATTTATTGCTTTAGTTGGCAAAAAAATAATTATTTCATATTGCGGCGAAGAGATTTTTAAAGGTATAACTGACGAATCCGGATGCATAATAACCACCTCTATACTAAATAAAAAAAGAGCAACTTTACTTTTATGTGCAGAAAAAAAGAAGGATTCAAGAAACTTTAATGTTTTTGGAGGTAAAGAAAATATACTTTTATTGGATTAAATTCATTTTATTAAGTCTGAACAACATCAATTGCTGGACTTTCAACAAATGCAATTTTATCTTCATCATTTTTTATAAGCACATCATCAAAAACCCTATTTATCTCCAATGTTTTAATTTTTGTTATACTATGGTCTTTATCTCCGTGTTTTAGCTCATTTAGTTTTATGAAAAACCAACCTTTTCCATTCATCCTCCATGCTATATATGTTGGAAATTTAGTGTTTTGCTCCCACTCATACAATTTCTTATACGCATCATTATCTATACTTAGCCTATTCTTCTCCCATGCCTTGCACTCAAACGATAAACAGATCTTGTCCTTTATTGCTATAATATCTGGTCCAAGAGCATTTACTCCTGAGCCAGCACTTCTAAGCACAGAGTATCCAAGACCATAAAATCTATTTAATAATTCTCTTTCACTACGTGCTCCTTTAATGTATCTATGCAGACAATCGCCTAAGGATTTTTAAGCAGCAAAACTATATATTCCTTCTTTATATAATTGGCCTATCTGTGCATTATTAGGCAAATTTTATGAGTGGTATCTCCATCTCTTCCTTTGACATGCCTCCATGACTTCCGAAAAGCTCTCTGTCTTTTTCTTTCTGATATGGATATTTGTAAATAAAATAATTATTATCCTTAGGTATTATGATATGGCTTCCAAACCTATACCTTAATTTTTCAGGAACTCCTTTACTTCCGAAAAGACCCTCCTTTATTGCATCATTAGAGTCTAATAAAATATATTTTTCTTTAAATCTTTTTTCTAACTCGTCCTTAAATTTATTCTCCATCTCGGGAATTATAGATACAAATGCAGCTCTGGAGCAGCCCCATGGTGCAGTATTCATATATGTAACAAGTTTATCAGTTCCATATATCATTGAAACATGTTCTTTTTTAAATGAGACATGTCCATGGTCAGCCGTTATAAAAAGGCTCCATCCATGCTCCTTAATTTCAGGGAGCAGATGAGTTGCTATATCCTCAAGTAGGTACTTCATCAGTTCCTTTGCTTCAGCCGAGCTTTTTGAGTATACATGCTGCGCATGATCTATCTTATCAAGATAACCATATATTGAGTTATAATTTTTGTTTCTGACTAGTTTTCTTAACTGTATAAAAAAATCCCTTTGCGAGATATACTCCTTGAATCTATCTCCAAGATTTTTAAAATCAATTATACTGCTGTTCTTTTTAAAAACAACTTCGTCTTGAAGATAAGCAAAACTAGAATTTTTTCCAAGTTTTTCTATATTTTTCATATGAGGAAAAAGAGTGTATGTGTCTGGCATTGAAAGTTCACGTTCTGTAATGCCCCAACCCTTTTCAAATACATTTACCATTTCGCCATACTCTCTTACTGGTATTGGACTACCTACTATGCCATGTTCTCCAACAAAAAGACCACTTTCAAGTGTGGTTATAACAGTTGGAGTATAAGAAGGAAAGACTGTGTTTATCTTGCTTATATCTGCATCATTAAAGGTCTTTGAGAGTAGATTATCCTTTTCAATTACTTCATTAAGCAAATCAAATCCTAAACCATCAATAAGTAACATAATGCTTTTTTCAGGTTTTCCTATCATTCTGCCGTTTCCCGCAGCAAACTCATTGAAAACTTCCATATTGCTATTTTTAAAATCAGGAAATAACAGTCCATTTTCGGCAAGTTCACTCTTCAAATTACTCATAACATTACCTTTTCAAGAAACATACTCCTTTAGTAGTATAGCTTTATTAACTTTATTGTTTATAATCTAATTGTAATAAGTTGCACTAACAGGAATGAGTAAATGTCTTACAATATAAATTTCACGCTAATTTACTTGGAAAAGAGCCTTTCACAGCTCCATACTGTATAGTTGTAGCTTTGCGTTTGTGATCAAAGTGAAGTATATTAGGAAGGAGTTGCATAGGAGACATGTTGTAGAGCGTATGCTACTTACTTTAAAATCTTCTTTTGTAGTGGTTGAAGGGAAGCACGATATAAACACACTTAAACGATTAGGCATATCTGCACATACTTATGAAAGTGTAATGAGAAGCGTATCAATACCTAATCAGAAGGTAATAATTTTGATGGATCTTGATAGAAGAGGTATGGAAAAAGCAGAGCGAATCTCAACAGAACTTTCATCAGGGCCAGTTCCTGTAGATACAACAACAGGAAGGTCATTTTTGAAGATGCTAAACACTGTTCATGTAGAAGGGGTATTGACCCCTATAGAACAGTTATTTGAAATGTAAAAAATAGAAAAAATAAAAAACGTGATATAAATGGCAAAAACATATTTGGATATAGTAAAATATATGGTAGAGGCAAAGTTCTCTATAAGTGGTATGGTGGATAAGCCCGACATAATCGGTGCAGTATTTGGTCAGACCGAAGGTCTTCTAGGCGATGATCTGGATTTAAGAGAACTTCAAAAGAGCGGAAAGATAGGTAGAATAGAGATAGATTTTCAGCAATCAAACAATAAGAGTTTTGGAAAGCTTTTTCTACCTGCATCGCTTGACAGAATAGAAACTTGTATTTTAGCAGCAGCTGTAGAGTCTGTAGATAGAGTAGGCCCATACGAAGCACAGTTTTCAATAGAAAAAGTAGAAGATACAAGATCAGAAAAGCGCAGGAAGATACTTACAAGAGCGAAAGATCTTGTCAAGTTATTGCTTAATACTGAGATACCTGACAGCAGAGAGCTAAGCGAGATGGTTCAGTCTGAAGTAAGAACTAGTGAGATAGTTTCATATGGTCCTGAAAATCTACCTGCGGGTCCTGAAGTGGGCAAGAGTCCAGAGCTTATTGTTGTAGAAGGCAGGGCAGACGTTCTTAATCTTTTAAGGAATGATGTTACAAGCGTAATAGCAGTGGGCGGAGCTGCAGCAGTTCCAAAGACAATAATAAATCTATGCAGAGAAAAAGAGGTCACTGTTTTTCTAGACGGCGATAGAGGCGGAGATATGATTCTAAAAAATATCTCTTCAGTTACAGATGTAGATTATGTAGCTAGAGCGCCTGATGGTAAGGAGGTGGAGGATCTAACCAGAAAGGAGATAATCAAAGCAATGCGAACAAAAATACCTATAGATCAATATCATCCTGGCTTTAAGCAAAGGCAAGAACAGAGGCAGGAGCGTGAGAGGGAAAGACCTCAAAAGCAACAACAATCTGAGTATGAAGCTGTAGATAAAGAGCCTGCACAAGAGCGCGAGCCGTACTCTACTCAAGCACAAAGCCAGTTCTCCCAGCGTTCAAATAACTCTAATACGCGTAACAGTGATAGACGCGATAAGCAGGAGTTTGAGCAAAATAGGACAAAACCTTCAATACAAAGCCAGAAAGAGACCTCCAATATAACTTCAACTATTGAACATATTGAATCAGATCCTATTAAAAATACGCAAGAACCCGAGCATCAAAAACCTGCTTTGGAAACAATGGTTCTTACAGAGTATCTTACAGGACTTGATGCTCTTTCAGGAAGCCTACGCAGTAGACTTTATGACAGCACAGGAAATATGGTGAAGGAGATACCTATACGTGATCTTCTCTCTTCCGTACAATCCTCACAAGGTGTTCATGCAATAGTACTTGATGGTGTTATAACTCAAAGGCTTGTTGAGCTTGCAGTTCAAAAAGGCATAAAAGCAATATACGGGCTAAGAGCAAATCCAATGCCTAAGAAGCATACTGAAATATTGCTATACACAAAGGAGCGCGGGCAGGAGTAATAGCAAAAACTCAATCTTGCTTTCTGTAAAGAAATACAACAAAGTACTTGCGATAGCAAGCAAATAGCTAAAAACAGTACTCTAAATAGAATACATTTACCTTTAGTTATTTTGCATTTTTAAGTTAGGTCTGGCTTAAACAAAAGAAGAATCTCTGGTATAAATGTTTTAAATTTCTCTCATAATGTAACTGTCACACAATATTATGCAAGTACATAGAACTGTGTAAATATCTATCTTAAAATCAGTTTCTGCTAATTAAACGTGCTACCACTACAATTACAATTATAATGATTGCTATTATGGCGATTATCTCTATAATAGAAATTCCTTGACTTCCGTTATATGCTTGTCCTGATATAGAAACATTTGAAGATGTGTTTATTAAAGTAGTAGTTATTGGAGAGACTGTTGTTGACTGAATAGTAGTAGCAACCGTACTAGCAGATTGTTGGTTAGCAAAGGTTATTAATCCAACATTCATCATACCTGGAGAATTCGTCTGAGTTGAAGATGGTAAATAATAGTTTTCATTTATTTCAATCTCTTCTCCATTTATCAATGCGGCCCCTATTCCTATTCCGCCTACGGAAGGGGGAATCGTCAAGTTTTTAGTTATTCCATCATATGAAACTGTAAATACTGCTACACTTGTATTTGCTTTGTCTATGATTATCGACCAACCATTATATGAGAAAGGTACTGAAAAAGAAATGTTGTAGGTCCTAGTATTATTCAAAGGAATTACTGCAATTGTTAGTTTATCTTGATAGTACTTCAAATAATACAAATCTAACTGCTGATTAACAACTGCCACTGCTCGTCCATCAGTATCATTGCTGTAACCATTTGGCTGCATTATTGAATCATTTGGCTGCATTGTAATGTTAGTAGCTACGCCATTATAAAACACAGTAAATGTTGCTGCAGTTGTATTTACTTTATTTGCGGTTATCGACCAGCCATTAATTAGAGACTGCGGTACAGATACAGTTAGGTTGTATTGCAACAATGGAGAAATAATTGTTGTTTGCGTCGTATTTGCAGCAAGACTAATCCCAACAAACATCATACCAATAAAAGCAACAGTTATCGGCACAAACAATTTCATATAATTACCTGAATCTAATCCCTTAGTATATATCATGAAATGGCATACTCTTATAAACCTAACTTCGCACTTTGATTAGTGAAAGATTTAACCTGTTGACCAATATATACCATTTAAAAAGTTTTATATTTCACTTTTTGAAACTAAAGAGATATAGATGTTTCACTTATAAGTGAAATCTAAATTTTATTTAAGACCTTATTCAATATAAAAATCAAAATAATGAAAACAAATACTCCTCAGATAACTTCATTAAGAGCTTTCATCTCCATGTTGTATCTTCTTGAAAGTATCTCTCTAAGCGGCTCCTTACATTCTAAAACATGTCCCGAACCTATAACTAAGGCAATGCTACTGGTTGTTTCAAGTTCATTTAAAATACGCTCTACGATGTGTGCATTTCTATATGCTTCAAGATACGCACTAGCTTTATTTATTGGATATTTAACATAATACGGGAATGGAACTGTAAGTTCTTCATAATTATTGATTTCGGAAAAACTCTTTCCTGTATTTTTAATATTATTATGTTCTAGAAACTCTTTAACCCCTAAATTTATGTCATTCGAATATTGTTTTATTAACTCTAAAAATTGATTTTTGTAAGAATACAGCGAACCATTTTCATTTAAAAATTCCCATTTCAATACCTCTAAGGTTCTTTCATAAACCTCTTCATTATTTTTATCTGACATATTGCCTTTAAAGTATCTATATATACTTACAAAGTTCCAATAAACTCCAAGCTCAATTCCAATGTATTGCTTTTTGTCATATTCTGAAAGTATTTTTATATACATAGCTCTTGAAAGGTTAATTCCAAGTACTTTAGATCCAAATAAAAAGGACAATCTAGTTCCAATACCTATCTCATCATTATTTGCCACAAATTTTTCTATCCTGTTCTGTGGTGTGTTCTCATCAATTTCAAGAAATGTAGTTTTTGGCTGAAATCTTTTGAATACGTTTGAAAATGTATTGATAGTATCATCAGAGAGCTTCTGATGCATAAGACCTAAGAACAAAAATGTCTTTTCACTATTATAATAAACTAAACTGTTATCGAGAAACAACTCTCTTTGTGTCATGATTCTATGGTTGGTTCTTGGTATATGTTTGTATATAAGATATTCATAAAATTCTTCCGGAGTCATAAATATCATTTAATCTTTGTTAAAATACTAAAATACACGTTAGTTTAGCAATATATCTTATTGAGACAAAAAGTATATATTCTTATAAAATATACCATGGAAAAGATTGTAATATATGATGATAAAAGAAAAAAGAGAGTTCTTTCAAAGTAAGAAATACTTAAAAAATATCTATATTTATTAATTTTTAGAATATTGTTACTTTTTTGTAGTTGCTCGATAATTTGCTTTAATTTTAACCTACTATTTTTAATATGGGATTTTAAAATACATTTACAACATTATATCTATATAAAAGTATAGATATAAATACCTAATTGTATAAATATTATTCATGCCGTATCAAAAGATGTATGATTTAATAGAGCGTCTTTCTGCCATGGGAAAGAAGGTATTCACAGTTAACGATGCTTCAAAGCTCACTGGGAAAAAAACTTCATACATGTCCCTAATGCTTTCAAAGAACAAATATATAGACAGAATAGAACGAGGGAAGTACTATTTAAAAGGAACGGATATTTTAGAAGTAGCATCTAGCGTGATATTTCCTTCTTATTTGAGTTTGTTTTCAGTATTTAGATACTATGATTTAACAACTCAAATCCCTTTAAAAATAAGTGTAATAAGCACTCTAAGGCATAAAAAATTTATAATAAATGGGAAGGTTATTGAATTCAAATTATTGGATAAAAACAGAGTTTTCGGCTATTTAAAAAAGGATGGCATCTTCATAGCAGAAATAGAAAAAGCGATAATAGATGCTTTATATTTTGGCGAGCCTCCTTATAGTTATGTTGTTGAGTCTTTTAGAATAGCTAGGGATAGACAGATGATAGATATTAAAAAACTTAAGCATTATTGTATTATGATGCATTCAAATGCACTTGTAAGCAGACTTGGTTTTTTACTGGAATCCGAAGGAATCGATGCGTCTGATTTGTATAAAAAAAGATCTAAACGTTATATCACTATTCCAGGTATTTCATCAGAAAAAAACAGATGGTTAATTAAATGATAGAAGAAAATCAATTACATTCATGGAATTATAGATTTATGGATGAGCGACAGTTAGAGAAAAATTATTTACAAACTTTAATTCTTTACGAGCTAAGTAACTGTTTTTCAGGAAATCTTATATTCAAGGGCGGTACGGCTTTAAGCATGTTTTATGGTCTAAATCGATTTTCAGAAGACCTTGATTTTACTTATATCGGAGAAATAAACAGGACCACCACCATATCCTCATTAGATAGAGCACTTACTCGTATAAATGCGCTTTATGAACTTGGAAAGATTAAAAGAAGAGGCACTAAAACTTCTTTGGACATAGAATTACATATAAAAGGTCCTCTCTATAGCAAAAGAAAAACAGAACAGGCATTGGAGATAAATTTAAGCATGCGTGAAAAACTGCTTATAAAATACGATACTCTTGAATTATCTTCCATATATCCAGATATACCTATGTTTATTTTTCCAGTTATGAATCCTAAAGAAATACTGGCAGAAAAGATTAGAGCATTACTTACTAGAAAAAAAAATGTCAAAGCAAGGGATATATATGATATATATTATTTAATTAAGCATAAGAAAATACCTGTAGATAAAGAATTAATAAATAAAAAACTTGAATTATATGATTTGAAATTTTCCAATCATAAATTGTTAGAAAAATTGAAAAGTATCGATAATAATTTATGGTTGTCAGAGATGTCTAATCTTGTAAAAGATGTTCCTAATTACACAATCTTAATGAATTTTATCAAAGCAACGCTGTAAATTTATTATTAATTTTATAATTGGTTCTTTTATGACCTAATAAATAAAGATATGCTAATACAAAAGGCATGTATATTCGGATTAAATAGATATTAAAGAACGACGTTCTTTCAAAGTAAGAGATACATAGAAAAATATTTATGTATATGCAACAATTCAATACTATCCTATTGGTGTTATTTTGGGTGTAAAAAAAATTAAAGACAAAATATCCATTCCACAAGGTCATGAAAAACACCCAACAACAAACATTCTATCTGATTTCATATTAGGGAGTCAGGACGGTCTTGTAAACGTTCTTGGCATAATTTTGGGCATCTCAGCAGCAACAAACGATATGAGGCTTATCTTTGTTGCTGGACTTGCAGCATTAGGTGCCGAGTCAATCTCAATGGGAGCTGTAGCATATACCTCAACTCTCGCAAGGCGCAAATACTACCTTAAGGAGCGTGAGAGGGAGCTAACCGAAATGAGGGATGTTCCAAAGATCGAAAAAGCAGAGATACGCAATATATTAAAGGAATGGGGCTACTCTGGAAAGGATCTTGAAAATTTGACCAATAAAATAACCTCTAATCCAAAGGCCATGCTTGAGTTTATGATGTCCTTTGAGCTTAAGATCTCTCCAGTTTCAAAACACCAGCCACTGCGCAGCTTCGGAATAGTCTTTGCTGCTACAATCCTAGGTTCTATAATTCCATTAATTCCATTCTTTTTTATAACATCGATACACACCGGAGCAATAGCATCATTAATATTTAGCGGTGTGGTGCTGTTTGGAATAGGTTATTACGAAGCAAAGAAAACCATTGGCTCTTTATGGAGAAATGGCATGCAGATGTTAATAATAGGCCTTTTAGCAGGAATAGCAGGTTACCTAATAGGTTATTTTGTAGGAGCTGTGCCAATATAATCTTTGAAATAAACTTTTCAAGATAAAGTACTTAATGCATTATTTAACTTTTTTTTGAGTTGAACCTATTATCATATACACCATTGTCCATTTAAATCCAAGTTTTTCGAATATTTTCCTATTTTTCTTTGTGGTCATAAGTTCTACATATTTTCTTTTTTTACACCAATATGCAGTAAACATCTGAACCAGAAGCCTAGCAACTCCCCTTCTTCTATATTTTTTAAGAACATATATATTTTCAAGAAATAGACTCTTAAACCTGCCATATCCTCTAATATTAAGTTCTCCTTGTACATATCCTACTACTTTTCCATTATGAATAGCTACCATAACATTGTATTTTGATACTGACATAGAATGAAGAAATTCCTTTTTTGTCTGTTTCTTCCACCAACTAATCTCAGAATGTGCTTCTTTTTCCAGTTCAAGCAAATCAACAATATCCTTAGAGTTTGCAACTCTAATTGTAAATTCCATGTTTATCATTATTTATTGAAACTATTTAACTTAATCGAATTATTGGACTCAGCAAAGAAAAACCAAAGTATATTAATACCATGTTGTATTTTTTCCAATTTAAAGTATTTTCATATTTTTAATTAGAGCAAACGCATTATGTAACCTTATTTTTGTACTTTCATACATTTCAAGATTCAAAGGATCCTTTTGTTTTTATTTTGTTTTTAGATTTATCTTCAATAATCTCAACATCAAGTCCTGTTTCTTCCTTAACTTCACGAAGTGCTGCTTCTTCTGGCGTTTCATTTTCTTCGATGCAGAGATGTCCTACAACTTGTTGGAGATTATTTATTAAGGTATTTTACATAACCAACTATTCTTTTTTAAATTTCTAAAACCTATTCTTTTGTAAAATTCTTGGGCGTCATCAGTTGTAACAAAAACAATCTCTGCATTATTTAATCTTTGCCATTCAATTGCCTTATCTACAAGTAATTTCCCAATACCTTTTTTTCGAAATTTTTCTTCAATAAAAAGCTCATCGATATAACCAATCTTAGTTGCAATATACAAAATAAACGAAGTAATCAAAAAACCTACGGTAATACCGTCATCTTTTGCTATAAAAACTTCACTTTTTAATTCAATTTTATTGAATTCAGTAACTATTTTTCTCTCAGGATATAATTTATAATATAAGTTGAGTATTTCTTTCATATCCTTTTCTTGAGCAACCGTTATTTCCATTTAATCATTCAGCAAAAAGTATTCTGATTTATTTTTTTAACAAGTTCGATAAATGATTCTGAGTTTTTTACAAAATAATTCAAATATTTTTTGTTTAAATCATTATTATTCAAGTTATAAGAAAATCTCTGTTGTTTAAGTTTTATCTTATATTTTTTATTTATGCGTTTAATTATTTTATTTGTAATCAATGTTGCAGCTATTTCCTCATCCTTCTCAGAAAATTTAGCTTTTGAAATTATAAAATGCGTATTTGCGTGTATTAATTCATGAATTAATGTTTCAATATAAAGTCTTCTAAATTTTTTATTTATACCTAAAAACAGTGTATTATCATCATTCATGCCTCCACTGCGCAATGTTAATATTATTATCAAAGTGTTTGTTTTCCATGATATTTTTGTGAGTTCTGATATGGATTTTATTATATCTTCTCCATAGTCTTCTAATATTTTTTCAATTATCTCTTTTTCATCATTTAATTTATTATAATTTAATTTCCAATATTTTATAAAACAACTATGTGCGTTTTCAATGAACATTTCAAAATTTTTAATATATTTATTTTTAATTATGTTGAATTTTTCATCATACTTAGCGTCTACATTATATAAGTCCTCTAATGGCCCTGTTAAATCGACCGGCATAAAATAATTCTGATTATTTAAAAGTATATTTATATAATCAACAAATGCGGCATCTTTATTTAATATAATCTTAAATCTCATAATATCTATTTATTAAGTATTCTTAAATGTATTTCCTTTGACTTTCTTTGTTCTTTTTTATCAGACAAATTACAAGAATAACACTGCCCTCCATTTTCGCTGATGCTTTTATATTCTTGTATTAACCAATACCATGTTGTATTTTTTCCAATTTAAAGTATTTCCATATTTTTAATTAGAGCAAATGCATTATGTAATCTTATTTTTGTACTTTCATATATCTCAAGATTATCTATCTCATTTTCTGAAAACCATTTTATTTCTGTTACTTCTCTATAATCAGGTTTAATCTCAATGTTATCCATCGGTCTTACAAGATAAATCATATCAAAGTGTTCATGCGTTCCTGTTTTATACTCAACATATTCATACATTATTGAAAAAGGAAGAGTTTTTTCAAAGGCTCCTTTTGTTTTTATTTTGTTTTTAGATTTATCTTCAATAATCTCAACATCAAGTCCTGTTTCTTCCTTAACTTCACGAAGTGCTGCTTCTTCTGGCGTTTCATTTTCTTCGAGATGACCGCCAGGATTGAGCCAAACACCAAGTTTTTTGTGTTTTATAAGTAACGTTTTTTCGTTATTCATTACAATTGCAGAGCCGCATACGCACTTCTTAACCATAAAATCATCTCAATATTTTATTATTCTTCTAAAACCTTAAATATCATGAGTAAAATTAAGAATACATCACTATTAAATAGCTTACCTTACACATAATTATGGGATTTGGCGATTAGGACTATGGGAAATATTGAAAGAGTTAAGACTGGTGTGCCTGGCTTTGATGAGTTAATAGATGGTGGCATTCCTAAAGGATTTAATCTTCTTATTACTGGAGGTCCAGGAACAGGAAAAACAATTTTTGGTTTGCAATACATATACAACGGTGCTATAAACGGTGAAAATGGCGTTTATGTTTCATTAGAAACCTCAACAGACGGAATTAAAAATCAAGCAATGCAGTTTGGTTGGGATTTAGATAAATTGGAAAAAGAAGGTAAGATACTAATACTTAGAATTCCTATGGATGTAGTTAAATTAGATCTATTTTCTGCAATAAATGATGCGATTAAAAAAATAAATGCAAAAAGGCTTGTTTTTGACAGTCTTGATGCTTTGGCAATAAACATAGATATGTTTACAATACCCGTAGCATATGTTGGTTCAAGAAATCGAATAACATATACTGGAAAGTCAAGAAGAAGGATAACTTATTTAGTTATGAATGAGCTTTCAAAGTTAAAAACAACAAATATTGTAATAACAGCATCAAGTCAAGATGAAAAGCAGATAACCATTGACGGTGTAAGCGAGTACGCGAGCGATGGGGTGGTTGTTTTAAAATCATTGGCATTAGGAGAAACAACAAATAAAACTTTAGAAATTAAAAAAATTAGAAATACGAAAGTTAACGGAGGAATAAATTCTTATGAAATCGACCAAAATGGATTATCTTTATTTGGTAATTAAATGGTGGATTTAAAAAATGAATTTGTAAAATTATACATAAAAAGATTTGTTATTCCAAAAGCATTAATTTTTGATAAACCTGGATTTGTAGATTTTAAAATATCTGGAAAGACTAATGTTTTTGCAAGGCAAATTCTAATGCCAGAAAGCTTTTTTGTGAATTTAGAAGAGTCTATTATTAAATCATATGGTAAAGACGGAAAAGTTGCAATATATTCTGTAGGTAAAAAATTTGGTTATAGTTTTGCGCAATTAGGTAAATTTGAAAATATAACTGAATTAGGTAATAAAGTAAAAGATTGGATTATAATAACTAGTAAATTTGTTGAGGGTACATACGCTAGTGAAATAACTCCCACAATAGATCTTGAAAATAAAACTGTAGATTATAGTCTTAAAAATTTTGTAATAGCTAGAAAAATAGGCTATGATTTATTTTTTTCAACTGGTGGAACTGCCGGTCTTGTAGCGTGGTTATTACAAGACAAAACTATCGAATGTTATTCATATGACATTAAATTAAATAATCAAAATATTTATGAATATAAAGTTAAAAGTGGTCCTAAAAAAACGTTAGAAAAATTTATAACGTCTGAAGAATTATTTATTGAAACAAATTTAGATAATTTGAATCAAAATATATCTGAGTATATAGCTTTTAATTCAGAAGTAGTTATAACCTCTAAATCTTTTAGTAATTTTCTTGACGCAGGTATTTTCTCATATGAAAATGGCATAATAACTTTAAAATCATCTAACGAAAGATTTTTTTTAATGGAATCTAGTGGTATGTATCTGTTAGAATCTGAACTTAAAAAAAGAAAATTAGACCAATCTATTTTTAATATTGCTTATTTTGCTGGTAAAGATATGTTTGGAGGTATAATTACTGATTCTAAATCTGCTGCAGATTTATTGACCGCATTGGGCTGGGGCGAGGTAATAATATTAAATTCAAATAAAAATATTCAAATTATAATTAATCATTTTCCATGGACTAATTGGTATAAAGATATTGATTTTTTAATAATACGTGGTTTTCTCAGTGGAATATTATCAAAAATTAATAATAAAAATTTAGAGTTTAATAAACCCATATTAGATATTAACAAAGGTTATTTGTCTTTATTATTTAAAGAAAAATCAAACTGATTTTTATGTATAAATTTGGTTCTATAGAAAAAAAAATTTACAATTTAAGAAATGAACATCCATTAATTTTACCTCAAATAGATCCGGATAAAAATACTATTAAAACAGCAAATGATTGGTTTAAACGAATTGAAGAATTAAATTTACATGTAATTGTTATGGGAAGTAGTATTATTTCAGATACATTTCATTTACAAAATTTAATAAATATTGCTATAAAAGATTTCAAATTTGACATATTGTTGTACGTAAATGGCATGAATGGAGTAAAAGGTGTTTCTGGTAAATCTGCGGTATATTGGAGTCAAATTCCAAATTCATTAAATACTTTTTTTAGTTGGGATGGTTTAATATCAAATTCTTTAAACGTTTCAAAAAATAATTTTGAAGCAATTCCTACTGTCTATGTATTTGATTTTCGTGGTTCTTTCGGAACGGCTAATTGGTTAACTAGATCAAATCCTGTTCCAAGAGAAAAACCTGAAATTAGTTTAGCTATAGCTAAAGCCGCAGAATATTTGGGTATGCGTTTTTATATAATGGCTGGCGGATCTGGTAGTAATTTACCCCCACCTGAAACACATATCCAAAAAATTTCTAATTTATCAAAGTTATTTGTAATACCTACTAGTGGAATCACTACATTGAAACATGCAGAATCTATGTTTTCTTCAGGCGCCGATGCAATCCACATAGGTAATTTATTAGAAAAAGAAAGTGGATTTAAAATTTTAACTGAAATTGTAAAATTATCAAAAAATTATTCTGGCAAGGATTTTTTATGAATAAATTTATTATTAATTATAAATTAAAAAATCTTAGTGATCTTGATTTTGCAATTTTTGATTTTGATGGAACCATATACCCTAATCTATTTTTATTTGATTTAGCTAAACAATTTTTTACAATAAATAATAATTATAAAAAACTAACAGATTTAAATAAAATATTACTAAATTATAATTCTAATAAATTTAAACTTGCATATACCGGATTTATTAATCTACTAAAAGATGAAAATAAAGATGAAGTTTTAGACGTTTCAAATGAACTAATTAAAAATTCATACACTTATGCAAAATTAACAATTAAAAAATTAAAAAATAAATATAAGCTAAAGTCTTATCTAATCTCAATTACTGCCGATTTTGTTGCAGATTTAGCAAAAAATTATTTTAATTTTGAAGATGTTTTTAGTATTAATTATTTAACTTCTAAAAAAAGCAATAAATTCTTAGGGATTACTAATGATATAATTGACAATCCACAAAAAATGAAAATTAGATTATTTAATAATTTGATGTACAAAAGGAAATTATCTTATATTTATTTTTTTGATAGTATTGATGATTTATTGATAAGTTCAAATGCTTCGATAAAAGTTGGGGTAAATCCAAAAAATAATCTTAAAAAATCTTTGAAATTTGATATAATTCTTAATGAATCTCCAGATCCTTGGAAATTTTTTTACAATTCTATTTAAATTATTTTTTTTATTTTTCTGTTTTCGAAATAGACTTTAAGAAAGAAATTCTTTGTTTAGGATCCGCTAGTACTTCTGCTTTTGAAATTTTTTGATATACCTCTTCTATTAACGGTTTTATTCTATTTTTATATTCAATATCCGGTTTTCCAGTATTGAAAGATTCTCCAAATATAGTACCACTCCTTAAACCAAAACTAATTCCCTCTCCTGTACTAGGACTTATAAATCCTGCTGCTTCTCCAATTAAAAAAATATTTATGTTGTTTCCAATATGTATATCCTTTATGGATGGTTTTGTCAATAACCAATTTGTTTTTTTTATGATTTTTCCATTAATCTTCATTTTTTCCATTAGTAATTTAAGTACTTCATCTCTATTAGTTTTCATTTGAAACGCTCCACCAATTTCAATAACATTGTTTTCTTTTGGAAGTAACCACGCGTACCAATCGGTTAATGCATTCCAATAAATAAATTTACACGTTTCTATTTTTTTATTTGTTTCTATAAAGTTTTGTGCAGTATAATATCTCAATGGGGGTAAAATTCCTAAAAATCTTCTAACTGTTGATGTTGCACCATCCGCACCAACTACCTTTTTTGTAAGTATACATTTTTCTTTACCATCTTTAATTATAAATACTTTAATTCCATCACTGCTTTTTTCAAGTTTTGTAACTATAGTATTTTCCATTAAATTTGTATTTTTGCCAATTAATTTTAGTAACCAATGATCAAGTTTTATTCTATCTGTATTCCCTAATGCTTTCTTCTGAATAATATCAATATTATTGTCTATATCTACATATTCTAAATCTAAGTTAGAAGGAGTACTAAAAACATTTTTTGGTAATCTAAGAGAATACAAAATTTCTTTGCTTTCTTCAACTAAAAGACCAGAACAAGGCTTATCTCTAGGAAATTTATTCTTATCAATTAAAATAATCTCCTTATCTTTAATTGTTCTGGCTACTGAACATCCGGCCGGACCTGCGCCTATTATAAGCAAATCTGTGCTAAGCGTTTCCATATATGCACATTGTTTACAATTACTCTTTAATATTATTTATATAAGCATATATGCTTATATATTTTAATTATTTTAGAAATTTAGCATTTATACTTTTGTACTTACAACATTATTAATTACATTGTCAAGATATAAACATATATCTTTAATACTTATTATATACATTAATATTTTTTAATTTTTGTATTCTAATCAATGTGTTATAACTTACTATCTAAATCGACAATTTAATTCAAAATTTTCATTCCAGTCTACGAATCTCGTAATATACATACGAAATATATAAATAATCAAACAATAAATTATCAATAATTGGTGGAGGTTATGGTAAGAATAAATGAAAATTATGATAAGTTAGCTTCTAGTTATCTTTTTCCTGAAATAGCAAGAAGAACCAAGAACTTTTCAGAAAAGAATCTAGGAGTAAAGATACTTAGACTAGGAATTGGCAATACAACAGAGCCGTTAACGCCTACTGTGATAAAAGGGCTTAAGAACGGAGTAGAGAAGCTTGCTGATGTAAAGACATATACTGGCTATGGCGATGAGCAGGGAGATCTCAGACTTAGAAAGGCTATATGCGAGCTATACGCTAAGCTAGGCGTTAGCTTGGAGCACGATGAGGTATTCGTAAGCGATGGAGCCAAGCCCGATTCAGCTAACATTCAATCAATCTTCAATGCCGCTAGTGTAATAGCTGTACAGGATCCAGCTTATCCTGTCTATGTTGATAGCAATGTTATAGGTGGTCATACTGGAAAGGCTAACGGAGTTGTTTATGAAAAGATAGTTTATATGCCATGCAACGAAGAAAACGGCTTTTTCCCACAAATACCCAAAGAAAAGGTCGATCTAATCTATCTATGCAGTCCAAACAATCCGACAGGAGCGGTAGCTACGAAGGAACAGCTTAAGGATTTTGTTGATTATGCAACAAAGAATAAAGCTATAATAATATTCGACTCTGCTTACTCTTCTTACATATCTGACAAATCACTACCTAAAAGCATTTACGAAATATCCGGGGCAAAAGACTGCGCAATAGAGATAAATAGTTTCTCTAAAAGTGCAGGCTTTACTGGCGTGAGATTAGGCTGGTGCATTGTACCTAAAAACTTAATTGCTGAGGATGCTTCTTCTGGAAAGATAAACTCTTTATGGAATAGGAGGCAGACCACTATGTTTAATGGTGCTTCAAATATAGCACAAGAAGGTGGCCTTGCAGCTCTTACGGAGGAAGGTCTACAGGAAAATCAAGGGATAATCGAGTATTATATGGAAAATGCAAGAATAATACACTCTGCATTATCTGAAATGGGCTTTAAGGTCTATGGCGGCATTAATGCCCCCTATCTTTGGGTCAAAACACCAAATAACATGAACTCTTGGGAGTTTTTCGATAAACTGCTTTCGCAAGCGCATGTTGTTATAACTCCTGGATCTGGTTTTGGTCCTTCAGGAGAGGGTTACTTCCGTGTAAGCGCATTTGGTCATAGAGAAAACATAGTTGAAGCAGTAAATAATATAAAAAACAACTTGAAAATATAAAAAAGTGATTTAATGAATAAAAATAATCAATTGTTTTTCACTAAAAAAGAAATAGAAACGATAAGAGAAAAATATCCTACTCCCTTTCATATATACGATCAAAAAGGCATAGTTCAGAATATAACTTCTCTCTATAAAAACTTTTCCTGGGTTCAAGGTTTTAAAAATTACTTTGCCATTAAGGCATGTCCTAATCCATACATAATTAAAATATTAAAGGATCAAGGATGCGGTGCTGACTGCAGTTCTCTTCCTGAGCTTATTCTTGCTGAAAAGGTAGGATTGAAAGGCGAAGAAATAATGTTTACCTCAAACAACACTCCAAAAGAGGAGTATGAAAAGGCAGTTGAGCTTGGTGCTATAATAAACCTTGACGATATTACTCATATTAAATTTCTTGAAGATGTTGCAGAGATACCCTCACTTATATGTTTTAGATATAATCCTGGACCATTGAGAAAGACAAAAGAAGGAAATGTTATAGGAAATCCTGAAAGCGCAAAGTATGGGCTTACAAAAGACCAGCTTTTTGAGGCATATAAAATAATGAAAGATAAAGGCGTCAAAAGATTTGGACTTCATACTATGGTAGCATCAAATGAATTGGATTCTAAAGCATTTGTAGAAACTGCAAATATGTTATTTGATTTAGCATTAGAAATAAATAAAAAGTTAGGAATAAAACTAGAGTTTGTAAATTTAGGTGGCGGAATAGGTATACCTTATAAGCCTGAACAAAATCCTGTAAATTTAACTGTAGTTTCTAATGAAGTTAAAAAATTATATGAAGAAAAGATTCAAAAGAACAATCTTGCTCCATTGAAAATATTTATGGAAAACGGGCGTATGATTACTGGCCCTTTCGGTTATCTTATAACAACTGTAATACATGAAAAGCATATCTACAAAGAGTATATAGGAGTTGATGCTAGCATGGCAAATCTTATGCGTCCGGGAATGTACGGAGCATATCATCACATAACAGTTTTAGGAAAGGAGACTGCGCCTAACGTGATTAAATATGATATAGTAGGTTCTTTATGTGAAAATAATGATAAGTTTGCTATCGATAGAGTACTTCCTAAAATAGAGATTGGAGATATTCTTGCAATACATAATGCAGGAGCTCATGGTTATGCTATGGGCTTCAACTATAATGGAAAGTTAAGAAGTGCAGAGCTACTTAAAGAGTTAGACGATAATATTAAACTAATAAGAAGAGCTGAAACAACAAAAGATTACTTTGCAACCTTTAACTTTGAAGGTTCAGAGTATAAAAATTTGGAATAAATATGGACAAGATAGATGAAAAAATACTTAATCTGCTCAAAGTCAACAGCAGGATTCCATTTGTAGATATAGCAAATAAATTAGGCATAAGCGAAGGCACTATAAGGGCACGGGTAAAAAAGTTAATTAAGAGTAATTCTCTGCGCTTTACAATAGATTACAGCAAAGAACTTAAGGCGATAGTTATGGTCAGTGTTTGGGCGAAGCCCCTTATGTCATACCTTATATTGTAGTATGTGACTTTTATAACGTGGTTTGGAGTATTACCTGCTTAATTAAATTGTGGTGAGGCGTGTACACATTTAATATCGATATTTGTGTTAAGAACGGAAAGTCAAGTGAGAATCTTGGAAAATATTAACGTATCAACATACTTTCCGTTGTCAATGAGAAGACCGCGCTTTTTTATGCCCTCGAGCTTGAATCCGAGTTTTCTAGCAAGTTTTGTACTTGGTATGTTATTTTTGGCTGACTCTGCTTCGACTCGTACAAAACCTCGTTTTGATGCTTCAGTCAAAACTGCTTTAAGCAATCTGGTTCCTATTTTACGTTTGAAGTAATCTGGATGTACTCCCCAACTAACTTCGCCCCTATGTCTTGTTCTTCCGCTGTCTTTTGCCAGAAAGATGCACACACCAACAATCTCCTTACCATCTACTGCGACAAATCCAAATGCTCCTTTTTTATTCTTCTGGAACATTGCATCGATATCTACGACATCTCTGCGGTTCTGGTACCTATTTGAGCCGGTGTATTTATAGGCACTTCTCCGAAGTCCTTCGTTAAAACACTTAATTATTCCTTTGCCATCTCCATTCTGTGCCTGTCTTATATGTATCATTTCAAATCACAAATACCTAGTGTTGAAAGCTAAGCTTCAAATCCGACCTTCTACCAAACCATATTCTAGCAAACCACATATATTTAAACGTAAAAATTATAAATATGGTAGTAAGTAAATTAAAGAATGCGGGAATACCTGTGACATATACGCCTTCTAATGTAGAAAATAAATCTATAAGTTCCATAATGGTCAAAACAGCAAACCGAATGACAACGAAATGCGATCAAGTCTCTGTTTATAAGGAACTTGCAAGATATTACGACATAATTTATATAAACAAAAACTACAGAACCGAAGTGGCTGAAATTTTAGAAATTGTGACTAAGCTCAAGAAGTCGAAAGGTAATTCTCTATTGGACGTTGCATGTGGCACAGGGAAACATATTGAATATTTGCAACACAACTTCTCATGTACAGGAATAGATTTGAGTCAAGACCTGCTTGATGTAGTCGGCAGTAAACTCAAAGGAGTTGCAAGTAAATTTTCCACATACAAATGACAGCACAGTTTCAATAGAAAAGTACATAAAAGCACATAATTTGTACATTAACGCTGTACTTGATTAGTGCATAAAAAGCATTAAAAATATAAGTAAATAGTCGGCAAGCTGAATGAGTCAAAGAAGTTTTCAGGGAATCTTCTCGGACCTGGCATAGTTTCTAAGCTAACAGACGAAAAGTTGGGCATTAGGTATGTGAAGAGGAAGGACTGCCTTTTGCTTGGCATTGAGTTCAAAAACGTGCAGAGAGACAGAATTAAAGCATTTCCATATTTTTAGTTATAGCAAACGCATCATGCAAACTTATTTTTGTGTTTTTATATCTCTTAAAATTATCTAGTCTTTTCAGTGTGGAAATGGATTAATGCACTTTTATTCCAGAGATGCTTTTTATAAATCTACCAACATTTTTTTCTTCATTTCTTGGGTGTTTATTTATAATATTTAATATTGCACTACCAATAACCACCACATCTGCATGTCCGGCCAATGTTCTAACGTGCTCTTTTCTTGATATTCCAAACCCTACGGCAAGCGGAATCTTAAATTCCTTTCTAACCCTTTTAAGGTAGCCTTCAATGTTGTTGTTGAGCTCTTTATGTACTCCTGTGATTCCTTGTCGTGATGTGCAGTACACAAATCCCTCTGCTCCTTTTGCATTCTTTTTTAATCTTTCATGTGTCGATACTGGCGAGATTACTCGTATTGTGTATAGTCCGTGCTTTTTGGCGTTGCCCATAAAATGCTCTGATTGTTCTTCATCGATTGGCATATCAGGTACAATAAGCCCTGACGCACCGAAGTATTTTGCATCAGAACAAAATACGTCTACGCCGTACTTAAATACATTGTTATAATATGCCATAATAATCAAAGGTACAGAGACGTTTTTGGAGATACTTTTGATACTTTTCATAAACTCAGTAATTTTAGTCCCTCCTGCCAGAGATCTGCTGCATGCATTCATGATTGCTGGGCCGTCAGCAATAGGATCAGAAAATGGCATCTGCAATTCAAGGAAGTCAACTCCTGCGTTTGCCATTGTTTTAGCTATGGATTCTGTTTTTTTCATGGATGGATATCCAGCTACAAGATGTGCCATAATCCCAACTCTATTATCATTTCTTATCACTACCAATTTCTTATCTATGTCATTCATGGTACTCCCTTCGCTCTGATTCATCCTTGAGAAACGATCCAAAATTTTTATCCTTGAAAGCGCTTGCAATTATAAACAGATCTTTGTCACCTCTTCCAGAAATATTAGCTATAATGATTTTGTCTTTGCCGATTCTTGGTGCTTTTTTTATGGCGTAAGCAATTGCATGTGCGGATTCTAATGCAGGAAATATGCCTTCGTATCTGGAGAGCATCTTAAATGCGTTTAATGCTTCTGCATCAGATGCCTTTTTAATCCTTATTCTATTCTTCGAATGAAGATACGCAATTTCCGGTCCTAAACCTGCATAATCAAGTCCTGCAGCAATGCTGTGTGTTTTTTGCAGCTGTCCATCCTTATCCTGCAAAAAGATGGATTTATATCCTTCAACAACTCCTATTGAACCTCCAGTAATTCTTGAAGAGTGCTTTCCTATTGTGCTGTCTGTGCCTCCTGCCTCTACTCCAACAAGCTCAACAGTATCTTTATTTATAAATCCTGAAAAGATGCCCATGGCATTACTGCCTCCACCAATACAAGCTGTCACAATGTCTGGGAGCTTTTTTTCCTCTTTTAAAATTTGTTTTCTTGCCTCTTTTCCTACAACTGACTGAAAATCTCTTGTCATTGTCGGATACGGATGCGGACCTACTACAGAACCCAGTAAGTAATAACTATTATCTACATTTTCTATCCAGTCTCTAATTGCTGCATTTACTGCATCTTTCAATGTTTTGTTTCCATTCCTAACTGGCACGACTTCAGCACCAAGGCTCTTCATCCAAAAAACATTAGGTCTTTGCCTGATTATATCCGTTTCCCCCATGTATACTGTACATGAAAGTCCGAATCTAGCTGCAACAGCTGCGCTTGCAAGACCGTGCTGACCTGCACCGGTCTCTGCAATTATGCGTCCTTTTCCCATCCTCTTTGCCATGAGAGCATGTCCTATGCAATGTGTTATCTTGTGAGCTCCTGTATGATTAAGACCTTCATTCTTTAGATATATCTTTGCTCCACCGAGTTTTTTGGTAAGATTATCGGCAAGCGTAAGTGGTGTAGGTCTTCCTGCAAAACTGTTTAGGTGGTATTTAAACTCTCTTTTGAATCTAGGGTCATTTTTTGCAAGTTTATATTCATTTTCAAGTTCTTCAAGCGCAGGAATTAGCAACTCTGGTACATACCTGCCTCCGAAAATGCCGAAATGTCTTTTCATATCCACTACCTCAAAGTTCTATGTCTTGTCTAGGATGCGTCTCTAGATTAGTACATTTTCTGATATTATATTCGTAGATAGCATCTCTAGCAAGCTCCAACAGTTCTGAGTTATTCAAATTCTGCAAATTTGATTTAACGCCAGGGTAAATGACTTTCTATTTTATTTGCATATCTGACTGCATCTTTTGCAAGTTTTAATGCATTTCTGACATTTTTCTGTAAATTCATATTCGTTTTATTTTTTTCCATTTGATTCACCATTATTAAAATTTCTCATTCATTTTTATCACGCCGCTGTTTTGGTATTCATCTCTTCTATGTCTTATTCACCGTTTATGTACATTCGCATTAATGTGCATTGTAGCAGTTTTTGGTACTTCAATAGACCCATATATTATATTATCCATAAAATCAACCATAAGTTTCATCAAGCTCAGTTGCTATGAGCCTAAGTGCATCCATGCCTGCTTTTGTTATTGTAAGCTCCTTAGGTTTAGCAGCAGTGCCATACTCTATGAGCCTAAGATTTTTTAGAGAACTTGCAGCATGCTTAAGTGTAGAGAGCGGTATTCCATAATTATCACTCAACTCGCGCAATGCAGATGTAATGCTGCTTTTATATGTACTGGAGGCACGCCTAAGTATAATTATCTTGTTCTTATTTAATTCCTTGAAAAGTAGAGCTCTGAACAGGCCTACGCAGCCATGGCTGCCTTTGCAAGCTCCTGCCTGCATGCACTTATTCTGAGTAGCCATTGGAGAGGCATCACATCATCTAGATTAATTTTATATGCTCTGATATTTAAACATAGTGGACAAGAAAGTATAACCACTGGCTTCAAGCTTCAATTATACTAGAAAGTTAAGAAGTGCAGAGCTACTTAAAGAGTTAGACGATAATATTAAACTAATAAAAAGAGCAAAAACAACAAAAGATTATACTTAAATACTTTAACGCTTTAGTAAATTTGGTTAATATGGAATATTCAATTGAGCAAGGTAGCAAACTCGTAAAGGCAGCAAGGAACTCAATAGAGCTTTACTTAACTACATATAACTTTGATAGAAAGATACTAGAGAAAACTATTACAGAACATGATAATATTAATGGAGTTTTTGTAACAATTGAACATTATCCTACTAGAACGCTTAGAGGGTGTATGGGCTTTGCAGAGCCAAAAGAAAAGCTCAGTAAAGCTTTGATAGATGCTGCAATTGCAGCTGCAGCAGAAGATTCTCGTTTTGTTCCAGTATCACATATGGAATTTGAGCACATGGTTGTTGAAGTTTCTATATTAGATAAACCAAAACTCATAATTGCCTCTACCGAAGCGGCAATAAAAAACAGCATAAAAATAGGCAGAGACGGTCTTATTTTAAAGTATGGTTATCATGAAGCAATTCTTCTACCAAATGTGCCTATAGAAAATAATTGGACAAAGGAAAAATATTTGGATAATCTTTGTATTAAGGCAGGATTAAAGGAGCATGTTTGGAAAACTGGACAAGCAAAGCTTTACGCATTTACTACTCAGATCTTTCGTGAGAAAGAACCTCGTGGCGAGGTAGAGGAAGTAAAAACACATATAACATCAAAATCGTAAATCTCCTCCATCTTTCCCTTTTTGTCCATACCTTTCGAAGATCTTTACGAGGTTCGTATTTCCTACGTTTTCTCCCTTAATGTCTAATTTTTTTATAACTTTATTTATTTTAGCCTCACTTTTTCCTTCAAGTTCTAAAAATGGTGGTATAAGTGGCCAAGTACATATCGCTATCTCAACATCTTCATAATCCCACTTTTCTATTTTTGTTTCCTGCTTAAAAGGTGTCAATCCTTTCAATAGTTTTGAAATGATCTCAACTGTTTTATCAAAATCTGAAACTAAGATTTCAAGTTCCTCTGTGTTGTCTAAACTTTTTTTTCTATTATCTCTATACTTCCATGTCAATGTTGTTTTTTCTCCGTCTGTTCTAACTCTAAAAAACTCATCTATATCTGGCGTATTGGGCTTTACATTAAAAACCATTCTTTTTAATAAATGTTTTCCTTGATATTTGGCTCCTTCTTTTTCAAGATTTTTTCTAAGAAGTTTTTCATCAAACTCAAGTATTTTAGTTTCTATTTCTTTCATTAAATCATCTTTAGATACCAATTCGCAAAGTTTTGAATATATTTTTTGGTTTCATCGTTATCATGCCATCTAATATACTCCTTTTCTTCCATTTCAGCAAGAGTCTTAGAAAATCCTTCTGGAACAAAAATTTCAAAAAGTCTTGACCAATGATAATACGCTTTCCCTCCTTTAGGTTCTAATGGAATTGTTCCATTAATCTTACCGTCAAAGAACATCGGATCTTTATTCTTTCCATCATAATATGCCAAACATTCATGAAAATAACATTTTCTATCTTTATTTTCAAGGAGTTTTAATATTCCCTCTATATCTATTTTATCTAAGATTGGGTGTACTAATGCACCTGGAAATCCTTTTATTGACGGTATAAAAAAACCACTATCATGGACAATACATGGTTTTTGTAATCTACTATAAGCCTCCATTATCTTCTCTTTTATTACTTCTTCTACCTCATAGCTTTGAATTTCAGGTAAACTTACTTCAAATTGGCTTAAATCAATGCCATATTTGTCAAAATTTCTTTTCATTGTCAAGTACTTGTTCTTATTCGATGTGACCATATAAATTTCTTCCATAAACATCTACTTTTGTATTTTTATTTATATTTTATTACTCAAACTAATAATTATTTATACTTAATATTCAATATATCAATTGCATAATCTAAATATTTTTTATGTCTGGAAAGTGTCAATAATTTATATGCATCTGAAATACTAAACCATCCTCCAGAAATAAACATATCTTTTGCACTAGAGTCATTAAAAGTTATTTTATTTCCTTCTTCTGCTTCAGTAATAAAAAGGTTATATTTACCAATACGTAT
>JAJZLJ010000032.1 GCA_021850625.1 Microcaldota archaeon | reverse complement strand
AAAAAGAGTTGCAAGAAGGAAAAAAGGTTCAGAAAGAAGACAGATTGCAAAAGATAAAATGAATAAAAAATATCAAATTGCAAATAACCAAACAAATAATTATCTTCACAAAATTACTGATAAACTTATAAAGTCAGGCTATACTTCATTTGCAGTGGAGAAATTGAATATTCAGAACATGGTAAAAAATCATAGGCTTGCAAAATCAATAAATTATGCTTCATGGAACAAGTTTTTTCAACTACTTTCATACAAGGCTGAAAGTGCTGGTATGAAAGTAATAGAAATAGACCCAAAAAACACATCAAAGATATGTAGTAATTGTGGTAATATTCAAAGTATGCCACTATCAAAACGAATCTATCTCTGTGAAGAATGTGGTCTACAAGAAAATAGAGATCTAAACGCATCAATAAACATACTCAAAAAGGCTTTGAACTCTACGAGTTCAAATTTTGACAGCAAAACTCTCAAAGCTACCGCAGGACATGCGGAAAGTCACGCTCAGGGAGAGAATGTAAGACCTCAACAGGAGGCAGTCCTCGAAGAACTGAGAACCGATAAAACACATCATTTGCGTGATGCGGTGATTGCATGAACGCAGAGAAAGCCCACGCCGTTTACGGGTGGGAGGATGTCACGGAGTATTAGGTGTAACAATGGAGGTAAACTGCGGTTCTCTTAGCGAAAAAGACGTCGGCAAGAACATATCTATTTATGGCTGGTGCAGATACATACGTGATCATGGCGGCAAACTTTTTATAGACTTAGCAGATAGGCATGGAACGCTGCAGCTTGTTTTTGAGGGAGCATTGTTAAAGCAGGCAGAGAGCATCTCAAAGGAGTATGTAGTTTTTGTTTCAGGAATAATAAAATTAAGAGAGCAGGAAACAATAGACCAAGAAAATCCTTCAGGGAAAATAGAGCTATTTGTCAATAAGCTTGAAGTAATAAGCACCTCAAAGGTGCCTCCATTTGAGCTAATAGACGAGAAGAAAAAGTTTCTTGCTAACGAAGAGCTGCGTTTAAAATACAGATATCTTGATCTAAGGAGAAAAGAGATGATTCAAAGAATAGAGTTCAGAGACAAGCTAACAAAATCAATAAGGAAGTTTTTTTGGGAAAAGGAGTTCCTTGAGCTTGAAACACCAACATTGATAAAGGATACTTATGAAACAGGGTCAAGAACCTTTCTAGTTCCTTCAAGGACAAATCAGGATAAGTTCTATGCTCTTCCTCAATCGCCACAGACCTATAAACAGCTGTGCATGATAGCTGGGCTTGATAGATACTTTCAAGTTGCAAGGTGCTATAGGGACGAGGATCCAAGAGAGGATAGGCAGCCGGAGTTTACTCAGATAGATGTTGAAGTATCATTCAAAGATGAAAAGTATATCCAATCTTTAATAGAGGAGCTGATGCAACGAGTCTTCAAGGAGCTTCTAAAAAAAGAGATAAAGCAAGGTTTCAAGCATATGCTATACAAGGATGCCATAAAGAATTATGGTTCTGACAAACCAGATCTTCGTTTTGAGTCTAAAATACTAGACATAACACAAGAGGCTAAAGAAAGCAACTATAACATGCTTAAAAGAATAACCGAATCTGGAGGATTTGTAAAGGCGATATCCTTTCAAGCTATGTTTGGATCAGAGTCATCAAAACTTGATAAAAACTATATGCTAAAGTTAATAGAGATTGCAAAGGAACTAGGTCTCGGTGGTATGACCTGGCTTTTTGTAAGCAACAAAAAATTATGTTCAGAGCCTTCAAGTATAATAAACTCCTTTGGTGAAGACACTGCAAATAAGATATTATCAAAGTTTTTGGCTAAGGAAGGTGATGTAATACTTGTCTTTGCAGATGCATCTGAGAAACTTCTTTTAAATGCCATTGGCAAGATAAGAAAGATTGTAGGAGACAGAATAGGAAAGTACTCTGAAGAGTACTCTTTTCTTTGGATAGATGAGTTTCCTATGTTTGAAAAAGATGAGGTAACTGGAAAACTTAAACCTGCACACAATCCATTTTCAGCTCCAAAGCAGGATACACTAGTGTATATGGAAAAAGAGCCTGAAAAGGTTGTAGCAAGGCAGTATGATTTAGTATTAAATGGCGTAGAGATAGCAAGTGGTTCAATACGTATTCGGGATCCAGAATCACAGCGTAAAAGTTTAAGTATGATGGGTATGAATGACAAGACAATAGATGAGACCTTTGGTTTTCTTTTAGAGGCCTTGAGTTATGGTACTCCGATACATGGTGGCATAGCGCTGGGCTTTGATAGGCTTGTAGCAATACTTTCAAACTCAGAAAATATACGTGAGTTTATATTATTCCCTAAAAACAAAAAGTATGAATCACCTCTTGATGGTTCTCCAACAACTATAAATAAAAAACGTCTAAAGGATGACTTTGGCATAAGCATTGACAGATGATTACCTTTATAGATAACTATAAATATGATTTTATTTAATAAATTATCTTGAACTTTAAAACCTTACCCCTAAGGTATGTAATAATGAGATCAAAAAACCATGAGTTACTAACACACTCACTATTCCTAATCTTAATTATATTGAATCTAATTACAATGTCATATAAAAAAATTTTTAAGGTGTAAAAATGGAAGTACAACCAAATAAAATAGCTATTATATGTATGGATGCCAGAATGAATAGGATAGCAGATTCAATAAATGATGGAAGAACTATATTTGTAAGGACTGCAGCTGCAAATCCTCCAGGTGTAATTAATACATTGAATTCTTTAACAGAGAAAAACAGTATTTCATCTATTTTCTATATGCCACACAATGATTGCGGAGCTTGCAAGTTTACACATGCTATAATGTCAAAAGGGGAAGGTTCTACGCAGGAGATAGAGAAAGGTCTTATATCGACAATAAGGTCTTATTCAAAGAATAATTACTCTAACATATGTCGTTCTCCAGATGATTTAAGTATTAAGCTTCAAGAACTTGGTATTAATTTTATACAACATCATTATCCTACAATGGCAGTGAGCTCAAGAATGGCAGATACGAGTTATCAAGTAACCGGAGAAAAAAGGATGATCCTTTCAAGGCCTTCAAGCATGAAGTACTCTGAGATGTGCAGCCAGCTTGAGCTTCCTTACGACTCTACTTACGTATCTCAACATACAAACTTAATCGAATCGCTTTGCGATATACAATTATCCTCATCAGCACTGCACATAACTAACTTTACAGTAGCAATAATAGACGACTCTGAAAGGCAAAAGATAGAAGATGAGGTAGCTGTTATAAGGGACGCATTAAAGCATGTACCTCAAATAGATATATCTATAGAAGAGGTAAATACCACGGCAGAAAGAGAAAAGATACGTTAAGTTGTTTTTTAAAATATTTATTGTTTTCCGAGGGTAGGAATGTGCATTGCACATTCCAAAGAGAAAAGATTTTGGGATTTGGGTGGGATAAAAATAAGTTCTCAACAAACCCCTCAGAAAACTATTTGATTTATAGACCATTATATAAATAGCTTTCTGTTTTTTGCTTTTATTCAAGTTTTATTTTATACTTTGTTAAATTTAAGTTTTAACTACTGATTTTTTCCTATCTTTCCAATCAATGATCCTAAACCCTGTCCTATTAATATTCTTGAGGCGTCTGTGGCAGTTATCTCTAGTTTATCATCTATTTTTTTTACAGAAACAAACTCTAATTTAATATATGCTCCAGGATGCATATCGGTAGAGTAGCCGCTAGATGATCTCCAAAGAGTCACATGCGCTTCTGTTTTTCCATCGGTTATACTGCACTCTGAAACTCCGCTCTGCTTACCATCAAGGTCCTTGAAGTATCTTATGGGACTTACTGAAAGTATTCTTCCCATTATATCTATATTTCTCTCATTTTCAGAGAGTTCTGAAAAATTAGATTTAAAATTATATGATGGTACTACTCTGCTTATGTAAGTTCCAGAGGTACTAGACAATTCTATGTCATCTGATACCTTTCTCACCTTAAGGCTGCTTATAGACACACTATCTCCCCTTTGTATTAGCATTGAGTCTATAAAATTACAATTTTTATCCCATAACGAGATTGAGACTGTGCGAGCTTCAGCTCCAAGAACTACCACTCTTTTTATTCTTGGAGTTCCATTAATCTCCATCTTTATTTTATTAAATACTCTATATACCTTATCCTCAATGTTAACTATGCTTCCATCTACTACTTCATGTTTTAAGAGCAAATCAACGGTTAGTTTCTGATAACTTTTTGTAGCTTCCTGAGTATTTTTTATTTGAGATGCCATTTTTTTATCAATAAGCCCTCCATTTTGATCAATAATCTTACTTATGTCCTCTTCGTATGAGTTAGATTCCGTGTCATCACCAGCATTTATATACTTTTTTAACAAGAATTATATATTGAACGGTTATATAATGTTCCCTTTACTGTTTTTTATAATACTAATACCCTTTCTTTCAATACCTATACTTCTTGTAATACCTGCATACCTAATAAAAAAGGTGCAGTCAGTAAGCGCAATACTGGTTCTTTTGCTATCATTTCTCTTGCTTTATGGATCATTAACCTCACAATCTTATCTTACAGCTCCAATATCTCTTAATTATCTTGGTTTTAATGTAGGTTTTTCTCTAACGCAAAATACCTTAATACTTGAAATAATGGCGGCTATTGTTTTCGCAGCCTCATCTATAGGTATCGATTACTTTATTAAAGATAATAAGCGCACATATGCTATATTATTTGCATTAATAGAAGGTTCATCAATAGCCTTATTTCTATCCTCAAGCTTACTTTTTCTTTATGTTTTCTGGGAGATAGCAGAGTTCTCAATGTTTTTTATTATTTATCTATATGGTGCATCAAACAGAAGGTATGCAGCCATAAAGTTCATTCTGTACTCTATAATATCTAGTCTTTTGCTTCTTGTAGCTATTCTTTTTATCTATATAAATATAACTCCAAATACCTTTTCAATATCCCAGATAATAGCTACTGCTTCTACAATACCTCCAACTACGCAACTTATAATACTAATACTTCTTCTAGTTTCATTTATGATAAAGATACCTATTTTTCCATTTCATAACTGGCTTCCAGATGCACATACACAGGCTCCTACTCAGGGCAGCATGATACTTGCTGGTGTTTTGCTTAAGTTCGGTGGTTATGGGCTTATACTAACAAGCTTTATGCTTCCTATATTCAAAAATTATGAGATATATCTTGCCGCAATCTTTTCATTATCTGCACTATACTCGGTTTTTGTTGCTATGCGCCAATCAAACCTTAAGCGAACTATAGCTTATAGCAGTATAACTGACATGGCAATAGTCTCTATAGGTATAGCTTCTGGAAGTATTCTTGGAGTTAACGGTGCTCTTTATGGTATGTTAGGTCATGCCATAGCAATATCAATGCTTTTCCTTGTTGCAGGAACATTAAAGGAGCTTTATGGAACTTTAGATATATCAGCATTAAAAGGTGTGATAAAGAACTTTCATGCATTAGCATACTTATTCATAGCAGCTACCTTTGCTACAGTTGGAATACCTCTTACTGTAGGATTTATAGCTGATCTTCTTATATTTACAGCGGCATTCACTACCTTTGGTGCTATAGCATTAATTCCATTACTAAGCGTAATTCTTCTTGGTGCACTGCTTTTCTGGATAATAGAACGAGTGTTTCTTTCTGGAAGATCAGTTCAAACTGGATATTTGGTAAACAGTGTGTTATACTCAGAGATCTTTCTTCTTGCCATTACCATTATTTTTGGCATAATGCCATCACTACTAATTCATTAATTTAATTCTTAGCGGCGGAGGACATCACAAGAAAATATAAAAACAAAAAAATAACTGCCTCTTACAAACTAAAAAGATATGTTGCTGCGCTATTTATCATGTTAAGGATTGGTTGTGGAAATATTCCGAATAAGATCGTTACCGCTAAACATATAACAACTACTGAAAGCGTATATTTATCTACGTTTACATGCTTTTTCAAGGTGTCCTTTGAGTAGATAGATGTTATTATCTTCAAATAATAATAAAGCGATATCATGCTATTTAATACTCCAAGTACAGCTAAAATTGCAAGGCCTGCATAGATGGCTCCTAAAAAGATAAGTATCTTACCTACAAAGCCAGTAGTGAGTGGCAGGCCTACAAGAGAGAGCATAAAAAGTACCATAGCAAAGGCCATGAACGGGTTTTTATCTTTAAGTCCTGCAATGCTATCTATCGTTGTCATATTTTTTCTTTCAAGTGTGGCAATTATAGCAAGAAGGCCTATGAATATGAATACGTGCGCAAAGATTTGGAACAGGGCGCCACTCATTCCATAAACACTTGCAGTAGCTATCCCTATCAATATATAACCAGCTTGAGCAATTGATGAGTAAGCCATAAGTCTCTTAAGATTTTTCTGCATCAATGCACCTATATTTCCATAAAACATTGTGAAAACCGATAAGATGGCTATTACTATAAAGGCAGAGTGATAAGCTATAAAAATAAGTATAAGCACTTGAATAAGTGCAGCAAATCCTACCTTTTTATTCACTCCTCCTAAAAGAGCAGTTATGTATCCGGGAGAGCCTTCGTATATATCCGGAACAAGCACATTGAAGGGAAAAATTGAGGCTTCAAATCCAAGCGATACTACAAAAAGTACAAAAGCTACCAGCATAATATTTGAGTACTGTGACTTTATAAGAGATAAAGTACCCAAGCCTCCATAAGTTATTGCCATAGCGAATGAGAATATGGCTATTGATATTGCAGCCAATATAAAAAGTTTTGTTGCAGCTTCAAGGCTTTTTTTAGATAAAAGAATTGAAAACACAGTAGGTATGCTCATAAGTTCAAGTCCTATGAATATTCCAGTCAACGAGTTTGATAGAGCAACAATATACATTCCAATAAGGGAAAAGCTAAGAAGCATAGAGAGCTCTCTGTAATCTTCTGCAAATGAAAAGTAAAGAAGGTTTATCAATGCTACTCCAACAGTGAATAAGAGTATAAAGAACTCTGAGAATGGGTTGAATGAGAACAATCCTAAAATGGACGAATAAGAATTATTATAATAAGCATAAAGTATTATTATTCCTATAAAGAACAGAAGTATAATATTAAATATTACCTGCACCCTTTTATTGGAAAAAATGTTCAGTAGAAGATCTCCGAATATCAGCGCGGCGCACAAAACTCCAAAAATATAAAATGTAAACATTTAAACCACATTAATCATATACACAAACACGAAAAGCAGTATAATTCCTACCGAAAGAATTAAGGCATAGCTATTTACATTGCCTACCGAGACCTTACGTACCTCCTTTCCAATATCGATAAACATATAGCCGACTCCATCGAGAAACTTTGAAAGCCCTTCCTCAAAAATATAAAAACCTTCTGCAAATTCATAAATTGCTTTGACAAAATAAAGGTATACTTCGTTTGTTAGAATGCCATTATTAATAAGTTTTATTAGATATGATGACCTTATTCTAAGTGATTTTTTATATATGACATATGCGATTAATAATCCTATTACGGCAAGAATGCTCTCGATTAGAACATCAAAGTAGTTAAGTGATGTTATGCTTAATGTCTGAAAAGAGTTAAAGCCAAATACTCCGAAGTAGAAAAATACAAGCGAGGCTACCAATGTTAACACTGCGCTTATTATCATGCTTATAACTATACTTTTTGGCATTGATAGATACTTTACAGTTACTGCTGCTGGGCTTTTCTTTCCATTTAGAAAGAACCATCTAAACGCATAAATGCTTGTAAGAACTCCAAAAATGTTCAATGCTAAATAGACAAGCAGGTTGCTTGAAAATGAAGAGCTTAAACCCATGCTTGCAAAAAAACCATCAAATGGTATAAATCCTGCTAAAGAGAGAACTCCGAACAATGTTGTTATGTAAATAAGTTTATTTGTTTTTAATCCTGATGTTTCATCTAAACTTGTTTTTTCAGTAGCCTCCATCACAGCTCCTGAGCTAAAAAATAGTAAAACTTTATAGAAGCTTTGGGCAAAGAAGAAGTACACTCCTGCCGCAACCGCGCCACCGCTAATTGCAAGCACCATAAGGCCAAGTTCTTGTATTGTTGAGTAAGCGATTACTTTTTTAATGTGCTTTTCTTTCAACGCATTCAGTGTGGCTAAAATTATTGTTATCAACGCAAAGTAAAATATCATAGTATTAAGGTTGGTTTGTATGAATATTGGGGACAATATCAAAAGCGCAAACACACCTGCTTTTACCATGGTACTTGAGTGAAGAAATGCCGATACTGGTGTAGGGCCTTCCATAGCATCTGGAAGCCACTCGCTGAATGGGAACTGTGCAGATTTAGTAAATATTGCTATACCTAGCAAAATAGCTACAAGTAGCTCTGCACTTGGTGCATTTTGTAACGATGTGAAAACTGTTGTAAAGTTAAGTGATCCTGATATAGCAAGCATAATTGCCATTGCGGCAAGTATGCAGATATCTCCTATAAAAACTGTAGTTATTGCTTTTCTTGCAGCAATATTCGCTACTTCATTGTTGTACCAAAACCCTATGAGTAAATAACTAGTTAAGCTGAGAAACTCCCAAGCTATGAACATTGTTATGAAACTGTAGCTCATCGCAAAAAGCAGCATTGCAGCTTCAAATGCAACTATCTCGATATAAAATCTCCTCTGCTCACTTCTTATGTTCATATATCCAAACGAGTAAAAAATCACCAAAGGTGCTATGATCAAAACTATACTTAACAAAAGAAGATTTAAGGCCGCAATATTTGTAGCTATCTGCAATGTATATCCGCCCAAACTTAATAATGTAATAAAGTAGCTGCCATTGTTTACTATTATAAGCAATACAAGGCTTATCACACTTGCTATTAGAGCTATGTACTTTACAAATTCTTTTCTTACAAAACTCATTGCTATTATTGAAAGCAACAGGGGCAATAATAAAAGTAATGCTTGCATTTTACCACTTGAATTTTGTAAGGATGCCTATATCAAAATTAAAACCACGCGCTTTCATATAGACATATATCGCTATAAGTGAGATTATCTCTACTGCTGCTACTGACCACACTGAAAATATTCCTATGAATGCCCAAGGTCCAGGTGCAGAGCTATACGAATAAAAACCTACAAACGCTATAGTACTTGCCATAAAAATGAGTTCAACTGCAAGCATTATTGTTATAAAGTTTTTTTCAATTATTACAGCTGCAATCCCTATGCTCACCATAGCAGCGCAAATGCCTATTATATAAAGTAAAGGTATCATGAAACCAAGGTTACAAATTTTCTTATAACTATAACGCTCCCTATGGCAGCAAGGAACAGCATTATAACTGCGGCTACTAACACTGGATAATACTCTTCAAACGCAGTAGCAAAGTATACGCTCATTCCTGGAGCAGTATTTGATGTGTTAAAGTTTATGACTGTAAATAACAAAGAAAAACTCATAGATATTATAATTGCAGCAACTCCTATTTTTATAAAATCAATTTTATTTATTTTTTTATATTCCGAAGACACTGCGACTATTAGGTATGTTGACATTCCTCCTACAAAAACAAAAAGTTGCAGTAAAGCAATAAACTGTTGATTTAAAATAAAGAATATCAATGAACTTGCAATAAACGATATACTCAATGCAATAACTGCACGCATTATGCTTTTTTGATAGAATATGCTTATGCCTGAGATTATCATAACGACAGAAACAATACTAAACAACTCAACGCTATACATATACTCTACTCAAGCTCCTCGGGTCTTTTTATAAATTTTCTTTTATCATATGCCTCAAGAACCTCATAATTTTTTGTGAGGGTAAGGCATTTGGGCGGGCATACCTCCGCACACAAAGCACAGAACAGGCATCTTTCTATTCCTATCTCAGGCATGACTTTGTTGCCTTTTTCAGTAATTATTCCTACCATTGTAATTGTGTTGTTTGGACAGATTCTTGCGCATGCTGAACAGCTAATACACGTTTCAATATCAAGTTTAAACATTGATCTGTAGCTGTCAGGTAAAGACTCCCTCTCTTCTGGGAACTGAGTGGTAAATCTTTCCCTTCCAAGAACCTTTATAGTTTCTATAATCGGTTTTATCAAGTAAATCATCTTATAATATTACAATTATTAATGTTAATAAAAGGTTTATTAATGATAGTGGAAGAAGATACATCCATCCTAACTTCAATATCTTGTCTATTCTCATCCTTACTACAGTAACCCTTACTATAATAATAAATACTGAGATTATAAACGCTTTTATTATCAACCAAAATATTCCTGGAAGAATCGGACCACTCCAGCCTGCAAAGAAAAGGATTGCTATTATAAGTGATCCCATGAACATTCTTGTATAATCAAGCATTAGTGCAAGGGCATAATATGGTGCACTTATATCGGTTAGCCATCCTGCTATTAATTCAGAATCTGCCTCTCTTAAATCGAAAGGAGGTCTCTCTAGTTCTGCTAGCATAGCTATAAAGAATATTATTAATCCTATTGGCATAAGAATAGCATAAGGCAAGGTGCTCTGCATTCTTATTATGCTGTTTAAGTTGTAAGAGCCAGCAGCAAATCCAACTGTAGCAACAACTATTATCATTGGAATTTCGTAACTTATTAACATAAGCACCGATCTCTGGGCGCCAAGCTCTGCAAACTTTCCACCACTAGAGTATCCTGCAACGAAAAGCAGTAGAGGAGTAAAGCCAAGAAACACAAATATTACCAGTAGCCCTAGCCCTAAGTTGCTTGCTTGCAAGTAAGGTGAAAACGGTATTAAAAATATAATGAAAACAGTTATGCTAACCAACAATACTGGTGCTACATTAAGTAAAAATCTATCTGCATTTCCAGGCACCATCTTCTCTTTAGAAAGAAGCTTTATAAAATCAGCAAGATTTTGAAATATTCCATACTTTCCAACATATGTCGGTCCATGCCTGTACTGTGTCTTTGCAATCATTTTTCTTTCAACCCAACCAAAGACATATGCAAAAACCGACATTAATATTGAAATTATTATTGCGTATATTATAACAAAAAGTATACTTACAAGTATGTTAGGAGAGTTTAGTCCTGAATAAAAGTATCCTGTTAAGTTATCTATCAACATCTGCCATCACCATATCCAGCGTTGCAAAGATTGAAAATAAATCAGCTAGCCTATGCCCTTTTGCAATATGATTCAAGGCTGCAAGATTTATGAATGTAGGTGATCTTATAGAAAGCCTGTATGGCTTTTGATCATCACAGACCAGATACATCATAGCTTCGCCTCTTGGAGCCTCTCTGCTTACCATTGCTATCTTATTTACCGGTTTAGGTGAAACCAACTTAACTGGCATGCCTACCATATTTCCATGCGCACTCTGCAATTTATAAAAAGAATCACGTATTATTCTAATACTTTCCTCTATCTCCATTATTCTTACTCTATATCTTGATAAATTATCTCCATCACTCAATATTTTAGGATGAAAGTTTAAGGTTTCATAATTGTAATAAGGATTGTTTTTTCTAACATCATACTTGACCCCACAAGCTCTTAAAACATGTCCTGTGACTCCTAGATTTATTGCATCATCTATACTTAAGACCCCAACTCCCTTCATTCTTTGTATAAATATTGGATTTTTCTCTATAAAATTTTCATACTCCTTCATTCTTTTTTCTAAGTATGCGAGAGTTTTTATTGTGTTCTCTTCAAAGTCTTTTGGAAACTCTCTTGTTATTCCGCCAAGTCTCATGTTTACATAGAACATTCTCTGTCCTGTTGCATCCTCTAAAAGTCTAAGAATTATATCCCTGTCTCTAAAGCCCCACATAAAGCCAGTAAATGACTGTCCAAGGTCATTAGTTACGCTTCCTATCCAAAATAAGTGGCTAGCTATTCTCTGCAGCTCAAGAAGTATCATCCTAGCATATCCTGCCTTTTCACTTACATCAATGCCTAATGCTTTTTCAACGGTTGCAACATAAAGTTCATCCATTGCCATAGGAGCAACATAATCTATTTTTTCCATATATGGAGGACTTTGCATATACATTCTTGTCTCAACTAGCTTTTCAACTCCTCTGTGGAGATATCCTATATGTGGCTCTATCTTAACTATTGTATCTCCATCAAGATCCACCACAAGTCTTGCAACCCCATGTGTGCTTGGGTGCACAGGTCCTATGTTTATTCTAGTCAATGCCATAATTATTCCTTATCATATGATTTATTCCAGACAAAATTCTTTCTTAACGGGAAGCCTTTTCCATCCCATTTCTCTAAAAGCAATCGTTTTGCTACTCTTCCCTTAATCTTCACTCCAAACATCTCCTGCAGCTCACGTTCATACCAATCAGCTCCTAGATAAAATTTCATTATACTCTCTATCCATGCATCAGTGGGGTCTATCTCAACCTCAAGAATCTCATCTTTGTTTTGTTCAAGGGATCTAAGTATATAAATCACATTTATTTTTTTAATATAATCTACCGCGGTTATTTTGACCAAGTAATCAAAACCACTCTGTTTCATCTTTTCAATCGTAGGTAAAAGCGCTGCTCTTTCAATATTCAATTTCTCCACCTATTTTTTTCTGCAGTTTAATTAACGCAGAGAAAAGATTCTCTGGCCTTGGAGGGCATCCTGCAACATAAACATCAACTGGAAGTACTTGGTCTATGCCTTTTACTATATTGTAACTTTCCCACCATGGACCACCGCATGTTGCGCACTCTCCAAACGCAATTACATATCTGGGACGTGACATCTGTTCATACAATCTTTTTATCTCTGGAACCATTGATTTAGTGACCCATCCTGCAACCAGCATAACATCTGCTTGCCTTGGAGTTGCTCTGAAAAGCAGAAAACCTTTTCTTTCAGCATCTACTCTGGAAGAGCCAAAGTCCATCAGCTCCATAGCACAGCATGCAAGACCGAACTGCAATGGCCACAACGAATTAACTCTTGACCACTCAATCATTCCTTTTGACATGACTTTGGCCAAATCAGAAAGCTTTCCAAAAGCTACATTAGGTTTTATTTTTTTACCGCTTAGCGAGTTTGCCACTAACGCGTCCATCTCTTTTCTTGCATTCTCTTTTATTACTTCCTCACTCATAATACTCACCTACTCTCCAAAAGCGTTTAAGGGCCAAAATAATTACAAATGCCTCAAATACCATGCATAAAATAACTATTCCTATAAAATACAAATTATCTATCAACTGCACGCTTCTTGCAACATACGCCCAGGCAAGTATCAACGCTGCAACTACCTCAAAAGCAAGAAAACCAGTGAAGTAATGGAAATACTCTGCCATGATCGATACATGCGATCCAATGCTTTCTTCTGCACTTTCAAAATTTAATTCAGATACCTTATTTTGTTGCTTTTTAATGCCTAATAGCATTGAGGTTATTACTAACGACATAGGTACAAATATTGAAAAAGCAATGAATATTATGATCGTTATATACTCTGAAAGCATGAATATAAGTGGAAGAATAACTTAATATTGCTATCTTTTTAAAGTATTGAAAACTTTACCCAATCTTTATTGTCTATGTACTTGCTTGTCTTTACTATTTTTTAATCTTAAAAGTTGCAGAGCAACACTTATGTTTGCACCTACAACCTTTCAATACCTTATCTCCTCTGCCACATTCCGCGCACATGCAGTCACAATTTTTTTCCATGAAGTTATTGAAATGCTTAGTATTAAATACTCTCTTTTTTAATATGTTTACGATAACGTGGAACTTTCAAATCTGGCTAAGGGCATTATTCAACGTGGCTCGGTAAAACTGCGAATTCTTAGGAGCGGTATGTATCAGCAGATTACTTTTGATGTGAAGGAGGTAAGATCTGGAAATGTGCAATACAAAGAACTTTTTACAAATAGGATGATAGATGTATCTGAGCTAACACGTGTTGCCAATGAGGTAGGCTTGCCTGTAGCCGCTCAAAATGCGGTTGCATTCCCTGAAGGTACTACTATGCAGGACTTTATTGACCCTTCATCTTCAGTGCCTACCCAAAGCACATGAACTACATATTCCTTTGCCTCCGGAATCTTTTTCGCAGAAAGGCTTTCCACACAAGACACATACCTTTTCAGCTATTTTTCCACAAATATGGCAAAGTTGAACTTTCATAAAATCATCTTTCAAAAATTACTGGATCATCAAGCAATTCCTTTGCCCTTTCTCTAGATAATGGTTTCATTCCTTTAGCTTTTGAGTATCTTACTTGATACCTTATATATGTCTCATTTACATTTGTGTCAGGATTTATCTCTTTACATTTGTCTATGTATTTATTAATTATTTTAACTGCATTTTCTTCATCAAGCCCTAGTATATTAGCAAGATAAGGTGCAAGAATAAGATTTACCGTCCTATGTCTTACATCTGCTATTGGGTGTGAAAGAAGTTTGTCTATCCATTCATACTGTTTTAAATTAGACGATTTAAACTTCACTTCAGATACTGGAATCTTTATTTTTTTAGCGTTCTGTATTATCTCTTCTGGAAGTTCACTTTTAGGTATTGGCAAATTTTTCAGAATCTCCTTCTCTATTCTACTGCCTAAAAATTTAGATATTTTTTCTTTAGATAAGTAAACATAACCTAAATCAATATTTTGTTTAGTTAATAAAAACTCCTGATCCTTTGGTTTATTTAAAAGGAACTTTGTAAAGTAAATCTTGAACTCATCACCTACCTTTTTAATCTCTGTTCCAATCTCTCCTGAAATTAAAAATATGCTTTCCTCACTATCATTTATAAGTGCGTTAACAGATCTTTTTGATTCGTACTTAGCAAAATTCTTTATAACTGTTGTATCCTTTAATGCGCTCGCAAGCATTCTTGCATAAACATAACTAGAAATATGAATGATTTTTATATTATCGGTCAAGCTTTGGTCTATGTCGGCCTTTTCATTATTTAGTGCTTTTTGAAGTCTAACTACTCCATATCCTATCATTTTTTGGTCTATTTCCTGCCTAACGTTTTTAATTATCTCTTTTGCTTCATTGGAAAATGGATATTTATAAGCCAAATCTATTGTTTTTTTGTCAAAACCTTCTACTCCATCCATAATATTATTTAAAGCCTTAAAGTAAAATATCTTTCTATGCAAAAACTGTTGAGTTATGCTTAATTAAAGATTTGAGAATTAAGAAGGCTAAAATATCTTTCTGTCCTTTATTATACTATAGGTGTTTTATTGGCAGCAAATGATCAAGCGAAGGAAACAAAACAGGATTGGGATGATCTTACAGATAGTTTTATTGAAGGAATAGACAAAACTATACTTAAAGACTCAAGCTTTAAATTGCGTAATCTGCTTTTAAATCCAACTACCTATGCGTCGAAACCTTCAGCTAATGAATCGTTAAAAAAAGCAAAAGAAGCTGTAGAAGAGTATTTTTCTTCTGTGTTTCTTGCATTTAGTTCAGATAAAGAAAAGCTTGATAAAGAACTTGAAAGCTCAAGTGTAAATTTTGCTAAAATGTCAAGTGTTATAACCGAAAAAGCAACACTGCTTGATGTACCTTTTATAAAACCATACTCTCTAGAGGTCACCGAAAACAACAGGGAGAGTATAATAATAGAAAAATATGATCCTTCTATAGAACTTCTTATAGGCAAATTGCTTTCAAAATCTAAGTACGTCGGAGATATTTCTGGCAAGTATCATGATCATACGCTTGGTTCGTGGATTTTTTCTTCAGATAGGGCGTATATACTTACTATAAAACCTCCTGAAAGTATAATATTAGATATAGAAAACTCAAAGGACACTATACTTTTTAGGCTTGAAGGATTCTCCAATCAGCTTGAACTGTTCAAAACCTCAAAATGAGATTGGTAACATAATGCCAAAAATATATGTAATAACTGGTGTTCCAGGTACTGGAAAAACTACTCTTGCAAGATCCATCTCAAAAAGACTTAAGAACAGCATAGTTATAAGCGCAAATAATATTGCAAAAGATAAAGGCCTTCTTATAAAAAAAGATATCGACGGCGCGTTTCCTGTGAATATTAAAAAATTAAATAGATCTATTTTGGCAGTTATTAATAAAAATAATATAAAAAATAAAAAATACATTATTCTAGAAGGGCATTTACTATGCGAAATGAAATTAAAAGGTGCAACTGTCATAGTTTTGCGTTCACACATAAAACAACTTGAATTACGACTTAAAGCGCGTAAGTATCCTTTAAAGAAAATTTCAGAGAATATACTTTCTGAAGCTACTGATTATTGCGGTGTAATGGCACTTAAAAATTATACTAATGTATATGAATTACTTGGAAACAAAAAACAAGTATTAAAACAAGCTTTAAAGATAATAAATGGAGATACTGTTATATCAAAAGAATTTGATTTATTGAATGAACTTAATCAAATTAATTATAATAAATATTTATGTTAAAAATTATTTGAGAGTTGGTGATAAAATGAAGGCCATGGGTTTTTATGAAAACGGAACCTCAAACGTTATAAAACAAATTGAAATAGATACTCCAGTTCCTGCTCCAGACCAAATACTGATAAAATTGAAGATGACATCTGTAAACACTCTTGATTTAATGGTAAGAAGGGGAGTTCCAGGAATGAACATTCCATTTCCACATGTTCCAGGTACAGATGTTTACGGAACTATTGAAGCTGTCGGGAGCAATGTAAAAAAGTTTTATGAAGGTGAAAAGGTAATCTCAAATACCGTTTATGGTTGTGGCAGTTGTAAATATTGTATTTCAGGTCATGAACAATTATGTCCTTCATGGAAATGCTTTGGCCTTCATATTAATGGAAGCTATGGTGAGTTTATTACGGTTCCAGAGCGAATAGTTTCAAAAGCACCATCTAACTTTACAGACGAAGAGATTGCGGCTATGCCACTTCATGCTTCGTTGGCTTGGCGCAACATCAAAGGTTTGGGCAATGCTACTGAAGGAGAAACTATAGTAGTTCTAGGCGCAACTGGCAATGTTGGACTTTTTGCAATAAAATTTTCAAAGGCATTAGGGTTAAAAACTATAGCATTAACAAGAAGCGATGAAAAAATGCAAAAATTAAGGGCTATTGGCGCAGACTTTGTAATAAAACAGGACAATGCTACAAATATAATTAAAGAAGTTATGGAAATAACAAATGGAGTTGGAGCCGATATAATAATAAATTCAATGGGCAATAATCTTGGTGATACCGTAGAGATGGCTGCTTATAATGCAAGAATTATCTCATTTGGAGTTCTTGCAGGAGCTACATCAAGCTTAAATGTTAGACGACTGTATCTGCGAAACATTTCTATATTCGGAACGCATAACGCAAGTAAGTCTGATTTGGATAATTCCATAGAGTTTGCAAAAAAGAAAAACATAAAGCCTATAATATACAAATCATTTGACATAGGTATGGCTGCACAAGCACAAGATCTTCTTGAAAGCTCTAAGGCTTTTGGAAAGATAATACTTAAGCATTGGAGATGAGATAATGAAATTGGAAAAATATGAGTATCTATACCTTGCATTGCCGCTTATATTATGGCCAATGTCATTTATAATTTTCAGCAATTATTTTGTATATGCTATGTCAATTTCAACTCTAATACTTGCTATTTTTACATTGGCCAAGTATAAAAAAAATATAAAAGTTAAGAGCGGAAGCATTAAAAAAATACTTTTATTCGGATCGTTGGGCGCAGTAATTCTTTATCTTATCTTCCTTGGTGGATATTATCTGACTATACTTACTGGCACAGTTATATATGTTAGAGAAATATACTCTTTGATATACTCTCAAGCACAGACAATATTTCTATTTATTCTACTTGCGGTTATAGGCATATGTGAAGAGATATATTGGAGAGGCGGCGTACAAGGCTTAATTAGAAAAAAATCAAAGATATTTAATAAAGTTCCATGGCTTGGTTCATCAATTTTTTATGGTTTAATACATCTTTCTACGTTAAATCCAATACTAGTATTGGCTGCGTTTTTTGTAGGTTTAGTTACTAGTTTAATAGCAGAAAAGTATGGCATAATAGGGTCAGCCATAGCACATGTAGCGTGGATAGAAGCAATAATAATTTTCCTTCCAGTATTAGTAATATAAAATTGTGTTTAAGATGAGCATAAGAATAAATAAAATTTTTACAAAGGTGTCCTCACATTATGATTTAATGAATCATCTTTTTAGCTTAGGTATAGACAAAAACTGGCGTAGTGAAACTGTAATGAAATCTATAGAAGCCATTTCTAAAATTGATCATCCTATAATACTCGATCTAGCTACCGGCACCGGAGATCTTGCAATAATGCTCTCAAAAGAATTGGATAAACTAGGTAAAAAATACAAGTTAATAGCCATGGATTTTAATAAAGAGATGCTTGATTTAGGAAAGAAAAAAGCAGTTTTAGCAGGATCTAATAAAATATCATTTGAAATTTCTGATGCTATGAAAACTGGCTATCCAAGTAATTATTTTGACTTGGTGATATCTGGGTTTGCACTTAGAAATTTAGACAATTTAGAGGTTTTTTCGACAGAATTAAAAAGAATAATTAAAAACAACGGGAAATTTATTTTTGTTGACATGGCAGTTCCTGATGAAAAATCAAAAGCATTTTTCTTTAGAATATATTCATTCTTAATGCGCATAATAGGTTTTTTTGTTGATAGAAAAGCATACTTTTGGCTTGTTTCAAGCATACTTAAATTTAATAAAAAAAGGCTAATAAAGATCTTAAGCAGTTCAGGTTTCAAAGAAATAAAATATACAGAACTTAAAACTGGAGTCGCATATATTGTTTCTGGAAGAAAATAATTAATCAATCTTTATCATATTCAAATATCTTTCAAAAATCTCAAATTTATTTTTATCAAGATATGAAATTCCAACCTTTATGTACTTTTTGTTCATTGCCGTCGCCTCTTTAATGGCGTCTTTCTCATTTTTTCCAGATTTAATTATGCTTTTTACTATATTTGGTCTATTTGCATCTAAATTTGCTTGAGTATTGTCTGATATTGCTGAATAGTCTTCAATATCATCCTTTATCTGAAATGCGATTCCCAAATTCAATCCAAATAACTCAAGTTCTCTTGAAAAGTTGCTATTTTTATACTTTCCAGATATTGAAGTAGCAGTTGATATAAGTGAAGCGCTTTTAAGTTCTATTATCCTTAAGCATTCTTCTATTTCTGGTACTTTTTTTAATCTTTGATATCTAAAGTCCATAGCTTCTCCAGCTGACATCTTCATTGCTGTTTCTGCCATTATATCTATTAGGTTTTTACCATACCTCGATGCATTTTGTATTGATTTTGATATAAGTGCATCTCCAGATAGCATTGCTATTTCAAGCCCGTATTTAACATGAGTTGCGTCAATGTCTCTTCTTTTATTATCATTGTCTATTATATCATCATGTATTAATGATGAAGTGTGTAGTAGTTCTATCGAAACTGCTATGTCTATTACCTCATCAAGATCCATACCACAATATGAAGCTCCTAAAAAAACAAGAAGTGGCCTGAGCATTTTTCCTGGTTTATTTAAAAGATGCATCGAAGCATCAAAAAGTTCATTGTCAAAAAACTCTTTGGATTCTAATGTTGTCAGTTTTTTAAATGTTTTGTCCATCGCAACTCTAATATCCTTGCTAAATTTGTCATTATATTCATTTTTGTAACTCAATTAAACAACTCTTACAATTAAAAATGCAAAACTCAAAAGGAAGATATATAGAAATGCCATAATAGAGTTTAAACCCATTACCTTTTCATGGGTTTTAGGATCTTTATAATTTTCTATTCCTCTTCCTACTAAATACATCCCTGGTATTAGTGCAAATAATATTAAAAATGTAATTGGCAGAAATCTTTCTACCATTCCATATCCTAGTAAAAGATATCCGATAGCTTGAAATATAAAGTATAAACCTGAATAATTTTTCTGATTAGATAGCATTATTACTATATTTCTTCTGCCATATTTTTTATCTGCTTTTCTATCGGGTAATTCATTTGCTATCATGGCCACTCCTACCTGTAATCCAGATGGTATGCACACTAGTAAAAAGACCCAAAGCACATTTGTAAGTGAATTGCTAGCAACAAGATACACTCCTATGCCAATAACAGCAAAGCAAATTGTTACAAAAGGTTCTGAAAAGAATGGCACATGTGTAAAGTATTTTGCATAAAATATTACTGATATGCCTCCGAAAACTATCAATATTAAAACTAAGTAAAGTACTCCAATGTTTAAGAACTGCAATAAATAAAATCCTAATACTCCTGAAATTAACAAAGCTATTATTGCTATTATTAGAATACCATTCGTACTAACTTTTTTATCTACGACAAGGGAGCTTCCTCCGCTAAACTTTGTTTTGATTGTTTCTTTATCTATGCCTATTTTATAATCTACATAATCATCAATTAAATTCACTGCTATCTGTGCAATAACAATACCTATTATTGCTACTATCCCTAATACTACTCCTGCAGTAAAATCAAGATATATAGCTGCTGAAAGGCCAACGAGCGCACAGAGAAGTCCGAACAACAAAGATGGTTCGAATATCTCTATTAAATAATCTTTTATCATAATAACCAATTAAAGTTATAACAACGAATCTTTTAATACTTATTTATTGTATATTTATAAATTATAATGTTGTTTTAATGCATAAATACGAGTTATTGGTTTTAAATATACTGAAAAAACATAGCAGCATCACATTCAGTGAGCTCGAAAAAAAGTCGGGCCTTGGTAAAGATGAATTACTATGGTCTATAGAAAATTTGTCTAATCTATCTCTTTTAGATTTGACATATAAAAAAAATAATTCTATTACTCTAAGCCAGGAAGGGATGTCATACTCAAAATCAATGCTTCCGGAAGATGAGATTATAAACACCTTACAATCCGGCAAAGAAATAAAAGCATCACAACTTTTGTTAGATAAAGAAAGGATAGGCATGCAATGGTGCATAAAAAAAGGTTTAATAATAATAAAAAACGGTATACTTTCTCTAACTAAAAAAGGTGAAGAGTATTCTGTTCCAAGTGCCGAATCTATTTTTCTTTCCACATTGCATAAAAAATCAAATTCTACAGAAAGCTTCTCATCAAAAGAACTATCATATATAAGTGAATTTTCTTCAAGAAAATTAATAGAAGTGAAAGATAAAAATATAATAGATATTATAAAAATATCAAAAAAAGGAGCAGAAGCTATTATAGAAGAATCAGAAAACTCAATAGACCAAATAGACAGGGAACTTATAGTATCAAAAAGTTGGGAATCTAAAAAGTTTAAAAAGTATGATGTTTCTATACCAGTGCAGCAGCAAATATTATCTATGAGACATCCTCTCCGTTTGCTTCTAAATGATGTTAAAAACACCTTTTCAAGGCTTGGGTTTACCGAAATTTCAGGTCCTATAATAGAGCCTTCATTTTGGGTTTTTGACTCTCTTTTTGTTCCACAAGATCATCCCGCAAGAGAAGCTCAAGATACCTTTCATTTATCAAATCCTTCAAAACTTCCGATAAATGACAAAGAGCATTTAAAATCAATAATGAAAAGTCATACAGATTCATGGAAAATAAAATGGAGTCAAGAAGAAGCTGAATCTGCAGTGTTAAGGACACAAATGACTAGTGTATCGGTTCATTATATACGTGAATTCATGAAAAAATATTTATCTGGAGAAGAGGTTGCGCTACCACAAAAATTATTCACCGTAGGAAGAGTTTTTAGAAATGAAAATCTTGACTATAAGCATCTTACGGATTTTTACCAATGTGATGGCATAATAATAGGGAAAAATCTTACTATGGCTAACTTATTCGATACACTAACAAATTTTTACAAGAGCTTTGGGGTTAAAATAAGATTTAAGCCTGCTTACTTTCCATTCGTAGAACCTGGAGCTGAGATATTCGCCCAAATAGGTGAAAATGGAAATTGGTTAGAAATTGGGGGTTCTGGAATAATAAGAAGAGAGGTAACCGGGATTAGCAGAAGAAAAATAAACGTTCTTGCGTGGGGTTTAGGGATAGAAAGAATGCTCCTAATCAACAACGATGGCATAAAAAGTGTAGTTGAACCTTACAACAGCGGCCTTAGTTGGTTAAGGACAAGAAAACTTAGATGATTATATGCCAAATATAACAATAAATAGAGAGTATCTTCTAAAATTAATAGGTAAAAAAATAGAAGAAAAAAATCTTGAAGAAATAATATATAAACTTGGTTTTGAGGTAGAACGTTCTGATCTTAATGAATTGACTGTAGAAATTACATCTAATAGGCCTGATTTATTTTCTGCTGTGGGACTTGCCCGTGCTATAAGGAACTTTCAACATATAAATAAAACGTTTAATTATTCATTACATAAAAAAAATCTATCTTCAGCATTGACAATATCGGTAGATAAAACAGCAGAAAAGAGCGGTCTTTTTATATCTGGTTTTGTTATAAAAAATATCTTGTTGACAGATGTTTCTCTTGCGGACATCTTTAATTTTTCTGAAAAACTTTCAGATACTCTAGGAAGGATGAGAAAGAAGATGTCAATAGGCATTCATAATTTAGACGTTATAGACAAAGACATAGTATTCATATTGTCAGAAGATGAAAAGTTTATTCCATTAAGGGACAATTCTCAAAGACTATATAGTGATGTTGTAGATAATACTGAAAAGGGAAAACTCTACAGAACCGCGCTGCCTAAATCTGGTTTATATCCTATTCTAAAGGACTCAAAAGGCACTCTTGCTTTAGTTCCTATAATAAACTCAGAAAGGACAAAGGTAACTCCATCAACTAAAAATCTATTTATTGAGGTTACCGGCACCTCATCTGATCTTGTAGAGAAAATAACCAATATCTTAGCTACTACATTTATTGATATAGGGGGAGATATTTTTGGAATAGATGTTAAGTACACCAAAAAAACCAAAAGATATCCAGATTTTGATACAAATAATATCCTAATTCCACTTTTACAAATAGAGCTAGAATTGGGAATAGAAATAGGATTTAATAATATAATCTCACTTGCAAATAAAGCAGGATATGAAGCTGCACTTTTAGGTAAAAAAATACGCTTTAAAGTACCATCATACAGAGCAGATATAATAAACGAACAAGATATTATAGAAGATATCTGCATAGCATATGGTTATGATTATATTTCACCTATCCCTGTGCCATCAATACTTCCAGGAGCTTTAAGCAAAAACCATGAATTATTTGAAGGCCTTTCATATGCTATGGTTGGTGCTGGATTTACGGAGAGTATGTCTACTTATCTTACAAACGAACAGAGAAACTTCTTGATGATGAACTTAGATATTCCACAAAAAACAGATTTTATAAAACTAAAAGATGCAAAATCATCAAACTTAAGTATAGCAAGAACATGGCTTATTCCATCTATATTGAATGTAATTTCTATATCAAAACACGATAAGATGCCACAGAAAGTTTTTGAACTTGATATGGTTTTTAAAATTTATGATAACAAACCTATTGAGTCATATCATCTAGCTGGAATATGCACTAACTCCGTATCAAATTTTAATGATATAAAAAGTATAGTTGAATCAATACTTTCAGTTTCGGGATTCTCCTTTAGTATAAAAGAGACTTCGCATAAAAGTTTTATAGATGGCAGATGCGCAGCTATAATAATTGATGGCATAGAATTAGGAATAATGGGCGAGCTACATCCTATTGTTCTTAGTAACTTTGGAATAGAGGAACCCTCTATTGGATTTGAAATAGAGCTTTTATAACATTTAAAGTTTTTTACCTAATAATATCTCTACATCATCTTCAAAAATTCCCATTGAGAAGGCAACTGTATTAAGAGTTTCCTCTTTTCCGTATTTTTTTATAGAGTTTTCTATAGCTATTTTTAGTATTGGTAGGTAGCTACCTATTATTTTTTTCTTATTTGTATGTAAGATGGGAGATAATCTTTCAGCTATGCTATTTAAGTTTATCCTATCTCCTTTTGTACTGCTCATATACCTTATATTCGATGGAAAAGAGTACTGTTTTAGCATTGTGGTTCTTCCTTTATTTGATAAGGCAATACCAGAAGAGGCAAATACACTTGCATATCTAAAATACTCGTAATGATTAGTCCTTGAAGCTTTTTCATAAAATCTACTTGCTAAAGAAAGATTGGAGTACGCCTCTTCTACATCTTTTTTCATAGGGTATCTTTTTGTTATATTTTCATCTATCCAGTTTATCAGCATTCCTATATCTACATCGCTTTTTGTCATTGAATTTCTTGCCATATCAAAATTACCAGATAAAAATATCTTATCCAAAACTCCGAATATCTCTGTTTTTCTATCACGCATGCCTAAATTTTCAAGAAGCTCGTCTTTAGCGCCTATCATGGCCTCAAGATCGTTTATTGCACCTCTTACATCTCCATCGCTTCTTCTTGCTATCTCTTCTATAACCTCTTTTTTAACAGATACTTTTTCCTCAGTAATTATTTTATCCAATAGTTTTTCTATCTCTTTAGGTGGCACCTTCTTAAACTCTACCTTATCAACAGACATTCTAAGGTAATTTATATCCTTATCCCAAAAATCAGTAGCAGTAAATATTACTGGCTGTTTTGATGATTTTATCAGTTCTCTGATTATTTTTTCAGCACCAGCGTCTAATTTTTTAGATAGTTCATCTATCTCATCAAGGAGTATCAATATATTTTTATTAAATAATCCTTTGCTTCTGCTAGCAGGTAGTAAGACCTTTTCAAGAGTAGTAACATCCCTATAATCGCTAGCGTTAAGTTCTAAAAGTTCAAATCCATTTCCATAAGCTAATGCGTGTGCAGCTGAGGTTTTTCCAGTGCCGGTAGGTCCAAATATCATTATTGGTCTAGGTTTTGCGTTTGCATGGACTGCCTGAGCGAACTCAAAAAGTTTTGATATAGCTTCGCTATTTCCAATAATATTATTTATAGTGTTAGGGACATACTTATCTGTTAGCATACAATCACAAGCAAAGCTTATATATAATTATTAACAAATATCTAAATACTTTTTAGGCTCCGATCGTCTAGCCCGGTCAAGGACGAAGCCCTCTCACGGCTTAAACCTGGGTCCAAATCCCAGTCGGAGCATATTAATTTTAACTTCCACGTGAGGTCAAATTTATTAATTTATAAAATATTGACGGCACTGCCTTTAAAACACCTAATCCATATGGTTTATTAGGTATCCTTGATATGTAGTTATCTCCGATTTGCATCAGATCAGAATAAGATTTTGGGGCTAATTTTCTGAATGTTTTAATACTCATCTTTTCAACATTTAAAACATCAATTTCATCATTGTGACATTGTCTTATTAATGCGGCTGCTATATTTGGAACTCCATTATCTATATCATTTTTCAAATCATTTATATCATCTGCTATCTGTGTTGCCATGAATGCGTTAGAGAATGCTTCTCTAATAATTTTTCTTTGATTTTCACTAATACCCTCACACATACAAAATACGTCTGCCAATATGGCACCCATGCCTCCTGTTGTTATATGTTTTATCGATAATATTTCCTTAATATTAGGATTAGTAAGCTCTTCAAAATCTTTTACTGCTTTGCGCGCTTGTTTTCTGTATTGTTCTACAGCTTTGAATATCTCTTTTGCCTGCTCTTGAGTTATAATCCTTTCATTGACCATTGATTTTGTATGTTTTACAAATAGAGACACTATTCTCATTGCCTTTGGATCTATTTTATAACTTGTATTCCATTCAGACATTTTTGGATGTTTTGGAACATCCATGATATCATCTATTCTTGTTATATATTTACTGAACGTTTCCATTGCGGTATAACTTTCTTGTTTATACTCTCTTTTATTTAAAATAGTGCGCAAACTTTCAAAAACAAATACGTTAAGATCAAAAACTCTTCTTTTACCTCCAAGTTCCACAGGTCTTTCTGGAACTTGCTTTAAAATATTGTTAGTCGAGGTACGTAAACATATTGCCAAAGCACCAGCATAATGTGAAAAATTAATAGAATTTTCTTTTAAGATTTTATTAGGCATGCTATCAATAAGTATTTTAATTTCTGATATAAATTACTATGTTTCTGAACTCTTTTTGTCTTATCCCAAAATAAGACCATCACGACAAGATTCACAACAAAAAAATTAACATACGCGCATAATACTCTACATATTGACGGCAAACTAAATCTTAGACAAATAAGATGAATCTCTTGTCATAATGGAAAAGGAAAAATGGAAAAATTGTTTATCAACAATTTCAAAATCCTACTATTTGTTAATTTACCTATACCCTTATTAAATCTCCATTGTTAAGTATTAATGATGAACAACATGCCAAACGAGAAAAAAGACAAATGTGACTGTAGTGATGACTGTAAATGCGGAGTTAATTGCAATTGTAGTTGTTCAAAAAGAAAAAATTTCTATATTCCTCCAATACTTCCAATATTTTTGGGTATAGTTATATTTATTTTGATATTTTATAGTTCTTCAAATTTTTCAAATATTTTTTCAATTAGCTGGAGCTTTTTCTGGAATTTATTTGGCTTCATAATATTCATATTTGTGATTTATTGGTGTATTAGCTGGTTCTTTAGCTGTTCATATCCTAATATGGGCAGGCGCCGCAGGCATAATTTTGGGTCAGATGAAATCTCTATACTCAAAAGAAGGTATGCTAACGGTGATATATCTAAAAAGGAATTTGAAGAGCGCATGGCAGTACTAAAAAAATATCAATAATTTTAAGTAAAAAACTTATAATTTGTAATACTCTTTACTCTGAGTACGTATATGCTAAAAATACTGTGCTTACTTTGTATTTTTTTCTACAAACTCTTTAATCGCATCTATGTTTTCAATAATCAGTCTTGCTTTTGTAAGGCCAAACGTAAATGGTCTAGCATCATTCTCATCCTTAAGCAGACTTACTATTGGGTGTCCTTTAAACTCACTTATTTTTATTGGCATAAAATCAACATAATATATATTCCTGTTAATTATTTACTTCTTTCGTTTGATATGGCTTTGCTATCTTAAATTTACAAATTTCGTACAAAAGATTTATAATCATTTATTTTAAATTATTCTTATGCAAAACATACTTTCAACTAAAATTAAGTTATCATCCCCTATAGCTTTAGATTGCAGCATAAAAGAGGGGTACCTACCCTTGTAAATCTATTAAAAGATATTCTTATTTATTCTTATTTTTAACAAACAAAAACACTTTAGCTTCGGCACTTTATTTATTTTTTAACAAAGATTTATCTTTTACTACTAATATGGTGAAAATATGGAACAAAGAAGAAAAATAAGGATTTTTGATACTACACTAAGAGATGGAGAGCAAAGTCCAGGAGTTTCATTAACTCCTAATGCAAAGATAGAGATAGCAAAAAAAATAGATGCAATAGGTGTAGATACAATCGAAGTGGGGTTCCCTAAGGTTTCTGAAGGGGAAACTCAAGCTATTAAAAAAATAACTAGTCTAGGAATAAAAGCTGAGTTATGCGCTCTTGCCCGTGCAAATAAGGAAGACATAGTAGCTGTAAAAGAGTGTGGAGTAGAAACGGTACATATATTTATAGCTACATCTGATCTACACCTAAAAAATAAACTTAAAATCAGCAGGGAAGAGGCATTAAGTCGTATAAGTACTTCGGTTTCATATGCTAAAAAATTAGGATTATCTGTTGAGTTTTCAGCAGAAGATGCTACAAGAACTGAAATATCATACCTCACTAAAGCATATCTTGCTGCAAAAACTGCCGGAGCCGATAGGATAAATGTACCTGATACTGTTGGCATATCTACACCAGACTCAATCTCTAAGCTAATAAAAACAATATATGGTGTTGTAGCTCTTCCTATAAGTGTGCATTGCCATAATGATTTTGGCTTAGCGATTTCTAATACTCTTGCTGCAATAGAGTCTGGAGCTTCATGTGCGCATGTAACAATAAACGGTGTTGGAGAACGCTCAGGAAATGCAGCCCTTGAAGAGATTGTTGGTATATTAGGTTTTCTAGAACCATCAAATCGTTACTACACCTCAGTTAAAACAGAAAAAATATATGAGATTTCTGAATCTGTATCACAAACATACGGTATGAAGATACAGCCTAACAAAGCAATAGTTGGTAAGAATTCGTTTTCTCATGAATCTGGAATACATACTCATGGAATTATAAATAATCCGTTAACATACGAACCAGTACATCCTAGAAATTTCGGCAGAGAAAGATCTTTTATAATAGGTAAACATTCTGGTAAACATGCTATAAAACTAGTATTATTAGAAAATAATGTAATTATAGATGACATTAAATTAGAAAAAGTATTAAAAGAGGTAAAAAGCCTATGTGATTCAGGTACTATAGTAGACATTCATAAGCTTATACAAATATCGTTAAAGTATTAGATTAATTATGATGTTACCTTAATATCTCCTTTAACGCTACATACTTAAGTCGTTCTCTAATTAGCTGTAGTCTCATAACATTACTTCCATAGCTTCTCATGATATCTAAGTCTTCATCTAATATATGTTGATACCTTAATGCTCTTTGAGCAGTTTCAAGTACGCTAATACCCTTTTTATTTTCATAGTATATTATAAGTGGTTTATCCCTTAATAGTTCCATAGCTATATTACCATTACATGCGGCAATATGGGCTACTGAGTTCCCATTAATATCTGAAAGAGAAGCTATGTCTTCATTTCTAATCATCTTTCTTACTGTGAATTCATTACATCTATACTCTGCAATAGCATGGGCAACAGAAGACCAAGTGGCATCTTCAATTCTAAGAATAAGCTTATTTTCCGAAGCATTCTGTGCAGCTACCTTATCATACATAGCTACGTGAATTAGTGTCTGTAGATTTTCTATACTCCTAATTTTGATTAATTTATGGGCTACATCAACCACGTGCCTTGCTAAATATATATTGCTTTGAACAGAATGGTTCAATCTATTAAATTTCTCATCAGGGGAAAAATTAGGATTCATAGTTATTCTATCAAACTCGTCTATACTGCTTCTTATCATGCTTTTCTTTACGAACAGCTTTGACATCAGAATACCAAAATGATTTTAATATTTAATATATTCTTATTCTTACTGTGGTTATTATTCTTTATACTTTACCTCTATTATATGGGATGTGATTACAAAGGTATTTATATCAAAAAATTCAAATTTTACATTGTACTTGAGGATTTTAATACTTCATTTACGGTGGAAAAATGAACTTTAAAAACAAGCAAATATTTGTATATACGTCATTTATGATGCTGTTATTTTTATCATATTCCGGTGCATCATCATTTAAATTATTTCAAGGTTTATCCGCTTCATTAAGTTTTCCTCAATCTGTATTGTCTATAGGTGCAAATGAAACTGTATCTGCAATGGTTTCTGGTGGGAATGCTCCGTACACATATGAATGGTCTTTAAATGGGGAACCAGTAGGGAGAAATTCAAATTTATTTACATTAGAAGGCAACCAAAGTACATTAGGTTATGATAACATAACCTTGAAGGTAATAGATCAATACAATAATTTTGCATATGTAACAAATTACGTATATATAGAAAATCCAACCTTCTTTACTAGTTATATATCTCCAAACTACGAAACTGCTGATTTTGGACAAAACATAACTTTTACAGTTTCTACGACCAGTGGAACGCCACCTTACACATATGATTGGAACTTTATATCTACTAATGGTAATCAAACAACCCTTAACTGCAGAAATTCGTACTGTAATTTAATTGCAGCTGAAAATGGAAGCGTACAAGCAACTGTAATAGATTCTAATGGGCGTGTTTCATCTTCAGTGTCATCTTTAACTATAGTTGGTTCTCCAATATCAGTTACTGCATATCCATATACTGTTTCTATATATCCTGGTTATCCTGAAATGTTATCTGCAGTAGCATCTGGAGGCTCTGGCAACTTTACATATAAATGGTACAATTATACGTCAGGAACAGGTATAATAGTAACGGGCGCTACCTCAAATACCTTACAACTCAATTCAATGTTTACTCCTGGTCATTTTGAGTATTATGTTATTGCATATGACCAAAAGGCATCATCAGTCAATTTTGCAAAATCTAATCTAATCTATATTACTGTTATAAATCAATCACAATCATTATCAGGGACAGATATACTTCCTTATAAACAACTTATAAATCCTATTTGTAATATAATAAATATATCTCAAGGTTACTCTACTACTAATACTATATACGGAAATAGTTTCTTAATTTCTGAAACACTACTAACAAACAACGGTGCACAGATAAGTGTTGATGGAACATCATATTATTTAGGTAAAAATCAGACAGAATTTTTGGGCACAGCTACAAATTATTCATATTATTTAAAATTACTTGGCATTTATGGTACCAATCCTTTATACTCAACGCTTTCAATTTGTGGTTCCCAGATAAAAACTGTAGTACCATACCAAAAACCAACTGTACAAAATGTAACCAGTCCTTCAGGTGGAATACCTTCATTAAGTATATACTTTGATAACTCTTCTGACACTTATTTAAATCAATCATCTGGCGCATCACACATAATTTCTGCTTACTCTAATTATCCTACCGATAAGTTGGCAATGCAAGTTAATGGAAATATAATAGCAACAGGAATAGGAAATGTCTCATTTAATACTCGTTATATGTTAGCTGGGAATTACTCAGTTAACGTTTGCGATCTTACTTCAATACCTGAACAGTGTTCAAGAAACATATCTATCTTGGTATCTCCAAAAAAACCTACATCAGGTCAGTTTTCATTATTTAATATATCTATACCTATACCTCCTTTGTATTTAGGCATAATAATAGGTATAATTGCTATAGCACTGGTATATACTATTTATAAGAGAAGATCTGAGGACTATGATTTTATGTACGGTTCTAAAAACAATAACAATACAGGTTCAAATAACTCAGATTCAGGCTCAAAAACCACTGCACCATCAACACCAACTGCAAAAAATAATGATTATTGGTCTAATACTTCTGACTCTAAAAAAGGCCAGATGAAAGAGAGCAGCTTGGATGATGACGCACCAATAAATATATCAAAAACTCCAAAGTATTATAGCTCTGAAAAAGAGGACCTTGGTACTAATGAAAAATTAGACTGGAGTTCTGAAAGCAAAGAGTAAGCTCAAAATTCATAAAAATAACATTGTTACCTTTATAATATCCTTTTATGGTGTGGTATTTAAGAGGGTTTAAATATTTTTGTATTTAATTATTACTGTATTTGTTAAAATTAAACGCAAAGCTAATTACTTTAATGTTTAAATTAATATTAAAATTTGTACAGTGATAAAATGAGCGAAGAAATAACATACGCTTCAATGAAAGATATTAAGCCAGGAAAGTTTATGCTAATAGACGGCGTTCCATGTAGGGTGGTCGATGTAGAGACATCTGCTCCTGGAAAACACGGAGCCGCTAAGATGCGAGTAACCGGAATAGGTATATTTGACGGTAGCAAAAAAACTCTTTTAAAACCAAGCAGCGGAGATGCTGAGATACCAATTATAAGCAAGAAAAAGGCGCAGGTAGTTTCAATATCTGGCAATACTGCTCAATTAATGAATCTTGAAACTTACGAAACATATGAGATCCAAATACCAGAAGATATGTCAAATGGCATAAAGCCAGGTTCTGAGGTTGAAGTAATGGAGTATGGAGAAAAGAGAGCGATATCAAGAATAACAGGGAGTGTGTAAATGGAAAATTTAGAGATAAAATTGAATAATCAAATAGAAAACAAGCTTCTTAAAAGGAAGGAACTATCCTTTACCGCATATTATAAAGGAAAGACTCCTGGAAGAGAGGAGATAAAACAGGAGATATGCAAGATGCTCAGCTTAAAACCTGAAGCAACTGTAATAGTAGGTATAAATCAGCAGTATGGAGTTCAAGAAAGCGTAATAGTGGTTAATAGTTATAATAAGGTAGAAGACATGAAAAGATTTGAAAGAGCAGAAAAGAAGAGCGGCTCTGAATCAAAAGAACAAAAGGCTCCAGCAGAAAATAAAAAAGAAGAAACTAAAAAATAAGTTAATTAATCTTTAATTTAAGATGATATTATGGCAGAAAAAACAGAAAAAGCATCAAAGAAAAAAAGAGTTGCGTATAAGCCTGCAGAGAAGTTCTGCCCTAAATGCGGAGTAAGAATGGCTGTACACCAAAACAGGTACGCTTGCGGCAAGTGTCATTATACCGAACTCAAAAAGTGATTAAATAGCGTCTAACAATAAACGCAAAAAAACTCAGAAAAGAAAGTCTCTAGTTAACGTTTCAAATTCAAAGAAAGCAAAAAAACAAATAAAAAAAAGTATAACTTCCAGTAATAATTATAATAATATTAAAGAAAATATCTTTACTCTTAAAAACGTGCTTAATACTATAATCTTTCTAGGGCTATTTCTTTTTTTCTATTTTATAACCAACGTTGCTGCATCATATATTTTAATATTAAACATTTTCAATAACACCGAAGTTTTAGGTAGTGTTGCAATAGAACTTTCATTCTTATTCTCTGTTTTTTCGTATCTTATCTTTATCAAAAAAATGAGATCTGGCTTTTCAAAGGAGCTTTTTCTATCAAAGAATGGTATCTCAACAAAGAACCTGCTTATGGGTATTGCTATATTTTTGACAATTATACTATTTGAATTATTTATTTCTTCATTAAGTGTTGTAACAAATTCCAATATAACTGGGAACTCTACCGTAGTTTATCAAAATGCTCCGGCACCTCCTCCTGTATGGTTTTATATTTTTGTATCTGTTATAGCCCCAATTATAGAAGAGATTACTTTCAGGGGCCTTTTTGTAAAGCGCATAGGCATAATACCCAGCGCAGTTATATTTGCATTGTTGCACTCGGGTTATGCCGGTTCTATAAATTCATTATCTTTTCTAACTCTTCTTAGTGCAGCTCTAATATTTGGTATACTCTCAGGTTATGCTTTGAAAAAGACAAAGTCGCTATATCCATCTATAGTAGCGCATATTCTTGTTAATACTATAGCATCAATTCCATTCTTGTGATTGCATTTTATTATTTCTAAATTAACAACTAAATAACAACTAAAAAATTCATATATAATTAGAGAACAACTAGAAAATTTATATCTACTACCTTATTTCTTCGTAATATTCCTTTGGCTTTTTTAATAAGTTGTATCTTATCATATTTCCTACATGGTAAGAAAAGAAACCAAACATGCCCCATTTTTTAACCCTTCTTATGCTTGTATATACTACTGCATCGTTCATAAATTTTATTTTGCCTAATTTGTTAATCCTTTTTGAAAGATCCCAGTCCTCATAAGTCATTAACTTCTCATCAAAGCCATTTATCTTAACAAAAGCTTTTTTTTCAGCTGCAAAGTTAGAACCAACTATTGTTGGGATTCCTATAGCTATTGCAACCCTTACAAAGAGTATAGATACAAACTTGAAGCCGATTCTTGTTCTAAGGTTTGTTTTTTCTAGAGGCAGTATTGGTCCTGTTGCTGCAACTACTCCATTATTTATTGCTTTATAATATGTTCTTAGCAACTCTTTAGATGGTTTAGTATCTGCATCTAAAAATACCAATATCTCTCCCTGTGCGTGCTTTACCCCTGTGTTTCTTGCGGTTCCTATCCCCTTTCTTTTATCAATTATAACCTTTCCATACTTTTTAGCTATACTTACTGTTTTGTCAGAACTGCCACCGTCTACAATTATGATTTCGAACTCTTTAAAGCTCTGAATTTTTAATCCTTCAAAAACATTCATTATGTACCGTTCTTCATTTTTTGCAGGAACTATTACACTAATCTTGGGTTTTTCCATGAAAATCTACTTATTTTGAAAAAGCTTCATTAACCTCGGCGATTCCTCTTAATAGTATATAACCAACAAGTATTCCTGTTAAAATATAGCCATAAATAATTGGATATCCTGAAACATAAACCAATATTAAATAAGAAAATGTTACGAACTTTACTATATTCACTCCTCCTCGTCCTATGCTGGAAGAATAAACTACCTTTGCAAGCTTGGTCTTCATTTTATTGGACGTTCCTTTTGCACCCATTATTGCATCTACAAAAGAGTGCCTGAATATGATTATTAGAAGTATAAATAATGGAAGAATATTCAGATATATAAAAACTACCCATAATGAATACTCAACAGCTCTGTCTCCAGCAACATCCATTCTTGGTCCATATGGGTGTGCTTTTGAAATACTTTCTTTTATTGCCTTGATTCTTTTTTTATCTTTAGGATTTCCAATTACTGCAAGAAGGTACTCTTTAATACTTATATCTCCTTTGCTTTCTTCCCTTATTGCAAGATATCCATCTATGCCATCAAGAAGAAAGGCTATTGCAAGGATTAAGATTATTAAAATTGCATTAATCTTAAGTATTATCAGATAAATAGAAAAGAATACAAGCAAAACCCTAAAGATCGTTGTAGCATCAGCGCTTCTCATCTTAAAAACCACATTAATATTAGCTCAAAACATTTAATAATATTAATCTATAATACAGTAATATATTTTTACGTGAGACGATGTTTGATTTTATAAAAAATGAGGAAGAAGTCCTTCATTACTGGATAGATAAAGACATAAATAAAAAACTTAGAGAAGCAAATAAAGGTAATAAAGCGTTTTACTTCTTAGACGGACCTCCTTACGCTAGTGGAAATCTTCATCCTGGTCAAATATGGGTTAAGTCTATAAAAGATATCCTGGTCAGATATAGGCGTATGTGTTCATATGATGTTCATGACAGGGCAGGTTATGACGTACACGGTTTACCAATAGAAAATAAGGTTGAAAAGACATTAGGCCTAAACTCAAAAAAAGAAATAGAGCTCAAGATAGGCATAGATAATTTTATCAAGTACTGCACCGAATATGCAAACTCACTAATTCCTAATATGACAAAGGATTTTGTAAGATTTGGTTCATCGCTTGATTTTGAAAATCCTTATTTAGCATATAAAGACTCTTTTATTGAACGCGCATGGAATATCCTTAAAACCGCAAATGAAAAAGGTTTTCTTTACTCCGGTTCAAAGCCAATGCTCTACTGTACGCATTGTGGTACAGTTCTAGCACAAGGAACTTTAGAGATAGAGTACTCCGATGAGAGTGATACTTCCTTATTTGTGGAGTTTAAGGTTAACAAAAAAGATTCAAAGCCAAGAATTGATATTACTGATAATACCTATCTTCTTATTTGGACAACTACGCCATGGACACTTCCTTCAAATATCTCGGTGGCAGTAAATCCAAAGGAGAGATATGTTAAGTTAAGGATAGGAGAAAAATCATTAATATTAATGAAATCAAGACTGGATTATATACTTGATCTTATTGATGAAAACGCAGTTATAGAATCTGAGTTTTTTGGCAGTGAACTAGAAGGTATTTTTTATATAAATCCTCTTGAAGAAAAAATAAAAAAACAAGAAGAGCTTAGGAAGTTTCATAAAGTACTTATGGCGCAGGAGCTTGTATCATCTTCTGAAGGTAGTGGTATTGTTCATATAGCTCCTGGTCATGGTGTTGAAGATTATGCTTTAGGCAAGGCTAACTCTTTGCCTATATTTTCAACCGTTGATCTTAATGGGAAGTATAATTCTGACGCAGGTACTTTTTTTGGGTTATCCGTTCCATTAGATGCAAATATTGCTATATTAGAGGAGCTCAAGAGAAAGGATCTTCTTCTTGCAACAACAAAGATTAAGCATAGCTATCCCCATTGTTGGAGGTGCAAGGAAAAGCTTCTTTTCTTAGTTACTACTCAATGGTTCTTGAATATACAAAAGATTAAAAATAAGCTTATAAGCGAAAATAAAAAAGTAGCTTGGCATCCTGCCGAAGGCAAGCAATGGATGGAAGATGTTTTGTCAAACTCACCAGATTGGAGTATAGCTAGGCAAAGGTACTGGGGAATTCCAATACCTATATGGCAATGCGATAGCTGCAACGCTATAAAAGTAATAGGCTCAAAGGAAGAATTAATCTCACTAAGCGTAGATAGCTCTATTGCCTCTAATATAACAAATCTTCATAGGCCATACATAGATACAATAAAAATAAAATGTGAAAAATGCGCAGGTGAGAGTACAAGAGTTACTGACGTATTTGATGTTTGGTTTGATTCTGGTATAGCATTTAAGGCAAGCCTCTCTGATGCAGAGTTCAACAACTTATTCCCTGCTGATTTTATATTAGAGGGCAAGGATCAGCTTAGAGGGTGGTTCTCAACTCTTTTAAAGATAGGTGTAATACTTTATGGAAAGGCTCCTTTCAAAAACGTAATAATAGACGGTATGCTTCTTGCGGAAGATGGGAGGGAGATGCACAAAAGCCTTGGTAATTACATCTCAATAGATGAGCTTTTAAAGATAACAAGCGCAGACAGCTACAGGTTATGGTGTTCAAGCCATACGCAATGGCTAGACATTCAGTTCAAAAAAGATGAGATACGTGAGTCAGAGAAAAAAATAAGCACCATTTATAACATGTTTAATCTTATGAACGAGTACTTTTTAGCTATTGAGTACTCTGCTTCAAAAATTAAAAAGCCCAATATGAAAAATATAACTGAGGTTTCAGATAAATGGATACTATCAAGGCTTTCAACAACAATGCAGCTTGTTTCAGAAGCTTTGGAGAGATACGATGTTCAAACCGCAAATTCTTTACTATCAGACTTTTCTCTAAATGATCTAAGCAGACTTTACTTAAAGCTACTTAAAAAAAGAATAATCTATGGAGATAAAAAAGAGGCGAGAGCGGCATTGGATTTGCTTAATTATATATTATATAATTTAATCTTAATGATGGCACCTTTTACTCCATTTACTTCGGAGTATCTATATCTTAAAAATTATAAGGAGTACGCTAAAAATTCAGAAAGTATCTTTCTTATAAGTTGGCCAAAAACAAATAAAAAGATGATAGATGCCTCTTTAGAGAATGAGTTTTCAGTATCTAATGAGGTAATAACCGCAATACTTAACAGCAGGGAACGTTTGGGAATAAAATTAAGATGGCCTCTTTCAAAAGCTACTATAGAAACCACCTCCGAAGAACTTACAACCTCGATTTCAAAGTTCTATAATCTTATAACAGAATATACAAATATAAAAACTCTAGAAATTAAAAAAGTAGAGTCTATGGGTAGGGAGATAAAACCAAACTTCTCAACTATAGGGCCAGACTTTAAAGATAAAAGCAATGTAATTTCGCAAGCTATTCGTTCAATAGATTCAAATGAATTAATCTCATCAATCTCTAAAAATGGTACTTATTCATTGCATACCACTGAAGGTGTATTTGATATAAACTCAAATCACTTTACCATTATAGAAAAAGCTCAAAAAGAAAATGGAGTTCCATTCAAATACGGTCTTGTTTATGTTGATAAAGAGATAGATAAAAAACTACGCGAAGAAGCTTTAATTAGGGAGTTTGAAAGAAGGGTTCAACTTTTAAGAAAAGAGATGCACCTAAAGAAACCTGATGTTGTTGATATATACTTCAAAGCCTCAAAGGAACTATCAGATGCTATACTATCAAATAAGGAACAGGTCTTACATTACATAAACGCAAGAAAAATGGAGCCTTCACTATCAAACCAAGACTCTTTACAATCTAAGGACTTCGATGTAGATGGAGAGATTTTAGTTCTTCAGATAATAAAGTTATGAGCTCTATTTCTATACTCCGTGCATTAAGTATCTAAATAGGACATATGCTATTATAACAATCAGTACAGCTATAAACATAATAATTATAATTAACTTGAAGTTAGGGGAGAACTGTATCTTTATCGTTGAGTTATTAGATACTACTTGTGTACTGTTACTGTTTGTCTTAGTGGTATTTTTTAAGACAAATAAATTAAATGAACCCGAGTATCCTATTGTATTGTTTGAATTTAATGTTGTTAATATTGCTGGATTATATATGAACTCTCCAAGTATGCTTCCGTTTTCTGCATCGAGATAAATTCCCTTATATAGCTTTGAGTAGTAATTTTTTGTTGTTGTGGCGTTTGAATATAGGGGAATACCATCCTTCACTGCCCAAACTATATAATACTTTGACGGATAGCTGTTACTGTTATTCTTTATTGTTAATGCTTCAGAATTGTTATCTGTTTTATTTATAGAATAAATACCTTCTATGTCTGCAGTGCTATTTGAAAATCCATAACTTGATGTTTTATTTATAGCCTGAGTTTTAGTTATATTTATAAAATAAGGTTTTATTGGCAGTTGATAATAAAGTACGCTGTTATTTTTAGTCGATATTCCTACTACTATATTTAGTATCCTCTCTAGAGGGACAGAACCTCCATAGACCATCTCTGTTGTACTCCCATTTCTATAAGGTACCTTATAATTGAAGTATATATATGCTGTTTTGTTAATTACTGTTGAAGAACTGTAATTGATATATTTATTATAGTAGCTACTGCCTAAAAAATTAGATAAAAATCCTTTTGCATTTTGTATTTCCATTGCATTAGCTGTATTGTTTGTAGTGTTTGAATTAGAAACTATTGTGTTGCTGACATTTACATGATTTATATAGCCTCCAGAAGGAGCATAAAACCCGCTGTTATGTGTAAATGGAAGTATCTGTATAAAAAGTGCTATTACTATTGGTATAGAAAAAAATGTATAATATTTCATAGATATCTTTATCCTTTTGAAATATTTAAACGTTCGCTTTTAAATACTAACTATCTCCAATTGCAGATTTATATTTAGTACGTTTTTTTATGTTGCTCCAGCAATCTTTGCATATGAAGGCCTTTTCAGTTTTTGTAACCCTCTTGGAACTTTTCATACAACTGTTGCATATTTTTCTGCTGCAGTATGTGCACGTCACAAATTTATGTATCTCTTTATTACATCTTTCACAAAGCATTAAATCACTATACTTTTTAGTATATTTTAATATATTATACCAACAAAATATATAAATAGCATACAATGCTTATCTTAACCTTATATTAGTGTTGTTAATGGAACGTATTTTTATAGAAACTTATGGCTGTACCCTGAACCAAGCAGATAGCGACGTCATGGAATCTATACTTACAGAAAAAGGGTATGTTGTAGAGAGAGGCAAAACGAATTATAAAAATATAGGGAAATATGATCATATAATAATAAACACATGCACTGTAAAAAAGCCAACAGAACAAAAAATAATAGACAGGCTTGAACATTTAACTCAAATAAAGGATAAATTAATAGTCACAGGCTGCCTTGCAAGTGCAAGTCCTGACATAATAAAAAAGGCAGTTCCTCATGCAAAAATATTGAATACAAAGGAAATTGTGAACATATACAATATATTAAATCCAACTTCTATTACGGCAAACTCATCAGAGAAGCCTTCATTATTGAAACCTGCCGGTTTGGTAATATCAAGAGTACCCATAAGTGAAGGTTGTTTGAGCAATTGCTCATTTTGTGAAACAAAGTTTGCAAGGGGTCCACTTAAAAGTTTTGATACAAATGTAATTTTAAAGGCGATAGAGCTTTCGGTTAAATCGGGCTCTAAAGAAATAGAGCTAACCTCTCAAGATGTTGGAGCTTATGGTGCAGATAGGAAAACAAATATTGCCGAGTTGGTTTCACAAGCATCTGAGCTTCCAGGTGAGTTCATAATGCGAATAGGTATGCTTAATCCCGAGCATTTGCATAAGTATCTTGACGAGCTTATACTAGCATATAAAAGTCCTAAGCTCTTCAAATTTATACATCTTCCTATACAATCGGGAAGTGATTCTGTTCTTAAGAGCATGAAGAGAAAGTATACTGTAGATGAAGTACGCGAGTATTTCAAAGAGTTAAGAAAAAAAATAAAAGGCATAAGCATAACAACAGATATAATAGTTGGATATCCTTCTGAATCTAAAAATGAGTTTATTGAAACAAAAGCGTTGCTTCTTGAGCTTAAGCCAACAATAACCAATATCTCAAAGTTCTGGCAAAGAGCGCATGCACCAGCATCAAGATTAAAACAGCTATCTCAAAATGAAATTAAGGAAAGAAGTACACTGCTTTCAAGGACGGTTAGGGCAATGCAGACAAAGGAGTACTCTAAATTAATAGGCGAGGAAGAAGAGGTTCTCATAACTGAAAACAACAACGGCTTTTTCTCTGGCAGAGATATATTTTATAGGCCTATAGCGGTAACTGGAAAAGAACTAAAGCTTGGAGAGAGGGTCAATGTAAAGATATATGGAAACTCATACGCATGCCTACTTTCAAAACCTTATCCTAAAGATACATTATAGTAATCTATTCTCTACTTACTTCATATTTTCCCAAGTTCCTGTCTGTGACTTTCTTCTTCTAGGTTTGTAAATATACACCTTGCCCCATGGATCTTTTGTTTTTATTCTTGTAGGCCTTAGTTTTGTATACTTGGAAAGCGCAAACTCATCCTTTACTGGCTCTTCTGTTAGCATAGGTCCTTGCCTTTCAGCATATACTGGTTCTTTATCAGCTTTAAGTATGGTTATGCAAGAAACAGGGCATTCTTCAGGGCAGATCATGCATCCTATACATTTATCTACCTGTATAGGGAACTCTGTCATGTCTTCTTCTTTCTCAATCTTTGTTTTAGAGTCCTCTGGATTTTTATGTACCGCTCTTGTAAAGTCAAGTGCGTTTACCGGACATACATCTCCACATATGCCACACTGTATACATACGTTCTTATCAAAGGTGTATTTGAATGGCATAAACTCAGCTACTGCTTAGGCGCAGAAGGCTTTTGCGCCTGCGTTGGCTGTTCCGGAGGTTTCTGTGGCTGATCAGTTTGTTTTATTATTGGATTCGGATTTGTTATTATGCTACTTCTAGGAACTCCGAACTCTAATCCATACTTTAATGCAACTATACCTGCAATTACTAATATTCCAAAGCACACATAAAATGAGTATATAGACAAGGCAGGGTTGTTAACAGAGTTGAAGTATGTATTCATGAAACCCCATATATTGCTTACTGAGTTAGAAACAGTTGGAGGCAATATAGCAAGCTGCGTTGCGCTTTCTGTAATAAAAATAGTTCCAAAAATGTAAAGGAAGGTTCCTATTCCTACTAAGATTGTTAGTATATTATTGTACTTAATGTCCTCATCAGTATCTTTTATTAGCATTATAACTAACGCTATGGCAAAGAAATCAACTGCCAATGGCATAAATGGTACTGCTATAGGAAAGTCTTGATATATCCCAGGATAAAAGAGCATGAAGCCTAAAAATACCACAAGAAAGATGCTTGCATCTCTTAATAATACATAAATGAGCCACCAAATATCTGCTGCTACCCTAAGTGTAAACTTTTTAAGAACCCTGAGAAAATATCCTCTTGCCACCTGTATTGATATTGCAAGTATTGTAAGAAGGGTCAGAATTACAGTTATTGTATTTTCAGTGTAGATGGTAGCTGCGTTAAGATATGTAGTTGAGTTGGATCCTACATAAACCGGAAGACTTTGCAATGCTATATTGATGCCATCTATTATCATATTATCAACAAATCAACAATCTTAATATATAAAAATCTTTCTAATTGGCAAATTTCTTTTTAAAAAGATTATTTTATTTGTTGTTTTCAAAGAACTTAAGATAAAATAATATGGAGTTTATGCTCATCGCGCTTTCTATCTCATTATTTTTTATCATATCCAGAGCCTTTTCAAAACTTACCTCAAAGATCTCTATGTCCTCATCCTTATCTAAATTTGTTTTTGTTTTCTGAAGATTATCGGCAACAAAATAATGTAGTAGCTCGGTGCTAAAACCTGGTGAAACAAATGCTTTAAACATAAATCTTACTCTACCTGCTTTATATCCAGTTTCTTCTTCAAGTTCTCTAGCAGCTGCGGTTTTTGGATCCTCACCTGTTTCTCCATGTCCTGCAGGTATTTCATAGATATACTTTCCTAGTGCATGCCTAAACTGCCTCTCAAGTATTATCTTTTTATCATTTAGTACTGGGAGTATAGAAACTGTTAGGCCAACTTTCATATAATTATATATTGACGTACCTCCATCTTTACCATTAAACGATTTTTCTTCTATAGAGAAGTATTTATTTTTATATACTGTGCCTTCCAAAATCCCACATCAAAATTTTTACTATTTTACTTTTTCTTACTTTCCTCCTCTCCTTCTTTGAATATTTCCGATGACAATTTATATCTAGATACACTGTGCAGTATTACCCTTCCTTTTCCTGTGAAGGTAGCTAGAAAAAGCCCTACACCTCCAAACATAGCGGTTTTGATGTTATCTACAAATCTTATTTTATAGCTTAATGTTGCATCAAATCCTGCAATATGTCCTGGATCTACCTCTAATGGCAATGTTCCATCGAGATCATACTCAAGTATATCTCCTGTTACATGTATGAATACACTTCCCGGACCTACAAATTTTTGCAGTATTAATCCAGTGCCTCCAAAGAACGCAGCTCCTATCCCTACAGTTTGTATTGTAAACTTTACGCTCTCTTGAGCAGCTATAAACGCATACTTTTCAGCTATGAACTCCTCCCCTTCATCAAGACTTATTTCTTTTATCTTCCCTGGCATTACTCCTGATACCGATATGCTGCCTGAACTATCTACAGCTTTGAATTCTGTAAGCATAGCAGTGGCTCCTGTCATCTTTCTTTCTATTGCGCTTATTACACCTCCAAAAAGTTTAGGCGACATAACTATGTTAGAGCTTTTACTGAGAAGCTTTCCTGAGTCGGAGTATATCATCTCTCCTTCATCAAGTTTTATATTTAATGCCTGCATAGAGTTTCCTATAATTTTATATTCCATATTATCATCATTATTTATTGGTTTTATTTTTAAGTAATTTGTTAAGCTCCTCTCCATCAATTGCTAATCTATACTTTGACATTATATTTTGTATGGTTTTTCCATTATCTGACGCTGTATTCTCTGCTATTATCTTTTCAAGATTCTTTCCACTGATCCTTCCTAGTTTTTTACTTTTTATTAGTTCATCTATTTCTTCAGGAGTTTTAGGGGTCAACGATAGAAGCTCTCCTATTGCACCTTTGGTTATCCTTCCATCTTTATAAAGATGGAATAATCGTGTTATGGTCTCCTCGTTTATAGACTCTACATCTATATTATTTCTTTTAAGCTCCTTCATCTTCTCAAGTAAAATTGCTGCAACTACCGCAGGATTTACTCCTGTAGTTTTTATTATTTTTCTATAAAGTGGCAGCTCTTTTGACCAAAGCATTTGCTCTGAAAGCTGTGCATTTTTAATTTCGTCATCTAGCTGTTTTTTTATTTTTTCAACATCTACCTTCTCTATCTTAAACTCCTTAAGTATATTATTGCTATCAATAGGCAATGTGTCCGTTTCAGGATACATCCTTGATCTACCTGGCATTGGTCTTAAAAATCTTGTAGATACTCTTTTGCTGTCTGCAGCTCTAGTTTCAGAAGGTACATTTGAAATTGCAATTTTAGCTCTTTCAATAGCTAGATGAATTGCATACTCTGCCTTTTCCTTTTTTTCAGCTACCAATATAAATGCGTCATTATTATTCATACCTAGTCTTTCTTTTATCTTAGAACTTTCCAGCTCACTTATTTCATATTTATCTAAATTTTCATCGCTGTGTATTATGCCCTTAACACCTGAACTTTTTGCATAATCACTTATCTCGGTACCTAATCTTAAATCATTTCCTATCTCCATTCCTATTAATCCTTTAAAGCCTGAAAGTTTAACTCCTATTACAACTCCACCATTTTTTATCTGCGATGAGATTAATTTGGAGTTTGTCTTTGAAAAGATCTCTGTTAACTCTATTCCTACTCCAACAAAAGCTTTTCTTTTTTTAAGTTCATCTATTATCTCCAATAATTTTACCTGCCTTTCTATTTCTGCGTTTATTATCTCATCCATAGTTTCAAGTTCCTGGAAACCTTTTATTTCAACCCTCGCGCCTCCCTTTATCGATATATTAACATCCTGCCTGATTGAACCTATACCTCTTTGCGCAGTTCCAGTAAGCCTTAGGAGCAGCCCTATTGCCATAGCTACCTGTTTTGCTTCTTTTGGTGTTTCTATTACTGGGTCTGTATCTATTTCTATTAAAGGTATTCCAAGCCTGTCCAATCCATATTCTACATACTCATCTGAATTTTTTATTATACCACTGGATTCTTCTTCAAGAAAAATAGAGGTTATTGGTATGATTTTATCTCCAACATTCATACTTCCGTCATATCCTATCATCATTGTCCTTTGAAATGCGCTAGGGTCGCTTCCATCTACTACGCCCTTTCTCATTATTTCAATTTCGTCAGGAATATCTGCGTTAAATGATTTGCATATATTAATAGCAGATCTTACTGCATCTAAATTAGGTAGGTTTGGAGGTTCTTCATCACAATCTACTAAACAACTACTTCTTCTAAATATATTATAAACAAAAAACTTCTGTTTTTTACTCTCAAAACTGCTTGCTTGATCCACCGCACCTAACTCTCCTGCTACTGCCCGTTGTCTTCTTTCTATACTAAAGATTGGACTTTCGCTTTCAGCGTTTGCTATGCATCTGCAAAATAATTTATGTTTTGTAGATAGTCTTTGGTGTATTTCAAGACCACACTTAAAGCCCAGTTCTTTGTATCTTTGTTTTGTTTCATCGATACCCATTTTATCACTGAACCTCAAAATCTGTTTTTTCAGTTATCTCTCCTGCTATATTTTTTAACAGTAATCTTTTTGCATCTTTTTTACTGTGATTTCCTAATAAGAAACCAAGTTTAACATAAGCTACTTCAGGAAGCATGTCCTCACAATATACTACTCCAGTCTCTTGGATTAGCCTTCCGTTTCTATATACATTTCCATTAACTCTTCCATTTAAGCACTGTGATGTCATTCCAATAACCATACCAGACTCTACACCATTTTTCATAGCTTCAAGCCAGTTATACTCTTTATGCGAGGTTGACACTGGAGCATGACCAAGTCCAGTACCCTCTATTATCAATCCTTTATATCCTTTTTTGCTATAGTACTCTATTATTTGAGGATCTGAGTTTGGATAGCTCATAATAAGTGCAACTTTAGGCTCAAACTCTGTCTTAAGTACCATTTTTTCAGATCTTTTTATTACTGCGTTCTCATCAATTTCTATTTTTCCATCAGTATAAACTTTTGCCAGCTCTCTTGAGTTTATAGCTTTAAAAGCATCTCTGCTTGATGTGTGCATTTTTCTTGCTTTACTTCCTCTTATAAACGAACAGTAATTATCCGAGTGTGTTCCATGCATACATATGCCTACCTCCTTTATGTTTCCTTTAGAGGCCAACTGTGTTGAACAGATCAAGTTCATGAAAGCATCACTTGAGCCTCTATCGCTGCTTCTTTGTGCACCTGTTAATACTATTGGACCTTTAGGATTTTCAATCATGAAGCTTAATGCCGCAGAGGTATAATGCATAGTATCAGTTCCATGTGTTATTACTACTCCAACTGCATTATTATTAAGCGCATCAGCAGCTTTCTTAGCCATTATTTGCCACTCCTTATAAGATATGTCCTCACTAGCAACACTCATAAGGTGTTCTACTTCTATATTTGCTATGTTTTTTAACTCAGGAACTTCATGCAACAACTCTTCAGGCTTTGTAAGCATGTAGACTCCACCTGTCATATAATCTATCTTGCTTCCTATAGTGCCTCCTGTATAAAGCAACGCAACTTTATTTAGTGAATTAGCCGTCTCTATTTTAGATTTTGGAAATAGGAACTCCTCCTTTTTATGTTGTGAGAGTTTTTCTATTATTTGTCCATCTTTATATTCAAGTCCTATATTGTAGCCATTGTCTAACTTTACCACTATTATATTTGGATTGCCACTATCTGGTCTTGGCATCAATACTCCTTCTATTTCCTTCTTATTAACTGTAAATTTTATGCGGTCTCCTATCTCTATCTTTTGCTTTTTAAATATTGTTTCAAGTTGCTCTGAGTACATGCTTTTAGATTTATGCCTTTGTATTTAAATCTCTTTTGTGCCTAATTTTGCAATAATATCCTACTCTAAAAAAATGAAAAAGCATATAAACCTTTTTTACTAATATATACTGCCAAACGGTCATAGGTGCAGGGTAAC